>BTUM01000018.1:0-114921 GCA_045863235.1 Candidatus Xenobia bacterium | reverse complement strand
CCACGAGTAGAAAAAGCAACACCGAGAGTTAACCGAGAGATTCGATCAGCACCCCCGTCGAATTGACACATTCTCAAGCTCGTGCTAGCATGGCATCATTCGAGCCAGACCACAGGCGTCCGGCTCCTTCTTCCCCCGAGGAGAAGCAGCATGACCTTCGAGGAGAGACTCAAGACCCTGGAACGGCGCGTCGAGCGCGAGGGCAACCACTTTCGGGAGGCACTGGCTACCAACCGCGGCATCATGGAGAAGGCCTTCACCGAGATGCGTCTGGCCTTTCTGGAGCAAGCCGCCCTGGAGCGGTCCCACTCGCTGCAGTCCGAGCGGTCCCACTGCGAGCTGACTCAGCTGGTGGCCGAAGAGCGATCCGCTCAAGAGGCCATCCTGCAAGACCACGAGGAACGCCTGCGCCGACTGGAAGCGCGTCTCGAGCCTCCAGCAGCTTAGAGGCTCTCCAGTACGCTGAAGATCAGACCCCGTACGAGCGCTTGACCAGTTGCAGCGGCACTGCCTTCTGCTGGGCCTCGGTGACCTCGCGGAAGGAAGCCGACTGGGCCCGCCCCTCGAGCAGCCACTTGCGCAGCCCCTCCACCACCTCGCGCTGGGTGCTGCTCAGCGGCACCTGCTGCTGGATGGCCCGGGCCACGTCCTCAGTGGTGAATTCGCGGTCCTGGCTGAAAGCGTAGAACATGGCGTCCACCACCGCTTGCTCGAGCTCGGCTCCCACGTAGCCCTCGGACATCCCGGCCAGGCGGGCGATGTCATAATCGTGGGGCAGGCGGTGACGGCGGGTGATGTGCACCGCCAGAATCTCGCGCCGTTCCTCCAGGGTGGGCAGATCCAGAAAGAACATCTCGTCGAAGCGGCCACGCCGCAACAGCTCGGGGGGCAGGGTCTGGATGTCGTTGGCCGTGGCCACTACGAAGCAGGGGGCCTTCTTTTCCTGCATCCAGGTGATCAGCGTGCCCAGCACCCGGCGGCTGGTGCCCTGATCCAGGGCCCCCGTGCCCACGCCCAGTGACTTGTCGATCTCGTCCATCCACAGAATGCAGGGGGCAACGGTCTCGGCCAGGCGCAGAGCCCGACGGGCCTTCTCCTCGGACTCGCCGAGCAGGCTGCCGAACAAGCTTCCCACGTCCAACCGCACCACCGGCATGTTCCACAGTCCGCCGATCATCTTGGCGGTCAGGCTCTTGCCGGTGCCGGGAATGCCCACCAGGGCGATCCCTTTGGGAGTGGGCAGGCCGTAGTCGCTGGCCTCCTTGGTGAACGCCCGCTCGCGCAGACGCAGCCAGTCTTTGAGCACCCCCAGCCCGCCCACGTCGGCCGCCGTCTCGGTCACCGGGAAGAACTCCAGCGCCTCGCTCTCGCGCAGGATCAGGCGCTTTTCTTCGGTGACCAGGCCGATGTCGCGGTCATCCAGGCAGCCATCGGTCACCAGCGCCTTGGCGAAGGCCCGCGAAGCCTGCGAGGCGGTCAGACCCAGGGCCGCCTGCACCAGCTTCTCGCGGCCCAGCGGTGTGAGCCGCACGCTGCCTCCGGCCACGTTGGAGAGCTGGGTCACGAGCTGGTCGAGCTCGCCCGCCAACGGCATGGGGAGGTCGAGCGGCACCCACACGTCGCGCAGCTCCTCGGGAACCTTCGCGAAGGGCGTGAGCACCACCAGGTGGCGCCGCGAGACCTTGAGCTGGTAGGCCAGGCTCTTGAGCTTGCGGCGCACCTGGGGCACGTTGAGAAAGTCGTGGAAGTCCTTGAGCACGAAGACGGCATCGCCGCGGTAGGCGCCAATCTTCTCCAGCGCGGTGAAGGGCTCGCGAGCCGAGGTCAGCTCCTCGTGGCCGGGCAACAGGCGCACGAAGGTATCGGCCACGTCCCAACTGACGCAGCCCAGGTTGTTGCGTTTACAGACCCGGGCGATCGCCTCCAGGGCGCGCTCTTCCTCGACAGTGGTCACGGCGATCAGCGTGAAGCGGGCTCGCAGAAAGATTTCCAGCTGGTCTTCGAAGTCCACCGTCAGCTCCTCAGCGGGTCGATCCCGGTATAGACCACCACCCCTTCGGGCCCGATGACCACCTCTCCCACCGGCACCGCCTCCAGGTCGCTCATGCGGTAACGGTCGGTGAGAAAGTGCACCGTCTTGTTGGCCGAGCCGATCAAGCCGGTGGCCAAACGCTCCTTTTCAAGGTAACGGCCGCACAACAGCACGTCGGCCAGCTCGAGCAACTCGGGGCAGCGCAGCTCCTCATAGGCGAACCCGGTGAAGATCAGCACTGAAAGGTGGGTTTCGTGGCGCACCCGACCCAACAGCTCGAGCAGGGGAGCGCGTTGCTGCAGGGGCTCGCCCCCGCTGATGGTGAGGCCCTCGATCGCGTCCAGGGCGCGAATCTCCTCGAAGAGGGAATCGACCTCCCACTCCTGGCCACCCTCGAACGCGTGCGTCTCGGGATTGAAGCAGCCCGGGCAGCCCAGCGAGCAACCCTGCACCCAGAGCACCGCGCGCAACCCGGGACCGTTGGCCCGGCTGCCCTTCAGGAAGTGATGGAGCTTCAGCCGCCCCAAACTTGAGCGTCCTGAGAGACCTCCACATGCTGGTGAGCCTCGGGGGTCATCTCCCGGCTCGAGACCGTGCCCAGCGCCTTCTCGAGCTGCTCGGTCAGCTCCAGGCAACCGCCCCCTTTGACGCCGTTGACCTCGATCTGCACCTGGCCATCGGGGCCGATGACCACCTGAACCTCTTGAATCTCCATTACGCGATCCGCCTCAGCGTGAGTCGAATGGCGCCGTTTCTCTCGGTCTCCTCGGTCACCAGGTCAAAGCCCTTCTCGGCCAGGGTCTCTTTCGTGGCGTGGTAGGCATAGCGCTGGCTGAGCTTCCTGGCCAGCGAGTGCACGTTCTCGGCCTTCACATGGTCGGTATCTGCGCTGGCCTCATAGCTCTTGCCGTTCCAGTTGAACGCCACGCGCTCGATGCTGAAACCCTGACGAGCCTGGATCTCCACTCTGTGGTTGAGGTCGGCAGCCGCTTTCTCGATGAAGCGCGGCTCGATGAGCTGGGTCACCACCACGGTCATATGCGACACGGTCAAGGCCTCCTTGGATCAAATGACGTAGAGAACGCGCTCGTCCTGGTGAAAGTCCTGGTAAATGGCCTCGAGCTGGGCCCGGCTGGTCGCCAAAATCATCACCGTGACGGCGGTAAACTTGCCCCCGCTCGAGCTGCGGCTCGAAACCGCCGCCTCGTTGAACCCCGGAGCGTGCCGGCGCACGATGGCGGCCACGTGCTCGGCGAAGTCGGGGGCCGAGTTGCCCATCGCCTTGACAGGGAACTCACACGGGAAGGACATGATCTCCTGGGCGTCCATTCCGGATAGTTCCAGCCACTGCAGGGAAGGCCCTGCCGAACTCAGAAGCGCCCGCGAGGTGAGACTTGTTCCCGTGGCCATCCTGCTTCTTGCCCTGCTGGCCGGCGCGGCCGGCGAGCACTTGCTGCGGCTCAAAATCGAGGCCGGTCGGGCCGATCTCGAGGCTGCCGAGCGAGAGCTGCGCACATGGCAGCAGCAGCACCCCGAGATCAAGACACTGGAGGAGCAGCGAGCTCGGATCGCACGCAGCGAGCAGGCCCTGGCGGTCCTCAGAGACACGCCCGCCCTGGCCGCCGGCCAGTCCCTCCTGCTCGCTGCCATCGACTCCCTGGGCCCCGACCTCACCCGGTTCACCTTCCAGAACGGTAGCCTGGTGGTACAGTCCAGGGAGCTGGCCAAAGCCAGAGCTCGCCTGGAGAAGGTGCCCGGGGTGACCGGGCTGGCGGAAACAGAGGGGCGACTCGAGGGGGTCTTCAACCAGTGAGCCTGGCCGCCGTGGTGCTCTCTTGCCTGTTGCTGGGGGCCGGCTACTTTCTCAGCTGGGCCGACAAGCTCCAGGAGGTCGAGCAACTCAAGCACAACGCCATCTCGATCAGGGAGCGTCCCAAGCAATGGCAGGCCGAGCTGGCCGAGTTGCCGGCGCTCACCAGGCGGGCCTCCGAGCTCGAGGCCAAAGTGCAGGCCTCCCGGAAGGAGAAAAAGCTCAAGAGCGATCCGCCCACCCCCGCAGCCATGCAAAAGCAGCTCCAGAAAGAGTGGCGTGGGCTGACCAATCGGCCTGGCCTGAAGGTCGCCTTCAAGGACCAGCAAGTCCCCGAGCGGGTCAACTATGAGCTGAACCCCTATCTGGCAGTCGAGATGAAGGCCACGGGGCCCAAGGACGAGCTGTTCCGGCTGCTCGATGGCCTGCTTCGCCAGAGTCGACCGGTCCGGCTCGATCGCCTCGACCTCGAATGCGGCCCTGACCGAGGCCAGGCGGACATCCTCGTGGAGGTCTACTACGCTCCACAGTAGTTCCTTTCAGGCCAATTTCAGCTCCACAGCCTAACGTTTCCTGGGGCGTCTTGCCTGGCATTCTCTGCGAAAGGCCACCACCATGAACCTGCATCCGATCGACTGGCTCATCATGCTGGTGTACTTCATTTTCGTGCTTGGGATCGGGTTTATCCTCAAGCGCTTCACAAAGACCAGCAAGGATTTTTTCGAGGCAGGTAAGTCCATTCCGGCCTGGGTGGCCGGACTGGCCTTCATCTCGGCCAACCTGGGGGCCCAGGAAGTTATCGGAATGGCGGCCTCGGGCGCCAAGTATGGCATCGCCACCAGTCACTTCTACTGGGTAGGCGCCATCCCGGCCATGATCTTCGTCGGCCTCTTCATGATGCCGTTCTACTACGGCTCGCGGGCCCGCTCGGTGCCCGAGTACCTGCGCCTGCGCTTCGACGAGAAGACGCGGGCCCTCAACGCCATCACCTTCGCGCTGATGACGGTCTGCTCGTCGGGCGTCTCGATGTATGCCATGGCCAAGCTGATCGAGGCCCTCAAGCTCTTCGACCAGCCCTTCGAAGCGCTGGGCATCGACAAGAGTCACATCTTCCTGGTCAGCATCCTGCTCTCGGCCGTGATCGTGCTGGGCTACATCTTCCTGGGCGGCCTCACCAGCGCCATCTACAACGAAGTGCTGCAGTTCTTCCTGATCGTGGCGGGCTTCTTTCCGCTGGTCTGGTTGGGCCTGCAGAGCCTGGGCGGCTGGGAAGGCCTGAAAGAGCGCATGCTCGCCATGGGAAACCAGGAGATGGTCCACACCTGGAAAGGCATGTCCAGCGCCGATACCAACTCGTTAGGGGTCGAGTGGTTCGGAATGGTCATGGGACTCGGGTTCGTGCTCTCCTTTGGCTACTGGTGCACCGACTTTCTGGTGGTGCAGCGAGCCATGGCCGCCGACTCCATGACCTCGGCCCGCAAGACCCCGCTGATCGCGGCCGTGCCCAAGATGCTCTTCCCCTTCCTGGTCATCATGCCCGGGCTGATCGCGGTGGCCATCACTCCGGTTGCCACCGGGGCTACCGACCAGACAGCGGCCATCTCGCAAGCGGGCGGCGCTCCTCAGGTGGGCATCATCCCCAACAAGCTCAATCCCTCGACCGGTCAGCTCGAGCCTGACTACGACATGGTGATCCCGACCCTGCTGTTGTATTTCTTCCCGGCGGGCATGCTGGGTTTGGGCCTGACCGCCCTGCTGGCCTCGTTCATGTCGGGCATGGCCGGGAACGTGACCGCCTTCAACACCGTCTGGACCTACGACATCTACCAGGCCTACCTCAAGAAGGAGGCCTCCGACGAGCACTACCTCTGGGTGGGTCGCATGGCCACCGTGTGGGGCATCGGGCTGAGCATGGTAGCCGCCTACCTGGCGCTGCAGTTCAACAACATCATGGAGGTGCTGCAGCTGGTCTTCGCCTTCGTGAACGCACCCCTCTTCGCGACCTTCCTGCTGGGCATGATCTGGAAGCGGGCCACCGGCCACGGTGCCTTCGCCGGCCTGGTAGCAGGCACGCTGGCGGCTTTCTTCCACCACTGCCTGACCCTGCCGGCCGGGGCCGTGCCGGGTATCAAGGGCGGCCTGCTGGGCGTGCTGCACACCTATCCCAACCCGATGGCCCAGACCTTTTACACCGCCATCGCGGCCTGGACCACCTGCTTCGTGGTCACCATCCTGGTCAGCCTGATCACGAAGCCACGCCCCGACGAGGAGCTCAAGGGGCTGGTCTACTCGCTCACCGAGCGCCCCGCCGAAGGCCACCTGGCCTTCTACCAGAAACCGGCCTTCCTGGCCGTGCTGGTGGGCATCGGCGTGATCTTGCTCAATCTGGTGTTCTACTAGCATGCTGATGCAAAACCAGTTGTGTAGGGCATCAGCCTGCCAGACAATCTGTTGAGCGCAGGATGATGCAAAAGCCCTCTTCGAGGACTCTTGCATCACTGTGCTAGGAGGCTTGCGTTATGGGTGGACTGGACATTCGCGTACCCATCGGCCTGATGTTCCTGGTCAAGGGCCTGCTGCTGGCCGTTTACGGCCTGATGACACCGCCCGAGACCTACGTCAAGTCGTTGGACGTCAACATCAACCTGATCTGGGGCGCGGTGCTGATCGTGTTCTCCGTGGTGATGCTGTTTCTGGGGCGCAAGGGGTTCAAGCTCTCCCCTGAGGAGTGAGCCTACTTGAACGTGAACGAATAGCGCTCGAGCTTGACGCGATTATTGCTCAGGTCCTTGACCACGTCGTCGAGATAGCGCGGATCGTAGGTCAGGTTGACCTCGCGGGTGCCCTCCACCACGATCTTGCCGCGTCGAGCCACCACCGAGCCGGTGATGTCCAGGTTGCGGGTAATGCCGGCATTGCTGCTCAGAGGCCGCACCACGAAGTCTCTCTCGGCGTAGACCAGCCCACGAAAAACGGTGTTGCGCAGGGTATCGGTGACCGTGTCCGCCTCATAGGTCTCCTCGGGCACGTTCAAGACCACGTCGCGCTCGGACATCAGGGCCAGGCCACCCGTTTCCATCCCGGTTCCCTCGGCCACCAGAGTGCCGTTCAAGGTCAGATCGTCGTTGGCCAGGATGGCCCCCTTGCCGGTCACCTGGCGCAGGTCCACCTTGCCCGTCGCCCGGAGCGAGGACCCGGTGGTACCGTCCCCGAGAATGAGCAGGGCGTCCTTGGAGCCCTCGGGCACCTCGTAGTCCCCCACGTCGATGCCTTCGGGGCCCTCCTGCACCGTGGTGCGCTGACTGCGGCGCTCGTAGCGCAAACCAAAGCCTCCCTCCACGTTGACCCGATAGTTCTGCTGCACCTGCACGGTAGCGTTCCAAAGATCGGCCTGCACCCCGGGGGCCAGCATGGCCATGGGAGGCTCCCCCGAGAGGACCTCCGAAGCGGGCACGTTCTCGGCCAGGCTCTCTCCGCCGAGCTGGGTCACCACGGCGCCACCGATGCCCGGGAGCCAGGTGCCTGTGTTGGGGGGGATGTAGATGTCGGTGTCGCTCCACCAGACCTTCTCCACCGCATCCGTCTCGGCGTTGCGCCGCACGATGGCGGGCACCGTGATGCGCAGGTTCTTGCGCTCGGAGACCGGGACCCCGTCCGAGTCGGCGTAGGTCACCTGAACGGGAATGTTGACCTTGGTGGTGGTGAACACGTAGTTCCCGGGCGGCAGGTTGGACTCGGCCCCGGGCGGCAGGTTGATGTCGGAGAAGTCCAGGTTGAGAATCTCGGCCTTGCGCGGCGACTTGGGAGCCAGGAACCCCTGCGAGTCTTGCCTGGCCTGGGCCAGGGCCTCATCGTCGGTTCCCAGGTCGGTGGGACCTGAGCGCACGGTATTGCGCGCCAGCGCGTAGCCGTAGGGCGGGCGCTTGGTGGGCGCCGTGTCGCCCGTGTGCCGGAAACGCACGTCGCCAGCCCTGTTGATGCGAGGCAGGTTGATGTCCCCGTTGGACTTGATGAAGTTGCGCATGGGATCGTGGCTGTCGATACGCACCCGCCCCTGGCGAATCTCCAGGTCACCGTTGCTCAGGGCCGCCGAGTCGAAGGCCGGAGCTGTGTGCAGCACCACGTCAGCCCGCCTGGTGGCCCGTCCCGCCCGGCCCACGATGCGAAGGTAGAGGGCGTCGTCAGCCACTGCCGGCATCCCGCCAGGTCGGGTATCCGGGTCCCGGCTCCCCCCCGAGCGAGAAGAAAGGGGGAGATTGTTGACCACGGTGAGCTCGAACTTCATGCGCGTGCCCTGGATGCTGAAGAAGAGGCGCGAGGGCTCGATCAGATCGCAGCTCAGCGTCCCGTCCAGCGGGGTTCCGGTGGGGGGAGCGGCGTCATCCAGGCCGTTGAAGGCGTCCTTGCCCCAGCTCTTATCGTGCTCGATGCGATACAGGGCATAGTTGTAGCCGCTCATGCAGGCCTGCAGGGCCTCCGACTGCTCCATCGAGCTGGCCAGCAGACTGAAGTTCTGCAAGTTGAGAGCCACGAAGGCGCCCAGCATGGTGGTGATGACGCCCAGGATGGTGAGCACCAGGAACAGGGCTACCCCCCGACGTGGCCTTCTGGCATCAGGCATTGCCGCTCACCTCACTTCAGATTTGGGGCCACGTGTTGGCCGGTTTGATCTCTTGCAGCACCTCAATGCTGTGCAGGTCGCGCTCGACTCCCGTGGCGCGTTTTTGAGGCGGATTGCGCAAGGAGAGACGGATGGAGACCGACTGGGTGAGAGGGTTGTCAGACAACTCGAATTTCCAGAGGCGGTCGCTGAGGATCTGTGAGCGCACCTCCTCACTCTGCAACGGCTCCCCATCGCGAATCAGGCTCTCGGGGGAGCTGATGAAGGTGGCATATTCGAAAGCTCCGACGGGACCGCGCGGATAACAAACCTGCCGCACCAGCTTGCCGGCCTCGTTGACGCCGTTCTGCTCACGGCTGGCGTAGTAAACGACGTAGCAATTCCAGCGAGGTCGAAGGTAGTTGTCGAAGTTGGTGGGATCGTTCCAGCTATCAAGCGAGCAGAGAGCCATCGCGTCACGCGCGTAGCCGGCCGCGCTCTGGCGCTTCTCCACCGTGACGGAGCGGTGGTGTGTGGAGGCGAGATCGCGGTGCACTGCGGCCATGATGCGCCGTACGTCATTTTGAGAGCCCTGCTGGTAGACCACCTGGTGAAAGCCGGTCGCTCCATAGACCAGCGTCCCCAGGGCAACCAGCGAGAGCAGGCTGAAGATGCCGAAGCAGACCACCACCTCGGGAAGGGTGAGCCCGCGCCGGTTCAATCCTTCATCCTCTGGTAGTAGTAGATCGTCTCAAGCTCCACTTTCTGAACCCCCATGCCCTGGCGCACGATCGGCTGCGGGTTGTTGGGGTCGCTGGCCCACCAGTAGACCTCCACCCTCAGACGATAAAGGTCGCCCATCTTCCGGCCCCCATCGGGCATGACCGGGCGCTCGTCCAGGGGTTGCACCGTCAGACGATTCCAGAATGTGGTCTGGAGCCTGTCATCGGGCGTATAAACCCCTTCGGCCAGCACCTCGCTGGGGTCGGAGATTCCCCATCCCGGCCCCCCGGGCGTCTCGGGCGGGCCGATCTGAGTGGCCTGCTCGAGGCGGCGCTGAGCAAAGACCAGGCCCACGGTCTGATTGGTCGTCTTGCTGGTCGAGGCCAGCATCCGGGTAAAGATCAGGACCGTGACGGTGACGATCATGCCCAGCAGCACGATGGCCATCACCAGCTCGGCCACCGTGATACCCTGCCTATGCCGGAACCGGGCCACCAACCTGATCGTAGCATCCAAACCGGGGTGATTCCACCTCCGTCGTGCGACGCACTCTGGTCTTGCACATTGCCGCGCTCATTCGCGCGGCGCCTTAGCGAACGATGTCCTTCTTGGTGGACCCCACCAGCTCGAGCAGCTCGGCCTGTTCTTTCGCAGGGATCTTCATGGCCTCCATGGCCGCCTTGAAGTCGCCCACCATGGCGTCCCACTCGTTGGGGCAGATCTGAAGGCCCGTGTGGGAGCTGGCCATGTCGCGGCCCGAGTAGTGCTCGGTGCCGCCCGTCAGCTGGCAGACCAGGTTGACGATGTGCACCTTGAGGCCGGGGACCTTGTTGAACGGCTTGGGCTGGAGAGCACCCTTCACGTGCTCGTTCTGGATGATCAACTCGTTGGAGAGCAGGCGGTCGATGAAGTCGTCCACCAGGGCGGAGATGGCGTAGAGCCCGCCCAGCCGCTCATAGAGGGACTTCTCCTGGGCCTGAGCCGGCATCGGCCGCAGCAGCATCAACCCCAGACAAAGGTACAGAAACGCTCGTGACAGCATTCGACAACCTCCCCTGCAAACGTGAAGGAGGGCCCCTTCGCTCAGGGTAGCGGGGGTCCTGTAAGCTCGGTCTCGGGATAGTAGTGCTTGAGAATGTCCTGATACGGCAACCCGGCCCGGGCCCTCCCGGCCGCCCCTTCCTGGCACATGCCCACTCCATGTCCCCATCCCCCGCCTACCAGCTCCACCTCGTCCCCCGTGAGCTTGACGACGAAGAGGGTGCTGTTGAGCCCGGCCGCCCCGATCTTGCCGCCGCTGGTGAGCCAGCGCACCCGATCTCCGCGCACGGTGTATCGACCTTGCTGGCCTTCAATCTCGAGAGCCTCCACCCGGCCCAACGGGCCGCGCTCGCTGACGCGCAAAGCCCGGAGGCGACCGAGCCCGCGCCACTCCTCTTTGCACAGAACAGGCAAAGAGAGGTTCAGGCGCTCTTCCAGCTCGTTGCGGGAGTAAGTCTCGCGCCAGCGAAACCGGCCTGCCTGCCGACAGCAGGCGTCCTCGGGCGGATGCTCGAGGAAGGCGGTCACGGCTTCCTCGCTGGCCAGCGCACCCGGCTCGGACTCGAGCGTGTCGGGACGACCGCGCAGATAGGCAGCCCCGCGACCCGACCAGACCCGGTCGGCATCCTGCCCGACCCCTCCGCAGACGGCATGGAATGTCGCGTCGATAGGCCGGCCCTGGTAGGCGAGTACCACCGCGTGGGTGGCCAGCACGGCCGCCGAGGTGCTGTCTGACTCGGAGGCAAGACCACCGTAGACCTGGCAGTGCACCTCGTCGCAGACGTCAGCCCCGGAGTGAGCTCCCCGGTGGGCCAGCGAATAGCTCCGCGCCACCACCGCCATGGCCTTCAGGCACTCGGGCGGAAAGGTAGGAGGCACCTCGTTGGGCACCACGCCGGCCAGGTACTCCTCCAGCGTCAGGCGGTTGATCACGCTCAGGCCGTGGGGTCCGGGAACCAGGATGACGGCTCCCCGGAAGGCCGACCAGCGATAGGTCCCGTTGCTGCGCGTGATGCGCAGCGAGACATAGGGCTTGTCTTGCAGGGTGAGAGGCTCGCCGCTACGGCGCAGCTGTTTTCCCGCCCGGTCGTAGAGGGCCAGGGCCGGGGGCTTGCCCACCGTGAGGATGGCCCGCACCTCCTGCGAGCCCACTTTCAGGGCCGGCACCTTCTCCTCCACCAGCACGTCAAGCTGCTCGCCCTCGGGCAGCATCTCGCGAAAGGGCAGGGGGGGCGGGAGCTCGGTGTAGGGACCGGGGGCGAAGCTGCGCCGCGGAGAAAGTCGGGTCAACAGCTCGGCCAGGAGTTTGCGCACCTCGGGGGCAGCCGTGTCCTCGGGCGCGAGCAGATCTTCGGCCACATAAGTCCCCCAGTCCGTCTCCAGAATGGCCGGATCGCCGCTCTCGAAGCGGGCCCGCACGCGAGCGTGCTCGCGGGCTTTAACCAGCATGGCATTGCGCTTGCCCAGCAGGATCTTGTCCATGCGGTCGGGGGCGCCCCAGCGGACGAAGTCAGCCCCCAACACGTCGGCCAGGGCGAAGTTGTTGGGTTGCCAGGGGGAGCCGTCAGCCTGGCGATAGGAAGTCAGGGCGGTGGCCAAAACGCGCCCGCCCTTGCGACAGAAGGTGCGCACCGCCTCGGCGTCCCGTTCACTCATGTTGCGCACGTTGGAGAGCACCAGCAGCCCGGGCGCGAGGCCCGCAAGGCGCTCCTCGCCGATCACCTCGGGCTCGGCACCCAGGCTGGCCAGAGTGCGACGGGCGCATTCCAGCTCCCACTCTCCCCTCCAGCCGGCCTGGGCCAGGGTGGCCTGGCTGCGCAGCAGGTAGATCGGGTCCGCCTCAGGTCGGGGGGCGGCGCAACAGAGCAGCCCCAACAGAGCCGTCAGGGCCAGCAAGCGAGAGCTCATCGACGCGAGCGCGCGACCTCCAGGGCTTCCCGCAAGTCGGAATGGGCTTGGAGCAGCTCGTCGGCCTGGGCTGGGGTGAGCCCACCGGCGGCCATCACCGAGGCCAGCCGGACGTTGCCCTGAGCCTGCTCGAGGCAGCTGGCGGCCACCTCCTGGCTGACCCGGGCGGCCTCGGCCACATTGCGAACCTGGCGCACCTGAAGCTTCTGGCTGTTGGGGCGCAGGTCCACCATCAGGTTCCCGAGCACCCGCCCGAGCCTGACCATGGCGGCCGTGGAGATCATGTTCAGAGCCATCTTGGTGGCCGTTCCCGCCTTGAGGCGGGTGGAGCCGGTCAACACCTCGGCCCCCACTTCCAACACGATGGGGAAATCGACCTCCAGGCTGAGAGGCGTGCCGGAGTTGCAGCAGATGGAACCGGTGGGGACGCCCAGCTCGCGCGCGTAACGCACCGCGCCCAGAGCGTACGGGGTGCGCCCGGAGGCCGAGATGCCAACCACCACGTCGCGCGCGTCCAGACTGAGCGAACGAAGCTCGGATGAGGCGGCATTCGGGTCATCCTCGGCGTGCTCCACCGCCCGCACGCATGCCTCCAATCCACCGGCCAGAATGCCCTGCACCATCTCGGGATCGGTCCCGAAAGTGGGCGGACACTCGGAGGCGTCCAGCACCCCCAACCGGCCACTGGTGCCGGCGCCCACATAGAAAAGTCGTCCTCCCGAGCGCAACTGCTCGGCCACTTTGTCCACCAGGGCGGCAATGGCTGGCAGGGCTTCGGCAACCACCTCCACGACCCGAGCGTCCTCCTGGTTCATCAGGCGCACCACCTCCAGGGTGGGCATCTGATCGAGGTTGTGAGAGTCCGGGTGGCGCGACTCGGTGATGTGCACGATTACCTCCGAAACTGCAACGCCACCACGCCTCCGGCGGGGAGGTTGAGGCGCTTCTTGCCTTTGCGGTCGACGCTGGTGGTGGGCTGGAAGCTCTGACCGGTGCCGTCTACCGAGGCCACCACCCGGGCCAGGGAGGGGTCGCACTCGGTGACCACGGTGGCCGTGGCCTCGGGCTTGAGATTCTTGAGCACGAGCAGATGATCGCCGTCCTTGAGCTTGACCAGGCGGCGCTCGACCACCGGTTGCACGATGACCGCGTCCAGGATGGCGGGCTGCTTCATCAACAGGCCCGAGAAACGAATCCCGAAGCTGTGAGGGCCCGACCTCAAGCGGCGGGGACCGGCCACGAAGGCCAGGTCGACGAAGGAGCTGTCGGTGGCTCCCCCGAGCTGCACGGTGAAGATCTTGTCGCCGTCGATGCGCATGGCCACCGAGACCAGCCCGGCCTGAGTCGTCTTGAGACAGACCAGGTAGAAGTAGTACTCGTCCTCGCGGTCGACGTCGAAGCGCATCCAGAACATCTGCTCGCGACCCACCGTGACCAGTTTGCCCGGGAAGCCTCCCGGGTAGGTCACATCCATCACGTCAAAGGCCTTGATGACCGCTTTGCCGTTCTCGGCATCCATCACCTGGTAGCTGAAGGGGGGCTGGAGGTCCTCGCCGACAGGGCGGTAGCGCTCGGCCGGCAGGCCTTTCAGGAGCGAGTCGGCCAGCCGCGCGGCCGCCTGCTCGGCCGGCGTCGAGCCCGGTCGAGCCCAGCCCGCGGCCAGTCCGGCCAGAACTGCGTAGACCGGTCTTCCGGTCGCCTTCTCCAGGCTGACCAGGTTCTCGATCAAGACCAGGGCCCCTCGACTCGTCCCCCCATCCTGGGGCCGCGGAAGATAACCGTAGGCGAGCTTGCCGGAGGCCACCACGTGGGCCAGCATGCCCAGCCCCTCCACCTCGGCCGACTGGATCAGACTGGGGCTGCTGAGGTGAGTGCCAGCGGCCACCAGGGCCTCGACCTGGGGACTGTTCTGCAAGATCCAGGAGACTCCCGGCACAAGCTGGCCATCGGGGGTGGGAGCATAAGGCTCGAGCTCGGGACTGGGATAAAACGAGACGTGGGCCCCGTAGGGATAAAGGTGGGTGGACTTGCGCTGCAGCAAGACCAGGCCTTCGGCGAACTGCTGGATGGTCTTACGCCGCTCGGGGCGGGGGTCGAGCTTGTCCACCGCCACCCAGGCCAGCAGGGCGTGCGCCACGGTATCGGACTGGCCCCGCAACCAGGCCGGCTCCTCGAATCCGTGCACTTTGATCAGTGCCGGGTAGTCTGCCAGCCAGGGCCCAAGAAACTCGAGCTGGCGCTCGGCCTGCTGGGCCAGACTGGCCGATAACGAGGCATCCTGGCCGGAGAAGTGAATGGCTCCCTCGGCCAGAGCGCGAGCCAGGACCGCTCGTTCCAGAGCATTCGTCGCTTGCATGCTGAGCAGGCCGCTCATGGCCGCGCGGGCTCGGTCGCGGCCTTCGAGCAGAGAGGCCCGGGCGACCAGCACCCGGTCGGCAAAGCTCTCGCCCCCGGCCGCGCCGGCCGAAGCCAGCGGCAACTCAGCCAGGGTCGGAGAGACAGAGAGCAAGAGGAAGAGAACCCAATAGCAAAGCTTCATGGAGGGGGGGCAGGTTCCACGGTGACCGCTGGGAGACCTTTCGAACGCTGTGGCCTCTCTGCAATCGCGCCTCGGCCCGAAAGCTGCAGGCCGAGCCAATCGAACAGAGGACTCAGGGTTGCTGCTTCTTGAGCAACTCCACCACCGTCTGCCACTCGCCCTGCTGGTAGCGCTCGGCCAGGGCCAGAGGCAGTTGACCGCTGCGATCGGGCAGATCCACCCGGGCCCCGCGCTCGAGCAATACCCGGACCACCTCTGCCTGGCCGGAGCCCGCGGCCCGGTGGAGAGCCGACATGCCCTTGTCCCGGGTGACCGCGTTGGGATCAGCCCCGGCATCGAGCAACATGACCACGACCTCGCGATGGCCATTGCTGGCCGCCAGGTGCAGGGGAGAAACGCCCATCGGGTCGAGCGCCATCACCTCCACCTTGTTCTCGAGCAGGTAAGCCACCACGTCCTTGTGGCCCTTCCAGGCGGCCAGGTGGAGGGGGGTGTTGCCCTGATCGTCTCTGGCTCGCAGCCTCGTCAGATCTTGCCCCACGTAGGCCTTCAGCCCATCCAGGTTGCCCGCCAGGGCGGCCTGGTGAGCGGCGTTGGTCATCCCGGCGGGGGCGGCCGCCGGGGCGGCGGTCGTCTTGGCGGGCGGCCTGGCGCTCGTTTTGGGCGGCGGGGGGGCTTTGGGAGGTTTAGAGGCGGGGGGAGGTGCGGTTGCGTTGTTGGTGTTGTTGATCTGATTGTTGACGTCGTTCTTGGTGTTAGCGGCGTCCTTGATGGCTTGCTTGGCACGGGGGCTCACCGGGGGCTGGGCCACCGCCCCGCTCCCCAGCGCCGCAACCAGGGCCAGCGTTAAGAGACAATTTCTCATGAGACTCCCTTCGACCGCGTCGATGGGATCAGTATATCAGAGGCCAGGCAGGGAAGCCGGGGGCGCGGCCTGGATACTCTCCAGGGGCAGGTCTGGCTCCAGAACCTCGGGAGCCGGCAGCGAGCCAGGCTTGCGGGGTCTGGGCTCGGGCTCGTCCACCAGCATCCGGGCGAAAACCCCACCTGAGGCGCTCACGGTCTCGGAAACGAGGTTGAGACGGGCCCGATCGGCGGTGAGCCAGCCTTCTTTCCCTTGCTCGAAGCGAACTGCACCCTCCAGATCGACGGTAGCCTGATCGCGCTGGTAGGTGGCCCGGTCGGCATAGACCCGCCGCTCGCCCTGGGTGACCTGAATCCCTCCCCGAGCGTTCCCCAGGCCGGCTTCCCAGAAGTAGTCGAGGTTGTCCGCCAGAAGCGTGGCCGGAGTTTGGCCCGGACCTTTGTCGGTGACCAGTCGAACGTTCCCGGCCAGCACGGCTCGTCGGTCGGGATAGTAGACGGTCAACCGGCTGGCCACGGCGGTGGCGTCGCTCGTCACCATCTTGACTCCCCCGGACATCTCGGCAACCCGGGTATCGGTGTTGTACTCGGCATAAGGTGAGGTCAACACCGCTCCCGGGGTCTCCAGCCGGACGCTGCCCACCAGTCGCACCCTGTGATGGGCATCATCATAGTCGAGCCGATCGGCCGACAGTTTGAGCTCACGGCTCTGGGCCAGGGCCGGGGCGAGCAGCAGGAAGGTCAGAGCCAGCCAGAGGGACAGTTTTTCAGCGACGACAGGAGCGGTCGACAGTTTCATCACCGCAGGTTCTCTGAGAATAAACAGACACCTCTCACAGGAGAGGTGTCTTGAAGATCTATCAAAAATTGCGCTTAGGTTTCGGGCTCAGCCAGGACCTGGCGATAAAGAATGTAGGCAGTAACCGACCCGGTGGATTCAAATAACTCCCAGAACAGAGCTGAATTCGTGGTCATACGTTTTCCTCCCACAAGTTGCTGCGGACGATCCTCTCGGATGCCCCGCGCCGATGGTCGGGCCTCGCGCGCGCCTGGCGCCTGAGGCCGGGTCTTTCTGGCTTCCTCCTCTCCGAAACCCCTTCGCAGTCGCGGAAGTGGCGTCGGCAAGCGGTTTTTTGCAGTAGGGCCTGAGCCCAACCGCAGTATAGCACACCCTCTTCATGGCTTGCAAGCGTTGCCGATCAAAATTGTTAACTGAATCGACCTCAAGCCATTTTGGCGCGCCAGGCCTGACATGAAGCCGATCAGGCTCAGAGGAGCTGCAAGACGTAAGCGGCAGCTGCCAGGTCCTCGAGGGCCACACCCAGCGACTTGAACAAAGTTCTACTCGGTCGCTGTGTGGGGGGGTTGGCCACCAGGGAGGCCAGCGGCACGAGCGGGCCCCAGTCGAGCCCTGCTACCTCGAGCAGATCGCCGGCTTCGATGCGGGCCTGCTCGAGATCGTCCACCACCGTAAGCTGGCTCGACAACACTACCTCGGAGGCCAGCTCGCGCCGCCCGGCCCGATTGGCGCCCACGGCGTTGAGGTGGCACTTTGGAGCCAGCATCGCCTCCTGGACCAGCGGCTTTCCGGAGCTGGTGGCGGTCACCACCAGGTTGGCTCCTTCCAGCGCCTCGGTCGGGCTGGCACAGGCACGAACCTCCAGCGAGAGCCTCTCCCGGGCCCAGCCCACGAAATCATCGCGGCTCTGGGGGCGAGGGCTGAACAATCGCACCTCGGCCAGCTCCTGCTCGGCCGCCAGGGCCTCGAGCTGGCCGCGGGCCACCGTGCCGGCTCCCAACAAAGCCAGGCGCTGAGGACCGGGCTCGGCCAGATAGCGCGTGGCCAGGGCGGTGGCGCAGCCGGTACGAAGCTGGCTGAGCCGGTTGCACTCGATGATGGCCTCCAACCGCCCGCTCTCGAGCTCGAACACGACCGTCACCATGGTCACGCCTTGCGGCCCGGAAAGGTAGGTCTTGATGCCGGCTCGTCCCAGAGCGATGGCGGGGAGATTGTGCAGCACGTGCGGAGGCGAGGTGACTCGCAACCGCGGCGCCTGGCGGGCCTGCCCTGTCGCCAGGGCGCGAAAGGCTTGCTCGAGCGCGTCGGTGAGGGGACGGGCCGAAACGACCCGGTCCACCTCCTCCTCGGTGACGTAGCGGGGCTTCAAGCTTTGGCCGGCTGGAGCACTTTCCGAATCTCGGCCACCATCTCGTCGGTCGTGTCCACGACCGGCACTCCCGCCTTGCGCAGGGCATCGACCTTGGCCTGAGCCGTGCCCACGTTGCCACTGACGATGGCGCCGGCATGTCCCATCCGCTTGCCGGGAGGGGCGGTGCGCCCGGCGATCATGGCCACCGCGGGAACCTTGTGCGCACCCAGCCAGGCAGCCATCTCCTCCTCGGCGCTGCCGCCGATCTCGCCGATCACGACCAGGGCTCGGGTATCAGAATCCTTCTCATAAAGAGGCAGAAGGTCGGTGAACTGGGTGCCGTTGACCGGGTCGCCTCCGATGCCCACGCAGGTGCTCTGGCCCAGACCGGCCCGGGTGAGGGCATCCACCGCCTGGTAGGTCAGCGTTCCACTGCGCGAGATCAGGCCTACGTTGCCGGCGCTGAAGATGCTGCCGGGCATGATCCCGATCTTGCACTGCCCCGGAGTGATCAGCCCCGGGCAGTTGGGACCGATCAGCCTGGCGCCCACCCGCACCACTTCGGCCCGCACCCGCACCATATCGTGAATGGGCACCCCTTCGGTGATGCAGCAGATCAGTTTGACCCCGGCGTGAGCCGCCTCCAGGATGGCGTCGGCAGCCAGGGGCGGGGGCACGAAGATCACCGAGGCATCCACTTCGGTCTTCTTGAGCGCTTGAGCCACAGTGTTGAAGACCGGAACGCCATTGAGGACTTCCTGGCCCCCCTTTCCAGGGGTGACTCCGGCCACGATCTTCGTGCCGTACGAGATCATCTGCTGGGTGTGGAAGCCGCCCTCGCGGCCCGTAATGCCCTGCACCAGAACGCGTGTGCTCTTGTCGATCAGAATACTCATTGTTCGCTCCTTCTTGCAGTCCCGCGCTTGGACAAGTTCAGAGTTGAAACGCGCGGGACTGCAAACAATCTGTTGAACGCCTTAGCGGGTCAGAGCCACGATCTTCTCGGCCGCTTCCTCCATGGTGGCGGCGGTCTGGTATCCGGCCTCGGCCAGAATGGCCCGCCCTTCCTCAGAGTTGGTGCCAGCCAGGCGAATCACGATGGGCAGGGTCACGTTGGCGGTCTTGACGCCTTGCACGATGCCTCTGGCCACCTCGTCGCCCCGGGTGATGCCCCCGAAGATGTTGAACAGCACCCCCCTGACATTGGGGTCGGAGCTGACCAGGCTGAGCGCCTTCGTCACCACGACGGCCGAAGCCCCACCCCCCACGTCCAGGAAGTTGGCGGGCTTGCCGCCCACCCGGCTGACCGTATCCAGGGTGCCCATCACCAGGCCGGCCCCATTGCCGATCACGCCCACTTCACCGTGCAGCCGCACGTAAGCCAGGCGTTCCTCATGAGCGCGCTGCTCGAAGGGGTCCGACTCGGCCACCTCGCGCAGCTCTTCCAACTCGGGGTGGCGAAACAGCGCGTTCTCATCGAAGGTGAACTTGGCGTCGGCGGCGATCATGCGGCCATCTTTGGTGATGGCCAGCGGATTGATCTCCGAGAGCAGGCAGTCCATGCCGCTGTAGAGCTTGTAGAGCGTCTCGATGAAGTTGGCCAGGTCCTTGCGCGTGGCATCGGGCAGGTCATAGGCGTAGACGAGCTCGCGCACCTGGTGCTTGAGCAGGCCGAGCAGGGGATTGACGTGCACCTTCTTGAGTTGATCGGGATGCTTCTCGGCCACCTCCTCGATGTCCATGCCGCCCATCGGGCTGAACATGATGCAGTGAGCCGAGCGGGTGCGATCGAGGATGATGCCCAGATAAAACTCTTTGTCGAGTTCCAGCGCCTCTTCCACCAGCACCTTGTGCACGGTCAGGCCCTTGATGTCCATCCCGAGGATCTTGCTGGCGTGAGCCTGCGCCTCGTCGGGCGAGCTGGCAAGCTTGATGCCGCCGGCCTTGCCGCGGCCCCCGATGTGCACCTGGGCCTTGACGGCCACCTTACCCCCAAACTCCGCAGCGTGGGCCTTCGCCTCCTCGGGCGTGGCCGCCACCTTGCCTCGCGGGGTGGGCACGCCGAAGCGGGCCATCAGCTCTTTCCCCTGGTACTCGTGGATATTCAAGGCTCCTCCTCAGTCTTTGCGCGCCAGCCGGCGGCGCGGGATCTCCTCGCGAAAGTAGGAAATGATCTCCTCCAGCCCCGAGCCGGGGCCAAACAACCGGCCCATCCCCAGGGCCTGGAGCTCGACCATGTCGTCGGCCGGTATGATGCCCCCGCCCGAGACCAGCACGTGCTGCAGGCCCTCTTTGTCCAGTAGCTCCTTGACCCGCGGGAACAGCGTCATGTGGGCGCCCGACAGGATCGACAGACAGACAGCGTCGGCATCCTCCTGGATGGCTGCCTCCACGATCATTTCGGGGGTTTGGAACAGGCCGGTGTACACGACCTCCATGCCAGCGTCGCGCAGGGCTCGGGCCACCACTTTGGCCCCCCGGTCGTGACCGTCGAGCCCGGCCTTGGCGATCAAGATCTTGAGAGGCGCTTCGCTCATATGCCTTCCAGCTTCGTCAGGCGCTCGCGCACCGTTCCCCACACGTTGATGGCGGCCTGGTGCACGGCCAGCTGCCCCGCGAGCACGTGCCGGGCGTTCTCTTGGACGACGGCATCGACCTCGGGGTCGAACCAGAGACGCTCTTCCAGCCGCGCTCGCACCAGATCGCGAATCCGGAGGGCAGCCTGGCGCAGCCGCTTCTCTTCCAGCCGTTCCCCCTCCTGCAGCCAGGCGCGGTAGCTCTCCAGACGGTCGAGCAGGGCCTCCAGGCCCTGCTCCTGGATGGCGATGACCTTGAGGATGGGAACCTTCCAACCTTCGCGGTCCAGGTAATGAGCCGTCTCGCGCAGCTGAGCCACCATCTCGTCGGCGCCCGGGCGGTCGCTCTTGTTGACCACGAAGAGGTCGGCGATCTCCATCAGGCCGGCCTTCATCGCCTGCACCGCTCCCCCCGCCTCGGGCACCAGCACCACCACGGTGACGTCGCAGGCTGCCGCCACCGCCAGCTCGCTCTGGCCCACTCCCACGGTTTCCAGAATGAGCCAGTCCTTGCCCAGAGCGTCCAGCACGTCGGCCGCCTCCTGGGCCGAGCGGGCCAGCCCGCCCATGGTGCCCCGGCTGGCCATGCTGCGCACGAACACGCCCGGATCCTCCAGGGCGCGGCCCATGCGCACCCGGTCACCGAGCAGCGCACCGCCTGAGAAGGGCGAGCTGGGGTCGACAGCGACCACCCCCACGGTGCGGTCGCGCTTGCGCAGCTCGCGGGCCAGGCCGTCCACCAGGGTGGACTTGCCGGCCCCCGGGGGGCCCGTGATCCCCACCCGAAAGCTCTTGCCCCGATGCCCTGCCAGGCCCTCGGCGATGGCGCGCGCCTCGGGGGCGTGGTTCTCCAGCAGGCTGATGGCCCGGGCGGCGGCCCGGCGGTCTCCCTGAAGGATGCGCTCGACCAGTTGGGCCGAACGGCTCACGCCGTGACCGGCGTCAGCGGCTCGGTGCTGCGAGCGCACAGCACTCCGTCGCACTTCTCCAGCCGTGCCAGAGCATTCTCGGTGACCGGGCTGTCGAGCAAGATCTGGGCGCAGGCGGCCCTGGCCCCCTGGAAGACCAGGTTCTCCATCTCCTGAACGTTCAAACCCTCTTCCTTGAGGGTCTGGAAGACGCCGGCCAGCACGCCGACCCGGTCCTCGTGGCGTACCAGCAGGCCATAGCTGTTGGGCGGCGTGTCGCGCAGGTTGACGCAGTTGGGAATGGGCTGGCCGGTCAGGTAAGCGTTGGCGATCCGGGCCGCCTCCTCGCCCGTCTCGAACTCGGCCTGCTGGGTGGAGGCCCCGATGTGGTGCGTGCCCACCACCTGAGGATGCTGAGCGACCGGGCTGACGAACTCGGCCGCCCCGCCCGAGGGCTCGCTCTCGAAGACGTCGGTGCCGACGCGGATCTTGCCGGCCTCCAGGGCTTTGAGCATGGCTGCCTGGTCCACCACCTCGGCCCGCGAGGTGTTGATGAACAGCGCCCCGGGCTTCATGGCCTCGAAGAACGCCTGGTTGAGGAAGCCCTTCGTATCGGAGGTCAGAGCCACGTGCACGCTGACGATGTCAGCGTGGCGGGCCACCTCCAGCCGGTCGGCACAGCGGGTGACTCCCAGCTCTTCAGCCTTCTCGGGGGTGAGGCTCCGTGACCAGGCCACGAAGCGCACCCCGAAGGGACGCAGGCGGGCCATGACTTCCTGGGCGATCTGGCCCGTGCCGATCAGACCCACCGACTTCCCCTTCAGGCCCTCGGCCTTGCTGAACTCCTTCTTGTTCCACTTGCCGGCCCGGAGATCGGCCACGTTGTCGGAGATGCGCCGATCAAGGCACAGGATCAGCCCCACCGCCAGCTCGGCCACGGCGGCCGCATTCTTTCCCGGGCAGTTGGCCACGAAGATGCCTCGAGCCGAGGCGGCCTCGACGTCGATGGTGTTGACCCCCGAGCCGGCCCGGATGATCAGGCCCAGACGCGGGGCGGCCTCGATGGCCCTGGCGTTGACTTTGGTGGAGCGCACCACCAGCACCTCGACGTCGCCCAGGTGGGCGGGCAGGTCGTCGGGGCCCAGCTCGGGGCGGTTGCTCAGCTGAACGCCGGGTTGCTTGAAGAGCTCGATGGCGCGGGGATCGAGCTTGTCGGCCAGCAGGATGTGCACGGGACGGTCCTCCACCGGAAGTGATGCAAGCTCGGGCCTTCTCCCGCCACGAGGTCGGTCCCTGCGAAGCCCTTTGCAATGGAGGAATCTCTCCGCCCTGGCGCGATTCTCCCCGAGGCAGGTGACCTGGATCATTTCAGCGCCTTCCCGCCCTGGATAGTCTGAAGGTACCAAAGCGAAGGAGCCCAAACAGATGAAGGCCAAAGAGATCATGCAGCGCAAGCTGATCACCGTCCCCCCCGACATGCTGGTCACCGAACTGGCGGAGCTGTTCTCCTCGAGGGGGATCTCGGGCGCTCCCGTGGTGGACCTGGGTCGACCTATCGGCGTGGTCTCGATGACGGACATCGCCAACACGGCCGGAATGCAGGGCGAGATGTTGCCCCATGCCGCCCGGCCCCACTACTACCGGGACGTCTGGATGGAGGAAGAGGAGTTCGACGGCTTCTCGATCGGGGAAGTCGACTCGCGGACGGTGGCCGACATCATGACTCCGGCCGTCTACCAGGCCGACGAGAACTCGCCGGTGGAGGACCTGGTGGAGATCATGCTGGAGGCCAAGATCCACCGTGTGATCATCACCCACAACGACAAGGCAGTGGGCATCGTCACCACCACCGACCTGATCCGCCTGCTCCCCAAGCTGCTGAAGGGGAAAGCCGGGGCAGCGCAATCATAAGAGCCTCCAGCCTCTGGGTGGGTTGAGCGTCTCCGAATCACTGCCAGAGGGTGGCCTGAACCGGTTCAGGCCACCTTCTCCTGCAGGCAGGCAGGTGCAGCTTGGCAGCCGAAGTCACCAGGATGCTCGGCAGGTTCCGAAAGCCTCGGGTGCCGGCAATCGTGGTCACGGCCTACGTGGGGGGCCGATTGCACTTTACGTGCCCGGAAACGCTCGTTCAGGGCGACCAGGAGCTGCAGGTTGCCCTCGCCGGCGAGGCACTGCTGCTCGAGGCCCGCGTGGAGGAGTATTTCTCGCACGACAGCTCCTATACCGCCGTCGTGCTCGGTCCGCCGGATGCGCACAGCCAGCTCGCTCAGCACTTCGGCCCGGTCGACCAGGCCCGAACAGCTCTGGACCGCAGACGCGCCGAGCGCGTCTCCAAGGTCTTCCGGGTCGACCTGACGGACCCGAAAGTGCCGGCGGTGGTGATCGACCTCTCCCATTCAGGGCTCCGTCTCGGGGTCAGCGAGCCGCTCGAAGTCGGACGAGGCGTCAGCGTGCGGATGGAAGTGGAAGGCATCCCACTGACGGTGAGCGGCGTGGTGCGCTGGTGCAGTCGGCACGACTCGGGCAACCACATGCTGGGGGTGGAGCTCGCTCCCCTGCCGCCCCAGCTTCTGGGGCGGTACAAACGCCTGCTGGGCGAGGTGCCTGAAGAGCCGGAATGGCCTTATTATAGCGACGATTCGGAGTGAGCCACGGGCTGTTGTCCGCTCTAAAAGCGCTGCCAGCTCAGAATCGTGCGCGTGGCTGAGGAGCCGGCGGCCCCGTCCAGGCTGAAGGTCGAGAGCGCCTCGTCATAGTGCACCTTGGAGCCACCCGAGGCGGTGACTTCGTCCCCCACGATGGCTCCAAAGAGATCGTTGCCCCCCGACAGCTTGATCTCCGCCTTGGGACCGTAGACCACCATGGCCGACTTGGCCCCTCCTGTGATCTTGGCGTCGGCGCCCTCGGCCAGCATCCACACCAGGTTGGCCGGCTTTTCGCTGGTATTGACGACCCCGCCGCCGCTCAGGTCGAGCTCCTTGCGGACATAGATCCTCACCGCTCCGGTGGTGCTCAGCTTGGCGCCGCCGGTCAGTTTCAGGCTGTCGAGCACGTAGGTCCCCGCGCCCAGCGTCAGGGTGCCACCGCCGGAGACGCTGACGTCCTCGTAGCGGCCCGGCTCGGGGGAGGCCCCCTGAGAGTTGACCTTCAAGTCGCCCTTGGAAGCACCCAGGCTGGGCACGGTGACAGCAGGAAGCTCGACCTTCTTGCTCAGCGCTTCCTCTTCCAGGCTGTAGGTCTTGGCGTCTTTCCAAACGGTATTCTTGGTGTTCTTTGTAGACGACTTGGGGGTTCCCGGGCCGACCACTCCCCCCACCCCGACGTAGATGGTGCCCTTGACATAGGAACCGCCCGAGAGCTGGATGCTGCCAGGGTCCTTGGAGTTGGTGGAGATGTCCCCCTTTGTCCCGGGCGTCTGGGAGCTGTAACTTCCTTTGGTGGAGTCGTACGAGTCGGTCCAACTCCCTCCGCCCAGCGTCAGCGAGTTGGCGTAGTAGGCCCCGGTCACTGGCCGGGAGCCCGCCCCAAGCTTGACGGTCACTCCCACCTGGCGCGAGGTGCTGCCCAGGGAACCGGTAGAGAGGATGTAGACGCACCCCGCCGGCACGCTGGCCTCGTTGGGAACCTTGCTGCCGGGGCGATAGACGGTGACCGAATACTTCTCGGGGCCCAGAGTGGCTTTGGTTCCGGAAAACTCCGCATCCTTCTTGAGGCCCACCAGAGCGGCGGCCACGCCGCTCTCAGCGGCATAGAGAGCCCGGTCTGAGCGTTGCTGGATGCGGGCTGCGTTCAGACTGGCGTCCCCGTTACGGGCCATCCCCACGATCACCAGCACCAGCACCGAGAGCATGGCCAGGGTCAGCGCCAGAGCGTATCCCCGCTGTCGTCGTCTCAATTGCGCACACCTACCTGACTTGAGAGTTGCACGGCGTTGGTGTCATCGCCCACCTTCAAGGTGAGCTCGTAGAGGCCCGAGGCGGTTCCGGCTACCACGCTCAGGCTCTGGGCCGGGTCGGAGATCAGCAGGCGATTCTTGGAAAAGCTGGCGATGGCCGGGGGGGTGCCCGGGTTGGTGGAAGGCTTGGCGATGCTCACTTCCCCGCGCCACAACTCGCGGTTCTTGGTGTCCACCGCGTAGGCAATCCAGCGCTGCCAGACCAGCTTGCCCGCATCGTCGAGCACCACGGGCTGGGCCAGGCTGGCCTGGGCCGAAGGAAAGATCACCTGGTTCTTCCCCAGCGAAACATAGCTGGCGCTGGTGTTGCCCATCTCCAACTCCAGCCGGCCGATGCCCTTCTGAGCCGAGGTGATGTAGTCGCGGCGCCGCTCGGTCTCGGCCATCTGGCGTCCGTACGAGGCAAAGATCACCACCAGGCCGGTGGTCAGCAGCCCGAGCAGGGTGCAGACCACCATGGTCTCGATCAGGGTCAGGCCCCTAAGGCGCCGCAACAAGGGTTCTCATCTCCACAGTGTGCCACATGCTGCCGGTCTGCCAGCGAACGACCGCCTTGAGGCTCTTGCCCTCACCGTTTAGAGCCGAGCCCACCTCCAGCTTGCGTTGAAAGATCGTCGCGTAGTCGCGCCCCTGGTAGGTCCCGCTGGCCTTGACCTCGTTCTCGGGAACGCTGGAGAGGGCGTTGTAGTCGTTCTTGCGATACTGCTCGAGGTACTCGCGGGCGAGTTGGGTGGCGATGGTGTTGTCGCGGGCCAGAGCGGTCGCCTTGTGGCCGTTGGCCAGCACTCCCAGCAATGAGAGAAAAGCTACTGAGAGCAGGAACATGCACACCAGCAGCTCGATGAGCGTCGATCCGGACCTGAGATTCCTCAAGAACTACCCCCTTCTCAGCCATGCTTCTTGGACCTGCCACGGCTTCCCTCGGAGATCGACCAGGATTTCCCTACCAGAAAACCCTGGTAGGAAACGCATCCTTCCTATGGAATCCTGTCGAATGCTGAGCTGGTTGGGTGGCACACCGGCCTCGGCCCTGGCCGAGCGGCGCAAGCTGGCGCGACGAGAATGCTACGCGGAAGTGGTAGCCTATCTCATCAATGAGGGCGAGCTTGCCCAGCGCTCCATCAAAGGTGTGGTGGTAGACGCCGGACTCGGCGGCTTGAGACTCCGCTGCTATGAGCCACTGCCCAGGGGGCAGTTGATGGCCCTGGAGTTCCAGGAGCACCTGCCAGGGGTGTGGGTCAACAAGATCCGCTGCACGGTGCTCTGGTCCTACAAGAACAAAGCCAAGATGGACACCATCGCCGGCCTCTCCTACGCCGAGGACAAGCTGATGATGAGCAAGTCCTGGATCAAATTCGTGCTCGAGGACATCGGCTTCACACCCGACACCATGCACGAGCGCCGCCAGACCCTGCGCGTCAAGACCCGCATGGATGCTCACCTTTTCGCCAGCGATCCGGCCCTGGCCATCGACATGGAGACCACCGGCACAGTGCGCAACCTTTCCCTCGGCGGTCTTTCGATCGACAGTATGGAGCCGATCCTGGAAGGGCGCCGGGTGGAGATCGTGCTGCCCTCCCAGAAGGGTCGGCCCATCAAGCTTCAGGGCCTGGTCCGGGGAGTGGTGCCGAACCGGGGCACGCGCCGCTTTGCCCACTGCATCTCCTTTGAGGACCTGACGGCCGCCCAGGATAAGATCATACGGGCCGAGGTGGCCCGGCAGCTCAAGCGCCTGTCGCCTTGACCTGACCCACTTCCTGGCTGCTCTCCTGGGCCTCGGCCAGAGCGCGCGAGCGCACGCTGCGCACGTAGGCCAGCGTCCACACGATCGTGGCCACCTGAATTCCGTTGGAGATCACCGGGCCGACGCCCAGCACCACTTCGACTGAGAAGGAGTAAACCATCACCACCTTGGACAGGAACTCGCCCAGGAACGCGAGGCCCCAGACGATGGTGAGCAGTCGATGGACTTTGCGAGCCAGAGCGTAGTTCTGGTAGTCCTGATCGAATTCGAGGCGCTTGGTGACGTCGTTTCCGCACTCGAAGTAGCGAGCAAAGTAGAACATCAGAGGGCGGCGCCAGGCAAAGAGCGACACGAAGCAACCCACCCCAAGAAGAAGGGTGAAGAAGGACTCGCGGATCAGCATGAGTTTCTGGTCCCCGCCCAGGAGCACCGCCGAAACGCTCACCACGATGCCACCCAGCGTGATTCCGCTCATGAAATCGAACACCCTCAGGCGTACCAGGCTGTAGATGGCGCCCAGAACCGGGAACATCGAGGCGGCGATCAGGGCGCTCACCTCATGCCAGCCCAGAGACTTGCTCAGGTAGCGATACAGGAGCACCGGGAGGACCGCGTTCCAGATCAGGCTGGTCCAGACGCCACGCATCGGCTCCAGGCTTCCCTCCCAGAGGTCGGGATCCCCCCTGGCGGATTTTTCAGGAATTTTTAATGACTCGTCGGGTTGCCCTGGATTAGGCTCAGGTGGGCAACAGCCCGCCGGGAACTACCGCCCGACGCCCTTGGTCGGCCACAGGCCGCTGAAAATGCTGGAAGGAACCGCAGGGATGCTCATACAGTCCTTGGTCGCAGGTCCGGGAAGTAACGGGGCTTTGAACAATGGGGCAGGTTGGTTTCCGCCGGACGCGCTCCCGTCCACCAGCACTCCTGACCCGCCGATGAACCCGGCCGAGCAGGACGCCGAGCTGAACAAGATCTTCGCCCAGATGGCCGAGGAGGCCCAGAGGCGCCGCATCCACCGTGACCAGCTGGTCAACCAGGCTCGCTCGGACAGCGAGAAAGCCCAGGAAGAGGCCCGGCTGCGCAGCATCGCCCTGCAACAGAGCATGAGCGGGCTCTGGTACAGCTCCTTCCGGCCCGCGCCGGCGGCAGCAGTCCCGGCTCCGGCGCCTCCGCCCCCTCCCCCGCCGGCCAAGAAGAAGTAGCAGCCGAAAACAGGAGCCACTCGACCGCCTGCGAAGCCGGGCGCCATGAAGCCCGTCAGGCTGGCAATGGCCGGAACCGGTTACATGGCGAGAAAGCACCTGGCCGTCCTGGCCGGGCACCCTCTGGCTGAGCTGCGGACGGTCTATTCCACCCGGCGCAGCAAAGCGGTGGCCGAGGCCTTCGTGAGCGAGTTCGGCTTTCGCACGCACACCCAGAGCTGGGAAGAGCTGGCTGCCGACCCCGAGATCGACCTGATCTTCGTGTGCAGCCCGGACAACACCCACGCCCATTACGCGGCCTCCTTCCTGGAGGCGGGTAAGCACGTGTTCTGCGAGAAGCCACTGGCGCTCGAGCTGGCCGACTTCCATCGCCTGCGGCGGGCCCAGGAGAGCTCGGGCAAGGTACTGCAGGTCGGCATGAACTGCCGCTACCGAGACCAGTATCGGCGCCCTCGCTCGCTGGTCGAGTCAGGCCAGCTGGGCAGGCTGCGTTTTCTCCGTGGCGTCTACCTCTACAACTCGGTCGAGCGCTGTCGCAAGCGCGAGAAGGAGTGGTGGTTCGAGCATCCCTACGAGACCTACTTCTTCCTGCACGGCAATGGAATTCACTGCATCGACCTCCTGCAGTGGATCGGGGGTCCGGTGCGCTCGGTCTTCGCCCGGGCCAGCGGCTTCGAGCTGGGCAACGACTTCAAGGCGGACACCTTCTCGGTTTCGCTGGCCTTCGAGAACGGGGCTCTGGGAGAGCTGCTGGTGTCGGCTTCCGCCTTTCTGCCCCGAGACTTCTCCCTGGAGCTTTGGATGTCGGAGGGCTGCATCCGCGGCAATCAGCTCTTCCGACGCAGTGGAGACAACGTGGAGGAAACCCCGGTCACCCTGCCGGTGGAGCAGCCGGTGCTGGACCTCGGGTTGCAGTTCGAGGACCTGGTGCGTGCCATCCAGGCCGACGGGCCCATGCACAACTGCCTGGCCGAGGCTTACGAGAACTACTGCATCATCCACGCCATCGAGCGCTCGGTGCGCGAAGGCCAACCGGTGGGGGTCAATCTGGAGTAGGCCAAGAAAAAACCCTCCCTTGTTCGGGGAGGGCGCACATGAGGTGGGACTCGGTTTGAATCAGTGGCAGCGGCAGGGCTGCGGCTGCGGGTAGGGGGGCTGGCACCAGTTCCACTTGTTGCTGACCCGGCTGTTGTTGTTGTAAGGGTCGACGAAGTCGAGCCGGCCGCGTCCGAAGCCGGGGGTCGGGAAGTCGTAAGGGCTGTGATTCTCCCAGGGCTGGAACTGGCCGTCACGGTTGCGGTCGACCAGCACGCGACCTCCGGCTGAGCTCAACTCATTGGCGTCCAGGCGGCCGTCCTGATTGCGGTCGTACTGCGCCATCTCGCGCTGCCGGCGCTGACCGGAGATGCGCTCACAGAAGCTGGTCTTGCCGTCACCATTGGCGTCATAGTTGCCCCCGAAGGCTTTCAGGCGGGCGTTCGACTCTTCGATCTCCTCGTTGGTGACCTTGCCGTCGCGGTTGATGTCGAAGGCCAGCACGCCGTCCTGGCCACGGGTGTAGCGCCCGTCACCGTTCAGATCCAGCCCGTAGCCCTTGACCGGATCGAACCCCCAGCAGCCCTTCCGCTCGGTTCCCACCCAGGAGTCGGGCAGGTTCTCGGTGTTCGGTCCGCGGTTCCAGGGCCCGGGCCACGGACGCGGCTCAGGCGGGAACGGGTACGGCAGGGGTTGGGGGTGACAGCCACCGGGAGCAATAGTGCACATTCTGACAACCTCCACGATTTTTCTCTCCGAGGGGTGTATCCCGACCCGGCCAAAGGTTGTCTATCCGATTTTGTTTCCAACTCTTTAAAAGTGGATGAACTTTTTCTAAACCAGAGCCTGGAAACCAGAATGAATATCGACAAAAATAGACACTAAAAACTGTCCATTCCGCGAGGAGGGGGCTTGTGCGACAGTCAACCAGCTCCTGATCGCAACCGTGCGCTTTGCGAGCAACCTCAGTCCTCGACAGGGACCAGCATCCGGGCCCAGTGCCGCCGACGCTCGACCGAGGCCCGGATGCGTACTTCGAGCATTTCGCCGCGACGGGCGAAACGGACCTTTCCGAAGGTACCCAGCTCGAGCAGCAGCTCGCTCGACTCGCCCTGAGAGCGCCACAGCCTGCCCTGCCCATCCGCCCAGAGGGCTTTCCCATCCCCGTACTCCAACCGGTCGGCCTGGCAGTCGCGGACCCGCACCGGACTGAGCTCGACCTTCAGCAGCTCCTGGGCCCGGATGGCCAGACGATAGGCCTGGTGGGACGACTCGCGACTCTCGGTCTCGAGAAGCCCGAGTTTCTCTCCCAGTTGGATCACCCAGCCGATGAAAACAAAGATGGCCAGAAACACGTGCCAGACAAGATCAGTGCCACCGCTCCGAAATCCTCCTGGCGGGGAAAAGAAAAGACCCGCCGGGGGGCGGGTCCTTCAGGCTGGTCTGGGCTCAGGCCGCAGCCGCGCCTCCCAGCCGACCACGCAGGCCAGGCAGGGCTTCGCGCAGCACTTCGTCCAGGGTGTCCACCAGCACGAACTCCATCTCCTCGCGGACGTTGTCGGGCAACTCGCGCAGGTCCTTGCGGTTGGCCCGCGGTAGGATCACCCGGCGAATGCCCGACCGGCGGGCAGCCAGCACCTTCTCCTTGATCCCGCCCACGGGCAAGACCAGGCCGGTCAAAGTCACCTCGCCGGTCATGGCCAGGTCCTTGCGCACCGGGGTGCGGGTGTAGGCACTGGCCAGCGAAACCGCCATGGTGATGCCGGCCGAGGGGCCGTCCTTGGGAATGGCGCCGGCCGGCACGTGCACGTGCACCCCGGCCTCCTTGACCAGCCGCTCGGCGATGCTGAAGCGCTGGGCCTGGGACAGGATGTGACTGCGGGCGGCCTGAGCCGACTCCTTCATCACGTCCCCCAGCTGACCGGTCAGGGTCAAGTCCTTCCTGCCCGGCAAGAGCAACGACTCGATGTAGAGCACGTCCCCACCGGACTCGGTCCAGGCCAGGCCGGTGGCGACCCCCACGGCCAGCTCGCCGCGAGCAGCCTCGGGCAGATGGCGCTCGGGGCCGAGAAGCTCGCTCAGGTCGTCCACCGTCAAGCTCACCGTCTCGCCGGAGTCGCCGGCCTCGGCAAAGCGCAGGGCCAACTTGCGGGTCACTCGACCAAGCATCCGCTCCAATTCACGCACGCCTGCCTCGCGGGTGTAGCGAGCGATCAGGTAGGTCAGGGTCTCGTCGGGAAGGTCGAGCAGCTCGGGGGCCACTCCGGTCTCCTGCAACTGGCGCGGCAGGAGGTAGCGACGGGCGATCTGGAGCTTCTCCTCCTCGCTGTAGCCCGACAGACGGATGACCTCCATGCGGTCGAGCAGCGGGCGAGGAATGGTGTCGGTGGTGTTGGCCGTCAGGATGAACATGGCCTGAGAGAGGTCGAAGGGCAGGTCGAGATAGTTGTCGCGGAACTTGTCGTTCTGAGCCGGGTCGATGACCTCGAGCAGAGCCGCGGCCGGGTCGCCCCGGTAGCTCATGCCGATCTTGTCCACCTCATCGAGCATCAGGACGGGGTTCTTGACCCCGGCCCGGCGCACGGCCTGAATCAGCCGGCCGGGCAGGGCCCCCACGTAGGTGCGGCGGTGGCCGCGCAGCTCGGCTTCGTCGTGCAGACCGCCCAGGCTCATGCGCTCGAACTTGCGATCGAGCGAGCGGGCGATGGACTGGCCCAGCGAGGTCTTGCCCACGCCGGGTGGGCCCACGAACAGCAGGATCGGGGCGCGTGCCTGCGGGTTGAGTTTCATGACGGCCAGGTGCTCGAGAATGCGCTCCTTCACATTCTTGAGGCCGAAGTGATCCTCGTCGAGGATGCCCCGGGCTCGCTTGAGGTCGTGGTTGTCCTCGGTGGTGGCCTTCCAGGGTAGCTCGGCCAGCAGCTCGAGATAGGTACGCGTCAGCGAGTGGTCGGGGGAGGCCTGGTTGAGCCGGGCCAGGCGCTTGAGCTCGCGCTCGGCCTCCTGGCGCACCTCGTCGGGCAGGTTGGCTTGCTCGATCTTCTCGCGCAGCAGGTCGAGCTCGGACTGCGAATCGCCGTCGAGCTCGCCCAGCTCTTGCTGGATGGCCCGCAGCTGCTGGCGCAGGAGATACTCGCGCTGCTCCTTGCCCAGCTCGCTCTTGACCTGGCTGGAGATCCGTTGCTTGACCTCCTGCACTTCGATCTCATGGAGCAGGTGGCGGTAGATCAACTCCAACGCCTCCAGCCGGCTGCTGGCTTCCAGCACGCTCTGGAGCTTGCCGGTATCCAGGGGCAGAGTTCCGGCCACATAGTAGGCGAGTTGGGTGGGATCGGTGAGCTGCTGGGAGAGCTGCTGGACCAGATCGCGGGGGGTCGCCTGTCCGACCAGGCTGAGGAGCCGGGCCGAAAGCTCGAGCACGGTGCGCTGCAGGGCTTCCAGCTCGGGGCCTTCATCGTGCATGACCGGAAGGCCCTGCACTCGACCCACCAGGGATGGAGCTGTGGAGTCCAGTTTGACCAGGCGCACGCGCTCGTTGCCCTGGAGCACCAGGTGGTAGGTATCCCCCGTCTTGGAAACTTTGTGGATCGTGGCCAGGGTGCCAACCATGTAAAGGTCGTCCTGACCGGGCTCTTCGATCGTCGCCTCACGCTGGGTGAAGACTGCGACGATGCGATTGTTCTCCAGTGCCGCCTCCACGGCCGCGACCGAGCGGTCGCGTCCGGCCGTGATCGGCATGACCATGTGCGGGAACAGCACGGAGTTACGAATCGCGAGAATTGGAACGTTGGTTTGGATGGTTTCTTCTCCCACACGCAAAGGATAGGGGCCATCGAGTTGGGCCTGCGTTAGTGATCTATGAGAGTTCCGTTTGTAACCCTGTTAACAGCAAGTTCACAACCCCGACCACCCGGCTGGGTATGATCAGGGTGTCGAGCAGCGAGTCCGCCAGAGACCGCGCCGGCAAACGCGAGGCGCACGAGTGGGGACAAGAGCGCTGCAGCCAGTTGGAGGTTGCAGGTCGATATGGTAGCAGAGAACACCCTTTCCGTTTCCGAGCAGGAAGCCGTGCTGAACGCGGCTGAGGAAGTCGTTTCCAGGGCCGCGATGGCTGCCTTCCTCGAGAAGATCACCGATCGCCCCCGCCAGCTCTATCTGCGCGGGACGCGCACGTGGTGGGGCCACGATGCTCGCCGCACGTCCTGCAACGAGACCAACGTGGTCTGGTGCCGCGACCGCCGCTGAACATCGTCGCATCTCCGGTCCTGCCCATCCCAGACGACAGTCTTTGCAGGCGCTTCGAAGTTCAGGGGCTGGGTGCTTCAGCCGGACCTTCCTGGTAAAGCGTCGGATCCATAGCCTTGAGATCCGTGACCTTCAAGCCCTCGAAGAACGAGCGCGCGGGTGAGCGCTCAAATCCCTCCTGAGGTCCGGTCGCAAAACAGGCCACCAGGCGCTTGTCGGCATCTTCGAAAACGGCGACCAGATCCTCTGATTTGACGCCATCCTTCTCGGTCACGCTGTGGTAGACCGGCACCTGGGTACCTCCCATCGAAATGGTGACGGTATCGTGCGACAACAGCTTCTGGCCCGGCTCGTCCCGGCTGGCTCCTTCGGGACTCTGCATCTGGGCGCGGATCGCCTTGATGTTGACCTGGTCGCTCTGCGGCATGCGCACCAGCATGATCTCGCACTGACCCGGCCCGGCATCCTCCTCGCCGGGAGGGCCGATGGCGGCGCCCTGCATTCCAAACGCCTCCAGGCCGAAGTGGGGTTGATAGCCTGCCGGCACGTGCGCACCGGGGATGATCTCCTGCGCCAGCGCCTCCACTCGGGCCGGGTCGGTGATGAAGGCCTGGCTGGCTTTGTGATAGAGGAAGTAAAAGCCGGCCCCGCAGGCCCCGGCGCCCAGCAGCGCCAGCACGCAGCCGATCAGGAGACAGTTCTTCCAGGGGTTTGCTGCTTTCATCCGCAGGGGTTCGCGCAGGCCGTGCAGCCATCCCCCCGGAGGCAGGCAAAGTGCGCCTCATGAGGCGCGTTCCCGGTGCCTCAAAGGGGACGCGGTAGGACCCCGGACTCCCCCCGCGAAGCTGCTCGGACTTTCGGACCCGCCTGCGCGGGACCTCAGGAGGATCTCGACCATGCCGCTGAGCATCCGCCGCGCCGCCGTCATCGGCGCCGGCACCATGGGGGCGGGCATCGCCGCCCAGCTCGCCAACGCCGGTATTCCCACCCTGCTGCTCGACATCCCCGGCTCCGGCGCCGACCGCAACGAGCCCGCCCGCAAGGGGCTCGAGCGGGCCCTCAAGAGCAAGCCCGCCGCCTTCATGCTGAGCGAGCGCTCGCAGCTCATCACACTGGGCAACACCGAGGACGATCTCGGCAAGCTGTCCGAGGTGGACTGGGTGGTGGAGGCCATCCTGGAGAAGCTGGACGTGAAGCGCTCGATGCTCGAGAAGCTGGAGCAAAACGTGGGGCCGAGCACCATCGTCAGCTCCAACTCGAGCGGCATCCCCATGGCGCTCCAGATCAAGGGGCGCTCGGATGACTTCCGCAGGCGCTTTCTGGGCAGCCACTTCTTCAACCCGCCGCGCTACCTGCACTTGCTCGAGCTGATCCCCACCAAGGACACCGATCCCCACGTGTTGGCGCGCCTGGCCAACTTCGGCGATCAGGTGCTGGGCAAGGGGGTGGTGCTGGCCAAAGACGTGCCGGGCTTCGCCGCCAACCGCATCGGCCTCTACGGCGTGGTGCGGGCCGTGCGCGCCATGGTGGACCTCAAGCTCACCCCCGACGTGGTGGACGTGCTCACCGGTCCCCTCATCGGGCGCCCCAAGAGCGCCACCTTCCGCACCATGGACCTGTCGGGCCTGGACATCTGCTACCAGGTGGCGCTCGATCTCAACAAAGCCACCGGGGAAGACTTCGCCGTGCCCGAGTTCTTTGCCAAACTGGTCGAAGAGAAGAAATGGCTGGGGGACAAGACCGGGAGCGGCTTCTTCAAGAAGGTGAAGGGCGAGGACGGCGCCTCCAAGATCCTCACCCTCAACCTGGACAGCTTCGAGTACGAGGATCGGGGCAAGGTTCGGTTGGACGAGTTGGGCCCGATCCTCAAGCTGCCCACCCCGGAGCTGCGGGTGAAGGCTCTGCTGGAAGTGCCCGGGCCCATCGGCGAATTCACCCGGCGCACCCAGTTCGAGCTGATCCACTACGCGGCCGGCAAGGTGGGCGAGGTGGCCGACACGGCTCAAGACGTGGATAACGCCATGAAATGGGGCTTTGGTTGGGACCTGGGGCCGCTGGAGATGGCCGAAGCGCTGGGTCAGGACGTGACCAGCGAGGCCTTCGGCAAGCTCGGGCTGGACACCATCAGCCTGCCTCCCCGGCCGACCGTCTCCAGCGGGCCCATCGTGCTGCGCCACCGCAAGGCCGGGCACACCGTGATCTCGCAGGCCGATGCCAGCCTGATCGACCTGGGCGACGGGGTGGCTTGCCTGGAGTTCCACTCCAAGGCCAATTCCATCGGCGGGGGCGTGCTGGAGATGTTCGAGAAGGCCCACCAGGAGGTGGAGAAACACTTCCTGGGTCTGGTGGTGGGCAATCAGGGCGAGAACTTCTGCGCTGGAGCCGACCTGGGCATGCTGTTGCACCTGTCCTCCAACGCTCAGTGGGACGAGATCGACGCGGCCGTGCGCGCCTTCCAGGGGATGACCTCGAAGCTGCGCTACTGCCCCTACCCGGTCGTCTCCACCCCCTTCCGCATGGTCCTGGGCGGGGGCTGCGAGGTGGCCCTCTGGTCGGATGCTTGCCAGGCCGGGGCCGAGCTCTACACGGGGCTGGTCGAGATGGGAGTGGGGATCATCCCCGGCGGGGGCGGCACCACCGAGATGCTGATCCGCATGAATGCAAAGCTCCAGCCGGGGGCCGACCCGTTCACGGCGGTGCGGGCGGCCTTCGAGCTGATCGCGATGGGCAAGGTCTCCACCAGCGCCCTGGAGGCGAAACAGTGGGGCTTTCTGACCGACCACGACGACATCACCTTCAACCAGGATCGCCTGATCAGCGAGGCCAAGACCCGGGTGCTGGAGCTGGCTCCCGGCTATACTCCCCCGCTGCGCCGGCAGGTTCAGGTGCTGGGCGAGGCGGCTTACGCCAACCTGTGTCTGGCCGCCTGGATGATGAACCAGGCCGGCCAGATCACCGACTACGAGGTGCAGCTGGCCCGCGCGCTGGCCAAGATCCTCTCGGGCGGGGTGATGAACCGGCCCGACGTGGTGGACGAGCAGGTGCTGCTCGACCTCGAGCGCGAGGCCATCTTGCACCTGGTGGGGCAGGAGAAGACGCGCGAGCGCATCGGCTACACTTTGAAGACCGGAAAGACCCTGAGGAACTGACTTCGGTGCCCGGACCGCTCCCGGAACGGGCGGCGAGAACCCCTCATGATTGGGGCACGCAAAGCTCAACTGATCTGAACAGGCTGTGAGGAAGGTACAATGCAAGAAGTTGTCATCGTCAGCGCGGTGCGCACCCCCATCGGACGCGGGATCAAGGGTACCCTGGCCACCACCCGGCCCGACGATCTGGCCGCCCTGGTCATCGGGGAGGCGGTCAAGCGCTCTGGGATCGACCCGGGCTCGGTGGAGGACGTCATCATGGGCTGCGCCATGCCCGAGGGCGAGCAGGGGCTGAACGTGGCCCGACTGGCCAGCTTACTGGCCGGGTTGCCCGAGAAGGCGGCCGCCGTCACCGTCAACCGCTTCTGCGCCAGCGGCCTGCAGGCCATCGCCCAGGGTGCCGCCGCCATCGCCGTGGGCCAGGCCGAGGTGGTGGTGGCGGGCGGGGTGGAGTCCATGAGCATGGTGCCCATGGGCGGAAACAAGCCTTCCACCAACCTGGGTCTCTTCGTCAAGCGCCCGGGCACCTACATGGGGATGGGAGTCACAGCCGAGAACCTGGCCGCCAAGTTCGAGATTTCCCGCCAGGAGTCGGACGAGTTCGCCCTGCGCAGCCACCAGCTGGCAGCTTCTGCCCAGGACAAAGGCTACTTCCAGGACGAGCTGCTCACCGTGCCGGTGCGCGTTGACACCCGTCACGGGGTCACCATCGAGACCCGGATGATGCCCTTCTCCAGCGACGAGCTGGTGCGCCGCGACACCTCGATGGAGCGCCTGGCGGCCCTCAAGCCCGCCTTCAAGGCCGATGGCACCGTGACCCCGGGCAACTCCTCCCCCATCTCCGACGGAGCCGCCGCGGTGGTGCTGATGAGCGCCGATACCGCCAAAAGACGCGGGTTAACGCCACTGGGCACCTTCCTTCACTACGCCGTGGCCGGCGTCCCCCCCGAGTACATGGGGATCGGCCCGGTGCACGCGGTGCCGCGCGTGCTCGACCGGGCCGGGGTCAACCTCAAGGACGTGGCCCTGATGGAGCTCAATGAGGCCTTTGCGGCCCAGGCGCTGGCGGTGCTGCGCGAGCTGCGGGTCCCGCTGGAGCGGGTCAACCCCAACGGGGGCGCGATCGCCCTGGGACACCCTCTGGGCTGCTCCGGGGCCAGGCTGGTGGTTACCGCGCTGAGCGAGCTGAAGCGCCGTGGAGGCGGGTTGGGCCTGGTCACCATGTGCGTTGGTGGAGGCCAGGGCGCGGCGGGACTGCTGCGGGTGTGATCGACTTTTTCTCCGACACGGTCACCCGGCCCACGGCCGCGATGCGGGCGGCCCTTGCCGAGGCAGTGGTGGGCGACGAGCAACTCGATGAGGATCCCACCACCCTGGCGCTGGAGCAGGAGGCGGCCCGCCTGCTAGGCATGGAAACGGCCCTCTTTCTGCCCTCGGCCACGATGGCCAACGCCATCGCCGTGCAGCTCCAGTGCCGACCGGGCGACGAGGTGCTGGCCGCCGAGAGCGGCCACATCCTGTGCTACGAGACGGCGACCTGCTCGGTGCACGCCCGGGCCCAGACGCAGGGCATCCCCACCCCAAACGGCATCTTCCGGGGCCGAGACGTGCGCTCTCGCCGGCGTCCCGACCACTATCACTGCCCGCGCACTCGACTGGTGGTGGTCGAGAACACCACCAACCAGGGGGGCGGCTTCCCCTGGACCCGAGCCGAGCTCGACGACGTGCTGGCCGCCAGTGAAGGCCTGGCTCGCCACCTGGATGGCGCCCGACTGCTCAACGCCGCCACCTGGGCCGGGCTGGCTCCGGCCGAGCTCTGTCGGGGCTTTGATACGGTGACCCTGTGCTTCTCCAAGGGGCTGGGAGCTCCCATGGGGGCGGTGCTGGCCATGGGGCTCTCGCGGCGCGAGGAGGCCCGGCGCTGCAAGCACATCATGGGCGGGGCCATGCGCCAGAGCGGCATCCTGGCCGCCGCCTGCCGGCACGCCCTGGCCCACCACGCGGAGCGCCTGGCCGAGGACCACCTGCACGCGGCCCGCCTCGCTGCGGGGCTCTCGAGCATCGAGGGCATCGAGGTCGAGCCCAACGAGCGCCGCACCAACATGGTCTTCTTTTCGGTTCAGGGCGATCCCGACGGCTTCGAGCGCGAGTCACTCGAGCGCGGAGTGCGCTTTTCGCGCATGGACACCAACCGATTCCGGGCCGTGACCCACCTCGACGTCAGCTCCGAGCAGGTGGAAACGGCTCTGGACCGCCTGGCACAGGTCATGACGAGCTGCTGATTTCCGACTCGCCGGCCTTTTCGCGGACTCAGGCCTGCCTGCGGAAGGCGAAGCTCAGGGCGTAGAGCCCCAGGGCCACCAGGTAGAGGGCCTGCAAGCCCCAGACCATGGAGGTGTACTCCAGCGCCCCCCCGACCATCGAACCGAGGATATTGGAGGCCAGCGACTTCCCGGGCTCAGTGGTGCGCTTGAAAGAAGTGCCGAAGATCAGAGCCGCGAACAGGAGGGGCACGGTGAGCAGCACCACGGTGACGGTCAGGGTGGCACCCCCGCCCCCCACGGCCAGGTGGCGCACATGGCCAAAGTAAAGGCCCGCGATGCTCATGAAGAGGAGGGCGTACATGACGACCTGGGAGGGCTTTCGACTGGCCTTGAGGAGATAGAGGTTGGCCAGGAAGATCATCGTGAGAATCAATCCGATCACGATGGAGTTGACCAGCCAGGTGGAGCCGAACAGGAGACCCAACTCGGTGATGCTCTTGGTTTCGAGCAGCATGAAGCCGGCTCCCAGGAAGAAGTAGTGCCCGTTCAGCTTGAAGCCCGTGGACTTGGGCACTCCCAGCCAGACCATGGCCAGCGAGACCGCCAGCAACAGGCTCAGTGCCGTCAGGTATTCTCGCGGGATGGACCTGCGGGCCAGATAGAGCTGGGGCCAGTCGTCGGTCGGGGTCAGCCCGGCCTCGACGCTGGCCTTGATGTCCCCGATTCGGGCCCGGACCAAATCCTGGGACGGCTCGGCGGCATCCTGCACAGAGGGGTTGCCGGCAATGAACATCGAGTAGAGGTTCTTGAAGATGTAAAACTGGGGCTCGTGTCCGAAGGCCTTCTGGAGGCTGTTGTTCAACCTGCCGGGAACGAACTTGCCCATGAACCCGACGGTCAGATACAGCACCCCATCGGGGGCCAGGAGGCGACCGGCCTGCTCGAAGCTCTCCTGGGTGTAGACATAGTTCTCCATCTTGAGCGAGGACATGTGCGAGAACAGGCCGTGAGAGTCGAGCGTGCCGAAGATGATCAGGTCATACTTCTCCTGGCATGAGTTCAGGAAGTGACGGGCGTCGTCGTTGATCAGGGTCACCCGAGGGTCGGCGTAAGGCTTCAACGGATGCCGCTCGAGCCCGATGCGGGCCACCTGCGGGTCGATCTCCACGGCATCCACGTGCTCGGCCCCCTGGAGCAGAGCTTCGGCCACGTCGTTCCCCATGCCCGAGCCGAGCACCAGCACCCGCTTCGGATGGGGATGGAACCGATAAGGAAAGGAGTAGAAGAGGTGGTGGGGGTTTTCGAGGGTGCGCTCCCTGCTCAGGTCGACCGCCGTCAACAAGCAGCTGTTACCGATGTAGATCTGCAGATCGCCGCGCGGTAAAGTGTGCAGCCTGAGGTTATAGTAGGGGGACCAGAATTTCTCGTAGCCGTGGGCTTTCTCGAGCATCGGGTCGAGCACGAAGGTGCCCAGGATGAGCACCCCCGAGAGCAGAGCCACCGCGGTTCTCTTGCCCCCACTGAAGGGGATGAGCAGCAGCAACCCGAGGGTCAGCCAGACCGGGGGAGGCGTGCTCAGGTAGCTCAGCAGGGAAAAGAACGAGATGCCCGCCAGGCTGGCCAGGATGTTCAGCGAGTAGCCCTCCAGCGAAGCGTGCTGGTCGAGATAACGTCGCAGCAGGGTTCCCAGGGGCACGAACAGGGAGGCCATCAGACCGCAGAAGACCACGATGGTCAGGTAAAGGTTGACGTGCAGCGGTCGGGGGCCTTGAATGAAGGCGTCATCATTGAAGAACACGTCCACATTGGGGGGTGGGACGTCGATACGGTAGTAGAGGAAGACCGCCAGGAGGAGCACGAGCACGCTGGCCAGGCCCAGAAAGCGCAGGACGAAGGTAGAGTCGGCTCGCTCTCCGGGAGGGCGGGCCAGGCCCACGCCCATCCCCAGGAAGCAAGAGAGCAGCACGAAATTGCCCATGAACGCGAGGACGTGAACGGCGTCGGGGATCCAGCGGATGAAGAGTAGCTCGAAGTAGAGGATCAGGAAGCTGACCAGGAACAAACGCAGACGGGACATTCCGATTAGCGCGGGCGGGCAACCAGGCTCATGGGGCCAGAGTTCCCGCCACAGAGTCTGAACCCTGCCGAGGCTCGAACGCCTGCACTGAGCCGTGGACGTGCTGACCCGAATGCGGTGTCGAGCTTGCTCCGAGCAGAGCTTCGAGCCGCTCCTTCGACCGCCCGAGCAGGAGGTCGATTGTGGCAAAGCTAACCTCGCCGCCATGCGAAAGCTGGTGGGGTTTCTCTGGCTCGCCCTCTGGCTCACCGGGTGCGCTCGCCCTCAGACCCCCTCGGTGGTGGTCTACTGCGCCCTGGACCAGATCTACTCCGAGCCTGTTCTGCGCGATTTCGAGCGCCAGAGCGGTATCCGGGTGCTGGCCAAGTATGACCTGGAGGCCACCAAGACTTCCGGACTGGTGAACCTGCTGCTGCTCGAGCAGGCCAACCCGCGCTGCGACGTCTTTTGGAACAACGAGATGCTGCAGACCGCGGTGCTGGCCCGGGCCGGCGCCCTGGAGCCCTACCGCTCGCCCTCCGCCCAGGCCATCCCTTCGAGGTGGCGCGATCCCCAGAACCGCTGGACCGGCTTTGCCGCGCGCCTGCGCGTGCTCATCGTGCGCCGGGGGCTGAGCGACCCCCCTCGTTCGATCCGCGAGCTGGGCGACCCGCGCTGGAAAGGCCAGGCGGGCATGGCCCGACCCCTGTTCGGCACCACGCTGACCCACTGGGTGGCGCTCCACCAGGCGTTGGGTGCCTCCGAGGCCACCCGGCTGCTCGACCAGGCCCGCGCCAATGAGGTCGCCATCCTGGACGGAAACTCGGTGGTCAAGGACCGGGTCGCGGCAGGCGAGCTGGCCTGGGGACTGACCGACTCCGACGACGCCAACGCAGCCATTCTGGACGGAGCCGCCGTGGAGATGGTGCTACCCGATCAAGACGATCTGGGCACGCTGGTGATCCCCAATACCGTGGCCCTGATTCACGGGGCCCCGCACCCCGACGAGGGCCGCAAGCTGATCGACTTCCTGCTCTCGCCAGCCGTGGAGGAGAAGCTTGCTCGCGGCCGCTCGCTGCAGATCCCCCTGCACGAGGGGGCCCAGGGTGGACCTCACACCCCCGACCTGACCCGCGTCAGGGCCATGGCAGTGGACCAGGCAGCCATGGCCGAGCAGTTCCAAACCGTTGTCGGCCTGCTGCGCGAGAGGTTCCAACGCTGAGGCGGCTGGTCGTGCTGGCCCTGCTGGCTCCCCTGGCGGCGGTGTGGACGCTCGGCCCGGGCCCGGCCGAGGCACCCGACCTGCGCCAGACGATCCTCCTGGGACGCAGCCTCGCGGTTGCCGGATTGGCCTGTCTGCTGGCTCTGGTCCTGGGGACCGGGCTGGCGGTGCTGCTCAGCCACCGGAACCTTCCCCTGCGGGGGCTGGCCCTGCCGGTGCTGGCCGTGCCCTTCTTGCTGCCCCCCTACCTGCTGGCGGTAGCGCTTCCCTGGCCCCCGACCTGGTGGGCTGCCGGGGTGGTGCTGGGACTGCACACGATGCCTCTGGTGCTCTACCCGGCGCTGCTAGCCCTCACGCGCATCGACGCCAGCCTCGCCGAGGCGGCCCTTCTGGCCCGCGGACCGGCCCGCGCCTGGGGCCGGGTGCTGCTCCCCATGGTGGCCCCGGTCCTGGGCGGCGGCACGGCTCTGGCGTTTCTCTTTGGTCTGGCCGATTACGGCGTTCCCTCGCTGCTGCAGGTGGATACCTACCCGGTGGAGGTCTTCGCCCTGCTCGACGGCTACCACGACTTCGGCGCCGCGGCCCGGGCCTCGCTGCCACTCTGGCTGCTGGGCGCGGCAGTGGCCCTCATCACCTGGCGCTTGACGGCCCCGCGGCTGCGCGAGCTCTTCTCGGCCCGCGCCGTGGCCCCGGCCCGGTTCCGGCTCGAGCCCCGGCTGCGCTGGCCAGCGGCCCTGCTTCTGGTGGCAGCGATGGCGGCCGTGCTGACCCCGCCCCTGGCCCTGGTGAGCCGGGCCAATCGGGTGAGCCTCATCGCTCTGGGACTCTGGGAGGCCTCCGGCGACCTGCTCAACACCCTGGGCTTCTCGCTGGCAGCCGCCCTGACGGCGGTGGGGCTGGCCGGCTGGCTCGCTTGCAGGCCGGACCGCTGGGTGCACCTGGGAGCCCTGCTGCTGCTGGCCTCTCCGCCCGCCTTGCTGGCGCTCGGAATCGTGCGGCTCTATGGGCCCGAGCTGATCGGCGGACTGACCGGGCGCTATCTGGCCGTCCCCTTGCTGTTGCTCGGCCTTTCCTTCTCCCTGGTTCCCCGCACGCTCCATGATGCCGTGCGGCTGGCCGGGCGCGGTCGACGGCTGCTCTACGTCGATCTCCACCGTCCGGTCTACCGGCTCGGCTTCTGCCTGGTCTTCGCCCTGGCGGCCGGCGACCTGACCCTCAGCCTGCTGCTGACTCCCCCCGGCGGGGGCAGCTTGAGCATGAGGATCTTCAACATGGCCCACTACGGCCGCCCCGACCTGGTGGCGGCTCTCAGCCTCATCCTGATGGCGGTCAGCTTGAGCCCGCTGGTCGCCTCGCTCTGCCTGGGCGTGCTGGAGGAGCGAGCGTGAGCCGGGCCAGCTTCGTCGGAGTGGGCAAGTCGTACGGGGGACGAAGCGTGCTGGAGGGCGTTTCCTTCTCGCTCGAGGAGGGCTCGACCACCGTGCTGGCCGGGCTCTCGGGAGCCGGAAAGACGACCACCCTGCGCCTGCTGGCCGGCCTGGATCGGCCCGACCACGGCCGGGTCGCGGTGAGCGGCAGCGAGGATCTCCCCCCCGACAAGCGCGGCATCGGCATGGTCTTTCAGGACCTGGGTCTCTTCGGGCACATGAGCGTGCTCGAAAATGTTCGCTTCAGCGCCGGCAGCGCCGAATCGGCCCGTGAGCTGCTGGCCATGGTGGGCTTTTCCGGACGCGAGCAGGACAGGCCTGGCCAGCTTTCCGGGGGAGAGCGCCAGCGGCTGGCCCTGGCCCGCGCGCTGGGCGGCAAGCCCACGCTGCTGCTCCTGGACGAGCCCTTCATGAACCTCGACCCACCTTCTCGGCGCGGTCTCCTGGCCGAGCTGGCGCGGCTCAAGCTGCGCCTGGGCCTGACCGTGCTGTACGTCACCCACTACCTGGAGGACGCGCTCCTGATCGCCGACCAGTTGCTCTTTCTGCACGCTGGCCGCCTGGAGCTGGCTGGCTCCATGCCGGACGTGCTGCTGCGCTCGGCCAGCCCTGCCTTCGCCTCGTTTGCCGGCTTCGAGTGTGGCTGCCTGGCCGCCGCGCCCGTGGCGGGACCGCCCGAACCGGCCGCCGGCCAGGCGGTGGTCGAGCGGGTGCTCTTTCAAAGCGAGCACGCCCTGGTGCTGGCCCGTCGGGAGGATACCCTCTACCGCATGCTCGTCCCTGGCCGCCCGACCCCCGGTGACCGCCTGGAGGCGGGGCCATGAAGAGCCTGGCGCGGCTCACTTTGCTGGCCCTGGGCCTGGGCTGGCTGGCCCTGCTCGGCCTGTCGCTGTCGTTTGAGCACAGACGGCGCAACGACGATCCGCCCGAGTTCGTGCGTCACCCCTACCGCGAGTCCAAGAGCTGCCAGCCTTGCCACCAGGAGATCTATTCCCAGTGGGCCTCCTCTCCGCACGCCCGCGCCTTCGTATCCGTCCAGCCGCGCAACCTGGCCTTCTCGGAGAAACAGGAGGCCTGCCTGCCCTGCCACACCCCCGAGCCGGTGCTGAACGCCCCGCCCGGCACACCCCCGCTGACGCGCGACTGGCTGCTCGAGGAAGGGGTCAGCTGCGTCACCTGCCATCAGAAGGGTGAGGCCATCGCCGGTGCCCACCAGGACGCGCGCGGAGCCTGCAACCCCGTGTACACGCCTGAGCTGGTCAAGGTCGAGCTCTGCCAGTCTTGCCACAACGCCCACAACACGGTGGACCAGTGGCGCGCCTCCCGCTTTCCGGCCCAGGGCCAGGACTGTCTGTCATGCCACATGGCCGGAGGCGATCACTCCATGCCCGGGGCCCACGACCACGACTCGCTGCGCCGCTCAGTGGAGCTACGGGCCTTCCTGGAGAGCCAGGCGGTCAAGGTCGAAGTGACCAACTCCGGGGCCGGCCACAACCTCCCCAGCGGTCGCCGCAGCCGCTCGATGGAGCTGGTGGTGCGCTTCAAGCCGTCGGGCCGCGAGTTCCGCGAGCGCTTTCGCAACCCGTTCCGTGGCGAGAGCGGCGAGAACACGCAGATCCCGAGCGGAGCGACCCGGAGCTTCACCTACCCGGCAGCCGGAGACACAGGGGTGGAGATGGAGCTGATCTACCAGTTCCGGCCTTCCCAACCCGACCGAAACGGCGTGCAACTGCACCGTTCTCGGCTGGAGCTGTGATGCTCCTCTGAGCGGAGGCGAAAAGGGGCCCCGCTCGTGCGGGGCCCTTCAAGCTGGCGAAGGCGGAGCGAGACTCGCCGTTCAGGCGCCGCCCAGCCGCCGGAAGTGGGCGCTTGACTGGCGGAAAAACTCTGTGGCCACAGAGTCAAGGGCCTGCTGATCCGCCCCAATGGCCTCCCACGGCGTGGGGACAGCCGGCGCTGGCTGGGGGGCATTCGGCTGCACGACCTCAATAATCTGGGTCGGATCGACGTCGACTGCGCTGGTCGTGCTCTGGCCGGCTTCGGCCTGGCGGATGTCCGCCTCACGCCTGGCCAGCAATTCCTCAAGCGAGGTTTCGCCCCGGGCGATCGTGGACAGCTCGCGTCCATGAATACCCTGGCGGGCGGCCGCTGAGACCATCTGCCCGTGGTTTTTGTACTCCGAAGTCGAATTGACGCCCTCGCCGGCGGTCGGGGCGCCCTGCCTGGGTCCGCCGCCTGCATTGCCGGGGCGGCCGTGGCCACCTCCCTGGACGGGTCCGATGGCATCCCTCTGGCTCATCCACTTCACCTCCGAGATCTACTGGTTTGATTCTCGGGGATCCATGAAGAGAAGGAAAGGTTAACACTGTTAACAGATTGTTGCCAATACGTGAACAGGCTCGACGGGAGCGATGCCGCCCCCGGTGTGGAATGGGGTGCAGGGCCAGGCGCCAGGCTTCTGGTCTGCTCTCGGCCTTGACCGGACCGGGCCCGGTGCGTGAAGAAAGAGCATGCGCATCGGTCCGGACAAGGTCTTCCTCTCCTCTCATCGACCACCGCCTGACCGGGATCCCCTGCAAGACAAGACCCTCGACAGCGCCCACCTCTCCGCTTCGCTGCGCGAGGCCGTGGTCGACACCGTGCACAGCGGCGCCGAGTATGCCACCAGCCTCGAGCTCAGGAAGGCCGTGGAAGGCCGTTCGGGACAATCGTTGCAGGAGGTCTGCGAGCGCCATCCCAACTTCCTCCCCGCGCTCCTGGCCGCCGAACGGGAGCACCCGCCCTTGCGGGGGCCGGCCATCGCAAGGGCCGATCTGGCCCGTGCCGGCGAGCTGAGCTTCGAGACGAAAGACGGCCAGGTCTACGCTGTCATCGCCACCAGCCTGAGCGAGCTACTGGCCGGCAATCCCCGCGCCGCCCAGATCGCCGAGGACTACGCCGCCCAGGACATCCCCCTCAAGCTCACCGTGCCCATGGGTCAGGCCAACTGCGACGCTTTGCCCGAGTCGGCTCAGAGGGCCCTGGTCGCGTGGCGCCTGGCAGGCCTGGACCAGACCACCGTGTTCTTGCATGGCTTCCAGTCCAACAAGGAGATCTGGGATGGAACCACCCCAGCCTGGCTGGGCCCCAACTCGCTGGGAGTCGCCCTGGATGGCTTCGGCTCGGACGGAAGCGCTCGCACCGATGGCAGCGCTCCCTACACCCCGCGCCAGTATGCCTTCCAGGTCTTCGAATGCCTGGATGCGCTGGGCTTCCTGAGCCAGGGCCCGCTCAAGGTCGTGGGTCACTCGATGGGCGGCGCCGCCGCCGGAGAGCTGGCCGTGGCTCTGGACAAAGCCGGCCACGCCGGGCCGGCCTCCTTCCACCTGCTGGCCCCCGCCTGCTCGCCCGACTCGACGCCCTTCTTCCAACCGCACCGCGATCTGGTGAACGGGGTGCTGGTCGGCTGCCTGTGGGTCCCCCTGGGCGCCTGGGACCTGACCGCCCCTCTCATTCAGTGGACCGACGAGAGCCTGCCCGCCCTCAGCCGACTGGTGGTCGATCATTCGCTGGGCCTCAAGGACGCCCCCGAGGAGATTCGCGAGCACAACGCCGGCTACTATCGCCGCTCCGACCGCCCGGGCAACTTCGCCCGGCGCGATCGGGCTTACGAGGCGATGCACGGTATGCTCAAGCAGAAGGGGATCGACCCGGGCGAGCTGCACCAGGCCTCCCGGCGCTATTCGATTCAAGTGGTCAACTTCGGAGCCGACCGCCTGGTGGACCCGCAGGCCGTGAGCAAGCTGGCGGGCGGGAACGTGACCTACCTGCACCTGCCCGGCGCCAACCACAACGCCAACTTCGACCCGACAACCTTGCAGCGCATCCTGGCCTGAGACTCCACTTTCTCGTGTTACGACTACCGTGCATTCTGGTATCGCGCTGTGCGTCGTGCTCTCATTGGCCGGCTAAGGCTGCCGGAGGCTCAGCCACTCGTAAACAAGAAACGCCAGGATGGGCAACGCAAAGATACCAAGAATCATCAACTGTAGCATGGTGCTCGTCATGCTGTTACCCGGCGGTCTGGTGACGGTGGCATCGTAGAGCCATTGCACCGTTCGCTCGAGTTCAACCGGACGAAGTGGTGCACCGACAGTGACCGCGAGAGCGCCCGCCAGTCGCTCGGCGTCGGCCGGATCGGGACCGTGCCAACCCAGGGGCAACAATTTCCCCGTCTTTGTGACCACCAGGGCGTAGTACAACAGGGTTCGCTCCGAGCGCATCGCGTCTAACTCGCAGCCCACGGCGACCTCGTGAACATCATTAAAGCGGCAAAGGCACGTCTCCCACCGGGCCCGTGCCCATTGCCGCACGTGGAGAATCCTCCCGGTCGGGGGATCCACGACCACCGATTCTCGCAAAGGAACGCGGATAGCCACCAGAATGAAACCGAGGGTTGTCAGGACAAGAGTGATCTGGCCCACCACGGGGATGGGCGGGGAAACCATGAAGTACACGCTTGCCGCTACAATTGCAAAGCCGCTTGTAAAAGCCGCGCTGAAGGATAGAAGAGACTGGAGACGGGATGGGAACTCCAGCAAGAGGGTGCCTCCCGAACATTGATCGATCATGCTCGGGTCAACTCTTCCAAGGCCCAACTCCGAGGCTACCCGGTCGGCCTCCGACTCCGCCCTGTTCTGGTCCGACTGCAGGGGTCCGAGCCAGACGGCCTGGCCGTCTGTAAGCAGGCAGGCCCCCCAATTTTGAACACGGTTGCCGCCTTCGAACGCATAACGTGCTACGACCGCAACGCCTAGAATCCTCGCAGATTCCAGCTGCAGACGGGAGCCCAGCCAATTCCTGCGCCCCCGCAAGAGTTCCTTTGCCTTCGGATCATACGCTAGGAACGACACTCCGATGGCTCCGGCCGCAACAAATCCCGCGGTTCCCACGAGGCACAGGAACCCAAGGAGGCTCGGTCCCTTCTGCAACAGACTCCAGGCTGCCCATCCAGAAATGCACGTTCCTAGAACCCAGTAGACACGGCTGACAGGTTCCCCCCAGAGCGTGAGCACTTCGCGTCCCCCAATCCTTCGCACCCCAACATGTTCCGGCGGGAACTCCCCGGACCTGTCGAAACCGAGACTGGACTGAGCCTGAAGGACGACCCGAGCTCTGGTCGCCGACCAGCTCAAGCCGCTTCGAGCTGCGAGAACGTGACGGACGGGACCGGGGCAAGCTCGCCGTGCTCCAGCTTGTCCGCCAACACTTGCAGTGCCAGGGCCTGAACCCGGGCCACAGCTTCGGCCCGGTCGGCGCCGTAAGCCATGACGCCGGCAAGCTCCAAGACCTCTGCCAGCCAGCGTCCGTCTGTTTCCCGTTCGATCTCGATCGTCAGTTCCATGGTCTTCCCATTCTATCCACTTCGCCGGACGGGGGCAAGATACTCGGGGCACTGGCAGTTGCTAGCGCAGAAATGGCTCAACCGTGCCGATCCGTAAACGGTGATCAAACGGTGATCATTTCGCCCGCCACCCGCCCCGCAAACCCAGTCGGGGCGCCATTGAAGAGGCCCCATGTAAGTTCCCCGGGTAAGAGCGACGATTCTTGCGTTTGGTCAGTATAAGTAACCCTAATCTGGTGGGGTTTCTCCACTCTCGGTGCGCCAAAACGGTGAACATGCAGGAATTCCCTCAGCGGAAGCCGTTCTGCTCCTAATCGAGGTCCTGGTGCCAGCTTCGGCCCGGAGTCAGGTGATCAGAGATCCTCACTGAGCGCCCCGTGACCAAGGCCTGAGCTGAGTCCTGAGGTCCTCGCGTAGGTTCTCTGCGCAACAACGACGGTCTAAATCTGGTCATACCGAAGTATGGACACACCGTGGTATGATAGAGTCATGAAGGTTGATAAGATGAGCATCTCACTGGAAGCTGACCTGGGCGACGAGGTCCGAAGCGCGGCCAAGAAAGCGGGTATCGGAGTTTCGACCTGGCTGGCTCAGGCTGCACGGGCAAAACTCCGCTCCGAAGCCTTGCGAGATTATCTAGCATCCTGGGAACGCCGGCACGGCCGGATTACCGCCGAGGAACTGAGTCGTGCTCAAAAAGAGCTAGGACTTGTTGACGTTTGAGAGCGCTGGTGCTCGACGCTGGTGCGTTGGTCGCTGTGGAGCGAGACGACCGCGATGTCCATGCGCGGTTGAAAGCGGCCCAGCAACACGGTTTGGACCTTCGGACCACAGGAATCATACTGGCGCAAGTCTGGCGCGACCGGCGTGGGCGACAGGCGCGACTCTCTCGGATTCTTGCCGCAGTCGACGTGCGACCGGTCGATGAGCAACTTGGGCGGGAGGCCGGCATCCTGATCGGTCTCGCAGGCACGAGCGACCCGATGGACGCCACAATCGTCCTGGTATCGGACACGGGAGACATCGTCCTTACCAGCGATCCGCTCGATATCAGCCACTTGGCGGCGACGGCCGGAAAAGAAATACGGGTCGTTGAGTGCTGACTGACCGTGTCTTGGAGTCCTGAGTTGATAGACCAGCCGGGACTGCTCTTGCTCACGCCGGACGACCTCTTTCGGATGTGAGAAGCCAGCTTCTCCCCAGCGCGACGCGCCATGATGGCTCAAATGACAGCATTCCGGATTCGGTGATCAAGACGTGCTCAAACCCGACCAGCTAACTGCGGGGTGCGGGAAATCCAGACGGGACTTCATTCTCTTGCTCGCGTGTAAGTTCTCCGCGTGAGGGCGACGAAGGCAATCAGTACTTTTGAGAAGGACAGATTTGACTTTAAGAGAACCCCCTGAGAGTACCGATGCAAGAGATCGTCCAACAGAAGCTGGCTGATGCTGTTTCATTCAAGCTACCCCCGCTTACACCGCGAGAGGCGCGGGTACCGGCCATCCCGGGCAAAGCCCACGCTGTAATCGGGATGAGGCGAGCGGGCAAGACCTGGTTCCTCTATCAGTGCATGCAAGAGCGGCTCTCACGCGGCCGGCCGCGTGAGAGTCTGGTGTACTTCAACCTGGAGGACGATCGCCTGGCAGGCATTCGGTCAGGACAACTGGCCTGGATCCTGGAGGACTATTACCGCAGGTTTCCCGACTACCGAGATGCGGAACCGGTCACGCTGCTCCTGGATGAGATTCAAGTCGTTCCTGGATGGGAAGCTTTTGTTCGTCGCATTCTCGACACGGAGAATGTCGAGGTTTTCGTCAGCGGCTCCTCAGCCCGGCTCCTGTCGCGGGAGGTGGCTACTTCTTTGAGGGGGCGGTCCACCGAAACAGTGATATTCCCGTATAGCTTCCGAGAGTTCCTGATCCATCACGGGCAGGCGGTGCCCGCTGATCCCGATTTCGTTCCCAAGAGACAGGTCTCGCTTTTGGAGGGTGCATTCGCGCAATATCTCGAGGTAGGCGGATTTCCCGAGGCTCAGGGCCTGGAAGAGCGAGATCGGATCGGCCTCTTGCAGGGGTATGTGGACTCTGTCATTTTGCGGGATGTGGTGGAGCGTCACTCGATCACCAACGTCGAGGCTTTGCGGCGCCTCGTTCGCCAACTGCTTGGAGCCGCTGGCGGCCGATTCAGCGTACACCGCTTCTACAACGACCTCCGCAGCCAGGGCCTGCCGGTTTCCAAGCAGACACTGCACGAGTTGATGGCGTACCTGGAGGATGCATTCCTGTTCGTGACCGCCTCGCTGGCTACCACGAGCGAGCGCCGACGCCAGTCAAACCCTCGCAAAATCTACCCGCTCGATCCGGGAATGGTCCGCGCTTTCGATCGGAGTGGTAAGAGAAACGTCGGCTCTCGGCTGGAAACGGCCGTCGCCCTGGAGTTGGCCCGTCGGAGCTCAGAGTGGGGTTACTGCACCACGGCGAGCGGCCAGGAGGTGGACTTTCAGGCTCGGCTTCATGACGGCACAGAGTTGCTCATTCAGGTCTGCGCGGGAATGTCAGAGGAGGGCACCCGCGAGCGGGAGGCTGGCGCTCTCGAGGAGGCCCTGAGAGATTTCCCCGAGGCGTGTGGCCTGCTGCTCACATTGACCAATGAAGATGCTCGGCTGGCCAGAGTCGAACGCGCGGAGACAATTCCTGTCTGGCGCTGGCTCCTAAGAAGCTGACGGAGCAGCCGGGAACCGGGGGGCCACGAAAGGGACGACGGCTGGTGACTCTTGAAATGGCTCAACGAAGCAATTTCGGATTTGGTGAGCAAGAGGTGAGCAAACCCACCCAGCACGCTCTGCAAACCCAGTCGGGGCGCCATTCAAGTAGCCCCATGTAGGTTCCCCGGGTAAGAGCGACGATTCTTGCGTTTCGTGCGGGTTCGGGGAACCGTGACCCCATTCTACTCGACCGGCGCGAGCTCGGTCTGTGAGTTTTTCCCATCCGCGAGCCACTCGACCCACTCGCCGTGGACCTGCGCGTGCCCCAACTGGCGCTCCCAGGGCTCCTGCCCGGGCGCGAAGTGCTGCAGGTTGAGCCAGGTTACCCGGTGGCTGTCCCACTCGAGCCCGGCGCACAGCACCGGCCGGGTCTCGCCGAGCTGGCGCACCAGGGCCGACAGCCGGGCGCGGCCTTCCGGAGGCATCTCGTAGGTCGTGTAGCTGTGCATCAGGCACACTGCCTGCTCGGCGGGCACGGAGGCCACCAGCGGTGCCAGCTCGGCCAGCAGATCGCCCCGAATGAGGCGGGGCGGATCCTGGGCCGTCACCTCCGCGGCCAGGTCGAGCCGCCTGACCCGGTCGTCGAAGGCTTCGGTCGGCCAGATCTGGGCCTCAAGCCAGCGACGCTGGGAATCCTCCCGCACGTCGATGGGATTGAGGTCGATGCCGGCCCGGCTGGCCAGGACCGGGATGCGCTGCGGAATCGGCACCGGACCGCGTGCCTGGCAGGTCAGCACCAGGCGCGCGGCCGGGTCCCCCACCTGTCCGGCCGGACCGTAGTCGTAACGGTAGCGGTCCAGCATCAGCAGCAAACCCCCGCTGGCGCCCAGCGCAACCAGCGCCAGGGGCTGCTCGGCCACGCGCTTCCAGGCCAGGCCCAGCACCGGCAGCAGCGTGGCCGCGCGGCGCACCTCGTTGGTTTGCACCTGGCGCTGCGGCAACAACTGCTCAATCTGCGCCCGGTGCTCCCGACAGAAGCTGAGGTAGGGTCCGATCGCCTCCGCGGCAGGCAGAGGCTCGGGCCTGAGGCTGCGGTAGTAGTCGGCCAGCGCGTGCTCCGGCCGCTCACGCAGGAGGTAGTGGACGACGTCCAGCAGCAGGAGGGGTTGCGACTGCCCGGGGCGGGCGTGCTCGGCCAGCGCCAGCACGTCGGGCGACTCCGCGCCGGCCCGGCTCAGGGCCGCGTAGAGGTCGCAATAGCCGTCGAACATCTCGTGAGCGGCGTTCAGAAAGGTTTCGCGCATCATCTGGTCGGGCGCACACCCGTTACCATCCAGGCGGCGCCTCTCAGCCTCACCTGGCCGTCTTGCTCGTGGGGAGCCAGGGCGGACTCGAGCCGCTCCGCGGCCCGGGCACGGGTCTCGGGGCCGACCTCGGCCAGGGCGGCACCGGCCGGGCCAACCTGCATGACAAAATCCACCGCCGCTCGCACGCCCCCTTCACTCGCCAGGCAGGCCGGGAAGTCCAGCGGCTCCAGCGTCACCTCCACAAACCCCGCTCGAGCCAGGATTCCGGCCAGCCGCTCTCGGTCGGCCAGGGCGAAGGGGCCGGGCGCGAAGGGCGCCGCGGGTGGAGCCTCTGGCACGAGGTCGCGCACGGCTTCAATCGGCACCGTGGCCCAGGGATTCTCCTCGGGCGCCCGCCAGCAGCAGAACACCATCCGTCCTCCCGGACGCAGGTTGGCCGCGATGTTGGCAAAGCCGCCCTCGGGATCGTCGAAGAACATCACTCCAAACCGGGAGACAGCCAGGTCGAAAGGCCTTTCATCCCGCCATCGGGACGCGTCCGCCTCCAGGAGCAGGGCCTTGCCCTCGGTGCGGCTGCGGGCCACGGCCAGCATCGCCCGCGAGATGTCCACCCCCGTCACCTCGGCTCCCTCGGCCAGCCAGACAGCGCAGGTCTCCCCCGTGCCGCAACCGATGTCGAGAAGGCGCAAGCCCGCTACCGGGCCAGCCCGCTCCCTCAGCGCGGCCGTGCAACTCGACAGCATCCGGTCCAGGTTGTCGCGCTGCGCGGTCCACGTTTCCCCGGCGCGACCGTTCCAATACTCGAGCTGGTTCATGGGCTTCTCCTCTGATCAGGTTGACCCCCGAAGAGCACCGGCAGCTCAGCCAGGCTCGCGAGCACGCGCGCCTCGACTCCCTCGGGGCCGAGCAGGTCGGGAATGTAGACGACCTCCATCCCCGCCCTGCGGGCGGCCAGCACACCCCACGGCGAATCTTCCACCACGAGGCAGCGCGAAGGGTCGACGTCGAGTCGGCGGGCGGCCTCCAGGAAGATGTCCGGCGCGGGCTTTCCGGCGGGGACCTCGTCGCCGCACACGACCACCGAGAAATGCTCCACCAGACGCGCCCGGGTGAGCTTGGCGAAGGCTTCGGGCTGGGAGCTGGAGGTGGCCACGGCCCGACCCACGCCTCGCTGCTCGAGCCAGGGCAGCAGGCTATCCAGGCCGGGTTTCCAGGGCACGGGGGAGCCATTGTCCCAGGCGTGGTAGAAAATCTCCCGACGGGTCTCGCGCAGGGCGACCACATCGCACCCCGGCCCGAACTCTTCTTGCAGGCGCTCGTCGGCCTTCACCTTGCTCAGTCCGATCAGGCTGTGGTAGAACGCGTCGCTGAGAGCGAATCCGTGGTGGGCGCAGGCCGCCCGCCAGGCCACCAGGTTGTGGCGCTCGGAGTCGATCAGGGTGCCGTCCAGGTCGAAGAGAACCGCGCGATAGGCCATCAGCTTGCCAGGCTTCGCAGCCGACGCAGGGCGTGCCTTCCGAGGACCGAACTGCGCCAGCATGTTTCAGCATCCCCACTACATGATGGTCATGGTGACCGACATGCAGCGCTCGGTTGCCTTCTACCGCGACGTTCTGGGGCTCACGCTGCGGTTCGAGTCGCCGGGGTGGAGCGAGTTCTCGACCGGCCCCACCACCCTGGTGCTGCACGGTTGGGGCGACCCCGAGCCGGTGCCGCACCTCACCGAGCTGCCTGCCCGTCCGACCGCTGGCACCTGCTCGTTCGGTTTTTATGTGAGCGACCTGCAGGCTGCCTTTGCCGAGCTGGTCGCTCGCGGAGTCAAGGTGCTCAAGCCGCCCACCAATCTGGAGGATTTCGGCTTCTGGGCGGCCATCGTGCTCGATCCAGACGGCACGACCATCTCCCTTGCGCAAAAGGTCTGAGCCCTGCTCCGGAGGTCAAGAGATCGCCTGATCGAAGCAAGAAACCGCGCATCAGGCGATCCTGATGGAATCTCTGCTCGAAGGAGAAGCGAACACCATGTGGCTGGTCTACGCCCTGTCCGCCTCGATGCTGTGGGGCCTCAACTACTCGCTCAACGAGCGCGTCTTCCAGGGGAAAGTCTCGCCCGCCACGCTGCTCATCTTCCAGGGGCTGGCCAGCGCCATGATCGCCCTGGCTGTCGGCTTTCCCAAGGTCGGCGGGGACTTGCGGGCCCTGCAGGCGGACCGCTCCACCTTGGTGGTGGCGCTGGGGGCGCTGGCTACCTACGGGTTGGGCAACCTCCTGATCTCGCTCTCAATCCAGGCCAAGAACGCCACCCTGGCGGGGTTGGTGGAGCTTTCCTACCCCATCTTCACGGTGCTCTTCACCTGGCTCTTGTTCCGCCAGGTGCACGTCACGCCTTCGGTCCTGGCCGGCGGGGCACTGATCGTGGCGGGAATCGTTCTGGTCAGCAAGGGGTGAACCAACGGCATGCCCCCTGATGTTCTCATCGGGACGGACTTCCAGGTCATCTCACCTGCTCGAAGCTGTCCACCGCCAGCCGACCGATCCGCTTGCCGCGCTCGCCTGGCCCGCCCAGCCCCGAAACCCCGGCCTGAGCAAACGAGTTGCTGAACCAGCGCTCGTAGAACCAGGTCTCGTTGGCGCCCATGAACTCCAGGCAGCGAGCCCCCCCGAGCAGCTCGTTCTGGCTCACCCCGGTGGCCACCCCGGCCAGGTACTCGCTGAACAGCCCGTCATCGGCGGGCTCCATGCCGTGAGCGGTGACGCGTACGGTGACCACGTCGTGCGAGGCGCCCTTGCGCACCAGGTAGAGGACGTCCTCGGACGGAAGCCAGCGGATGAAACCGAAGGGCACCCCGATGCGATAGGACCCAAATTCCGCCAGCCCGGAGGGGGCAGGGGCGGCCACATCGTCGGAATAGCGCCAGCGGGTGCATTGCAGCAGATGGTCGAGGGTGGCCCGCATGCCCCGGTAATCCTCGCTCAACACGCGCTCAGGGTCGGCCAGCGAGTAGACCTCCAGGTCGTCGCGCAAGAACTCCATCTCAAGACCCATCTGGTCGGCCCCCACGGCCAGTTCGCCCAGCTCCGGAACGACCAGGAACTCCCAGCGCCCCCCGCAGGCCGGTCCGATGATCTCCTGCAGTCCTGGCCTGTCGCGGGGATGCACGCTGGCATCGGGGTCGGAATGGATCTCCTGGAAAGCGAGCCCGGAGGCCCTCAGCTTCTCGAGTCCGCCAGGGCTGGTGTGGTAGCCCACCAGAGCGGGCGGATGCTTGAGGCAGGCGGGCGCGGTGGGCCCCAGAGCGGTGGCGGGGAAGGGCGCCAGGCTGGGGATGGGCTCGTGCGCGAGGGGGGGGCTCTGGCTGGGCTGCGGCTTCTTCCCTCGTCTGAGCAGGCCTCGCAGGAAGTCCATGCTCACCGGCTTCGTCCGGCGCGCGAAGGCGCCCTGCCAGGAAATCGCGGGCAGGGGCTGACCCCCCTCGGATACCTCTTCTGGTCCAGCTGGGAGCCATCCCGCCCCCCGGATAGACCTTTCAGCAGGGCCCAACTGACAATCCGGGAAGCGTCCAGGCCATGGAGCTGACCGTTATGAGCTTCAACCTGCGCTTTGCCACCGTGCTGGACGGCTCCAACTCCTGGAGCCGACGCCGCCCCCTGGCACTGGAGCTGCTGCGCGAGGAGCGTCCCGACCTGATCGGCTTTCAGGAGGTGCTCCCCGGCCAGCGGCGCGATCTCGAGCAGGCGCTGCCAGGCTACGCCAGCCTGGGCGAGGGACGCAACGGGCGCGGACGGGGCGAGCAGTGCTGCATTTTCTGGCGCTCGGACCGGCTCCACGTCGAGCAGGGGGGGACCTTCGCGCTGCACCCCAGAGGCCTGCTGGGCCGCCGGGCCTGGGACGCAGCCCTGCCGCGCATCTGCACCTTCGTGCGCAGCGCGGAGCTGGACGTGTTCAACTTTCACCTCGACTACCTAGGCCAGAAGTCGCGCCTGTTCGGTCTGCAGGCCGTGCTCGAGCGGGTGCGTCCCGAGCACCCGACTCTGCTGCTGGGCGACTTCAACGCCCAGGAAGGCTCGCGGCCGGTGCGGCTGCTCAAGGAGGCCGGCTGGCTGGACACCTTCCGCCTGAGCCACCCCACCGCCAGGCGCCAGGGCACCTTCCATGGCTTCAGCGGAGCGCGCAGCGGGCCGCGCATCGACTTCATCTTCGCCAGCCCCCGCCTGCAAGTGCTGCATGCCGAGATCGTGCACCGCCACCTGAACGGGAAGTTCCCCTCCGACCACTTTCCCATCACGACGAGGGTCCGGCTGTGACCGACCGCATCTTGCAGGCGGTCAGGCAGCTCTCGGCCGAGTTGACTCCCGAGCGCGACGTCAATGCGCTGGGCCAGCACGCTCACCTCGAGCGCGACTTCGGCCTGGGCAGCCTGGAGCGGGTGCAGCTGGTGCAGCGCCTGGAGGCCGAGCTGGGGCAGCGGGTGAACGAGCAGGCGGTCTTTCAGGCCGCCACCGTGGCCGACCTGGTGGCCGCCCTGGAGGGTCGCCCACCCGAAAGGCAACCGGTCGCCCAGATCACGGCCGTTCCTCCCCTGCCCGACAAAGCCGAGACCCTGATCGAGGTGCTGGCCTACCAGGCCGCCCACGACCGCCCCTTCCTCTACCTCGAGGGCCTCCCGCCCGTCAGCTATGCCCAGCTGTGGCGCGAGGCCGAGCGTTACGCCGCCGGGCTGGTCGAGCTGGGGGTGGAGCCGGGCGACCGGGTGGGCAGCATGCTCCCCACCGGCCTGCCCTTTCTGGGCCTGCACTTTGGCATTCTGCGGCTGGGAGCCATCCCGGTGCCGCTCTATCCCCCCTTCCGGCTCGACCAGCTCGAAGAGTATCTCAAACGCCAGCATGCCATCCTCGAGAACGCCCGGGTGAAGGTGCTGGTCACGCTGGAGGCGGCCCGGGCCGTGGCCGACCTGATGCGCGGGTCGTGGCGGGTGGCCGCGGTGGAGAGCCTCCCCCTGGAGGTGGCCGCTCCCTGCCAGCCGAGCGGCGTGGCGCTGATCCAGTATACCTCGGGCAGCACCGGCCAGCCCAAGGGGGTGGTGCTGAGCCACGCCAACCTGCTGGCCAACCTGCGCTCCTACGGGCGCGGCATGGCCATCGGGCCCGAAGACATCACCGTGAGCTGGCTGCCGCTCTACCACGACATGGGGCTGATCGGCTCGCTGCTCGGCTCGCTGTACCACGGCATCCCGCTGGTGCTGATGGGGCCGCAGGACTTCCTGGCCCGCCCCTCGCGCTGGCTGCAGGCCATCAGCCACCACCGGGCCACCATCTCCCCGGCGCCCAACTTCGCCTATGAGATCTGCGCCCGGCGCATTCCCGACGCCGAGCTGGAGGGTCTGGAGCTCTCCAGCTGGCGCATCGCCCTCAACGGCGCCGAGGCGGTGCGACCCGAGACCATGGAGCGCTTCTGCCGCCGCTATGCGCCCTACGGGTTCCGGCCCGGAGCCGTCTTCCCCGCCTACGGGTTGGCCGAGGCCTCGCTGGGGGTGACCTTTCCTCCCCCGGGGCGGGGACTGAAGACGGACCTGTTCGAGGGGCGAGCCGTGGTCTCGTGCGGCAGCGCCCTGCCCGACATGGAGGTGCGCATCCGGGGCGCGAGCGGCGAGCGGCAGGAGGGCCCCGTCGAGTTCCGTGGCCCGTCCTCGCTCTGCGAGTACTACCGCCGTCCCGAGCCGGTCAAGGACCCCGAGGGTTGGGTGGATACGGGCGACCAGGGCTATCTCTTCGAGGGTGAGCTCTACGTGACCGGGCGGCTCAAGGACCTGATCCTGAAGGCCGGCCGCAACCTGCACCCGGAAGACGTGGAGGATCTGGCCGCCGAGGTGGAGGGCGTGCGCCGCGGCTGCGTGGCCGCCTTCGGGGTGAGCTCGGGCGAGTCGGGCACCGAGGAGCTGTGGGTGCTGTGCGAGACCCGCGCGCCCTCCCCCGAGCTCGAGCAGGCCGTGCGCACGCGCATTCTCGAGGGCCTGGGCCTGGCGCCGGACAGGGTGCTGCTCGCCCCACCGGGGGCCGTGCTCAAGACGCCAAGCGGGAAGATCCGCCGCTCGGAGTGCAAGAAGCGGGCGCTTGAGGGTAAGCTCGGGCCAGACCGCCCGGGCCTGAGGCTGGTGCTGGCCGAGCTGAAAAGACGCCTGCGCGCAGGCCTGAAAGAGGGGATCCGCCGGGCTTATGGAGGCTGGTGCTGGCTGCTGGCGGCCGCCTCATGGCTGACCTTGCTGGCGGCCGGGCCGCGCAAGGCGCGCAGGCTGACCCGGCCCCTGTGCCGGGCCCTGCTCCGCCTGACCGGACTGAAGCTGGCGGTCAGCGGGGAGCCACCCCGCCAACCCTGCGTGCTGGTGGCCAACCACTCCAGCTTGCTCGACTCGTTGGCCCTGATGGCCGCCTGCCCCCTGCCGCTTCGTTTCGTGGTGGCCAGCTGGGTAGCCCGCCTGCCCCTGGTGCGTCCCGTGCTGGGCAACCTGGGGCTGATCGCGGTGGTGCGCGGCCGGGCCGACGCGGCCGCCGAGCAGGCTCGCGAGCAAGCGTCCATCTTGCGCGCCGGGGAGACGATCGCCGGCTATCCGGAAGGGGGGCTGGAGATCAGCATCGGGCTGCGGCCGTTCATGCTCGGGCTGTTCCTGGCCGCCGCCGAGGCGGGCGTGCCGGTGTGCGTGGTGGCCCTGCGCGGCACCCGGCGGGCCCTGCCCTGGCCGCGCCTGATCCCGCGGCCGGGGCGTCTGGTGGTGGAGTTCCTGGGCCTGCTCGAGCCGGAGGGCCCGGGGTTCGAGCAAGCCCTCGCCCTGGCCCACGAGGCGCGCAGGCGCATTGCCGAGCGCTGCGGGGAGCCGCTGGTCAGTCAGCGGCTGGCGCGGGAAGATTGAAGCTCTTGCGCTGGAACTTCGTTCCGGCGCCGCTCAACAGATTGCGCGTTCGCCCGATTGTCATGCAGTTGAAACCCTCTGTGTTTCGGATTAGTATGCTGGCATGCTTGCATTCCCGTTCTCTGCGCGGCTGATTGTAGCGTTGTGGGCGCTCCTGTGTCTGTCAGGGGCCGTATCCGCTGAGGAGGTTTCCGAGCCGGGCGTCTCTGTGGAGGGCCTGCTCGTCTGCAAGAGCGGTCGCTACGCGATCGTCCGGGTCACTGGCGGTGAGGCCTACCTGGTGCGTCCGGGCCAGAGCCTCGGGTCTTATGTGGTGCATGCGGTTGACCCCCACCAGATCGTGCTCGGTTACGGCTCGGCGAGGTTTCCGATAGCGATGGCGGGCGATGCCAACGCGGCGCTGTCCCAGGGTCCGAGCTTGCGACTGCAAGGGGCCAGCCTTCCCCATGCGGTCAAATTGGTGTGCCTGGTCGACCGCAAGGAAGTGCAGATCGCACCCGACGTCTCGGGAAAGGTCACGCTGCACTCGGTTTTCGTGGCGAGTCAGGCCATGGATCAGGTCCTGCAGAACACGTCCTTTGGATGGACGAAGCATCGAGGAGTGACCATCGTGGCTCGGCAGACCAGCCTGAAGGCCGTCGTGGCCCGTTTCGAGCAGAACCTGAGCTCTCTGAGCCAGGCGCCGGTCAAAAAGGTCTCGATGGACTTCATGATGGCTGATCTGGCGTTTGTCTGTCAGATCAGCGCCAAGGAGATGAAGCTGTCGATCGAGGGGCAGCCTCCCTCGGGCAATGTGACGTGCTGGGTCTCGGCTCGTCCGGTGGCCCAGACTCTGGCGCTGGCCTGCGCGCTGCAGCCGAACCCGGTGGCCGTGTCCCTGAAAGGCACGTCTCTGGTGTTTCAGGCAAAACCTTAAGCTCCCGCCTCCTCAGCGCATGAGCCAGATCGGCCAGGAACGCGATGCGTGGGCCAGGTTGGCTGCAGGCTCGCTTTCAGCCGAGAACCCGCAGGCCGGCGATCGTAGAGGTCCTGGCCACCATCAAATGCTGGGAGACAGGGCCTTAATGAGCAACATCGCCATGCCCCCCACGAAAGCGGCGGCAGGAATGGTCAGGAGCCAGGCGGTCAGGATGTTCCCGGCCACACCCCAGCGCACGGCCGAGACGCGCTTGGAGGCCCCCACACCCATAATGGCACCGGTGGTGACGTGGGTGGTCGAGACGGGGAAGCCCAGGGTGCCGCTGGTGAGCAGGACGGTGCCGGCAGTCAATTCCGCGGCGAAGCCGTTGATCGGCTGTAGCTTGACGACTTTGCTACCCATCGTCTTAATATGAGCTTCGGCCCGAACCGTGCGCATGCGCCGGGGTTCGCCCCGGACCAGGGCTCGGCCTCTCGGGCCGGGAATGCCAGCCGAGCATGAGCTACGACTTCCCAGGAGCGGGCTACGCGCTGGATCGCATCAAGCGGTTCTTGGCGCCTCCGGTGACCTTCACCAAGCCCCCTGAGGGCGTGCGGTTCTTGAAGGACCAGGAGCTCAACGTCCGCGACGGCACGGTGCTGCGCTGCAACCTGTTCCTTCCCGAGGGAGACGGCCCCTGGCCCGCGATCGTCTGCGCCCACCCCTACGGCAAAGACAACCTGCCGATCGGCAAGATCCCGTTCACCTACCGCGTGATGCGCCAGTCCGGAGCGTTCAGCGTGAGCCAGTGGACGAGCTGGGAGGGCCCGGACCCGGGCTACTGGGTGCCGCGCGGCTACGCGCTGGTGAACTGCGACCTGCGCGGATTCTTTCGCTCCGAGGGCGAGGGCGACCTGTTCTCCGACCAGGAGGCGCAGGACTATTACGACCTCATCGAGTGGGTGGCCGGGCAGCCCTGGTGCACCGGGAAGGTGGCCACGAACGGCGTCTCCTACCTGTGCCTCAGCCAGTGGAAGATGGCGGCGCTGCGCCCTCCGCACCTGGCCGCGATGGTGGCCTGGGAGGGCTTTAGCGACCTCTACCGCGATCTGGTCCGCCCCGGCGGGGTGCGCGAGGACGGGTTCACCATCATCTGGTCCTTTGCCGTGAGGCGCCAGCCGCGCTGCCGCACGCGCCTGCGAGAGGAACAGACCAGGCGCGACCTGCGCGACGAGTGGTACCGGGCGCTGACGCCCAATCTCGGCCAGATCGTCACACCCGCGCTGATCTGCGGCAGCTTCTCCGATCACAACCTCCACACGCGGGGCAGTTTCCGCGCGTTCGACCGGATCGCGTCCGAGCAGAAATGGCTCTACACGCACCGGGGCGGCAAGTGGGCCGAGTATTACTCGCCCGCGGGGCTGGCGGCCCAGACGGAGTTCCTGGACCACTTCCTCAAGGACGGCCCGCCCCCGAAGCTTCCGCGCGTCCGACTCGAGGTGCGGGACACGGGCGACACGGTGCACGACGTGCGGGCCGAGACGGCCTGGCCGCTGGACTCGACGCGCTGGACGAAGCTTTACCTGCACGCGGACAAGACTCTGCAGCTCACGCCCGGAAGCGGCTCGCCGAGCTTTCAGAGCCGCGGCGGGCGTCTCAGCTTCTCGTGGAAGATCGAGCGCGAGATCGAGCTGACGGGGCCCATGAAGCTGCTGGTCGAGCTGGAGGCGGCGGCTCCGGACGTCCACCTCTTCGCGGCGGTGCGCAAGCTGCGCGGCGGCCAGGAGGTCACGTTCGAGGGCTCCTACGGTTTCAACCGGGGCCCTGTCACGATCGGCATGCTGCGGGCGTCACACCGGCAGCTCGAGGAGTCCAGGCCGTGGGAGCCGGTGCACAGCCACACGGAGCTCAAGCCGCTCTCGCCGGGCCAGAAAGTGACGCTGGAGCTACAACTGCTGCCGAGCGCCACGGTCTTCTTCCCGGGCGACGTCCTGCGCCTGGATCTGCAGGGCACCTGGTTCTTCATGCGCAACCCCATCCTGGGCGCCTTCCCCGCCGGCTACCAACCGGGTCCGCCCGGGCGGGTAACGCTGCACCTGGGCGAGGCGCACCTGATGGTGCCGGTGACCAGGGAGTCGTGAGGGGGCGAGCGCGTGCTTGCTGCCGTTCTGCGTGCCGGCCCTGTTGTGCGACCCCACCGAAGGATTAGCAGACGTTTCGTGCGCACTTGCTGGCACCTGGTCCCTTTGTGCCCTCTGTGACCATCCCGGCGCAGGACGAAGACTCCAGACAAAAGAACCTGACCAGTGATTTGAACCGCGCTCTCTTCAACCGCTGGGCGGCCGAACAGCCCCACTCGAACGTGGAGGATCTCTATGCCAGTTTCGTGCGTCGGCGCGAAGAGATCTGGGAGCAGCGCCCGCTGGAGTCGGCCCTCATCCAGGTCGGCGAGTGGCTGATTGAGCCTGAGTGGCAGCAGGGACCCTATCTGAAGGTCGCCCAGGGCGACGTGCAAGGCGCCCGCGCCGAAGTCGAAAAGCGCTGGGAGCTTTACGCCAATCTCCTCGTCGAGCAACACGAGGTCACCCAGGAGAGCGTCCTCATCCACGCCTTCCTCAAGACCGCCATCGAGCAGTGGCTGGAAGCCTTCGACCTGATCGAGCAGGGGCAAGACGAAGAGGCCGCACCCCTGGTCGAATCCGCCTCTCGCCGCCTGGCCGCCCTGGTCGCCTACGGCGACCACCTCGACCGGCAGACCACCACGACGGGAGCGAGCTATGACGCCTGAGGCCTGCTACGAGAAAGCCCGCCAGTGGCTGGTGGAGCTGTTTGGCGTGGAGCGGGTGGTGGCATCGCCTGACGAGCTGACGTTGGGGGTGGCCGTAGGGTCGGCCATGGCGCAGGTCAGCGTCAAGCCCTTCGGCGAGGAGGACTCCGTGCTGGTCACCCGCGCCTACGTGGCCACCGGCGTGGATCCCACCTATGAGCTGCTGGAATTTCTGCTGCACGAGAACAACCGGGCCCTGTTCGGAGGGTTCGGGATGGAGGGCAAAGGAGACGTGTTCTTCCAGCACTCCGTGTTGGGCAGCACCTGCGACCCGCCCGAGCTGCGCAGCTCGGTGATGGCCGTGGTGCTGATCGCCGACAAGTATGACGACCAGATCACCTTGCGCTGGGGAGGAGAACGGGCCTCCGATCGGGCCCTGCAATGAGCACATGCACAGGATCCAACCGACCAGTCCATTCGATCCCCTGGAGGCTGTCCGCTGGCAAACCGGCGGGGAGGAGCTGGCTCCCGAGTTGGAGAGCTCAAGGACCGCTCTGCCGGCCTTTCAGGCCCTGGACGTGAGCCCCGTGGGCCTGGAGTCCTCCGTAGAAGGGAGCCGCCGCGTGCTCACCGCCCAGGTGAGCGCCGCCCGCGACCTGATGAGCGATTCCCCGGGCGACCAGCTGATGACCCTGGAGATGGCCGGCCCCAAAGATAGCCCCATGCCGCCCGCCCTGCAGACGAACATCCGGGTGGAAGACTTCATGACCAACCAGGCGCAACCCAAGAGTGCGCCCCCGAAGCCCGGGGCCACACCGCCCGCACCGACCCGTCAGAACCAGCCCACCCCCAAACCCGTGGGCCCGCAGCCTGACGGCCCGGACCGTGAGGTCGGCAAACAATCGGGCGGCCCCGGCGCCAGGCCGGCCAGGCCTGACGTCGAGCGCCCCGCAACACGCGAATCGGATGCCCGCGACAAGCCCACTCCCGGGGGACCGAGCGACAAGGAGATCCTCGAGCATCCCAGCGTCAAGAACCTCGAGCCCTATCAGCAGGAGCGGCTCAAAGCCCTGCTCCCCCTTATCAAGAACAAGGCCGACCTCCAGAAAATCCTCGACAAGCTCGACCAGACCGACTCGGAAGGCATCCCCCTGATCAACCGCCTGCACGACATCGGCATCGGCCAGGGGATCGTGGACGAGCGCATCGACCGGGTCGAAATCCTGAACACCGTCGTGGGCCAGCTCGCCGAGCCGGAGCGCATCAAGCAGGGCGGCCGCGACACCTGTGCCGCGGCCACCATCCAGTATATGCTCGCCAGGCGGGACCCGGCCGAGTATGCCCGGATCGTCTCTGGTCTGATCGAAGGCATGGATGACAGGGTGCGGCTGCGCGACGGCACCACGCTCCGACGGGTTCCCAGCTCGATCAACGAGGACAACAGCGATCGCAACCAGGTGGATCGCCTGGTCCAGTCCAGCCTCATGCAGCGGGGTTGGGAAGGAACGATCCCCGGCGTCCCTCCCGACCTCCGGGTCAAGGACGGCCGCCAGTGGAAAGACTTGAGCGCCGACGAGCAGAGGCGCGTGTGGGAGACTGAATTCGACGACGCCACCAGGCGAGCTTACGGGGAGCCCATCGGGCCCGGCGTCGAGTATGACAATGAAACAGACAAGGCCCGCTGGAAGAAGGGCGGCCGGGAAGGCCGCAGCGGGGGGATGCACATGGAAGGCGCCAGCGATGTGTTGGACGGCCTGCTGGGCAAAGATCGCAACCGCAAGGTCGTCGATTTCAAGAATAGCCCCGAGGGGAGGCGAGAATTCGAGCGTCAGCTCAACGGACGCTACGCCGGGACCTACGTGTCGATCCGCTTCGCGAAGGACGGCCGCGACCGCAATCACGCCATGATGGTCGAGAAAATCGAGGGGGGAAAGGTCTATCTTTACAACCCCCACGGTCCCAACGAGCAGGGCAATCCCGACGGCAGAGGACAGGGCCCTCAGCGTGAGCGGGTGGGCATGTCGCGCGTCACCATGACCCTGGACGAGTTCTTCAGTCGACTCAATGGCTACGTCTCGGGGTGATCGACCGACCCTGTTCCGCCCGGCGCAACGCTCACCACCCGCATCTCCCCCAGCAAGACCTCGCCGGCCCGCTCGAAACGAAGCTCCCCCGCCTGCCCGCTGATGCGCAGGTAGCCCCGGTGCACCAGTCGCAGGTGGCAGGCCACGCACAGCATGATCAGGTTCTCGTCGGCATTCGAGCCCCCGCGCGAGCGAAACACCACGTGGTGGGCCTGCAGGTTCTCGTGGCGCGTGCACCCCGGAGCGCAGCAGGCGCATTGCCGAGCGCTGCGGGGAGCCGCTGGTCAGCCAGCGGCTGGCCCGGGAGGACTAGCCAGCCGGGCACAGGGGTGCTGGGCAGACTTCCCGTCTATGCGGTCGATCGAAGGGAGGATGTTGCTGCCCCGAATCCCCTGGAAGGCAAATGGGCTCCGGGTGGATAACTTCTTTCCGATGAGCCTGGAAGAGAGAGTCAAGCGCCTCGAACCCACCTGCAGAAGGTCCAGGCGACCCTCCAAGAAATGGCCGCCCAGATCGATGAGCATCAGGCCTGGCGGGTCCGAGTCGAAGAGAGACTGAGCCGACTCGAGGAGGGCGGTGCCTCCCCGGCGGCCTGACCGGACCGATCACAGGAGTCCTCACCATTTCCAGGAACTACACCCATCCGGGGGGTGCCTGCAAGAGAGGAGGCCCGACTTGCCTTCCAACGTGCGCACGCTGGTCGTGGGCGGACTGATCCTCCTGGGCGGAATCGTCTCCATCCTGTGGGAGAGGCAACGAAGCGCGGCCGAGGCTCGCATCGAGCGGCCGCCGGCGGCCCGCGAGGTCGTATTGCAGCTTCGGGGAGTGGTGCAGGCCCCGGTGGGAGCCTCCTCCGAGAAGGCGACTCTGTTGCTGCACTTTCCCGAGCTGCCCTGCGATCTGACTGTCATCGACTTGAAGCCTGGACAGTTCCAGCAAGAGCTCACTCTCAAAACCTCCCCCGATCGTTTGCCAGGCTCGGTCCGCGTGGAAGCCCGCCTGCCCGGCTGTCAGAGCATCGTGCTCCGCGGCCTGCAGGTCGGCGGCGATCCCCTCAGCCTGCAACTTCCTGTGCTAGAATTCAAGAAGCAACCCCCTTCATTCGCACCCCGGAGAGTGAGCCGGGCTGTACCCCACAAGCACCACTGAAGGAGACCTGTCCGGATGACCCGACGCGGCTTCTCGATGCTCGAGGTAGTGATCACCGTGGTCATGCTCGCCTTTCTGCTGGGGCTGGCGGTTCTCTCCTTTCGGGGAGGCATCTCCCGGGCCAGCTCGCGGGCCCTGGCCGAGCGGGTGGCGGGAGAGCTGAAGGTCGCCCGCCAGCTGGCCATCTCCCGCAAGGAGCCCGTGGCGGTCGTGTTTCCCGGCGCAGGCGTCAGCCTGCCCCACAGCCAGTCGCTTTACCTTTTGAGTGGTAACGAGAACCCGCGCATCCTGCGGGTGCAGCACTTCGCTTCCGAGATGCCTGACGTCTACATCTACATCGGACACTGGGCGCTGACCTCGGGCACCAACGCACCTGGCAGCAGCTCGCTGAGCTCCAACGCCGAAGCTGGCTTCAGTCTGAGCGATTGGAACCATCCCCGCCCGGGCGACCACACCTTCGTCTTCACCCCTTCGGGAGGGGTTGTCTCCGATCGGGTCGCCTTCGATCAGGCTTACCACATCTTGATCTGCGAAGGAGCCAGCTGGGCCCCCGCCAGCGTGGGCTCCACCGCCAGCTTCGCCATCTCGCAGGTGTTTGCGCCCCAGACGGTAACCCTGACCAGCGCCGGCGAGATCAGTGTCACTCCGGGCCTGTTGGGAAGCGATGCCTCGCAGGTGCTGGCCAGTTCCACCCTGGCCATGCCCGCGCCGGCCCCGCCACCCGCCATACCGGCGCTGGGCAACACCCCGCCCAGCGTGGCGATCCAGTTCTATCCCCGGCCCAACTCGACCACCCTCCCCCCGGGAGCGGACGCCACCGTGGACCTGGACGAAGGCCATCTCACACTGGTCGCCGAGGTCCATGACGCCGAGGGCGATAAAGTCCGAGTGAACTGGACAAGTGACCGGGGGGGAGCCTTTTCCTCCACGGCGGTCGACATGGAGTGGGACCAGGCCCTCAACGCAGGAGCCGGCGCCTGGCGCTCGATCTGGACCTGGATGCCTCCTCCCCCGCCAGCCCTGGCACCGGGCGACGTGGTCACGCTGACCTGCACCGTGACCGACGAGCGCGGCGCCAGCTCCACCGCAACACTGGGAGCCGCCGGCAAGGTCGAGCTGACCCGGCTGGGCAAGATCGCTTTCGACAGCACCCGGGATGGAGGTGCCCCGCAGCTCTACATCATGAATGGGGACGGTAGCAACCAGCGCCGCATCACCGGAAACGAGGGCCAGTTCGGCTGCTATTTCACCCGGCCCCGCTTCTCTCCCGACGGTCGCAAGCTGGTGGCCGAAAGCTGTTTCATGGGGGCAGGCAATCTGGTGGTGCTCAACGAGGATGGCACCGGTCTTCGACGGTTGACGGACACGAACGGAAGCGGAGCCTGGGCGACGATTCTCGAGTGCGTCTCCCCGAGCTGGTCGGCCGACGGCACCCGCATCTCCTTCCTGGGGAGGACGGGCGGTGGCTGGCACACCTACTGGATCAACTCTGACGGCAGCAAGCCGAGCAATCCCTCGCTCCGCGAGCCGGACCTGCTGGGCGCCACCTCCCTGGCCGGCCAGCAGGGCACCACCGGTTGGCGTCCAGACGACCTCACCTCGCCCACCGCAGGCTTCGTGGTCAACTTACCCAACGCAGGCAACCAGCAGCTCTTTGAGCGACGCCTGGACGGGACCTCCCTGCCCCTCACGGCCAACGGCTGGGATCACAACGATGCCGCCTGTTCCCCGGATGGCACCCGGCTCGCCTTCGAATCCACCGAGTCGGCCAACCGGGACATCTGGGTGGCAGACTATGCGCCTGGTGCTCTGGGTGCGCGCACCAATCTGACCGCGGACACCTTCAGCGACTGGGCTCCCACCTGGTCTCCCAATGGCAGCAAGATCGCCTTCGCCTCCGATCGTTCCGGCGGTTCGGACATCTTCATCATGAACAGCGACGGGACCCAGGTCCAGCGTCTAACGAACACGGCGGGAGTCAACAAGAACCCGTGCTGGGCCCCGTGAAGCGCGGGTTCAGCCTGGCCGAGACCGTGGTGGCCCTGTTCGTGCTGGCCTCCTCGGTGCTGGTGGTTGTGACCCTGTTCGACAGCTCGCTGCGCGAGCACCGGCGGGCCGAGAAGCTGGCCCGAGCGGTCATGCTGGCCGACCGCATTACCGACCGGATCCGCGCCTTCGCACGCGACCCCGCCCTGTTCGCCACCGGTTGGGGAGCCTACAACGGGGTCACCTGGAGCGAGACCGATGAGCCCCAGTTCACCATTCGGACCGACTGCATTCCGGCCGGACGCGAAATCATGTCCCCCTGCCAGAGCATCGAGGATATGCACGCCCCGGCTCAACGCAAGCTCTCCAGCACCCTCGTGCCGGTGCGCATCCGGGTCAGCTGGGAAGGCGGGGGGCCGAGTCGAGAGGTGACGGTGGTGACCGAGGTGGCCGAGCCGAGACGCCAGGCTCAAACCCTGGTCATCAATCGGGTGGGAGGGCCGCCGGACCCGGTTCCCCCTCTGGGCGTGGTGGAGTACGAGGCCCAACTGCGTGATAGCGGCGGGGCAGAAATCAAGGACGTCACCTTCAGCTGGGAGGTGGTGGGCGTGACCGGCAACGCCACCCCTGACCCGAGCCTGAGCACCCGTGATGGACGCCGCCAGGCGGTCAAGCACCACTTCTACGACCCGCGAACCCAGACTCTGATCCCTCGGCCGGGTCTTTGCCGGGTCACGGCACGAGCACGCTATCTCGGGGATGTGTATGAACAGACCGTACCGCTCAACCTGCAATAGTCGGGCCTTCACCCTTCTGGAGGCCATCGTGGCCACCGCTCTGATGGCCGCCTTCCTGGCCGTGGTGGGAACTTTGTCCTCTCGCTATACCAACCTGATGCTCTTTGACAGCGGCAAGGAGCGAACCTTGAACGTGATGCAGGTGGCCCTGGACCGCATCCGCTGCGAGACCCGTCAGGGAGTGAACCTGATCGAGCCCGCGGGGGCCACCGTCGAGTCCACCGTGACCTTCGACCGGATCGACCCGGAGGCAGTGAACTCTCGCCTCCCCTGGCCCCTCGGTGTCGGCGGCTGGGATCCGGCCGACCCCGCGGATCTGACCAGGGTTCGCTTTCACGTCGTTGGTGGCTCGCTGGTGCGAGAGGCCACCCAGAGCGATGGAACCACCCGGACGGAAGTGCTGGCTCGCGGGATCACCGGCTTTCAAGCCAGTATTGGCACCGACCAGAATCTGAACGTGACCGTACGGATCGACGAGGGGAGCCGCTTCCAGGACCTGAGCACGGAAGTCTTTCTGCCGCTCCGATGAGAGGCTTGAAGCGGGGCGCGGCCCTCATGATCGTGCTGTTTCTGGTGCTGCTGCTGCTGGTGCTGGGGATGGCCTTTCTCGGCAAGCAGGTCTTTAGCTACCGCAGCTCGACCCAGGCAGCCCTGTCGCAACAAGCCCTGGGTCTGGCCTGGGCCGGCCTGGAGCGCTGCCGGGCCAAACTGAGTAAAGACATTGAGTTTCCCCCCAAGAGCGCCCAGGACCAGTCCTGGTTCAGCTATACCGAGGAAATCTTCGACCTGGACGGAGTCACCCGGCTGGGCAACTGCTCGGTTACGGTGGACAGCCGCTGGGCCGGCCCTCCTTACGGGGTGCTGTTGATCACCGCCGAGGGTCGCGTGCTGCGCGCCGGAACGGTGGTGTCCACGCGCACCCTGCAGGCCGAGCTGGATGTCTTGCCAGGCGAGCGGGGCAACCCGGGCAACCCCAACCCCACTCTCTGGGAATACCTCAACTGGACCGATCGAGGCAGCTTATAGAAGTCAGCCGAAGAGCTTGCGCAGAGCCTGCAGCAGGCCGGGCTTCTCTTGGACCGTGCCGGCCATGTGGTCGAGCAGGGCCTTGAGCTCGCCTCCGTCGAGCCAGATGCCGTGCTCGGGGCAGCGGTCCACCAGCACGTCGCAGTCGGAGAGGTAGCGCCCGCGCTCCATCTCCTGCGAGCACTTGAGGCAGGCCACCGGCCGATCCAGATCGGCCGCGCGGGTGCGGGGGACGGCCAGGCCGCTGGGCTGGAGGGTCCTGTCCTGCAGGGCGAACATGCGGTTCAGCTCGGCCAGATCATACCAGCTGCCCTCGCACTGAGGGCACATGTCGACCTGGACGCCGCCCGCCTCGACGGTCTTGAGGGGCACATTGCAGCGTGGGCAGTTCATGGCCCGGGCCTTCGACGCCCCGCCGAAAACGCCCTTGAACGCAAAAAGGGCCGGCCTGAAGAGGCCGGCCCGATGCTCGCGCAGGTCACTGCTGCATCATCATCAGCTCCATCGCCTCGGGCGAGAGCGAGAGGCTGTCCCCGTGGCTGCTGCACGAGCAGCAGCACCCCCCTCCCTCGCCCGAGCCGGCGGAGCCCACGCCCGAGGAAGAGCCGGCTCCCGAAAGCGCCGAGGGGCTGTAGCTGCCGTAGTTGGAGTTGAGGCCGCGGATGGAGTCGATCATGGGGAAGTTCCTCCTTCGTCGTATCGCGCCTTGCTCAGCGCCGTTCGAAGGTCAAAACCGGAAGCACCCCGAGGTCGTTCCCCTTCAAGTAAACAAAAAGTAACAGGTTTCTTGCCAGATTATGAACACCCGGTCGTCCCCCATCCAAGCCAGCTCAGCGGTCCTTGAAGACTTGCCTGGTGGACACGGCCAACCGCTGGCGGGCGCTGCCGCTGGCGGGGCGGCCCATTCCGAAGATGGCCTGAAACGGAACAGCGCGGTAGTCGCGGGGAAGGGATAGCACTCGGCGCCTCGAATGGTCGGGGCACTTTAAGAGGGGCCCGGCTACCGACTGGCACGCCCTTCCACCGGGGAGTCGTTGGCGTGCGCTATTCATTCCTCAGGCTTTGTCTGCTCTCTCTTGCTTGCCTTTGTTTCGTCGGGTGCAGTGGGGGAAGTGGGGCAGGCGGCGCGCAAGGTCCGGTCACTTCGCCGGACGGTCTGGTGACCACCGCCACCAATGAGTTCGTCCTCCAGCGGAACGTCCTGATTCTGGGGCCGGATGTCACCGTGGTGAGTGTGGAGGAGAGCTCGGTCACCCTCGGCGGCAATGTTCCCGAGCTGGTTCCCGATACCGTGATCATCAAGAACGAGGGAGACTTCGTCTTCGAGCGCAAGGTCGTCAGCGTCCAGCAGAACGGCCCCCAGACCCTGGTGCAGACCGTACCAGCCGGGCTGACCGAAATCTACAGCTCAGCCAATATCCAGCAAACCCAGCTCATCGGGTCCGAGGTCCTGGCTCGACTCGAGCCGGCTGTCCCGGGCTTGACCTTGAGTGCCTCTACGGTTCAGGGTCGCCACGAGACCGACGGGGCCGTCGCATCGCCGGTGATTCAGATCGACTTCGGCAAGGTCCCCGTTCTGGATGACACCGGCCAGGTCGTCGGTCTTCTGAAAGGCAAAGCCGAGCTCATTTACGGTTTCGAGCAGTCCGTCCTGGTTCGGCCTGATGCCAACGTTGCAGGGGGAGGCGTGGCTGAGTTCTCCCTGGTTCCGTTCAGCCATTGCAGAGCCGATGTTGAATTCGAAGCCGTCAGTGACGCTGAAGGCGGCGGCACAGTTGACCTGTGTAAGCCGCTAACCTTTAACCTGGCTCCTATGGGAGCCATCACGCCGGTCGTCGAATGCCAACTCTTCTTGCGCTGGAACGGGTCCATTGAAACTCCCTGCAAGTTCAAGATTGCTGGTGGAAACAGGGAGTCTGAGAAACCCGAAGAGCACTGGGGCGTTGAGACGCGGCTCGGTCAGCGCTACTTCACGGGCTACCCGGACCCGCGCACGGGCAACATTTCCCAGGCGTTCGTCTTTTCCAGCCAGGCGCAGATCCAGGAATTCAACGCCAGCAACATGACCGGCGAGGTCGTGACGCCGCCGGAGAGCGATATCGACTTCGACCTGCGGTTCCTGGAGATCAAGACCGACATCACGAAGACGAAGTTCTTCCAGAGCTTGCCGGGGTTTCCTCAACCCATCGCCATCAATGACCTCTCCCTTCGCCAGGATGTGCTGCGGGTACGCTTGCAGACCCGCTACCCGGATACCGGCGGCCAGGTTCCAACTCTCGAGTCCACCCTGCAGCACGTTCTCCAGTGGACCGCCAACCACCAGTGGACCAGTTTTGCCGTGGACCTGTCCAACCGTTCGGCCGTGGACGTCACGGAACAGGTTGGCAAGGACAAATCCTACTTCCAGGGTCCCCCGGACAACCGCGTTCTCCAGGGGAAGACATTTGAGAATCCCCGCCTGCCCATTTCGATGAGCGTCAAGGCGCTCGACCAACAGCCCACGCTTTTGCGAATCGGTCGGATCCTCGAGTTGGAGGCAGAAGGCGCGTTCGCCCAGGGAGCTCCTTTCAGCCCGGCCGTTGGCTTATGGGAGAGCAGTGATCCTACGGTAGTCCGAGTTCTCAAGGCCCGAGGCAAGAAGACGCGGGTGGAAGCCCTCAAGGACGGGTTGGTGATCATCACTTGCCGACACCCTAGCGGTGCCTCCACCCAGGGCTTCATCCAGGTCGTGCCTCCCACCGTCGATAGAGTCACGGTGAGTCTTCGCGAGCCGCTGCGCGACCAATTGGCTCCGCCGGGAGCGCCCCCCGAGGTCTCGCAGACCGAGTTTCTGGGGCCGCTGCGGCCCGGCGAAGTGGCCCCGCTTCGAGCCACGGCGACCTGGAGCGACGGGGAGATCCAGGATGTCACGAACTCGGCCGCCTTTTCGATCGAGGCCAGCGAAGTCGCCTCTCTAGATGGGAAGTTTTTGCGTGGGGAATTCCCGGGTCAGGTCACGGTGACCGCCACCTTGAATCCGTCCGGGCCCACCCTCATTCCGTTTCCCACTTCTCCCCGCGTGAAGGCGAAGGACGGCAGCGCTCGGTTCACCATTGAGTATCCTCCGGGAAGCCACCTCCAACTTCTGCCGCGGCCGATCACGGATCGAGAGCCCGTCGGCCACTACATCGGGATCGGTGCCACGGTCGCCTTCAGGGTGCTCGGCACCTTGCTCGACGGCTCGGTCCGTGAGGTCACCTCCCAGTCCCGTTTCACTTCCAGCGATGCGACCGTCGCCAGCATCGAGGGCGGTGGACTTGCGACCGGCCTGGCGGCCGGAAGGACGAACATCGAGGCCTCCTTCGGAGGCAACCGGACCTGGGTTGACCTGTTCGTCCAGGATCCGGCCTTGCAGAGCTTGAGCATCCAATCGCCGGCTTCTCTCAATCAAGGGACCACCGCAGGGTTCAGGGCGGTGGGGGTCTTCATGGACGGCTCGTCTCGCGACCTTACGAATCGGGTTCGCTGGATCTCCCTGCGCCCGGAGGTTCTTTCGTTCGGGGCCAACGGTCAGGCCACGGCCCGGGCCGCCGGCACGACCAGAGTTTGCGCGATTTTGGACAACGAGATTGCAGATGCGGAGGTGACGGTCTTCGGACCCGTCCGCCTGGTCGTCACCGGCCAGCCGCCGGCGAGTGTTGCCCCCAACGCTCCTTTCACCCTGACTGTAGAAGTCTGGGACCTCAATGGCCGGGTGGCCGGAGCGACCAACGAGATCACTCTGGCCATCGTCCAGAGTGCCGCCGGATTTGACGGCACTCTAAGCGGCCAACTGGTGCGCAGGGCCGTCAACGGCGTGGCCGTGTTCGACAACCTCAGGTTGGATACCGAGAGGTTTTCCAGGGTGCTTCTGGCCACCAGCCCCGGGCTGGGCTCGGCTTCGACGCAGGCGTTCGACGTAAGGTTGAACCCTGGCATGGCTCTGGTAGGTCACCTCTTCGTGGCCAACGACAACAGCGGGACCGGAGGGGTCAATTCTCTGGCTGTCGATTCGGGGGGCGTTCCGGTCCTTGTCTCGGGCTCTCCCTTCGCGACCAGTGGCCGCACGCACGCAGTCGAAAGGGTGTCGAACCTGATCGTCTGTGCCGATCTCGTGGAAGCGACGGGAGCTTGCCAACTCAGCGTCTTCCATTATGACTCGGTGACCGGGACCTTGACTCCGGCGGCCAGTTCTCCAACGGCCCCTCCCTTCAGCACCAACTTCAATCCGCTGCACATCGCCAGCAACGGGGTGAATGCCGTGTTCGTGCTGGCCGAGTTCGAGGCCAACGTCTACGCGATTCGCCTCGACCCGAGCACCGGCAATGTGCTGAGCACCAACTCCGTTCCCATTCCCGGCGGCTCGCAGCCCAACGAGCTGGCGTTCCGCGCCTCGACCGGCGGGGGCCCCGACCTCCTGTTCGTCATCCAGGGGAACGGAGGCGGAAACAACGTCCATTCCTTCAGTTACGACAATGCGACCGGGCTCTTGACTCCGGGCCCGGTAACTCCCATCGGGGTCGGCGTGAATCCGGGAGGCCTGGCCGTGGTCGGGAGCAGGCTCTATATCACTAACCAGGGCCCGGCTCCGGATACGATTTCGGCCTTCGACATCAATCTGGCTACCGGCGGCCTGAGCTTCCTGGGAAGCGTTCCTTCCGGAGGCGCGGCCAGCGGCGCTCTTCACCACCTGGTGCATCCCGTGGTCGGGAACCTGCTGTTCTGCGCCAACGGTCCGCCGGAGGACACCATCTCCGCTTTCAGCATCAATGCTGCCGGTCAGCCGGTCTCGCTTGGCGCTCCCGTCCCGGTCGGGAATGCAAACCCGCACCAGTTTGCCGACCTCAACCTCACCGGAGGTCAGTTCGGCCTCTACGTTACCGCCTCGACCCGGTTGGCCGCCTTCCTGGTGGACCCGACCACAGCCGCACTGACCGCCATCACGGGTTCTCCGTTCGCGGGGTTCAACAGCCCGTTCGGCATTACGCGTTAAGGAGCGTAAGATGAAAATCCCTCGAGCGGTTTCCCGACCACCGGTTGTCGGCCCAACGCATTGGGCAGTGATGCTCGGCCTGGTTCTCCTGCTTCTGGCTCCTGTCGCTGGCGGTTGCGGCGGATCGGGTTCCACCACAGTCGGGGCTGGCGGGGGTGAGGTCAACCCTCAACCGCAAGTCCCTACCACGCCGGCCTTCTCCGGGAGAGTTGCAACCCTTGCCGTCATGGCGGTTCCAGAACGCGAACGTGCCGCAGTGCTCCAGGGGAAAGCCGAGATCGAGTCGGGTGATCTTCAGGTTTTGGGGGAGGGAGAGATGGTGATCTGGCCGCTCTCCCCTGCCGCCGGTTGGACAGCCGAGTTGGGCAGTCAGCAGGTGCTGGTGGACGCGGATGGTGCATTCGCCTTTCAGGAGCCAGCGGACGCTAGCGTCGGCTTCTTCTATCACCCCTCTGAGCCTGGCTTAGCGTTTGAGTTCACCGTGGAGCAACTGGGCATCGCCAGAGACCGAGGCCATCCCGTCATTGTTCCGCTCATTTTCAATGGACCCTGTGGGATGAGCTTCGGTGACATCGATGAATTTTGCGGCCGGCTCCAGCCTCGGACGACCGACCCGATTCAAGCGGCCGCCATTGGCCCTACACTCGATCCTCCATCTGAGGCGGATCTGCTCCCTCCCCTTCTATCGTTTAACAAGCGTCGCCAACTGGTCGCCGGGAGGTTGGGGACCTACGCGGATCCGAAGGTTCCTTACGCGGCGGCCACCCCTGCAGAGGCAGTTCAGAACTGCGTCATTGATGACGGGATAGCCAGGTTCCGAGATGACGTTCCTGCCGAAGTCAAGTATTTCTTCAGTACTTGCGATCAGTTCATCAAAGTCAACGCGTGTCTCAACGAAAACTTTGCCTCTGACCTTGAGTACGAGCTTCTGCGTCGCTCGCTCGTGCTCGTGCTGCCAGCGTTGCTCTTCCCCGAGGGTTCCGGCGACAACGTGGTTGAGAATGCCGAGGACGTCTTGACCAGGTTGCGGGCGGATAAGCAAGACGATCCGACTTTGAAATTTGCCGACCTTTCATGCTACCAGAATCATAAGGGCCGAAATTGCTCGATGATCAACATGGGTGACCTCGCCTGTCTATTGCCCGGAGACAAAGTCGTGAAGGCTTCTCCCCGTCGACCGAGCGTGGTGGTGGTAGGGTTCTCCCGGCGTGCGCGATTTGTCCTGCACAATAACGGTGCTTTTGGGATTACAAAGATCAAGGAAATCAGGAATGAGATCGGGGGTCGTCTTAACGTCCCTACGCCGCCAGGAAGAACCGCGGGTAAATACTTGACGAGCTTCTTTGGCATCCAGGAGATACATCATTTTGACCCGCCCTTTTTCAGGCCTACTCCCGGCACCAAGGATGACGTCAAAGAATACTTGCCCGATCTGGCAGTTGAGTTTATTGCTCCGGAGGGAGCTCCAGTCGAATCTGAAGCCACCTATGAATTCATGGTGGACCGTCGCAGCATTCTGATCACATTTCGAGTCCTTCCACCGGGCCTCTACGAACTTCCTAATCCTCCGGGCGTGCAATACCTGGGCGTGAACGACGCTGGCACGGTGCTCTACAACGCGGCTTCGGGTGACTCCACCCAGAGTGGCCTTTTCCTCAAACCCTTTGGCGCAGACCCGGTGCAGATCGCGTCTACCGGGTCCCAGGCTGCCGCTTTGAACAGTGACGATGATGTCTTGTACAAAGACGAATCATCCAAGAAGGTCTTCTATGTCTCCTCCGAGGGGCAGAGACTCGAAGTCACTCCTCCGAAGGGCGCGAGCCTAACGAGCTTCATTCCCCTGTTCTTGACTGACCGTGTCGAGGGTTCCCAGGGTGTGGGGTCATACGCGGTCGGGACTTTCCAGGAGGGGCTTGATGCCTGGGTCGCCGTGGCGGTTCAAGCCGATACCAAAGACCTTCTGGACCAGGGTTTTGCGCCGACCCAAGCAGTCGGCATCCCAAGCAAGCTTGGCTCCGCGAGCTTCACCCTCGCGGGTCTCAACGACGACCTGCTCCTGATCGGGAACGGGTCGCGGCCGGACACTGCTCAGCCGGGCGACACATTAGAGGTCACGAACTACAAGGGCCTCTTTGACAAGACTCCTGTGAAGGTTACACTCCGCTTGATCAGTCGAATCGTGGGTTTGAACTTCAGCCTGGATTTGAGCAGCGGCGTGCTCAAACCCGTGATTACCCCATATGTTCAGGATCACAGAAGGGAGCCTTCGGTACTCGAAAACCTCTACAATGTCGATCCGCTGACCGAGCTCAAGATTCCGATCCCGGTGCCGCCCCCGCCCGGCAACCTGTCGACTCCGGGGCCTCCGTTCTCTATCGATCTGAATAACGAAGGACAGATCCTGGCGACCGACAACGGTCGGATCACCGTGGATGGCAGATCGCTGGGCAACGGCAGCGGGCTGGCCATCAATGACCAGGGCGAGGTTGCGGGAGCCAACGCCGGCGGGCCGGTCCTGTTCTCGCGCAGTGGGGCACCCACGGCTCTGGATACGGTGGTGGCATCGACCCGACGTACCGGAAACCCCGATCCAGAGGGACCCTTCAACTGGCTCGGTGGCCGCATGATGCGAGGTAATTTCTCGCTCGTCACCGCCGCGGACGGCAAGGTGTACCTCCTCGCCAGACCCTGACCGTCTCAGGATTCGTCACCCAGCTCTCGCCGGGTCTTCTATCCCGTTTATGCCACTTGCAGGCCCCTCAGCCCAGGACCTAAGGCTCGATGCCCTCCAGTCCGGTCTGCATGGCGCTGACCAACCCCGAGGGTGGCATGGGCAGCGGCAGGTACAGATGGCGCGCGTCGTTTTGCACCAGTCGCAGCTCGCGGCCGATGGCGCCGGGCAGCACGGCGGCCAGGAACTGGGGCAGATCGGGACGAGGCAAAATGACGTAGACCGCCTCGGGCGTGTCGGCGACCACGCGCACCTCGACCTCGGGAGGAATCTGCACCCCAAGCTCGGCGAGCACCTCGCGGGGAGCGCTCAGAAAGCGTTCCTTGAACTCGGGCATGGCCCAGCAGCTGGCGATGGCCTGAGAAACCTTGATCCGATCCTCGGGGGTGAGATCCATGACGCCTCCTCGCTCCTGGAAGGTTTATACTTTCAAACGAGCTTCCATGGCACCCAGCTCGCGGTCCTTGTCCAACCGGGACTTGAGCTCGAGGTAGCCCTCCTGTTGCAGGCGCAAGCCCCGCCCCTGCACCAGGATGGCCCCGTGGGCCACTTCGGCCCCCACCTGCCGAGCCAGTGCCGGCAGACGATGATACCAATCTTCCACCAGGCCAGCGAAAGCCTTCTGGATGGCCGCGTAAGCCTGCCACAGACCGCGATTGGCCATCAGCGAGCGAAACACCTCGCTCTCGTGCTCGCGAGCCCAGGTGAGATAGGCCAGCACGTAGCCGCGGAACTCTTGCTGGGCGGCCATGGTACCGTCGGGACCGGCCAGCAGCCCGGCCCAAAGGCCGGCATACTGCTTCGGTTTCTGGCTCAAGAAGGTCAGCAGCTCGACCGCCGCCCGGCTGCCGCAGTAATAGGCGCTCATCTCGTCGAGCAGGCCGTAAAGGCCGTCCTTCTGGCAGACGTGTTGGGAGTTGGAGCTGTCAAAGTAGGTGCTGAAGCGGAAAGTGGCCCGCAGGTAGTCGGGGCAGGCGCTCACCGCCTGACGGGCCGGAAAGCTGGGCCCTCCGAGCACGAACAGTCGCTTGCCCGGCTCTGGGAAAACAACCAGGCTGGCGGGCTCGCTCAGGGCCCGCCGATCCATCTCGAAGGCCTGAGTGCGCGCAAAGAGATGACATGTCTCGTGGACCAGGATGTTGGCGCATTGCACCAGGTCGTTCATCGGCTTGCCCTCGACCAGGGGCCAGAGATCGAGGCGGGAAATGCGCAGGCCGTCCCCAAAGCTCTCGGGGGCGGCCGCGTAACCGTTCAGGATCTGGCGGGCGAGGGGGCTCGAGCGATTGATCAGGTCGCTCAGCTGGGCCCGGCTGACCGTAGCCTGACGGGCCCGGGCCGGGACCGCGGCCAGCGCCACCAGACCGGCCAGAAAGCAGCGTCGGCTCAGCACCTGGGACGGATTCGTCCCGCCGGCCTGATCGCTCCTGCCCGGGATTGATCTGAGTCATTCCCAGGCCGCGGAAAGACCGCTATGGTCATCGTCATGGGAGAAGCCTTGCTCATCGTCCTCTCCACCCTTCACTTTCTGGGCCTGCTGGCCGCCGGGCATGCAATCTTGAAATCCAGCACCCCCCAGGGAGCCCTGGCCTGGTCTTTGAGCCTGCTGGCCTTCCCGGCCGTGGTGCTTCCCTTCTACCTGGTCTTCGGCAGCACCCACTTCGAAGGCTACGTCAACCCGCTGAGAGCCAGTGCCTGGCAAGGCTCGACGCAGCCGATTCGCGAAATCCTGGAGGGTCTTTCGCGCTGGTGCTACCACGACCCCAACTTGCGGGTGCTCGAGAAGCTCGCTCGCACGCCTTTCACCCACTCGTGCAAGCTGGAGCTACTCATCGACGGCCCGGCTCACTACGCTCGCATGCACGAAGAGATCGAGCGGGCCACGGAATACGTGCTGGTCTTGTTCTACAAGGTCCACAACGACGACTCCGGGCGGGCGCTGCAACGACACCTGATCGAGAAGGCCCGCCAGGGAGTGCGCGTCTACTTCGTCTATGATGAGCTGGGCAGCCCCACCATTCGAGGCGCCTTCCTCAACGAGATGCGCGCAGCCGGCATCCATGCCAGGGCCTTCCGGGCCGCCCGAGGCCTGCGTCACAGCTTTCAGTGGAACTTCTGCAACCATCGCAAGATCATCGTGGTGGACGGGCGGGTCGCCCTGGTGGGAGGCATGAACATCGCTGACAGGCACCTGGGCCGCGACCCTCGCTTCGGCCCCTGGCGCGATACTCATGCCGTGCTCGAGGGGCCGGCCGTGATGGGGGTGCAGCTGGCCTTCTGCGAGGACTTCTACTGGGCCTCGCGGGGCGAGCTGCCCACGGTCGACTGGACGCCTCATCCGGCCGCCGGGGGAAACCAGGCCTGCACCTACCTCAGCAGCGGGCCCGCCGATACGATGCAGGTTGGAGTGATGTCCTACCTCGAGTCCATCAACGCTGCCCGGCACCGCCTGTGGCTGGCCTCTCCCTACTTCTTGCCCGACTCTTCCCTCCTGAAAGCTTTGAAGATGGCCGATCTGCGGGGAGTGGAGGTGCGCATCCTTCTTCCCCCCGCTCGCTTCGAGCCCGCCATGCGTCTGGCCGCGCTGGCCCTGATCCCCGAGCTTCGTGACACCCGAATCCAGTTCTACGAGTATCCCCATTACAACCACTCCAAGGTGATGCTGGTGGACGACTGGCTCTCGTGGGTGGGCAGCTCGAACCTGGACAGCCGGTCCTTGTTCCTCAACTTCGAGGGCAACCTGATCGTGGCTGACCAGGCCTTCGCCCTGAAGATGGAAGCGATGCTCGCGAGCGACTTTGCGGTGGCTCGCAAGCTCTCCATCGACCTGCTGACGCGATTGAACCTGGCCACGCGTCTGGGGACCAGGGTCGCCCGGCTTTTCGTGCCCCTGCTCTGACGAGCCAGCGCAGGCCTTTTGACGGTTGCCCGGGAAGATTCCGGGAGAGTTTGCTACCATGCAAGCAAAGCTCATTTCGCCCGAGGGGGTAGCCCGTGCGCGTCTCGCTGGTTCTGACCCATCAGTGCAACCTGGCCTGCAGCTACTGCTACACAGGCGACAAGTTCAACCGCTCGATGCCGGTGGAGTTGGGCTGGAAGGCTCTCAAGATGGCCTTCCACGGGCCGCGTGAGGAGACCGTGGGGGTCTCGTTCTTTGGCGGGGAGCCGATGCTGCAGTTCAAGACCATGAGCCGGCTGACCCGCCTGGCCACGCGCCTTGCAGAGCGCCAGGGCCGGCGCCTGGAGCTGTCGTTGACCACCAACGCCACCATCCTCACCAAAAAGCAGCTCGACTTCCTGCGCCATTACGGCTTCTGGGTGGCCCTCAGCATCGACGGGATGGGGGCCGACCACGACCGCCATCGCCCCTTCGTCAACGGGCGCAGCTCCTCCGAGCTGGTGTGGCGCAACCTGGAGGCGGCCACCGAAGCGCTCGAGCGCCTGCACGTGCTGATGGTACTCAACCCCGAGACCATCGGCGGGGTTCCGGCCGCCCTGGAGCAGATGTACCGCCTGGGCGTCTCGCGCGTCTCGCTGCTGCCCAACATGGAGGCCGCCTGGGACGAGGCCGCCCGCGAGACGGCCCGCCGGGTCTATCACGACATGGCCCGGGTGGTCTTCCTCTCCATGGCCACCCCCGAGCCCTACCACGTCTCGCCGTTTGCCGATCAGCACCCGCGCGCGCCGCGTACCTCTCACTGCAGCTTCGGGGTCAAAGACGTGGCCGTCTCGCCGCGGGGCAAGCTCTACCCCTGCTCGCGCCTGGTGGGCACCGATACCAGGGTGGATGTGCAGGTAGGCACGGTGGACACCGGCCCGCTGCTCGATCGGGTGCAGGCGGTGACCAGCTGCTCGGCCGAGAAGATGTCCTCGTGCGGCACCAGCGGCCCCTGCGCCTGCGTGTCGCTGATGCCGGGCGACATCCAGCAGCAGTTGAGCGTACACCGCTTCTTCGCCGAGCTGATCGGCGACTCGGTGGAAGCCGCCCGGCAGTATCTCGAAGAGCTGCAGATGGTGGCCGCCTGATGTCGGAAGATCGCCTCAAGCGCCGCCGCTTCATCGCCGACATGCTGTTCGCCGGCACGGCCATGGCCGGTGCCGGGCTGGTGAGCCGCTGGGCCATGGCCCAGAAGGATCCGCCCCCGACACCGCCGCCCAGTCCGTCGTCCACCCCATCGCCCGAGCCCCCGCGCATGCGGGGCGAGGTGGAGGCGCCCCGGGTCAAGGGCGATGTTGCTCCCCCGGCCCTGGGGGAGATGAGGCCCGTCCAGAGCCCATCCCCGGTCGTGGAAGGCGAGGTGAAAGCCCGATGAGTGGCGACAAACTGAAACGACGCCAATTTCTGGCCGACGCCCTGTTCGCGGGCGGGGCCCTGGGCGCGGCCGCCCTGGCAGCCCGCTACCTGGGCAACACCCCTCCTGAGCCCGAGCCTAAGGTCATGGGCAAGGTGGCGCCCGTCAACACGCCCACGCCCACGCCGGTCAGCACCTGCGAGCCGGTCGAGCCGAACGTCGACGGCGGCGCTCGTCCGCTGGTCCCGGGCCAGGTGATGGCTCCCCAGCCACAGGTGGTGGCTCCTCCGCAATGAGCGAGCCGACCCGAAAGCGCCGCCAGTTCCTGGCCGACCTGCTCTTCGCGGGCGGGGCCGCGGTCTCGGCCGCCCTGCTGGCCCGAGCCATGGAGCCCGAGCCCGAGCCTGTGCCACCACCCCCGCGCACCCAACCTGCCATGCATCGCCGCCCATCGAGACCTGAGCCGCCCGTCAACGGGGGAATGGTCATGAGGCCGCCCGTGCAGCCAGTCGCCGAGGGCCGATTCGAGATCGCTCACCCGCAGACACCGCAAACACCCGGGTCGTCGCGCTGATTTCCAGGGTCGGACCGACGAACGCCCCACCGGGAGCACGCTCGCTTCAGCCCTCCAGGTAAGCTCCCAACCGCTCGACCGCCTGCGCGACCCCCTCCGGCTCGATCGGCTCGGGTCGAGGCTCCTCGAGCAGCTCCTCCACCAGCGCCCCGAAGTCTCCGCCCAGGAAGGCCTCTCGCCCCAGCTCGCGCAGGCCGCCTCGTCGCTGCATGAATTCCCACAGGCAAGCCTCCTCGGGCCAGTCGCGCCGACGCAGGGAGAGAACCGGCAGGCCGTGGCTGGCGGCTTCGGCAAAGCTCCCGTAGCCGGGCTTGGTGATCAGCAAATCAGCACTGGCCACCAGGTCGATGAAGGGCACCGGCAGCGATTCCACCGCCACCGCCCGGGGGTGGCCGGGCAGCCAGCCCTCGGGAACCAGCCAGGTGACCCCGGGCAGGTCAGGCCAGCCCGAAGGCCGGGGCAGCGGCAGGCCACCCAGCGAGACCAGCACGAGCTTGCCGCTCAGGCCCAGCGAGCGCCGCATACCCCGGCGCGCCACCAGGCCCAGTTCGCGCCGGCGAGGCAAGCTTTCCATGGGCATGCTGGGAATGGGCTGCCAGAACTCGGTCACCGAGGCGTAGGCGCGGCGGATGGCGGGCAGACAGGCGACCTCTCCCAGGCAGCCGGCCACGATGTCCCCCCAGTTCAGGCTGCACATCGCCAGGCAAGGGATTCCCAGCCGAGCAGCCGCCTCGGCCACGCGATAGGGGACGTTGGCCAGCACTGCATCGGGAGCGCAGGAGCGCAGCCAGGCTGTCTCCTCGTCCAGGTCGCTCGGGTAGCGGGCGTGAAACTCCTGGTAAGCTCTCCGCGTGCCCGGGCGGTCCACCGTGAGGGCGTCCTGGTTGCGCACTCCTACGTCCAGAGCTCGCTCGATGCGAGTGAACGGCACCGTCAGGTGACGCTCCAGCACCGCCTGCGGCAGGGTGGTGGCCAGGATCAGCTCGACCCCCCGAAGGCTGTTCAGGATGGGGGCTGACTGGCCCAGATGGCCGAAACCATGGGCGGTCAGGGCAACGAGCAGTCTGGCCATCAGGAGCTGGCAAGGCCTTTGGCCTGGTACTTTACAGCGCTTTCGTCAGATTGTGCGAGCACATCAGCGTCCGGTGGCGGAAGCGGCGCGAACAAAGGCCTCGGGGTCCATGGCGATCTCGATGATGTGACTGCGCAGCGGATCGCGGTCGACGATCCGGGCCAGGCTGAGCAGCCGGGAGCTGACCTTGAGTCCGCTCTGGCGCAGACTGCGCAGGTTGGCCGCAAAGCGAATTCGGTCGGCGTCGCGATAGAGCCCCAGGGCCCCACCCTTCTCGGCAAAGCCGGGTAGATCGCTCACGGTCAGCACCGGATACTTGCTGACCGCTTCCAGAATGGAAGGCAGCTGGGCGGCCCGCGAGGCGCCAACGTAGAGGCAATCCACCTCGCAGGCCTCCTCCAGGGTTCGCACCGGCCGCACCATCACCGGCTTGTCGGCCACCATGCGCCCGTTCAGACCGGCCAGCGCCACCGCCAGCGGGTCCTTGCCCACCGTGCTCATGGTGCCCACCACCAGCCTGGGCTTGGATTCGGGCCACTCCACGAACTTGAGGAAGTTGTATACCACCAGCACCTTCAGCTCATCCTCGCGGGAAATGGCCCCGGGGGCCGGCGCCAGGGTCAGCAACAGCAAGAGCAGCACCGGGACCAGGCCTCTCACGAGCCCACCGTGCACAGGACCTGAATGGTCTGGGTGGTGACGTTGCCGGCCGCGTCGTGAGCCTGGACCGTAATGGTGTTGAGACCGGGCTGCAGGGGGATGGTGGCGCTCCAGTTCCAATCATCGTCCGGCACCACCACGTCGGCGTCACTGTAACCAACTCGCAGCAGGGTGGTGCCCGGGCTGACGCTGCCCGAAAGGGTGACAGAGCTCTCGCTGCACACAGCCGGGAACGGCACCACGGCGATGGCCGGGGGCTCGGAGTCGAACTGGGTCTGATACAGGGTGCGGCCATCGGGGAGGCGCAGATTGAAGAAGACGCTGTCGAGGATAGCAAAGACCTGACCCCGGGTGAGCGAGGAGCCGGTCACGTCGTCGGGCAGGATGCCGAGCTCGCGGGCGGTGCCCGCGAGGTTGCCCTGGGCGTTGATCTGGTAGACGCTGAAGAGAGCCTGCAGCAGGCTCTCGAGGGTCGCCGGCGCGGAAAGGTCGCCGCTCAGAGCGGGCGAGCCCAGCACGCCGACCAGGAAAGCCGAGAGCTCCGAGAGGGGCATCGGCTGGCTCAGGTTCTCCAGCTGGCCCAGGCTCATGCCGGGGTCAGAGACCGAGGCCTGCAGCAGGGCCGCCAGCACGAACCGATCAGTGCTGCCAGGCTGCGGGGGAGCCAGGTTGGACATGGTGGAGGTAAAGCCCAGCGAGGCCTGGGCCGAGCTGGTATCGGGCGGAGAGCCGGGCTCGGGCGGCGCGCCCGGGTCGGCCGGAGGGATCGGGTGGGTGATCTGCTGCTGGCCGGCCCCGTAGGCCTCGACGATCTCGGCCGGCAGGTCGGGATCGATGGCCGGAACCCCGGGGTCGAGGGTGAGCGCGGGCGGGTCGGCCGCCGGGGGATCGACCGGAACCAGGGGCGGGTCGACCGGGGGCGGAACCGGGCCGACCGGGTCAACCGGAGGCACGACCGGAGGCACGACGGGAGGCACGACCGGCGGCGTGACCGGCGGAGTGACGGGCGGCACCACCGGCGGTGCGAGCACGTCCACCCCGTTGAAACGAACCTCGCCGGGGGGCAGCGGTGCCGGAACCAGCAGGGTGTTGGAGGGAGCGACTGCTCCCACCAGGTTGGCCGAGACTCCGCTCTGAACGCCGCCGGCAGTGGTGGCCAGGCTGCCGAGCACGTCCACTGAGAGCGGCACGGCCAGGGTCCCGATCAGCCCACCCGCCACCAGGGAGGAGTTGGCCCGGGCCGTCAGGTTTGCCCCGGCCGAGAGGGGAGCCCCCAGGATGGAGCCGCCCGCGCGCAGGTCGGCCGAGCCGGCGGCCGTCACCCCGAGCACGGTCAGGTCGGCCGTGCCAGCGATGGCGACATCGTTTCCTCGGATGCCGGCCAGCGCAAGGTTTCCCGCCTGGCGCACGTCGATGTTCTGGGTGCCGGCAATGATGGCCAGCACGTCGACCTCGGTGCTCAAGGTGACCGGTCCGGCGGCTGTGAGGTTGACTGCGCCGGCTCGCAAGGGGTCGGTGGCCAGGTTGGTCACTGCGCCCGAATTGGCCAGGGTGAGCGAGTTCGGGCGGGCGCGTTGACCCACCGACACGGTCAGATCGCCGACGTTGGTCACCACCGCGTCCAGGGGCGTATCCAGGCCCAACTGGCTGACCTGGGAATTGAGCTGCACGTTGCCCCCGGCCTGCACGTTGAGAGTTTGCGCCGTCACGCCGCTGGCCGTCACCGGCCCGCCGGCCTGAACGGTCACGGCTCCCGGGCCGGCATCCACCAGACCGTTTAGAGCCACCGACCCGGTCTGGGTCAGCTGGACGTTGCCCCCGCTGGTGGCCAGCAGCAGGCCAGGATCCTGGACGATGTCCGAGCCGCTGGCGGTGAAGCTTCCTCCCAGCGTCGCGACGTTGCCACCGCCCGTCTGAGGATCGGCCGCGAGCACCACGCTTCCGGTGGTTGTGCCCAGCCAGTTGGCCTGCAGCTCAAGGTTCAGAGGGGCCTGCCCTCCGATGGGAGCGGAGACCACGATGTCGCGGTGAGCCTGCAAAAGCAGGGTCGAGGTTCCAGGAGTGCTGATCGGGTTGATGGGAGCCCGCACATAGATGTCGCCGGCCTGCAGGTTGGGGGCCCCGGTTCCGGTTTGCACGATCACGGTTCCGCCCGAGGCCAGGGCGCTCTCGAGCGTGATGGGCTGAATGGACGCGTCGTCGCCCAGCGAGATGAACGGGCTGGGGGAAGTGGTGTTCCCCTCGGTCAGGTTCCAGATGGTGATGTTGTTGGGATCGATCAGCCAGGTCCCGGCCTTCCCCTCGGGCGCGGCCAGGTCGGGGGCCCGATTGAGCGAGACGCGCCCGGCCGAGGTCTCCAGGAAGCCACCGTCGCCCCCCTGGGGGCCACCCCGCACGGAGACCAGACCGTCCACCACCGTGCTGTCCCCGGCCAGGACCCGCACCTCTCCTCCGTCGCCCTGCTCGGTCGCATCGGCGCGGATGGTGGCCTCAGGGCCCACGTAGGCGTAACGCTCACCCTGCAGGTCCACCCGCCCGGCCTGGGAGGGGGCCGAGACATCCACCGTGGCCGGCCCCAGGAGGCCGACGCGGTCGCCCTGCAAGCTCACCTGCCCACCGGATGCTTCGATGCGGCCCTCGTTGAGGGCCATGCCGCCGGCGCCGATCAGCCGCACCTGGCCGTCCTGCAGCTCGACCCCGCTGGCGTCGGTGGTGCTGCTGGCCACCAGCGAGCCAATGACGTCGTTGACCAGGTCGCTCGGCAGCACGACGTCTTGCCCGGGAGTGGAAGGGACCACGTAGTGCACCAGCCCCTGACCGTCAAAGTTGACGGTGGTGCGGGGCACGGCCGCCAGCGTCACGGTGCCCAGGCGGGCCACGATGCTGCCCTGGTTGCTCACCAGCGGCGCCATCAGCACCACGTAGCCCCCGTCTGCAGCCTGGATGGCTCCCTGGTTGATCACGAAGGAATCGGGCCGGGTGGGGTCAGGGGTGAAGGTGTAGCGGCCGTCCAGGAAGTCTTGATTGGAGAGCTGCATGGTGGTGGCGAACAGGCTGCCCACGTTGACCGTGGCGGTGGGACCGAACACGATGCCGCTGGGATTGACCAGAAAGACCCGGCCGTTGGCCGACAGCTCGCCCATGATCAGGGAGGGGTTGACGCCGGTGACCCGATTGAGCACCGCCGAGGCCTGGGAGGGCTGCAGGAAGCGCACGAACTGGCTGGTGGGAATGCTGAAGCTGCGCCACTCCAGGATGGCCTTGTCGGTGCCCTGGCGGATGGTCAGGCCGCCCGGGCCGGCCTGAATCACGGCCTGGCCCGAGACCACCCGGCCGTCCTGAGGTTGGGCCAGAGCGGGAGAGGTCAGGGAGAGGGCCGCCAGCGAGAGGGCCATGAGCCGGCGCATCAGCATCACCATGGGTTCTCGCTTGGCGGGTGACTCCCTGTTGGCAACCGGTGATCAGGACAAGCGCAGCTTTGTGAAGAACTGCTGGACGTCGAGGTCACTGTGCGTGACCGGGTCTCCCGGCCCCGCCAGGGTCACGGCTCGATGACAGCCTTGCTGGCCACGGTTGCCACACCCAGATCACGTGGCTCTAGGTACGCTGGAGCAGATGCTTGTCGAGCGTGGGATAGGCGGTCACATCGTGGCAGGGATAGATCTGGATCACGCTGGGCGGCAGGATGCTCAGCTTCTCCATCGCTGGCTCCAGACGCTCGCTGTAGAACCGCTCCATCTCTCCGGGCGAGGCCCAGACATCGGCCACGTGGATGTTGCCCAGCTCATCGAAAGAAGCGACGTGGAACATGGCCCCCGGGGGCTGGCGGCCCTCCCATTCGACCTCGCGTCGCAAGGCTTCGTACTGATCGTGCGTCATTTTACCGGTGACCAATGCAAGAATCGCCATTGAATCCCCTTTCACTGTGCGAATGGCGCTTCGAGACGGATGGGCTCGATTCCCGTCCCGATCTGCAGCCCACTCAAAGGCTGAGCAAGGCTCGCTGGTGGATCTCCATCACTTCGATGGAGGGCTCCATCCCCAGCCCCTGGCGCAGAGCGCGCTTGCATTGCTCGAACTGGCGCACCGCCTCCTGGGGCCGGCTGGAATCGAGGAAGAGCTGCATGGCCAGGAGGTGGGCCTCCTGGTAGCATGGATCCACCTCCAGCACCCGGCGGGCCAGCTCCAGGGCCTCGGCCCGGCTGCGCTCTCCGCCCAGCCTGGCGGTGAAGCTGGCCAGCTCGAGCAGCAGCTCGCTGACCTGCTGCTCGAGTCGGGTGCGCACCTCCAGAGCCCAGTCGTAGTAACAGCCGTCCAGGTAGGGGCCGGTATAGAGGCCGGCCACCCGGCGGGCAGCCTCCATGGACTGGCTGGTTCCGCGCTGACGGGTGGCCTCGCTCAAGGCCCGCTCCAGCTCGTCGAGGTCGTGCCAGGTGGGCAGGGCGGGGTTGATCTGGAGCATGGCCTGCACCCGCAGCACGTACTCCAGCTCTCCGGGAAAGCTGCTCGGCCGCAGTGAGCGGCGCAGGGCCGAGGTGGCCGAGTAAAGGTTACGCCGACCTTTCTCGGCGTCATCGGGCCAGAACAGCTCGATCAGCGTGTCCTCCCCCACCGGCCGCTCCCGGCGAGCCATCAGGTAGGCGAAGAGATACTTGACCTTCTTGGTCTTCCAGTCGCCCTCGTCCACCTTCTCGTCCCCGCGGAAGACTTCCAGAGCCCCCAGCGAGTGGACCCGCAGCACCGGCAGGCCGTCCCCCTGGCCCAGGCGCTCCAGGGCCTTGCCGGCAGCCGCGGCCACCGAGGGGTCGGGATCGGCCTTCAGGCCCTCGAGCAGCTGGCCGGCGGAGGCGCCCGAGGAGTCGACCAGGGCCTGCACGGCCGCCAGCCGGGCCGGCACGGACAGGTTGCCTCGGGCCAGAGCGCGTCCGAGCTGGCCGGGGAAGTCGCGGGCCAGGCGGCCCAGGGCGCGCACCGCGGGGCCGTCGCTCTGACGCTCGCGGGCTTCGAGCAAGAGCGGCAAGAGCCACAGCACGTTCCCCGCCAGCGCCGCCGAATTCTCGGCCCGGGTCAAGACCTGCAAAGGCTCGACCAGCTCGCTCTCAGGCGGGGGCTGACCCTGGCGATAGAGCAGGGCCAGCCGGGCCAGCGTCTCGCCCGGCCCGCGATTCAGGTTGACGGCTTCCTCCAACCAGGCCCAGGCGTTGGGATCGCGCACCGAGAGCAGAGTGAGGCCGGCTTCCAGGGCCGCCTCGCCGGCCGCCCCGGGACCCAGCCGGCGGGCCGTGATCACGGCCTGCTGGGCGTGCTCGCGGGTAGGCTCGACCTGAGAAGCAGCCCGGGCCAGGCGGGCCAGGCCCAGCCAGGCAGCCACGGCTTCTCGCGAGGGGTTGCCCTGCTCCACCAGCTCGCGGTAGGCTCCCTCGGCACCGGCCCGGTCGCCGGCCTCCTCCAGCGCGCGAGCCAGGCTCAAGAGGCCCCGGCGGCGCCGGTCGTCGTCGCGGTTGGAGGGCGGCTCGGGCTGGCCGGAGCGGCGCTCGAGAGCCTCCAGGATGGCCGGCTCGAAACGACCGGGATGAAGGCGGGAAAGCTCCAGCGCCAGGCCGGTGGGGGCCTCCTCCTCCAGGATGGGGGCGGCTGCCAGGGCCACGCAAGCGACCCGGGCCTCGACCGGTTGAGCTGCCCAACCCTCCTCCAGGTGGGTGAGCACCTGCTCCACCGAGGGGGCCAGGGGAATGCCTGCCAGGGCGGCTCCGGCCGGGAGTCGGCGCAACAAGGCGACCAGCACGGCCAGCTCGGTCTCCTCGCAGGCGCTCAGGCTGAGCCCGACCTCGGTGGCCAGGGCCGCGGCCAGCCTGCCGATGGCCACCAGACCTGCGGGCGGACGTTCGGGAATCTGGGCCTGGTCCAGCGTCTGGGCCAGGGCCCGGAGGGCAAAAAGGGCGGTGCGCCGCATGGCTTGTTCCGGCTCGACCTGGCGTAGCTCGCGCTGACGTTCGGCGGCAAGTCGTCCCACCGACTTGAGAAACTCCCCCAGATCGAAGGGCTTCTTCAGGTAGTCGCCCACCCCCAGGCGGATGGCGCGGATGGAGTCGGCCTCGGTCGAATAGCCCGTCACCACCAGGCTGCGGGTCTCGGGGCGATCGGCTTTGACGCGCTGGATCACCTCCAGGCCGTCCATCCCCTCCATGCGGATGTCGGCCACCACCAGGTCGAAGGGCTCGGCCCGGGCCAGCTCGAGCGCCTGCGCCCCACCCGAGGCAGACTCGACCTGATAGCCTTCGTCAGTCAGCGCCATGGCCAGCAGCTCGCGCATATCGGGGTCGTCTTCCAGGACCAGCACACGAAACACGTCCGCCTGCTTCCCGGCCCCGGTTCACAAACCTGCAACAGCCTGTTCACATCGCGGATCACCGTTTTGGATCCTCGCCCGACCCGGGGGCTAAATTCGGGACGTGGCCGGCGACGGCCCGGAAAACCCGAGACGCAGGAGGATTCCACGATGCCTACTCCCCTTCCGACCAGCCAGCCGGTCCAGTACATGCGCGACAGCCAGATCAGCCGCAACGGCTCGGCCGCGGCCTCGGCGGCAGCCGCCGCCGGGACCGGGGTGGCTGCCGCCTCGGCCAGCGCCGCCAGCAGCAACGGCGCGGCCAGTGCCAGTGCCAGCTCCAGCGCCGTGGCCGTGGCTGTGCTGCCGCTGAGCCAGCAAGACCAGATCCAGCTCTCGGGCGAGGAGCCCGGCAACGAGACGGGCAGCCCGGTCAACTTCAGCAACTGGGAGCAGGGCAACCCGACCAATCCGGTCCCGGCCAATCCGGCCGTTCCCCAGTTCGAGCCGGCCGCTCCGGCTCCCCAGCCGCTCGGCGCCGGGGGGGCTCCCGGGGCCGGTGGCGCTGACCCCACCGGGGGCGCTGCCCAGAACCCGATCCTGCAGCTTCTGACCATGCTGATCAAGCTGCTGACCGGCGGGGGCGGTCAGGCCGGCGGGGCACAACCTCCCCTGATGTAGACCTTCCTCCCGCGTGAGAAAGGAGGTGACCCGACCTGAGCGAGCCGAGCCGCGCAGGCAGGTCTTCCGGAGAGGGTGAGGGGCTGGGCACTGCTCAACCAGCGCCTCACCGGATCGGGAGGACCGCCTGCAAGGCCGATCCCGAGTGTCCAGAGGTCCGAGCCAGCTGCTCGGGCCTCTTCTTTTGTCCGCCGGCTTCAAGAAACTGGCGCGGCTTAACAATTCCCCCGCCCGAGTTTACAAATCGGCAACCCGTTTCCAGCTTGCCGCTCAGGGCGTGCCCTAAGCTGAGGACACAAACAACAACGCTGGAGGGAACAAAGATGATCGCTAGCCTGACCGCCGCCACCATGCTGCACCCAATGCATAACGCCAACCCGCTGTCTGCGACACCCTTCACGCCTGCCCTGGACCCCTTCGGGCAGGACTCCATGCACTTCTCCAACGAGCCCGAGGAGCTCGACCAGATGCAGCTCCTGGGCCAGCTGGCCAGCCCCGACATGCAGGCAGTCATGCTGCTGCTGGCCATGATGCTGGCCAATGCCCGCCACCAGGGCATGTCCTCTCCCCTCAACGGGGCCACCCGGGGCGAGGAGCCCGGCGCGCCCCAGGGAGGCTACGTGGACCTGAAGGAAGGCGACAGCTTTACCACCCCTTCGGGCAGCACCATCTCCTGGAAAGGCGATGAGGTCAAGATTCACGAGACGGGCGAGAGCGTCTCCTCAGGGGCGGGCGCAACTGCCAACCAGGCCGGTGGCGCCGCCAACCCTGGCCGCCAGTTCGCCCTGATCCTGGCCAGCGCCGCCTCGGCCTCGGCCTCCTCGGCCTCCGGCGAAGGAGGCTCGGCCAGCGCCTCGGCCAGCGCCAGCACCGCCCTGCAGACCGCCCTGATGAGCTTCGGACCCATGCTGGGTGGAGCCACCGGCAGCTCCTCGGCCTCGGCCGCCGCGGCCGCCGACCTCAAGCCGCGCGACTGGCGGGTGTGGGGCGATCCCCACATCGACCATCCGGACGGCTCCAAGAGCGACTTCGACAAGAAGAATGCCCTCTTCACCCTGCAAGACGGCACCCGGGTGCTGATGGGGGCCGACAACCCGCAGGGCGTGGTCAAGTCGGTGCGCATCTTCCTGCCCGGCGCGCGCGTCAACCTGGGCCAGCTCGAGCCCGCTCAGACCTCCATCATGCAGGACAAGAACGGGCGCTTCGAGCCGATGGGCACGGCCGACCAGTTCATGGGGCGGATGCGGTGAAGAGCATCCGGGCGGCGGGGACGCCGCGTCCAACCGCGCCTCCCCCGCCGCCCAGCCCGTGCCCTTACGGTTGGTCGCTGGGGGATGGCTACCAGGGCTCGGTGCCTGCGCCCGAGCCAGGCGTCGAGCAAGCCCGCGAGTTGCGCCGGATGGCCCTCACTCGCCGGCTGTGAGCAGAGGCAGCCGCAGCACGAACCGGGCTCCCTGTCCCGGCTCAGAGACCACCTTCAGAGTGCCACCGTGCTGCTCGACGATCTGATGGCTGATCGACAACCCCAGCCCGGTTCCCCGACCCACCGGCTTGGTGGTGAAGAACGGCTCGAAGACGCGCTCGAGCACATCGGGCGGGATGCCCGGACCGCGGTCGACCACCTCGAGCACCGCCTCCCGGTCTTGCACGCTCAAGCTGACCTCGACCAGCCGCTGGCTCTCGGGGAGGTCGATCAGGGCGTCGCGGGCATTGAGGATGAGGTTGGTCAGGACCTGTTGCAGGTCGTGCTGGTTGCCCAGGACCTGAGCGGGCGCGCAGCGGCGCTCGACCTTGATGTTGTCGCGGGTGAGGTGGTAGCCGAGAAACTCGAGCGTGTCCTCGACCACCTGGGACAGCTCCACCGGCCGCTCCTCCGAGCGGCCCTCGCGGGTGTAGAAGAGCAGCTTGTTGACGATCTCGCGAGCCCGCAGGGCGGCGTTCCGGGCCCGCTGCAGACGGCCCTGGATGCGTTCGGTCACGTCCGGTCCCGAGAGCACCGAGTCGATGCCCAGCACCACCGCTCCCAGCGGGGTGTTCAGCTCGTGGGCCACCCCCGCCGCCAGCTGGCCTACGGCCGCGATCTTGCTGGCCTGCACGAGCTGAGCCTGGGACTCCTGCAACAGCCGGTAGGCCTCGACCACCTCGGCATGCAGACGAGCGTTCTCCAGGGCCGTGCCGACCTGCACCGCCAGCACCAGCATCAGATCCTGATGGCCCCGGTCGAACTGGCCGGGATCGGAGTGGCCCAGAAGCAGGGAACCCTCGGGAGCCAGCGGGACGCCCAGCAGGCTCTCCACACCCAGGGGCGCAAAGCGTGTCTCGCGGGTGCTCTCGAGCAGCAGGGGACGGTCGTTCTCGCGCACCAGCGCGGCCGTCTCCACCCAGGCCGGACCCGACTCGCCCACCACCCGGTCGCCCAGCTCGAGCCGGTAGTGGTCATAGGGAGCCAGCCGGCTGGCCTCGGCCAGGATGGCCCCGGTCACCGCGCCGGGGTCGAGGCTGCCGGCTACCGCCCGGGAGGCCTCCAGCAGGTGGCCGAGCTGCTCCACCCGTCCCCGCAACCGCTGGCGGGCCCGGCTGTGCCGTTGGAGGGCCTGCTCCTGGGTCTCGAAACGCTCGGCCGAGAGCAGCGCCAGACCGGCCTGGGCCACGGTGGTGGCCAGCACCTGAGCCTCCTCGCGCGTGAACGGTTGCGAGCGCGAATCGCCCACGTAGAACACCCCCAGCTCTTCCAGCGGGATGGCCACGGCGGCCGGCTCCATGGCCAGCATCCGAGCCCCGGGCGGACCGGGGTCGCTGACCACCCGCAGGTCGTGCCAGGCCTGCTCCACCATGGGCTCGCGCAGCTTGAGCAGAGGAGCCTCGCGCAAGAGGCTCTCCTCCGGGCTGCGATAGAAAGCGGGGCGCAATCCCTCCTCGTCGGGCTCGAAGAAGACCGCGCTGCGGGCCTGCCCCAGCAGCTGCAGGTTGCCCAGCACCAGCTCCATGGTCTGCTCCAGGTCCGGACGCCGGGCCAGCGAGCGGGCCAGCTCGCGCAGCAGGGTCAGCTCCTGGTTACGGCGGGCCAGCTCCTGGCCCAGTCGCTCCTGGTAGGCCAGGCCCTGCTGCAGGCCAACCTCGGCCCGCTCGAGCTGCTGCTCGGTCAGGGCTTCGTCCAGGGGGTGGGCGGGGGGCCTCAGGGCCTGGCGGGCGGCCCGATTCAGAGCCAGCAGGGGCAGGGCCAACCAGAGCGCCCCCAGCTTCACCAGCCCGGGAGCCAGAAAGGCTGCCCCCACCTCAAAAAACACCACCGGGTTGCGCTCGGACTGCACTCGGGGCTGGAACTGGGCCGGCAGGAGCAGAGCCAGCGGCAGGTAGACCTCCAGGGCGGCCAGGGCCAACCAGACGGGCGAGCTCAGCCAGCGCCCGATCAAGAGACAGAAGACGGCCGTGGCCAGCACGGGAACCAGGCTGGGAAGAGCGGCCCTCGGCTGGCCTCGCAGCAGGGTGCGCACCAGCACCGCCGCCAGAGCCAGCAAGCAGGCGAATGGGGGGTGCAGCGCGGCGGCGGCCACGTAGGGCGCCCCGGCCAGGCAGGCAAAACCGAGCGAGAGGGGCGGGGAGAGCAGCTCCAGCACCAGAGCGCAGGCAGCCAGGCCCGCCAGCTCCGGGGTGAGAGGCCGGGCCGGCGAGCTGACCAGGGTGAAGGCCAGGCAGGCCAGCCCCACGAGCGTCCAGCCGATGATGCGCACGGCCCGCCCTTCGCGGCGGGGAATCGATCTTCCCGGAGAGAAAGGGAGGCTTCGTGAGTCGTGTGAGCCCGCGCAATCTGCAGCTCCTCTCGCTCCAGCTGGGGGTGCTCTTGCGCTCGGGGGTGCGCTTGCTGGACGCGCTCAAAGTGGCCGGCGCCGGCGAGGATCCGCGGCTGTCGGAGGCCATGGGGAGAGTGCGCGAGAGGGTGGCCGGGGGAGCGGCCCTGAGCCAGGCCATGAAGGCCGAGCCGCATGTCTTTCCGCCCATGTACGTCCACCTGGTAGCGCTCTCCGAGCAGATCGGCGCCATGGCCCTGATCTTCGATCGCCTGGCCGAGCACCTGTCCCACCAGGGAACGCTGCGGCGCCAGTTGCTGGCCAGCCTGCTCTACCCCTCCTGCGTTCTGGGCTTGAGCCTGGTGCTGGTGGGACTGCTCAAATTCTGGATGCTGCCCTCATTCCTGGTGCTGGTGCGCCAGCTGGGAGCTCCGCTCCCCTGGCTCACCCGGGCCGTCAGCCTGGACCTCCCGGGAACGGTCTGGCTGATCGTCTTGCTGGTGGCCCTGGGAGTGGGCGAGGCGCTCTTTTTGACCTGGCGACATCCGGAAGGTCGCCAGAAGATGGAGGATGCGGCCTACGCCGTCCCGGGCCTTGGGAAAGGGGCCTACATGGCCATCTGGTGCCGTCTGAGCCGCGATCTTGCGGTGATGCTCAGCTCGGGCATCAGCCTGTTGCGGTCGCTCACTCTGCTCTCCGAGCAGCCCACCGGGAGCCGGCGGGTGGACCAGATCTTGCAGGACACGCTCAAGGGCCTGCGGCTGGGGAAGTCGCTCACCGAGACGCTGGGCAGCGACCCGGCCGTGCCGGGAATGCTGCGCCACCTGGTCGCCGCCGGCGAGGTCAGCGGGCGGCTGCCAGCCCTGCTCGCCCGCTTTGCCGACGTCCAGGAGGAAGCTCTGCAGCTCGAGCTCGAGACCGCTCTCAAGCTGGTCGAGCCGCTTCTGCTGGGGGTGCTGGGCCTGGGGGTCGGGGTGGTTTTGCTGGCTGCCTTTCTGCCGGTCTATCACATGATGCTGGCGCTGTAAGCCGGCGCTTGGTTAACTGACGCCCCACTGTGTCCAGGGACGCGAGGGCATGATCGTGCCCAGCACTTTACTGGCATATCGCTCCGCGGCCGGGCCCGAGCCGTTGTAGCTACGCACTGCCGACTGCCAGTTGCCGGTCCGGGCGTAGAGACCAGCCAGAAATCGGGCGCTGTAGTCGATCTGGTAGGCCAGGTCCTGGCTGGCGCGCTGGCGGTCGAAGTCGGGATGGGCTTTGGAGTAGACCTGCCCGATGCCGTAGCTGTGGCCTCCATCCCCCACAGCGCCCGGGTTCCAGGTCGACTCGGCGTAAAAGATGGACTTCAGGATGTCGGGTGGGATCTTGTAACGCTGGGCGGCGGCTTCGGTCAGCCGGGAGATCTGGACCGGGTCGCTGGACATGCCTCCAGGGGCCTTCTGTGCAGCCGGTGCCTCGGCCCCGGGCAGTTGCAGCTGCTGCCCGGGAAAGATCAGGTCGGGGTTGGCGATCCCGTTCAGCCGGGCGATGTCCTGGTAGGTGGTGCCGTTGCGCCGGGCGATGTCCCAGAGGGTGTCGCCGGCCTGCACGGTGTGGTTGGCATTGCCGTTGCCGGGTTGAGCCACCTGCTGGCCCATGGGCTGCCGGGTGGGGGTCGGCTCAGGCTGGCTCCCGGTCGGGGACGGCTCCGACTGGCTCCACAGCTCGCGGGGATTGCTGGCCCGGGAGGGCGCCACCCGGAAGGCGGGGGGACGCGGCTCATCGGGTGGCTGCTGTTCGGGGTCGAGCACCACCAGGGTGTGCTGAGACGAGTAGCGGTTCAGGTCGGCCTGACTCCAGTGGGTGCCCCCACCGACTTTCTGGCCGGTGGAGCCCATGTTGTAGCCTCGCTCGTCCTTGCCGCTGATCACGAAGTAGTGGGCCCGGGTGCTGACCACCACGGGACGGCCGGCGGCGAGCTCCTGGTCGATGCGCTGCCAGCTCATGGGCTCGGTGTGAGCGTTCACTCCGAAGCTTCTGAGGTAGCCCGGCATGGAGCCCGGGCCGTTCCACTCGTCGCCGTTGTGAGCGCCTCGCGCCTGAGCGTCGCGGAACATGGCCGCCTGGTCGCCGTCCAGTCCAACGGCCCGCATGAGCGCGAGTGAGGCCGTCACTCCGCAGTCGTTGCCGCCCAGCTGAGGGGGAGCCAGCTTGTCCGGCCCGTAGACCTGGCGCCAGTCGTAGGCACCGCCCTGCTGAGGCGAACGCACCCCGTGCTCGCCCAACTGGGCGTTCAGCTCGCGAGCCAGGGGGATGTCCTGGTCGCCGCCCGACCAGGCGTCCACCCAGCTATCGAGGTAGCTCGGGGGCATCTCGCCCGCTCCATACTCGCGCTCGTAGGCCTGGCGAGCGATGTTCTCGAGGTAGGGACGGGCCCACAGGCCGCTCTTGTCGCCGCGGGTCATGGCCCCCAGTGCGTGGGCCAGGTGGGTCGGCTTCTGGCCCATCTCACCGTCTCCCTCGGTGGCCTGGATGGCGCTCTCGAGGGGGGAGGAGTAGTTCTGCCTCAGGGCAGCGAGCATGGCCGGCTCGTCCTCCTCGCGCTCGGGGGCCGAGGTTGTCACCTGGTCAGGCCTGGAATCCGGCTCCGGGGCCCTTTCGGCGGCGCGGGGGCGCTCTGGAGGGGTCTGGATGCGATTGGTCTTCTGGGCATCGATGGTCATGCGTTTTCCTCCCTGCGTGTTGGGGATAGCTTGAGCCAGGCCGCCGACCCGATTCTGGAAAACGCATTGCCAAAGTGTGAACGAATTGGGTCGGCGAGGTTTACAGAGCGGCCTGGCCGAAAGAGGCTCAATGGGGCGGAGCGGCGGATTCAGCCTGACCGAGGTGATGGTGGGATTGTTGTTCTTGACCATCGCCGTGTTCGGCGTGATCGCGGCCTACTTCATCACGCTGCGAGCCGAAGCCAAGGACGACGGGCTCTACACGGCGGTGCTGGTGGCCCAGACCGAGCTCAATCGAGTCGAGATGCAGCTCAAGGCGAACTTCTCCCAGAACGTGGCCCACCCGCCCGTCCCCGTCCCGGGCCACCCAGGCTACCAGGTGGCCGTCGCCCAGCAACCCGGGCCCGACCCTGAGCTGACCCGGGTGGAAGCGCAGGTGACCTGGAGCGACCGTCAGGGGCCCCACCGCTACGACGCCTGGGTCTACTTCGCCCGACCGTGACCTGGCTCAGCTCTGGTTGGGCACCACGAACTCCTGCACCGCCTCCCCCATGGGAACGCCGGCCTGCCGGGCATACACGATCCGCACCCGCAGCAATCCGCTGGGAAGCCACTCCAGCTCGATCGTCCCGGCCACCCCCAGAGAGGCCAGTCGACGCGGTCCGGCCGGGCCCACCAGTTGCAGATTGCCGCTGGCATCCACGCGCAGCTGGTGATCCTCCAGCACCGGCTCTCCGTTGGGGGCGATCTGGCCGCTGGCGGCGGGAACCCTCAGGTCGGCCTGCCCGACGGCCGGGCTGCCTGGAGCCGGGGCGCTGACCCGCGAGCGTCCGAGCAGCGAGCCCACATGGCTCATCGCCACGATGACGTTGCGCCGGGCCAGATCGCGCTGCTCCTCCTGGCGATTGAGCCGCGTCATGGAAAGCTGCAGGCCCACCACGATCACCAGCAGCGCCGCGAAAACGGCGGCCGTGACCAGAAGCTCGGGCAGGGTAAGGCCTCGCGGCCTCAGCGGTACTCCCATACCTTTCGCAAACGCGCGTTGTTGGCCGAGTTGCCTCCCCCGGTCAGGCCCATGATGGGCGTGGTGGCCAGGGTCCCGGGCTGCAGCTGGCCAGCGCTGTCGTAGAGCTGGTTGGGCGGGTCGGCGACCTGCCAGGAAGGGACGCTCTGGGCTCCCAGCGTGAGCTTCCAGACGCGGAAGTCGTTGCCGAAGCCTCCTCCTCGATCCACCAGCTGCACGATCGGAGAGCCATCTCGATCCACCGCCATCAGCTGCCGCTGAACATTGTTGCTGAGCGAGGAAGGCAGGGGGATGTTGGTCCAGCCGGTGGGGGAGCTTCGCTGGATGGAGGTGGTCACCAGGGGGCTGGAGACCACCGTCCCGTCCGGAAGCGCGGCGTAGGAGCTACTCGGGGCGGAGGTCCGCTGCCAGGTACGTCCGTCCCAGCGACCGACCTGATTGCCGCTCGAATAGGGAGAGGAGTTCAGGTCGCGCACCATGGCGTAGAGTTGGCCATTTTCATCCACTGTAGGACCACCCACCAGCGTGTTCGAAGCCGGGACCAGCTCGTTCCAGGTGCCGTCATCCACCGAGTAGGCCATGACCCGGCCCAGCCGGGTGGCCATGATCTGGTCGCGACTGGCGGTGATCTCCAGCCCGTCGCTGGACATCGGGACCGTGATCTCCTGGCTCGTCCAGCGCTGCCCCACGAAGCGGTGCAAACGAACCCGGACGCTGCTGACCGGGGTGCCCATCATCGGAGTGCTCAATCCCGAGTAGGTGGGAGTATTGACGAAGGTAAACTGGCCGGGCGCAGAGGGCTGGTAGAGCGCCTGCTGAGGGAAGGTCAGAAAATAGGGCTGATTGTCGAGATCGACCCCCAGTGTGAGGGCACTCGGGTTGCCCCCGAAAGAGCCATAAGAATAGCCGTCGGTTGCCGGGATGGTGGGAGGCGGAAGCACGGACCAGCCGCTCGAGCTCGGGAACCAGAAGGTGGGACGGACGTTGCCGGAGCTCGAATAGCGCGGTCCGCGCACGGCGTAGAAAGGCACCTGCGAGGGCTGCAGCTGGCTCATCCGTCCCACGACCCGACTGCTCGATCCGCCCAGAGTCGCCCGAGCGGTCACCTCCACGGTCGAGGGGGACAGCCGCCGACTGGTCACGGTGTAGGTGCCGCCTCCCAGATTTCCGGCCATCTGGGGCTGCTGACCGGGCGTGCGCCGCAGCTGCACCAGGGCCATGTTGAAGGCAGAGCGGGCCAGCAGGCTGGCCTGGGCATCGCGGGCCGTCTGGCGGATAGCGCCGGCCAGGAAGGTGACGCGCGTGACCTGGATGACGGTCAGGCTGAACAGCAACAGGGCCAGGAACAAGCAGGTGACCAGCACCACTCCCCGCGATCGTCTGCGCATGGAGCTATTGTATCTCAAGATTGCCCAGAGAGGACAGGCATGCCGGGTGGTTCGCGGGTGGACCCGAATGACCTGGATCAGTGCACCGCAATCGGGCCTGAGCTAGGCTGCGGTCAGAGGAGGCGCAAAGCCATGTCCGACGACCTGATGCAAGACATCGCGCGCATGCGCGACGAAATCAAGCTGCACATCCACCTGGGCAAAGCCGAGACCCGCGACCTGTTCGCCGAGCTCGAGCGCAAGTGGGAGACCCTGCAGCACCGGCTCAAGCCGGTCAAGGAGGCCACCCGCGAGGCGGCGGCCGACGTAGGCCAGGCCCTGGGCACACTGCTCGAAGAGCTCTATGCCGGCTACAAGAAGGTGGAGCAGGCCCTTAAGTCCATGCGGAGCTAGAAGTCCAGCACCACAACATCTGCGTGGGGAGTCTGAAAATTGCTCGCACTGCTCTTAGCGGTTCTCCTCAACCTGGGGTTGCCCGGGATGAGCGGAGAGGACCTCACGCTCACGGTGACCGGGCGGGACAATCTTTACACCGTGGCCCGATCCCACAGCCTGGCGCTGGAGCACCTGGCCTTCGCCAACCGCTTGCCGGTTTCGCTGGCCCCCCTGAAGGACGGCCAGCTGGTCGTGCCGCGCCGGCGCATCCTGCCGGCAAACCCGCCTTCTGACGGCCTGGTGCTCAACCTGCCCGAGCGAGGCGTCTACCTCTATCGCCATGGCTCCTTCATCAAGTTCTACCCGGTAGCCATCGGGATGCCGGGCTGGAACACGCCTGTGGGAACCTTCACCATCGCCACCCGTGAAGTCGACCCCACCTGGGATCCTCCCGCCTGGGCTGGAGTGGCCGGCCCGGTCGGACCGGGCCCGGACAACCCGCTGGGCGATCGCTGGCTGGGTCTGAGCCGGCGCGGCTATGGCATGCACGGCACCAACCGCCCCGACTCGATCGGCGGGGCCGTCTCGCATGGCTGCATCCGGATGTATCCCGAGTCGATCCGCGACCTCTTCGGCCGGGTGGAGGTAGGCCTGCGCGTCCGGATCGAGTACGAGCCCGTCAAGCTGGGCTGCGATCCGGCCAGCGGTCGTATCTTCCTGGCTGTCTTCCCGGACGTCTACGGCCGAACCCACCTCCTGTCCCGAGCCCAGGAGCTGCTCTCCAGGGCAGGTCTGTCCTCGTTGACCGACCCCCTCCGTCTGCGCGCCATCGTGGCGGCCGCCAGCGGGCGTGCCGAGCCGCTGATCGGCGAAGAGATCGAGGTCGTGATCGACCAGGCTCCCCCCCTGACGACCCTGGGCCTGCTCGTCAGCGGCCGGCTCTACCTCAGCGCCAGCTTCCTGGAAGAGCAGCTCGGACTGTCCACCGAGGAGGAGGTCCTCTCCTTTTCTGGCCAGAGATGGTTGCCGGTGGCCTCCGTGCTGCGCAAGGGCGTCCGGGCTTACCGTTTCGAGGAACGGTCGCTCACCATCGAGAGCTTCGGCGAGGATGGGGAGCCCTGAGTCGAGGGCCTCGCAGCTCACAGAAATGATCAACGTCATAGGCATCCGCGCCGGCACCCCGTAAGCTCAGAGTATGCACATCCAGATGGCCCAGCTCGAAGATCAGAGCCCCTGCCTGTCGGTGCGTGGCTCGCTCAACTACCAGACCCACGAGCGCCTGAGAGAGCGCATTCGCACGTGTATGCGGGAAGGACACACCCACGTCTGCCTCGATTTGGCCGAGACCGACCAGGTCGATCTCAACGGACTGAGCGTGCTGATCTCGGCCCGGCGCGAGCTCCTGGAAATGGGGGGAGCCCTGCAGATCCTGACCGTTTCGCGTCCGGTGGCCCGGGTGCTGGACCTGGTCCATCTGCGCTGGCTCCTGAGCTGATGTGAAGGGCCAGCGTCTGGCGGCCATCGATACCGCCTGGCTCCATATGGAGGAGCCCGGCAACCTGATGAACATCTGCGGGGTGTTCGTCTTCGAAGGACCGCTCGATCCGGGCTCCTTAAGAGAGCTTCTCCGGGAGCGCCTGCTCTGTTTCGCCCCCTTCCGGTGCCGGGTGGTCGAGCTTCCCATGCGTCGAGTCTGCTGGCAGGAAGACCCCGAATTTGACCTGGACCGCCACCTGGTGGTGCTCGAGCGGACCGAGGACCTGTTTGGCCTGGTCAGCGAGCTGCTGAGCCAGCCCCTGGACCGCAGCCGTCCCCTCTGGATGATGCACTGCCTCCCCTACCGTCAGGGCTGGGCCCTGATTGCAAGATTGCACCACGCCATCGGGGACGGGGTGGCCCTGATGCACGTGCTGGGCCACCTGGCCGACCGGGTTCCCGACACCTACCGCGCTCCCCACCTGGAGCGGCCTCAGGGTCCCCTGCCCTGGACCCGTTCGGCCATCGGCCTGGTGCGCGACGTGCTGCTCAAACCCGAGCCCATGACCAGCCTCAAGGGGCCGCTGGGGCGCGCCAAGCGGGTTGCCGTCTCGGCGCCCATCGACCTGGAGAGCCTCAAAAAGACGCGCCAGCGGCTCGGCTGCACCCTCAACGACCTGCTCCTGGGCGCTCTGAGCGGCAGCCTGCGGGCCTACCTCCTCCAGCGAGGAGCGACTGCCCCCGCCATCCGGGTGGTCATGCCGGTGGACCTGAGAAAGCCTCACGACAAAAAGCTGGGCAACTTCTTCGGGCTGGCCTTCGTCTCGCTGCCCCTGGGCGAGAGCGAGCCTCTGCGACGCATCGAGCTTCTGCGGGCCCAGCTCGCCCGCCTGAAGCGCTCGTATCAGCCGGTGATCCTGTGCGGCATCCTGTGGCTGGCCGGGCTGCTGCCGCGCTTGCTCGAGAGCCTGCTGGTGCGCCTGTTCGGCTCGCGGGCCACGGCCGTGGTCACCAACGTGCCCGGTCCCAAAGTGCCCATGGAGCTGCGCGGGCAGCCCCTGCGCGAGCTGATGTTCTGGGTTCCCCAGTCGGGCCGGCTGGGGGTGGGGATCAGCCTCATCAGCTACGCGGACACCTTTCGCATCGGGGTGGCGACGGACGCGGGGCTGATCCCTCATCCCGAGGAGATCGTGCAGGGCTTCGAGGCTGAGCTGGCCCAGCTGGCTGGATAGCGTCAGGTTCGCTTGCGTCGGAGCAGCACGCCTCCCACCGAGGGTCGCAATCCATCCAACTCCACAGCCAGCTGACCGGTCCCGGCCATGGTGCCGCGCAGCCACCGGTGAAGCGCCTCGTCCGGGCTCTGGTCGGAAGCCAGCACCGCACGCACTCCTTCGGCCGTCTTCACTGGATCACCATCCACCAGGCCAGCCACCCGGGCGGCCAGCGGACCGTGCTCCTCCAAATCGGGGAGGCTCTCGAAAAGCAGGGCCAGCCCCTCGGTGAGCTCGCCCTTCCCCTTCACGACGCCGGCCAGAGTCCTGGCCCACTCCGGGCCAGAGCTGCGCAACTGGTCCAGCCAGGCGCTCTCGGCTCGGGCTGGCAACCCCGCCAGGTCGCCTCCCCGCAGGGCGATCTTGTGGACCTGCTGCAGCACGCCCAGCCCATCGCGCAACCCCGGGCAATGCTTCACCCACTCGTCGTCGGCCACGACGATGTATTCGAGCGCGCGCAAAGCCGAGCCCAGGGCCACCACCTGCGGTCCGTCCTGGCGCCCAGGCAGCCAGGCGACAAACGGGCTGGCAGCCGCGAGCAGCCCCGGGAGATGCTCGGGCTCCTGCTCGGCGATCCGGACCGCTTTCCCAAAGTCCAGGAGCTGTTCGTCCGTCAGCTCAGGCAGTCGGCCCGGGACTTGAGCTCGAAGCGTTTCGGACACGCTGTCGAGCAAGGCTTTGCGGTCCAGGCTCGGCTCGCTCAGGGCGCTCGTCAACGAGGGCCGCATCGAGGACATCCAGTGACCCGGCCGGTAAGCCAGGGCAACCTGGTGGCGCAACAGGCACTCCCCATGCTCGTCGGGTGATTTCAAGAGGCTCATTCGCAGTGTCTGCATGAACGTCCGGACGCCAGCGTCCTCCTCTTGAGGGAGAATCGTCCCCAGCCGGGTCTTGACCGCCTCGGCCAGCGCAGCCCGGTCCTGGTTGGCCAGCAGAACGGCCAGATCAAGCTGGAAGGTTGGGCGAGCCTTGAGCTCGGCCCGCAAACGGGCTGCCTCTTCGGGGGGCAGGCAGACCAGGGCGTTGAGCCTTTCAGGGTTGTCAAAGTACTTGAGGAGTTGCTCGGAGGGGCGCTGCTCGAGGCGGGCGAGCAGGGCCTCGGGTAACGGTTTCATCTGTCCGGACAGGTCGGGGAGCTGGAGCTGAGAGAACGCCTCCTGGTCCAGACTCTTGAGCCGGCTCATCCAGCTCACCGCCAGGCTTTCGGCGGCGAAGTCCATCTGGTCGCTCGCGGGACGAAGGATCAAGAACTGGCTCATCCAGTGCGACTGCTCGGCGGTGGGCCGGTAGTCCGGCTCGCTCATCAGGCGCTGGGCCGCCGTCAAACGCCAATCGGCGATGGTGGAGGGGCGGTCTTGCAGGGCGGTGTCGAGCAGGCTGGCCACCTGCTCGGTGGAGGCCAGGGTGAGCAACGGGCCCATGTTCCCGTCCAGGTGGCGCAAACTGGGGGCCAGGTGAGCCCTGACCCACCCGGCGTCGCACCGCTCGGGAAACTCCTTGACCAGGCGACACAGCAAGCTGAAGGGGACGTCGCTGTCCTCGAACTTTCCGCCTCGCCCCAGGTAGCGCGTGATGGCGGTGCTGACGTGCTCGAAGTGCTCCCGGGCGGCGGCCTTCCCCAGGGGCTCGCTGAAGTCGGAGTCGAGCAGGTAGCTCAGTGCTTTGATGTCCTTCTCGCTGGCGCGCGCGGCGCAGCGCTCCACCAGAGCCGAAACGACCTCGGCAGGGCGGTCTTTCACCTCATAGAGCTCGCTTTCCTCAAGGAAGCGATCTCGCTCGCTGTCGCGGTCATCGAGCCCGGGCGACGACTCGAGCCGTTGGCCGATCACCTGGAAGGGCCCGCTCAGGACCTCCTGGGAGAACTCCAGGTGACCCTGATCCTTCCACCGGTTGAGCAGGCCGATCGCGGCCGGCCTCTGCTCGCGCGCCTGGTTGGCCACGGCCCACAGCACGTCGGGACGAGGAGGGCGGTTTCCCAGGGCCAGGGGAAGTCGAGCCAGGGCCTCATCGGCCAGCTCGGGATTTTGCAGGGCCTCGAGGCACCCCTCCACCGGGCCGTAGGCGTCCTGGTGACGGACCACGGACGACTCCGAGCGGCCCAGCATCTGGCGCGCGAACCGCGCGATCAGCAAGTCGGGGTGGTGAAACACGGTCTGGCGCAATGGATCGAGCGGAGTGAATTCCAGCGGTCGACCAGATTCGGGGACACTCGCCTGGCTCTCCAGCACCAGGCTTCGGGGCGGCTCGCCCGCCGGGGCCTTCTCGGGGGGAGCGAGCAGAGGCCCCCTCGACTCGAGCGAAGCCGGATCGGGGGGAGTGGGGCTGAAGACGTCGCTGGGGGCCCCGGTGGCCACCGAGGCCGCAGGGTTAGGGGCCTGGACCCAGCCGGATGAGCCCACGGGGACGATCTGCACAGTGGCTAATTCCCCAGACAATCCGAGGGAGCCTTCTGAACAAGCTCGCCTGGCGGGGTGACATCCACCTGCTCGGTCTGCCTATGCATCACTCTGCCAGGGGACCTTCAGCTTATGCATCGGACCTCCAGAGGGACCAGCCGACCTGCTCGATCAACCAGTCGACGTTCACCCCCGCGGCGTGCGCCTTGCGCAGGTTCTCGGCCGTCGGCCAGGCCCCGTCCGGGAATTCGGTCCCAAAGAGCTCGAGCTGGTCCGAGCAGACTCCCCATTTCTGCAAGAGCCGACGATCGATCTTCGTTGCGGGCGGGTAGGCTTCGGCCACGGCCAGAACGTAGCCGGCGGAGAACCCCTTCCCGGAGCCAAAGCCCGCACTCGTGCCGGAGCCATAGCCCGGGTCGATCCAGCCATCCTCCTCGGCGCTCCCGCAGCCGTACCCGGAGCCATAGCTGGCACCCTCACCGTAGCCGGTGCCCCCGCCATATCCGTAACCACGACCGTCGCCGTGGCCGCAAGCGTCACCGCGTCCGTGACCCTGGCCGGCTTCATCCCAGCCAGAGCCCGAGCCCTCTCGAGAGTCACAGCCGGAGCCCTCTCCCCAGCCCGCCGATGAGCTGTGACCGTAGCCATAGCCGCATCCGTCACCACAGCCATCGGGAGGGTCCCCGGTCGTGCCCCACCCGGAGCCGTCGGTCTCCGCGTCGGTCACTTCCAGGGCGCCGCCTCCCAGGCTCTGGCGGCCTCGGGCGTCGCCTCGGCCACCGAGGTAATCTCGTGCACGGTCAGGGCCGGGACCGCGGGACCCACCCTGCAATTCTCGTTCGGCCCGGTGACGGCCAGCCCGAAGACGCCCTTCACCTCAGCGCTCCAGTAGAGGCAGTTCTGAGCCTTCTCGAGCCGCAGGGTGGTCCGGGTCAGATCGGTATCGGGCGCAACGTAGCCGAAGAAGACCCCTTTCTTCGCGGTGGTGACCAGGATGGGGATTCTTGCTTTTGCTTTCACGAGGGCTTGTTACTCGCTTGGCTGGACGAAAGCCTCTGGCGAGGTGGAGAACGTCGACCCCACTCAGGCGACTCGGGCCGTGAGATAGCTCTCCAGGTCTTGCAGGCTGGCCAGTTTACCGTAGTCGGACTCGGGGATGTCCACCCCCAGCTCGCCGTGCAGCTTCACCAGAAGCTGCAGGAAGTCATAGCTGTCGATGTCCAGGGCCTGGCGCAGATTCTCAGTGGGGTCGAGCTCTTCGAGGTCGGCGTCGGGGGCCACCCCGGACAGGAGGCGCAGGATGGTTTCGCGTACAGGTTTCATAGCTTCTCCGGTTCTTGCAGGTGTCGATTCAAGGCTTCCAGGAATCGGGCGCCCACCCGGCCGTCGGTGGCCCGGTGATCGCCCGCCAGGGTGGCCGTGACCACGGGACGGATGCCCAACATGCCGTTCTCGGCCCAGGGACGCTCGCTGATGCGCCCGAAACCCACCAGGGCCACCTGAGGCGGGTAGATGATGCCGTGCACGGTCTCCACCCCCAGGTCTCCCAGGTTGGTCATGGTGATGGTGGCGTCGGTCATCTCCGAACTCTTGAGACGGCCGGCGCGCACCCGGGGGATCAGGTCATGGATGGCGGCCATCAGCTCGTCGGTGCTCTTGAGGTCGACATCGTGGATGGCCGGGTTGACCAGCCCTCCCTGGCGCAGGGCCACGGCAAAGCCGATGTGGATGTTCTGGCGAACTTCCAGGTGGTCGTCGATCCAGAAGCCGTTCAGCTCCGGCACGTCGCCCAGCGCCCGGGCCACCGCCTTCAAGAGCAGCACCACCGGGAGCAGGCGCTCGGTGATGGGGCGGCGGGCGTTCTCTGCCTGCAGCCAGGTCAAGGCCTTCGAAAGCTCGATCGGGGTCTCGAGGTAGTAGTGGGGGATCTCGCGTTTGGAGCGAGCCATGGCGGCGGCGATGGCCCGACGCATGTTGGCGGCAAAAGCGACTGACCGGGCAGCGGGGGGGGCCTGGGTCGCGGGCGGAGCCGGGGCCACGGGGGGAGCCTGGGTCGCGGGGGGGGCCGGGGCCACGGGGGGGGCCTGGGTCGCGGGCGGAGCCGGGGCCACGGGGGGAGCCTGGGCCGCGGGGGGAGCTGGAGCCTGGGCTCCGGGGTGTTGCCCTGCCGTGCGCTCGACGTCCTCGCGAGTGATGGTCCCACCGGCCCCCGTGCCCTGGACCCGGGACAGGTCCACTCCCAGGTCGGCCGCTACCCGACGGGCCAGGGGGGAAGCGTGCACCCTCGCTCCGGCCTGATCGGCACGTCCAGCCTCGACCAGAGCGGGTCGGTCCGGGTCCGCGGCAGGTCCAGCCACGACCGGAGCGGGGCGGGCCAGGTCCGTGGCAGGTCCAGCCACGACCGGAGCGGGGCGGGCCGGGTCCATGGCACGTCCGGCCACGACCGGAGCGGGGCGGGCCGGGTCCATGGCACGTCCGGCCGGAGCAGGGCCAGCCTCGACGGCGCCCGGGGGCTCGGACGGGGCGGGGGGGGACGCGACCGCAGCGGCCCTGGCCTCCGCCCGGACGGGCGCGGGCGGCGAGAGAGGCGCTTCCCCCTCCTCTCGGATGCGAGCGAGCACCGTCTCCACCGGAACCTTCTGACCGGGCCCGATGAGCAGCTCCTCCACCACCCCGTCATGGAACACCTCGATCTCGATGGCACCTTTGTCGGTGTTGACCTCGGCGATCACCTGGCCGCGCCGCACCCGATCCCCCACCTTCACCATCCAGGCGGTCAGTGTGCCGGCCTCCATGTCGGTGCCCAGGCTGGGCATGCGAAACTCGCTCATCGACCGACCAACTTCCTGGCCAGGGCCACGATCCCCTCGACCTGGGGCAAAGCGGCCTCCTCCATGTGGCGCGCATAGGGCAGGGGCACCTCGGCACAGGCGAGGCGCTCGACGGGAGCATCCAGCTCGTAGAAAGCCTGCTCCATGATGCGAGCCGAGAGCTCGGCCGAGATCCCCACGCTGCGCCAGCCCTCGTCCACGATCAAAGCCCGGTGGGTGCGCGACACCGACCCCACGATGGTCTCATCGTCGAGCGGGCGCAGACTGCGCAGGTCGACCACCTCGGCTTCGATCCCCAGCGCGCTCAGCTCCTCGGCCGCCTTGAGGGCCTTGAAAAGCCCGGCGCTGTAGGCCAGGATGGTCAGGTCGCGACCTTCGCGCCGCACCCGGGCGCGGTGCATCTCGGTGATGCGCGGCTCGGCCTCGCCTTCCATGTTGTAGAGCCCGGCGTTCTCGAAGATCAGCACCGGATCGGGGTCCTGCAGGGCCAGCCCCAGCATCCAGCGGGCATCGGCCACGGTGGCGGGCACGATCACCTTGATGCCAGGAATGTGGGCGTACCAGCCCTCCAGGCTGCGCGAGTGCTGGGCCGCGAGCTGCCGTCCCCCGCCGGTGGCCATTCGGATCACCAGGGGCACGTTCAGCTGGCCTCCCGACATGTGCAGCAGGGTAGCGGCGTTGTTCACGATCTGGTCAGAGGCAAGCAGGCTGAAGTTGCAGGTCATGATCTCCACGATGGGACGCATCCCGTTGAGGGCGGCTCCGATGCCTGCCCCCACGAAAGCCGATTCGGACAAAGGTGCGTCCAGGATGCGCTGAGGCCCGAACTCGGCCAGCAGGCCCTTGGTGACGGCAAAGCAGCCGCCGTAGTGACCGATGTCCTCCCCCACCACAAAGACGCGCTCATCCTGCTGTAGCGCTTCTCGAATGGCCTGCTTCACAGCCTCTCGATAGGTCATGAGCCCTCCGAGTAGACGAAGCGGCCAAGCTCCTCCAGCGGCTCCCAGCTGCCGGCTTCGGCGAATGCCACCGCGTCTTCGACCTCGGCCTCCACCTCAGCCTGGATGGCTTCCAGAGCGCCCGGTGAGAGCCAGCCGTGATGGGTGGCCGCGGCCACGAACCCGGGGATGGGGTCACGCTCTCTCCAGCGAGCCACCTCGTTCTTGTCGCGATAAAGCTCGGCGTCGAACATGGAATGCGCCCGAAAGCGATAGGTGCGACACTCGAGGAAGAAGGGGGCCTGGCTCTGGCGTACGTAGTCGGCCGCCTCCCGGGCCGCTTCGCGCACGGCTAGCAGGTCCATCCCGTCCACCGCCTTGCTGACCACCTCGTAGCTCGAGGCCTTCACGGTCAGGTCGACCTCGGACTCGGTGAAAGTCAAAGCCGTGCCCATGGCGTACAGGTTGTTCTCGCATACCCAGAGGACGGGCAGCTTCCACAACGCCGACAGGTTCATGGACTCGTGGAACTCGCCCTCGGCCACGGCTCCGTCGCCGAAGAAGCAGCAGGTTACCCGGGGCCGCCCGCACATCTTGTCGGCCAGGGCCAGGCCCACCGCCAGGGGCAGGCCTCCCCCCACGATGGCGTTGCCGCCGTAAAAGCGGGTGGCGGCATCAAAGAGGTGCATCGACCCACCCCGGCCGCGACAGCAACCTTCCACCTTGCCGTACATCTCGGCCATGATCGAGCGGGCGGTCATGCCCCGGGCCAGCGCCTGACCGTGCTCGCGATAGGTTGCCACGACCGAGTCCTCGGGCCCAAGAGCCTGCATCACCCCGACAGCCACTGCCTCCTCGCCGTTGTAAAGGTGCATGAAGCCACGGATCTTCTGCTGAGTGTAAAGCTCGGCGCAGCGATCCTCCAGGCGGCGGATCAGCACCATCTGGCGCAGCAGCTCGCGGGCAAGCTCGGGGGTCATGGCGCGCCTTCCAGAGTGGAGAGGTCGCCTTCCGGCAGGCCCAGGTCACGGGCTTTGAGCAGCCGGCGCATGATCTTGCCGCTGCGGGTACGGGGCAAGACCTCGGCGAACTCGATCTCCTTGGGCGCCACCGCCGAGCCCAGACGTTTTCGGGCAAAGCCGAGCAGCTCGCGACGCGTGTCCTCATCAGGGTTGAAGCCAGGCTTGAGCGAGACGAAGGCTTTCACCACCTCGCCGATGACCGGATCGGGCTTGCCGATGACCCCCGCCTCGGCCACCGCCGGGTGCTCCATCAGCGCGCTTTCGACCTCGAAGGGACCGACCATGTGGCCGGCCGTCTTGATGATGTCGTCGGCTCGCCCCACGAACCAGAAGTAACCGTCCTTGTCGCGTCGGGCCAGGTCGCCGCTGATGTACCAGCCGCCCACGAAGCAGCGCCGATAGCGCTCCTCCTCGGCCAGATAGGCCCGGAACATCGAGGGCCAGCCAGGGCGCAGGGCCAGCTCGCCCTCCTCGTCCTCCGCCACGAGCTCCACGCTGCCCTGCTCGGTGCGCTGCACGATGGCCGCCTCGATTCCGGGGAGCGGACGGCCCATCGAGCCGGGGCGAATCTCTTGACCGGGCACGTTGGCGATCATGATCCCCCCCGTCTCGGTCTGCCACCAGTTGTCGTGGATAGGCAGACCCAGGGTTTCCTGGCCCCAGACCACGGCCTCGGGGTTGAGTGGCTCGCCCACGCTGGCCACCAGCCTCAGCGCCGACAGATCGTAGCTCTCGCGGGGCTTGAGTGGCAGGCGCATCAGCATGCGGATGGCCGTGGGAGCGGTATACCACACCGTAACCTTCTGGTCGGCCAGAGTGCGGTACCAGCGATCGGGGTCGAAGTCAGGCTCGTCCACGATGCAGGTGACTCCGTGCAGCAACGGGCTGAGGATGCCGTAGGAGGTGCCCGTCACCCAACCCGGGTCGGCGGTGCACCAGTAGACGTCCTGGTCGTGCAGGTCGAGGGCGTAGCGCCCGGTGGCGAAGTGGGTCAGGGCGGCCTGGTGCACGTGCACTGCCCCTTTGGGCATGCCGGTGGTGCCGCTGGTGAAGTGGAGCAGCGAGGGGGTCTCGGGGTCGGTGAAGGCCACCACGAAGCGGTCCGACTCGGCCGCCAGTTGCTTGGTGAGCGAAAGCACCGAGGGCTCGAGGTCCTCCTCGGCGTCGGCCAGCAGCACCCACTCCAGCTCTGGCAGGCGAGGTCGCAACGCGGCCACTTTCTTCTCATACAATCGCCGGGTGGTCACCAGCACCCGGGCGTGCCCGCGCGAGAGGCGCTGGTGAATCGGCTCGGGGCCAAAGGCCGAGAACAGAGGCGAGAAAACGGCCTGCTTCTTCAGCGTGCCGAGAGCCGCCAGGTAGAGCCCGGGGATGCGGGCTGCCAGCGAGGCGACCGTTTGGCCCGGCACGACGCCGAGCCGACCGAGCAGGTTGGCGAAACGAGAGGTCTCGCCCGCCAGCTCGGCATAGGTCAGGTCGCGCCGCGAGCCGTCGGCCAGCTGAAAGCGGAAGGCCAGCTGCTCGGCCCGCGCCGGCAGATGGCGATCAACCGCCAGCCAGCCCAGGTTGAGCCCGGGGCCACCCGCAAGCTCCGCCGCCACCGCCTGCCAGGAGAAGCGCTCGCGCTCTTGCTCGGTCAGGTTGGCCGGAAAGCCTGCTCGCTCAGGATTTCGGTAGAGCGTGCGCTCCATGATCAGGAAACCCTCTCCTCAGGGTAGCGCAACCAGGCGCCCACCCCTTCCCAGCCCTTCAGCTCAGGAGCATCCACGACCTCGAGCAGAGCGCCGGTCTCCTCGGCCTGACGGGCCATCAGCTCACGCAGGTCGACCTCCGGCCCCAGGTCGCCCTGGCAGTTGTGGCAGGCGATGGCTCCGACCGGGGCCACCTGATGGCAGCTCAGGCACAGACGACCCATGCCCGCGAAGGTAGGCAGCAAGAGCAGCTCCTCTACCTGGCCCCGGGCCAGGTTGCGCAGGCAGCCGCTGACTCCCAGCACGGCCAGGCCGCCCTCGCGGAACTCTTGCACCAGCGAGCTGGCCCGGCTCAAGCGGGCCGCCTTGAGCGAGCTGCCCAACTGGGACAGGGTGATCTTGAGGATCTCGTCCTCTCCCGCGGTGAGCTGCAGGCGCGCCTTGCCCAGCAACTTCTCCTGCAGACCGTTGGGCAGCAGGCCCTCGAGCTCTTTCGTGATGCGCTCGTTGCCGGCCAGCATCACCGCCTCGAGATGCTCTTTCTCGACCACGCGTTGCAGGGCCGCAGCCACCTCTTTGAGGTAGTGCTCGGTCTGCTGGCGCAGGTAACGCTGATACTTGAGCTGACTGGCTCCGTAGCCAGCCCCATGGCGGGGAGCCCCGGCCGCTCCTCGACCGGGCTTCTCGGGTCGTTCCAGAGTCTGTGTGACGGCTGCCGCCTCGGCGAGCTTGCCCATACGAACGGTGTAGATGCGGGCTTGCTCACTGTCAGCGAGTACGACGGCCAGAGCCACCTGCTCGTCCAGGCGACGAACCAGCGGGTAGATGACCGCCGCGTGTCCGGCGCTGAGGCGGTTCTCATAAGGCTCGTCGGAGGGATAGACGCGCAAGAGGTCAGGCTCCTGGCAGGCAAACACGGCCACGCCTCGCACCTGGGGCTCGAGCTTGCTCAGCGCCTCCTGAACCCGGGTGGCCGACCTGTCGAAGCGGGGGTCCTCCAGGAGCTGCGAGAGTTGCTTGATGCGCCCGCGCAACCAGGGCTCGTAATCTCGCCGGGGTTGCACCGAGCTGGTGTCGAGATAAAGACTGATCAAAGGTGCCTCACTGGGCTCGATGGCGAGAAGCTCGCTGATTTCTGCGTGCATGGTTTCCTCCCGATTTCCGTGATCGCATTCAGGCTACCCTGAACCGGTGGCCAGGGATATGACCTTCGTCAGTCGGAGGGTCAAGGCGCAGCTCGCACTCTGTCGGAGCTTCGCTCGCACTGCCGCCTGCGCCGGTTGTCACGCGCCTGTCGCCACTCGGGCCGACGATGAAAATCTGGCTCGTGGTGCAGCCCGTGACAGGCGGCGCATCGCAAGCTCAGCCCGGCCAGGGAGTTGTCTCCCCCATCGCTGACCGCCTTCTCGTGGTGAACGTGCAGAGGGGCTCCGGCGCCACACCCGACCACCTCGCAACGACCGCCCGAGCGCTGCCAGAGCGCCTGTAACACTCTCACGGATACGGGTCGACGCCGCCTTGCACCCTTTGCCCGAGCTGGTTGAGGCTCGCTCCTGGTCGAGCACTCCTCATCGGCCGGGTCAGGTGCTGGCGGGGCCGTGGCGTCCACCAGGTCGCATTGATCGGGGTCGACGGTCTGGCCCGGGGCGTGTTGTCCGAGTTCCGCCGCGCTGTGACCGTTCGCTTGAGGTGGCGCTGCCCCGTCGGCAGACTCGCGAGCTGGTCTTTGACCGGACTCGCTCTGGTTCACGGGGGGCGCCTCGGCGCCGGCATAGAGAGCGACCTTGCCGCCCGCCAGGGCCGCCTCGACCTGCTCGGATCGGGCCGGATAGAGCCCCTGCCGCGTCTCGAGCCAGCCCTGGCCCGAAGCGGCGTCGACCCTTACCAGGACGGGCAACCGTGCTCGGGTGCGCGGAGCTGCGCTGGCCAGAGTCTCCTCAGCCAGGCAGACCAACACCTCAGCCCGAGGGAGACGCCTGCCGCGCCGCTGGCGCACTCGCTCTTCAGCCCGCTCGTAGAGGGCCAGTTGCGCGGGCGTCAAGCGGAAGACCACCTGGATGAGCGGCTCACCCAGGTCTCGTTCAAGAGCTGGAGAGCAAGCACTGCTATGCTGCGGGGCTGAACCCGGGCTGACCCCGCCCGAGTCTGAACCATCCGGCTCGCGGCCGGGGGAGCCCAGGTCCGAGCCGATCGAGCCGTCCTGGTCTCGGCCGGGGG
>BTUM01000017.1:0-116223 GCA_045863235.1 Candidatus Xenobia bacterium | reverse complement strand
GCCTGCCCGCTGGCCTCCAGGGGGGGGCCGGCTCCCAGCAGCAGCAGCGCAATGAAAACCAGGAATCGTTTCATGGTGGACGTCCTCCCCGGGCCCTCCCAGAAGGGCTTGATGACAGGTTGAACTTCGGCGTACTCAGGAAGGGGCCTCTTGGAGGACATTTGCCCGCGCGCGGCGGAATTCTTCTCAAGATGTCCCGGGCACTTTTCGCACTTTTCTGCCTGTTCCTCTCCCTCGCCGCCTGGGCTCAGGAGGTGCCGATCGAGGTGCCGCTCAAGCCTCCTCGGCCCTCGGGGGTTCGCCCGCCTCCCAACCTGCTGCCCTGCCCCGGCTGCGATTGTCGGGGCAATGGCTGCTTCATGCCCAACTGCGGCTGCGCAGGTCGGGTGGATGACAAGGTTTGCGCAGAGTTGCTCGATTACACCCAGCACGTGCTGCATCGCACCTTCGATGGCAAGCTTGATCTGAAGTATCCGGTCACAGTCAAGGCGGTGAGCCCGCAACAGCTCTCTGATCTTGGAGGTGGCGAGGTCTACGGGCTCTACGACGACGACAAGAGCCTCATCTACGTGAGCAACGGCGTGACCAAGGCCGATGCGCTGGGAATCGTGGCTCACGAGTTCGGGCACGCCTGGCAGTACCAGCATCACCCTGACCCCGACGCCACCAGTCAGCTCTTCTGCGAGGGCTTTGCCGAGTGGGTGGCCTACCAGGTGCTCACCCGGGCGGGCAATTTCGGCCAGGCCAGCATCATCCGTCGCAACGGCGATCCTACCTACGGGGACGGCTACCGCTGGTTCGCGACCCTGGAGAAGGAGCACGGCGTGCAGGCCCTGCTCGATGTGGCCGTCCGCTGGACCGACATCGACTTCGAGAAGCACTAAGGCGCCGCGCGTTGAACACTTCAGGAATTGGCGCGGCGCCGTTCAACAGGTTGTCTACACTCTGGCGCGTTCCAATTCTGAACAGGTCAACGCGCGTGCAAAAGTGCTCGAAGAGGGCTTTGCATCAGCCTGCTAGTCAGCGGGTCGCTACGATCAGTTTGCGCCCGGCAGGGAAGGACTCCAGCACCTCGAGCTCGCGGTAGCGGCGTCCCAGCACCTCCAGCAGGCCCTCGAGGTGGTACCAGTCGACCGGCTCGGGCTTGCTCTCCCACATCGGTCGGGCCCGGTCATCCTGGGCGGGGACGAATTCGAGCACCAGCGTACCTGGCTCGAATTCGTCGAACAGCTCCACCACCCGCTCGAAGCTCTGCCACTGGGCCAGGCAGAGGTGGTGGATCAGGGCCAGCGCCAAGACCATGTCGGCTTTGACGCGCTGAAAGAACGAGCTGAATTGCTTCAGCCTCCAGCCGAAGGCAGGCGGGGGCTGGAGGATGTCCACCCGCAGGGGCAGGATGTCGGTGCCCTCCTGGCGAGCTCGGCGATAGACCTGCGAGACGCAGCTCTCGTCTTGGTCCAGCGCGATCACCCGGGCCCCCTGCCGGGCCGCCAGGTTCGAGTACCAGCCCTGGTTGCAGGCCACGTCCAGCACGCTGGTCGGCCGTAAGCGCTGCAGCACATCGCGGATGGCCCTCTGTTTGAGGGTCCACTGCTCATCTTGATCAAAGGAAGGCCATTCCTGGTAGTCGGACCAGGCGGTGCGGGCCGGCTTGAGTCGCAGGCTGGTCAGGTCGCGCCGCAAGCCGCTGAAGAAGCGCACCCGCTCCTCCTGTCCGACGGGGCGCGTCAACGAGCTCTTCAGCTTCTCTTCCAGACCCAGCTTCTTGATGGCCCGGTCCAGACCCAGGGGAAGGCTCAGGCGGGCCAGCGTCTGCGGGCGCCAGCGCTGAAACCAGGGTAGCAGCCGGTAGCAAAGCTCGTAGGGGACACCCCGCAGGAAGTCATAGAGGAAGGGCCGGGCGATGGAGTGCAGGCCGGCCTCGTAGAGGTAGAGCGGGAACAAGAAGAGGTTGCAGAACTGCTGGTAGGGTCGCCAGAGAAACTTGTCCTCCACTGGACAGATCGAGCCCACGTCCACGAACACCGGCCGGGGTCCCCGGAAGAGCACGTTGTAGGGGGAGCCGTCCTGCAGGGTCTTGCCCTGGCGGGCCAGTTCCTCGGCCAGTTCCAGCGTCAGCGTGCCGGCTGCTTGAAGCATCTCGGGTGGCCACTCGACGCAGTAGCTGCGGGGGGTGATGGTGTCGTGCTCCAGCACCAGCTCGAACTCTTCCAGGCTGGAATCGCTGCGGCGCGTGCCGACGATCTTTCCCTCCCGGGTCAGCCCCTGGAAGAGAGGGTTTTCCAGCAGCTCACCATAGAACGTCGCTCCGGCGGCGCGAATGCCGCGATAGAGCTGACCTTCGAACTGGAATAACCGGCCGTAGGGGTCGATGTAGGAGGCCGGGTCGAACTCAGCCTGCTGGAGTGGTATCAGGCTTTGCTGGGCCACTGTCGGGGCGCTTCCTGGGCTTGAAGATGCGATTCCAGGCGTTCTTGATGGGGCGGAAGAAAAGCCCGAAAGTAGCCAGGATGCCGTAGAAAATCAGGTAAGCCATCTGGGACAATAGCCCGGTGGTTCCAGGATCGACGTAGGCGACCGCGGGGGCGACGCAGAAGAGCACGAGCGCAATCCACATGCTTTGGATTTTCGAGGCCCTCAGCGACTGACCTTCCAACTGGTCAGGCCGTTCCGAAACAAGGCCAGCTCCGGGCGCTGGAAAAAGGCTTCGAGCCAGGCCCTGGAAGCGGGCTCCCGGACCAGGTTCGGACCCTCATCGCGGTACAGGCCCAGGAACTCAAAACTCTTCAGCTCGCGGGCGTAACGCCCCTCTCGCCGATAGCGTTGCTGCCACACGACCCTGTAGCGACCCAGGTAGCCGTTGAAAATCTCCCTGGTGCCATCGGGATACCAGTGAGGGGGCAGGCGGTCCATGCATTTGGTGTGGCGTAGATAGAAGGATACCGGGGCCACCACGCGGGCACGCTCACTGATGCGCTCGGGAGTCAGGGTGTAGGGCACCAGCGACTCTCCCTCCCAGTCCGAGGGCGTCGGCAGGTCGAGTAGTTGAGTCAGGGTGGGTGGAACATCCAGGCTCTGGCACGGAGTTTGAATGCGCACGCCATGAGTCTGCTCGGGCATGTGAATGATCAATGGAATGCGGCTGGTGGCAGGATTGACCCAGTTGGCGTAATGGAAGACACCACTGAAGGTGTCGGTGACCCGCTCGCCGTGCCCTTCGCCATGATCCGAGGTCACCGCGATCAGGGTGCGCCGGACCAATCCCTGGCGCTCCAGGTCGCTGACCAGAAAACGCATCAGAGAGTCGCAATAGCGAACGGCGCCGTCGTATCGATCCACCAGGGAGGGTCCGAAAGCATAGAGCCAGGGGCGGGGCACGACGTAGGGATTGTGAGGCTCCCAGGCGTGGATCCAGATGAACATGGGCTTGCGAGCGTGCGCGAGCAACTCGACTGCCTGGCTGAAGTAGTCCTCGGTGGGGAACGGCTGGAAACGATAGCCGCCCAGGTCGCGCGGGTCGCGGTCGGCCCACAGGTTGTAGAACCGCTGATCGTGCGAGAGGAAGTCGGTCAGCCACTCGAGGTGATCGGGCGAGAAAACCGAGGCCAGCCATCGGTAGCCTGGCTCGAACTGGAACGATTGCATCAGGTGCACCTGGTCGAAGCCCTGGCGAAAGGATGGGGGAGGGAAGCTGTGGGTAAAGTAGTGGCACTCGTAGCCGGCCTGCTTGAGCACCAGGGGGAGAGGGTTCTTCCCGTCTGGATGGGTGCCGGTGCCCCGGGGGAGCCTTCCGAGCAGTGAGACCAGGGTGACGTGGGTATAGTTGGTGTTGCTGACCATCTTGTCGAACACGAAACTGCTCTTGCCCCACTGCTCGAGGAAGGGCGTGGTGGGTCGCTCATAGCCGTAGAGAGACATGTGCGAGCTGGCCAGCGAATCAAAGCTGACCAGCAACACATGGGGACGCTCCATCTGCGCAGGGCTCGCCTCGGCTGCGGGGGTCCTCCACGATGAGGCCAGCAGTCCGACAAGACAGAACGGGATGAGGCCGCGCATGGCCCAGAGGCCGAGCCGGCCCAAATCCTCACTCGACACGCTCGACCACCGGCGCACCAGGGAGTAGGCTCCCAGGGACAGCACCAGGACCAGGGTCGTGAGGCGGTTGGGATTGGTCGTGACGACACCCAGCTCGGGCGACTCGGTGAGGCGCCAGAGACGAAAGTAGACCGCGTTTACATAGACGAAAACGACCCACAAGCCGAAAAGCCCTGCACCTGGCCGCAACCGCTCCAGGCCTCGGGCGAGGCCGGCCAGACAGGGAGCCGCCAGCAGCATCAGGCAGAGTGGAAAGACGGCGTTGAGCGCTAGTTCCAGGGGAGAGTGATAGCGCAGTACCGAGTCGAGCCGATACACCAGATCCAGGACAACGAAAACAAGCCCGATCATCGTGCTCAGGCCCAGGAGCTGGCTGTAGGAGGCTCGGTTCACAGAGAAAGATTCCACCCCCGGGTCGGCGCCCCTGTCCGGCAGGGTCCCGGATCGCCCGGGCGAAGCGGACCGTCATGAGTGAGTACTGCGTCTGCCTGATTACGGCTTCTTCCCCCCAGGAAGCCCGCAACCTGGCTTACGGCCTGGTGGAGTCGGGACTGGCCGCTTGCGTCAGCCGGGTGCCTGAGGTCACCTCGGTTTACTCCTGGATGGGCAAGGTGGAGGAGGCGGGCGAGATCCTGCTGATCGCCAAGACCACGAGCACGCATCTCCAGGGCCTGATCGACAAGGTCAAGGAGCTGCACTCCTATGATGTCCCCGAGGTGGTCGCCTTGCCGATCGTCGGGGGCAACCCCGGCTACCTGCGCTGGATCGACGAGAGCGTTCGTTGAGCCTTCCCGACCGTCCCGACCCGACGGCCGATTTTCCCGAAGCGGCAACCGAGGCCGCCACGCCCGACCAGCGCCAGAGGGCTGCCGACGAATCCTTGCGTCCCGAGCAGTCAGTCGATGCCACCCCCAGCATTCCCGGCTATACTCTGCAGCGGCCCCTGGGAGCCGGGACCTTCGGGCAAGTGTGGGCCGGAGTGCAGGATCGCACCGGCCTGGAAGTGGCCATCAAGTTGTTTGCGCGCGAGTCTGGGATTGACTGGCTCTACTTCCGGCACGAGGTCGACCGCCTGCGACGGGTATCCGAGCATCCCTACGTGGTCACCTTGCTCGATGCCGACCTCACGCACGACCCACCCTACTTCGTCATGCCTCTCTTGCCCGATTCCCTGGCCCACCGCTGCCGTTCTCAAGGGCGGCCCGGGCGCGAGCAGGCCGCCGCCTGGATCGAGCAGATGACCCAGGCCCTGCATTACACCCACGGCAAGGGGCTGTTGCACTGCGATCTCAAGCCCAACAACATCATGGTCGACCAGGAAGGACGCGTGCGGGTGGCCGACTTTGGCCAGTCGCTCAGCCGCGGGACGTCGGGCGAGACCACGCTGGGAACCCTGGGCACGATGGCTCCCGAGCAAGCCCAGCTGGTCAACGAGGGCCTACCTGACGTCTCCTGGGACATCTACGGGCTGGGAGCCACCGCCTACTGGCTCTTGAGCGGAGAGCTGCCCCGGCTCTCTCGTGAGGATTTGAGTCAGCTCTATACCATCGCTGATCCTGCCCAGCGACTCGCGGCTTATCGCGAGAAGCTGATGACCACGCCGCTGACCCCTCTTCGTCAGCTCAACAAGGGCCTGGATCAGGATCTGGCCGACATCGTGGAAGGCTGCCTGGAGTCCGAGCCCGCCCAGCGGACGGCCACCACCACCGACATCCTGGAGGACTTCCGCCGCCGGCGCCGTCACCAGCCCCTGGTGTGTCGGCAGCCCTGGTCGCTGGGTTACCGCTCCGTCCGGTTCTTGCGCCGCAACCTGGTGGCCGTCAGCCTGGCCTGCGCCCTGCTGGTGGGGCTGGGGTGGTCTTTTGCCACGGTGGTCTCCTCGCGCAACCAGGCGGTGGCGGCGAACAACCGCTCTCAGGACCTGCTGGCCCGGTTGGAGTATGACCAGGGCCTGGCCCTGGCCGACAGCGGTCAATCCCAGACCGCCGCCCTGTGGTACGCCCGGGCTGCCGGACGCCAGCCGGGCGACCCCAGGTATCTGCTGATTCTCAAGAATTGGCCCGTTCGTCTCATCGAGTTTCGCGACCTGGGCGAGATGATGGACAGTGACGTCGAGCAGCACGGACGCTTCCAGGTGGTCTGGCGCCGCAACCTGGATCTGAGCGTGCTCGAGGCCGGCAACCGTCCTCTGGGTCCCCCCATCAAATACGCCATCGATGCCGGCCCCGTGCTGGCCCTCAGCCCGGACGGGAGCCGATTGGCGGCCGGGCGCCGGGGCTCACTCGCTGGGGCTGCCGAGTTCTCGCTCTTTGATGTGGCGAGTGGCCGGGACGTCGTGCGGGGACAGAAGATGCTCCACGGGGTCGATTGGCTGGCTTTCTCTTCTGACAGCCGTCGCCTGCTGCGGGTGGCTGATGAAGAGCTCGATCTGCTCGACGCCGGCTCAGCCCGTTCTCTGCTGTCGCGCAAAACCACCAGCCCGGTCGCCGCCGTCAGTTCGGATGGCTCGCTGGTGGCCTTCTCGAACGGGCCCCGGGTGGTGCTGGCCGGCCCCGGCAAGTCCGACCTCGAGCTCGACCTGCGCGACCCCGTTACTCTCTGTTTCGCGAGCGCGGACAAGGTTCTGGTCTCGGTCTCCCGGCAGGGTGCGGTGGAGTTTTTCGACTCTGCGACGGGACGCGCTGCCACCACGCTTCTTGAGAGCGGTCACGCTGCCGTGACCGCTCGCTTGAGCCCGGATGGCAGGTGGATGGCCGTGGTGGGCGAGAGCCAGGTGACCTTCTTCGATCTTCAGCAAGGTACTCGTCTGGGCACGTTTCCCTGCACCAATCCTCCATCTGCGCCCGCGATCAACTGTTCGTTCAGCCCGGACTCGAGTCTGGTGGCGGTCGTGCACCCCCGACCGCCGGGAAGTGCCGAGATTCAGTCCAGCGTTCAGATTTACCGTCTCTCTGCCACCACGGTCGAGCGCCTGGGCGAGCCGATCTCGCTGTTCGAGCCGCTCGACGATCTGGGATTTTCCGAAACGAACGAGTCGCTGCTGGTCAGCATCGGCGATGGTATCAAGACCTATGACATCAGCCGCCTGTTGCGCAATCGCCCGGCCCTCTCCCTGAACGGCATCCAGACCAGCTCCAACTACCCGCGCCTGATCGATAACCGCCTGGCCATCACCCAGGAGCAGGGGCAGGTGACCGTGACCGAGCTGGCTACCAATCGGGTGCTTACGCGCTGGAAGACCGAGAGCTCGCTGCGGCTCTGTCTGGTCAGCCCGGATGCCCAGACCCTGTTGCCCCTCTATGCCGACAGCACGGTGGTCCAGCCGGTCTCGGCCTCGACGGGGAAGCCGGTCGGTCGGCCCGTAACCGTGCCCCAGGTCATCACCGGCGTTGCCTTTGCGGCCGATGGCCAGAGCTACGCGACCTGCTCGCAGGACGGCTCGGTCACCCTCTGGAGCCTGGCTGGAGAGCGCCTGGGCGAGCCTCTGCAACACCCCTACCCGATCGAGGAGGTCAACTTCGACCCCACCGGCCGCTATCTCTATGCCGTCGGCTCGGGGTTCAACGGGCTCAAGCTCTGGGATCTCGCTTCACGCAAAGAGCTGCTCAGCTCGACGGCTACCCTGGCCGCCTTCTCCGACGCTCATCCCTGGCTTGCCACGGGCACGACCAGACTCGATCGGCAGGGCGCTCGGCCCACGATCAAAACTCTTCGACTGCCGGATTTGAGCCCGGTGGGTGCGCCCATCATCTCTCAGGTCCCCCAGAACGTCCTCTACTTCCGCCCGCAATCGTCCGATCTGCTGGTTTCTCACTTTGGGGTTGGAGTGCGACTTTGGAGCCCCCTCGAGGCGCGCCCGGTGGGTCGGACGCTTGGGCTGGAATGGCTCTACTGGTCGGCCTTCGATGCTCAGGGGGCGTGGTTGGCTACCGCCACCCTGGATAGCAGGACGGCTCGCCTGTGGGACCTGGTCTCGGGGCGCCCCTTGACTCGCCCGGACCAGTTCCTGGCCGCGTCCGAGACCGGCACCCACTATCGTGTGCCGGCTTTCACTCCCGAGCGTGACCGGTTGCTCGTCAGGGTGGCCTCCAGTGGGAGAAGTCCGGCTCGCCTGGATGTCTGGGACCTGACGGTGGACGGCGACCTGCCAGCCGAGGTGTTGCGCCTCCAGGCCGAGTCCTGGACGGGCCTGCGGTTGGACGAGCAGGGTGGCCTGGAGCTTCTCAACGAGGCTCAGTGGCGCCAGACGACCGAGCATCTACAGGCTCTGCTGCGTGAGCATCAGGCGGTTTGCCGCCATCCTCGGGCGGCGGAGCGCCCGTAGGCTGGTGCAGGCTGGTCAGCTCGCGGTCGAGCTCGGCAAAAAGCTCGAGCATGTCGTCCTCGTCGAGCAACCCGGCTCTCTGATCCTCGAGCAAGCTGGCCTTTTCGGCTGTCAGAGCCAGTTTGCGCGTCTCCAGGAGCTGTTCGTCAAAGAGCTCGCGGTGGGTCACCTCCAAACCGCTCAGCTCTTGCTCCAGGGCCTCGAGTTTGGCGCGGTAGTGACGTGAGGTCTCCTCGGCGATGGGCCGGGGCAGACCCTCGCTCTGGCGGCTCTCCAGCAATTTCAGAGCGGCCCGAGCTGCTCGCGCCTGGCTGCTCAAGCGGCGATAGTCTTGCAGCCGCTCGGGTGCGCTGGTGATGCCCAGCTTTCGCAACAACCAGCTCATCGTCGTTCCCTGGAGAAGGAGCGAGAAGAGGACCACGCCATAGGTGAGATGGATCAAGCGTTGCGCGCCCGGAAAGTCGGGCGGTAGCCCCGACACGAGGGCCACGGCCAGAGCCCCGCGCAGGCCGCTCCAGACCATGATGTGAAGCCAGCTGGAGGGGATTTGCGCCCCCAGGCCGTTGACCACGGGTGCCAGGCCGTAGACGGCCGCGGCTCTTCCCAGCAGGACCAGCACGAAGGCCACCGCGATCGCGCCCAGGTCGCCCCAGAAGTTGACCAGAGTCTCCTGGATGCCAAGCAGCAGAAAGACCAGCGAGTTGGCCAGGAAGGCCGCAAACTCCCAGAAGGAGTGGACCGAAAGGCGAGTTCCCGGAGACATGCCGGTTGCCATGCCGTAGTTGGCCACGGTCAGCCCGGCCGTGACCGTGGCGATGACGCCGGAGACATGAAAGGACTCGGCCACCAGAAAGGCGCCCCAGGCGACCAGGCAGGTCAGGGTGATCTCCAACGGAGGATCATCGAACTCGCGCGTCAGGCGCGAAGCCAGCAGGCCCACCGCCACGCCGACGCCCGCTCCTCCCAGAATCACGAAGACGAAGCGCACCAGAACTTCGCCTGGAGCGATGGTTGCCGAGGCGGAGGTGGCGGCGGCCAGCAGCACGCTGAAGAGCACCACCGAAACCCCGTCATTGAACAGGCTCTCGCCTTCCACCAGCAGGGCCAGGCGCTTGCCCACCTTGCACTGCTTGAACACCGCCACGACCGAGATCGGATCGGTGGAGGAGATGAGCGCCCCGAAGACCAGGGCTGAGGCCAGCGGGATGGCCAGCAGAGTGGAGCTCAGGGCTCCAACCAGCAAGCTGGAGAGGATCGTTCCCAGTACGGCATAGATTGCCAACGGGCGCCAGTTGGCTTGCAGCAAGTTCAGGCGCAGGTTGAGAGCCGATTCGAAGAGCAGGGGAGGGAGCAAGACGGTGACCAGCACTCCCGGATCGAGGGTGGCCCCGCCCGTGAGTCGCAGGGGAGTCATCAACAGACCCGCCACGACCAGCGAAATGGCGTAGGGGAGCCGCAGCCAGTTGCCCACGAAGGCCACGATGATGGCCGCCAGCATCAACGGCAACAGGAGGGTCAGCTCGGCCGGGGTATGCATTGAGCCTGCCTTCGCGGGAAGGCTGTGAATCCTGCCCGGGGGCTCAGTTGCGCAGGCTGGTTAACGTTTCCAGCTCGAAGCTCTCCAGGCGCTCGCTGCCGTAACGCTTCGCCTGGGCCCTCAGCTTGAGGCGCAGCAGCTTGTTCAGGACCGCGAACTCGCAAAAGTCGAGCCCGTGGGCCACCGCCTGCCCGCCTACCATGTAGGTGTCCACCGGCTGGTTGGGCCCAAAGCTCTCGATCGCCCCGGGCACCGTTTGCTGAGGGGCTCCAGCCACGCTGACGGCCCGCCGGCGAAGCTCGCGGGAGCCGGAGTCGAGGTAATAGACCAGGTAGTTCTGCCAGATCGGCTCCTGGGAAGCGGTGTTGAACTGGAACTGGCCATTGGCGTCAAGAGCCGAGAGAAACGAGATGCCCCGACGGTCGGTCGAGATGGAGACGCTCTCATAGATGCTGCGCTCCAGGTCTCGGCTGATCTTCTCCGAGGCCACCATGGCGCTCTGGCGCAACCTGGTCTGGGTGTCTCCCTTCATCCAGGCCGAGGCGCAGATGCGGTAGATCATGAACAGGGTCAGAAGAAGCATGCCTGCGACCGCGCTGGCCACCAGCATCTCGGCCAGGGTGAAGCCGCGCTCAGGGACGCAGGTAGGTCTGGAGGCTGACTTTGCCACGCGCATTCCAGTAGACGTCCACTTTCACAGCGATGGTGTTGGCAGGCATTCCGGCGGCATCGGCCTGCACCACCAGGGTGTAGTTTTGGCCTGAGCGGGTTCCCACCGGATAGGGCGCGGGAGGAAAGAGCGTGCCGCCGTCTTGAAGAGTGGGAATTCTGCCGTCGTAGGTGCCCGGGGTGATGAAGGCATAGCCGTTGGAGCGCACCACCTCGAGGAACTCGCGGCCCACGTCGGTGGCTCCCGCTACCTGGTTGCTCTGCAGCAAGAAGCTCATTCCCTTGGTGAAGACCAGCACCAGAGACAGCACGGCCACCGCCAGAATCCCCACGGCCAGCACCACTTCCGCCAGAGCCAGGCCTCGATGCGAGTTTCTCAACGTCCCATCCAGACGAGCACCCCGGGGGGTCCGCTGCCACCGCCCATCCCACCGTTGTCGAAGAAGTCCTCCACGAAAGTGACATTGCAGCCGTTATTGATGAAGAGGTCGCCCGGATTGACTGTGTGCCCGTCCAGGGTGACCGGCGAGGAGCTTCCGTCATTGTTGACCACGATGGCTCCCACCACGTTGATCTCGTTGGCGCAGTAAAAGCTGCCGTTGGTGTAGACCAGCCCCTGGAAGGAGGCGGCCCCGATCCGGTTGTAGTCGATCTGCCTGGTGACGCTGTAGACCGCCGGCATCAGGGCGGCAACGTTCCCGTCGTTGACAGCGTCCCAGATGCCATCGGTATCTCCTGTGGCGTTGTAGTTAGCGATGGCCACCGCGTCCGGGCGCCCCAGTACCAACCCGTTCTGGGAGTAGATGCGCCCGATCTTGTCCAGTCGATCGATCAGAAAGTCGCGTGAAGGGCCCGCCGCCACGTTGTTGGTGAGGTGGTCGCGCAGCTTCCACATGGTGGACTGGTCGCGTCCGGCCGGGGGGAAGAGGTTGCCTTGAGGCCCGCCCAGAGTGGTGCTCACACTGTCGAGGTAGTTCGAGTCCGAGCCGGCCCAGCCCGAGGAAATATTGTTCTCCAGCTCTTGAATGGCCCACTTTCCATCGGTCAGGTGCTTGGTAAGGGTGGGATTACCGTTGACCACCGTTTCGAGGTAGGCGGTACCGTCGAAGCCACGCAACTCGACGTTACCCTTGCTGAAGAGGGCGATGGCATTCTGCCCGTTGACGTCCGAGTCTCCATGCACGACTGTGCTGCTCCCCACGTAAACCGAGCCGTTGCCGGATACGGAACCATTCACCGTCAGTTTGCCCTGGACGTAGAGGCTGCCTCCATCGAGGTGGAGATCACCTGTCAGGTTGAGATCGCCGGCCACGTAGTAGTCGCCGGCCGGGATGTTGGTCTGCCCGAGCGGAACGATGACGGGGCCGGGTGAGCTGCTCTTGGCGGCGATCTGAGCGGGAATGTTGACCGGAGGGATCGGCTTCTGGGCCTCATTGACCTGCGTGCCGCCTGTTACCGTGCCGCCGGTCACGTTGATGGCCGAGCCCGAGGTGCCCGAGGAGGAAACGGTGCCGTCGATCAGGAGCGATCCTCCCGAGGCCACCCACTCGATCAGGTTGGAAGCGCCTGACAGGAAGTTCGAGTGCACGTCGGCGCTGACCGAGGTGGAGTCGTCCAGCGCGGCGACCCCGTCGATGTTGACGTTGCCCTCGAGGCGGATGCGCCCGCTGGTCAGTAGAGGAGTGCTCAACTCGATCGAGCTCGAGCTGGGCCCGATCAGAGCCTCCAGGCGCCTCTCCACCGATCCAACCTGAGCCACGACCACGACCAGGACGGTGCCAGCAGGCACGGTGTTGGCCCCTCGCCAGCTGTCGGGGTGGGCGCCATCGGAGTTGTTGATCGAATCATCCGGGCTGAAGGGCCCCGGGCCCTGGTTGAAGGTCACCGTGTACTGGCCGCGCACATCCTTCATCGGTTTCTGGGAAAATCCGGCGTTCCAGGCCAGATTCCCCTCGAGCTGGGCCAGCGCGTCCGCCATCCCCGCTTCGGCCACGCAGAGCGACGCGGCCCGCGTGAAGTAGGCATTGCTGTGCCCGTGGCCGGCGTCCAGGGCCACGAACAGACCCACCATCATCATGACGAGGATGGGCAGGAGAACCAGGAGGGTTCCCAGGATGTAGGCTCTTCTTCTCAACAGGTTGGCGACCCCGTTCTCCCCGACCTCCAAATCGTATCACTCGAGTGCGGCTGCGACAAGTTGCCTGCATCCTGGCACAGATGTTCCAGGGATGCATCCAGGCTCGTGCGAATCCGCGAGAATGACCTTTTGCTGCAAGCTCGAGCTTCCCCGCCATCCCCACAGCCTGCCCCTGGCGCGCGCCCTGGTCGAGCAACTCTCTTCGCTGGCCGGCCTGCCCGACTCGGAGCTTGCTCAGGCGTGCCAGGAGGCGGTCGAGAATGCGCTGCATTACGCTCCGGGCGAAGTCTTGCTCGAGGCCGAGCTGTCCGAGCTCGATCTGGTGCTGTGCGTGGTGGACCAGGGGGCGCCGATGGAGGGCGCGCCCCAGACTTCGAAGGGGCACGGCCTCGAGCGCATCGCTCGGGCTGTGGACGAGCTGCGCTGGGTCTCCCTGGGCCGCCAGGGCAAAGAGCTGTTGCTGCGCCGCCGGCGGCCCCACCCCGAGGTGGGCCAGCTCGAGAGCCTGGAACGATTCCCCGATGAGCCCCCCCTGGCTCCCGAGCAGGATTACCAGGTGCGGCCTTTCCAGCCCCAGGACGCCCTCGGCGTGGCTCGACTGTGCTATCAGGTCTACGGCTACACCTACATGCACGAGGAGCTCTACTTTCCCGACCGTCTGACAGCCATGAACGCTTCCGGTCAGCTCTACTCGATGGTGGCTCTGGACGCCGCCGGTCAGGTGGTGGGCCACTACGCCCTGGAGCGTCCCCAGCCGGGCCCCCTGGCCGAGTGCGGCGAGGCACTGGTCTCTCCGATGCACCGCGGCCGAAAGCTGATGGAGCGGATGGGCCAGCAACTGGAGACCGTCGCCCCCGACCTGGGCCTGACGACGCTCTACTCCAACGCTGTGACCCTTCATCCTTACAGTCAGAGAGCCGCCGAAGGCTTCGGACGCACTCCCTGCGGGCTGACTCTGAGTGGAGTCCCGGCCCAGGTGACCTTCAAAGGCCTGGGAGGCGGCCAGCGCACCAGCTGCGTCCTTTACGTGCAGTACCTGTCCCGGCCGCCCGCTCGGCCGGTTTACCTTCCCGATCGCTATCGCGAGCTGCTCTTGCAGCTCTATGACCGGCTTGGCGATCAGGTCAGCCCGCAGGATGCCTCGGCCCTCGCGGGGGAGGGAGCCCTGACGGTGGAGCTCAAACCCTGCTTTCAGACCGGGCGCATTCGGGTGACCCGCCCCGGGGAGGATTCCCCCACCGCTCTGGCCCAGGCCCTGCGCGATCTGTGTCAGTTGGGGCAGGCTCAAGCGGTCTATCTCGAGCTACCCCTGGACGATCCGGCCACGCCCGAGCTGACTCTCCGCGCTCGCGAGCTGGGTTTCTTCTTCTCGGCCCTGGGGCCTCAAGACTGGCTGAGACTGCAGTGGGTCGCGCAGCCGGTCGACATGGGGGCGCTCAAGCTCAACTCGGATCAGACTCGAGCTCTGCGTGACTTCATCCAGGCCGACCGTTCAGCGGGCCCAGAGACCGAGTAGCTCCCCCTCTCCCGCCACGAACTTCTTGATTTCGGCCAGGTGACCCGGCTCGAGCGAGATGTGGGGGCCGGTCACCGTTGGTTTCTCGCGCATGAAGCCCCGGGTGATCAGCTCTTCGAGCTTGTCCTTGAGCTCGCCTCGCAGCCGGTCCGGCACGCCGCGTGTGAAATGCCCCTTGTCGGTGTGGGCTGCGCCCACCTTGCCCGAGCGCAAGAGGCGCGTGAGCACGCGGGCCAGATAGCTCCCGAGCTCGTCACCCTGCTCCTGGGGCTGCTCGCGTGCCAGTTGGGCCGGGCCCGGCCCGGGTGGAGGGGTCGTGATCTGGAGCTCGCGCTCGAGCGGAGCCCAGAGCGCATCGACAAAACGGCAGCTGAGCCGGTCGGAGGCGATCAACCGGGCCATCTCGTCCAGCTCTCCCTCCTCGGTCTCCACCCGCAGGAGCCAGGCAGCAAATCCTCTCCAGGAGCAAGGGATCAGCTCGGCCCGTGCGGCCCGGGTGCTGCGCGCCACCTCTCCCAGGGCATTGGCGCAGTGGGCCAGGGCCGAGTCTCCGCTCAGCGGAGCGAAGCTATGCCAGGCAAAAGTCTGGGCTTCCTGGCCGGGTTGGGCGGGTTGGGGCAGGATCCAGAGCACCTCCCCGGGCCGCGAGGCGCTGACCACCGCGTCGGAGGCCACCACGGTCTGGAAGTGTTGGCCCAACTCGAAGGCCAGTTGGAGCCGGCGCTCCTCCGCCTGGCGCTTCACCTCCTGGCGGCGGGCAAGTATCTGATCGCCGGGCAGGTCGGCCGGAATCTGCTCCAGGTTGCGCTTCAGATCGGCGTCCAGAGCCTGGTAGCGCGAACGACTCAGAGTCAGACCCGGACTGAGCAGATCATCGGCTGGCCGCTCCAGCATGCGACGGACCAGCCCCTGGAGCTCCCGCGAGCGGGTCACGGCCAGCTCCAGGTCGGCCACATAGCCTTCCAAGACTTCCGGGGGGCAGGCCCGCCCGGGAACGCCCGGCGGCGACTGGCTCTCCCCCTCACGAGCTCGGCGCAGGGCCTGACGCAACTCGGGCAAAGCCAGCTCGGGAGCACACATGCGGGCAGCTTCCGCCAGAGCGGCTGCGCTCCAGAGCAAACCTGGACGGGCTTGCTGGACCTGGCGGTAGATCCGCATCCCCTCTTCCACGTTGGCCATCCAGGCCCGACGCAGTACTTCCCAGGCCAGCACGAAGTTGCCACTGTTGAGCATGAAGCCGAGATCCTGCTGCCCCTCCAGGAAACTGTCGGTCGACTGGGCGACCAGGGCGATCTCATCATAGTTCAGGGCCGGATGACCCTGCTGGGAGGCGGCCACGAGCGTAGCCAGCTCACGGGCGCCGGCCCAGTCTCCGCGCAGAATGCGCGACTGAGCGCAGGACCAGAGCAGGTAATCGGAGCTTTCTCGTTCGGCTCGTCGGTCGACTTCGGCCGGCGGCAGGGAGAGGATCTCCAGGTGAGCCTGCAGCTCTTCTCGCGAGAGCCGTTCCCACTGCTCGGAGGGCAGCATGGCGTGGCCTACCGAGGGCCAGGCGACAGTTCTCAAGCTGGCCGCCATCGGGTCGGGCCGAGCGGCTTGAAGGTCAGAGTCCAGATGGCACTTCTTGTACTTGCGGCCGCTGCCGCATGGACAGGGCTCGTTGCGCCCCACTGCAGGCCGGCTGGGGAGCTGCGTGGGGACCAACCTCTGGCGGGTGGCGATCAGGTCTTGCTCGAAGCGGGTCGGCCACTCGCGCAGGCTGTCCGGCAGAACCGAAGCCTGGTCGAGCATGGCCGCCAGCAGACGGAAATATTCGGCTCGGTGCTCGGGAAGAAAGCGCTCGAAGGGCTGCAACATCTCCAGGCGCCCCGGAAGGGGGCCGGTGGGGCGGCATTTCCACTCGTTCAGGCGGGCTTCGCTGTAGGGGCAATCGGGACACTCGGCCAGCCGCCTTTCAAGCACCGGGAAGGCTTCACGCCGGTCGAGCATATCCAGCCAGAGGGCCAGTTGGGCCAGCTCGGGCGGGCTGATGTCGGGCGCCTGGATCAGCTCCAGGAAGAGGGCGGCTACATCCTGCCCGGTATCCTCGTGCAGACAGGCCATGGCTGAGAGGCCTTCGGCTGCCGCCAGCCGACTCAGCCCGGGAGCCCCATCGGGGTGACGCGCCAGTGCGGCCAGGGGTTCGAAGGCCGGGCGGCCCAGGCGGGCCAGAGCCTCCAGCACGATCACCAGGCGCTGAGGCTCCTGACACTCCCGGAGCAGAGCCAGCAAGGGAGCCAGGTCCTCCGGATGACCGATCTCAGCCAGCAGGAGAGCAGCCTGATCGGCTGTCTCGCGGGATTTCAATGCTTCCAGCAGGAGGGCACGAGCCTCCGGATGCGCTGCGATGGCGGCAGCTTCGCGCCGCGAGAGCGGCACGGCGCCCTGCAGCCGGTCTTTGATCGCCTCGGCCTGGGTCTGTACCATCCGGCCATGCATTCGATTCCGCCGGCCTCTGCCCTACCGACTGACCTCCCGCCAAGAGACACCCAGTTCGTCAGCCCAGGCGCGAGCCTGACGCAATTCGTCGCGCGAGGGGCGGCGAGCTAGAGCGGCATATCTGGGCTGATAGGCGGGCTGGCTCGGGTCACAAAGATTGTCCGGGTGATACTGGTCCATCAGGTTGAACGGGACGCCAGGCAGGTGCTGGCTCACCCATTCCAGGACCGGTCGGGTGCAGCACTCCAGATGGTCGGGCATGACCAGGTGGCGGATCACCATCGCGTCCCCTCGACGATGCACCCGGAGCAGGTTCTTGGTGACGGTCTCCCAGTACCAGGGGGTGCGGGCCAGCTTGACGGCGCAGTTGCCCGGTCCGAACTTGAAATCAGGGAGCCAGACGTCCATGAGCACCTCCAGCACGTCCATCGCCGTCTCGCTCATGAAGAAATTCGAGTTCCAGAGCATCGGAACGCTGGCTTCACCCTGGAACAGCCCGTCCCCCCGACAATGCTCCAGGAACCAGTCCTGCTTGGCCTTCATCTGCAGCCGAGCAGGAGGATCGGGCAAATTGGCCTCCAGCAGAGAGATGGCCTGCACGATGGTGTGCAGGTGAATGGTGGGATCGCCCCCCACCCAGTTGACGTTGTGGCAACCCTCGCGGCGCAGTTGCCAGGCTACCATGGCAAGCTCTTGGGAGGTGACCACGGTGCCGTTGTTCTTGTCGGTGCTGATGTCCCCGTTCTGACAGAAACTGCAGCGCATGTTGCAGGAGGTGAAAAAGACCGTCCCCGACCCGTGCGTGCCCCGAAAGACCAGCTCTTCCCCCTGGTGGTGGAAGTACGAGCTGACCCGGCTGTCCCCAGCCAGCTGGCAGGTTCCGTGGCGTGTCCCCCGGGAGCGGTCCACCCGGCAGTTCCAGCGGCAGAAGTTGCAGCTTGTCAGCCAGGTTCGGCTCAGGAGCACGCACAGGTCGACCAGGTTGGGCTCGGCTCGCGGCGGTAAGGGAGCCTCACTGGCCTCGAGCAGGCGCATCGTTTCCCGAGCTCGCTCGAGCTCGGCCCGGTGGTCTGATTCCATGCATACCGGCACGCGCCGCGCAATCAGATATCGGGCGGGCCGTTCGCCATCGGCCACCTGGCGATACCACTCCAGGCCCGGAGTGCGCGCAAAGATGGCCAGGTCCTTAAGTCTCATTTCCCTGGTATTCCGTGCATTCTCCCGGCTGCCTGTCGGGTCGAAGAGGTGAAGATTCTTCCTCCTCGTAACTCCCATTCTGGAGGGGTTGTTTGGATGAACTTCCTGGGAAAGATGTTCGGAGGGTCCCGCTCTCAGGTTGTAGCCGGCCTGGATATCGGCAGCGCCAACCTGAAGGTGGCGCAGGTGCGGGCGACGGGCAGTGGTACCGAGCTGGTGACGCTGGGCGGCCTGCCCACTCCTCCTGAGGCCATGAAGAATGGTGCCGTGATCGACGCCACCGCTCTGGGCATGGCTGTCGCCGAGCTGCTGGAAGCCGCCCGGCTGGGGCCCGGGACCCGCCTGGTGGCCGCGGTGGCCGGCAGCCAGGTCATCATCCGACCCATCATCATGAACCGGGTTGCCGATCGTGAGCTGGCGGGCGCCATCCGGTTCGAGGCCGAGCGCTACCTGGCCTATCCTGTTTCCCAGGCCCAGGTTTACGGGATCAAGCTGCGCGACATCGACCAGAAGAGCATGGAGACGCTGCTCGTGGCTGCTCCCAATGAGATCATCAGCAGCGCCAAGGAGGTCATCAAGGTCGCCCAGTGCACGCCCGAGGCCATCGACCTCGAGCCGCTGGTGTTGAGACGGGCGCTCAAGCTGTGCGCCCCGGACAAGCTGCAACGGCGGGTGGCCCTCATCAACCTGGGGGCGGCACAGAGCAGCATCAACATTTTGCGCGAGGGAGTCTTGTGCCATAATCGCACCATTCCGATGGGCGGCCAAAGCCTCACCCAGGCGATCGGCAACAATCTGAACCTCCCCTTCGATGAGGCCGAGAAGCTCAAGAAGCTCAAGGGCGAGGTCCTGCTCGATACCACGCCGGTTGCACCGGCGGTCAAAAGTGTCTACAACGCAATTCAGCCCGTGCTCGACCGTCTCCTGACCGACCTGCGGCGCTCGCTTGACTACTATCACGCCACCTATAAAGGAGAATCGGTCGATTTGTTGATACTGTGCGGGGGAACTGCTCAGCTGAAGAAGCTGGACGCCTATCTCAAGAAAGAGCTCCAGATCCCGTGCGAGATCGCCGATCCGTTCGTGAATATGACCATGCCAAAGAACTCCAACCTGACGCGGGCGTCGCTGCGCGAACTGGCGCCGTCGGCCATGACCGTCATCGGGCTGGCCTTGCGCTGATACTGGTCATCTGGCTGGCCATGGGGCTGCCGGCTCTGGCTCAGGTTCCCTTCCCATCCAACTACCGTCAGTACCAGACGGCCGACTCGCTCGACCGGGGGCCCGTGGAGAGCCCTGATCAGGTGGCCTGGCGCCGTCTGTTGCAGCGGCCCGAGCCGGCTCCCCCTCGCACCCAGCCCACTCCGGTCAAGAGCCTGTTCGAGCGACCGATCTGGTTCACGGGCGTGCAGAACGCGCTCAGCCAGGAGGAGAAGCTGGCCGTGGGGCTGTCGATGTCGGCCTTCTTTGAGTACCGCCGAGAGACCTACGAGTGGGCCAATGACCGGTTGCTCTGGCTGCAGGAAGCCTCCAACGCCATGTTCACGTTCGGCGACTTCAAGACCGGAGTGCTGATCTCGGCCTTCCCTTACCTCTTTGGCGATTCCGAGGTCGCCGAGGCGGCCCTGGAGGCCATTGTGGTGGCCGGAACGCGTACGGTCATCGTCAAGCATATCACCGGCCTCGAGCGGCCCCTCACCGCTCCTCCCCACGTGGGCCCCACCCTGGAAGGCTTCCTCAACAACTACCCGTCCGGTCACTCGGCCACGGTCTGGGCCTGGGCCACCGTGCTGGGTGAGTACTATGACCTGCAATGGCTGACCTACCCGGTGGCCTCGTTCATGGGGCTCACGCTGCTGAGTCGCTCCAACACGCACGACTTCGCCGAGATCATCTCCGGATCCATGCTGGGCCATCAGACCGGGCTCGAGTCCATGCGCTCACGAGGCTGGCTCGAGCCGCGTACGTTCTTGTCCGGCCCCCTGGAGGTGCAGACCGACATGGGAGTCGATCAGATCGCCGACAGTAATCCCGCTCTCCAGCCCGGTGGCTCGCCCACCTACGGGGCGGGGCGCTTTCTGGCCCGCACCCGAGCCTCATACGCTCTCAACGACGACCTGCTGCTGCAGGTTCGCTACGACACGGCCAGGCGGGTCTACGCCAACCTGCCTGGCAACAACCTCGATCACAATGAGATTGAGCTGCGTCTTGACGGGCGCGTGTCCGATGAGGTCCTGCTGGGAGCCACCGCCTATCGCGATCGGGTGCGCTTTCTCGAACTGGGGCCCTGGGGTAAGTCCGGTACCCCGCCGCTGTTCAGTTTCTCCACCGCACCGCAGTTTTCCAACGCATTCTTGCAGGATGTGCAGCACGTCGGACTCGACCTCCACGCCGTGGCCATGCCGGCCGAGGACTGGAACGTCGGTGGCCACCTGTTCTACCAGGGGGACTCCTTCGTGCCCGACCCCGGCCTCTCGGGGGATACCTTCGGCTTTGCCCTATCTGGAGGGACCCTCGACGGCCAGCGTGACCCCGGCTTTCAGGTGCATCTCCAGGGCGGACGCTCCAGCGCCAGCAACCAGTTCGACCGCAACTTCCTCCAGGGTGGGGTGGAAGGCCGGGTAGCCTTGACCCACCGCGACCAGATCGACCTGTCGGCCTGGGTGGGCACCGACGACTATCCGGACCGGGCCGTGAGCGAGACCTACACCACCCTGACGGCTCAATACAGCCATCGCTTCGGAGAGGACATCTGGGCCTGGGTGGGCGTCTCCTATGAGGACCGCTCCGCCCCCGCCGCCGGTTACTCGCGCACCCAGCCTTTCTTTCGCCTCAACGGATCCTTCTGAACCTTTCCCGGGGTCGGGGCGTATCCAGGTCATGCACAAGCGATCCGCCTTCACTCTGATCGAGCTGATGCTCGTGGTGGCCTTCTTCGCCGTTCTCTGCGCGATCTTGATCCCCAACTTCTTGCGCGCTCGCGAAAAGACGCGGGCAAAAGCCCGGCCTGAGGCCACCTTACAAGAGTCTGCTCCGGCTCGGCCCGGAGGGATCCTGCCGGTTCTACGGGAGGGTCGGGTCGAGCTGGATCTGTCTACTCACCTCGAGCAGGTCGGTCTGGACACCGTTCGCCGCTACGATCTGACCCATCAGGGCAGCTATGAGCTGGAGGTCCCCGCCGGCCAGCTGACCCGGCTGGAGTTGCCCTTTCCGCGCCAGGCCAGCGAGCTGAGAGAGGCCAGCCTGCGCTTCGTGGTGGACGGGCAGAGCCTGGAGCCCGAAGGGGCCACCTATACCCCCTCCGAGGCGGTCTGGGTGGGCAAACTGCCCGCTGGTTTGCAGCGGGTCGAGTTCAGCTACGCCGCCTCGGGCAGCGATTGCCTGATTTATCAGCTACCCCTGGCGGCCCAGCTGCGCAGCCTCCAGGTGACCGTGAAGAGCCCCGACCTGAGCCAGCTTCGGGTGGCAGCCTGGTCGCTCCGACCGACCTTGCTCGAGTCAGACCGACTGGTCTATCGGCTCGAGAACCTGGTTTCGCGTCTGCCCATCGCGCTCGAGCTCACTCCCTCGCCCAGCCCTCTGAGCCGGGTGGGCACCCTGTTTCGCCTGACCGGCCTGGCCGTCTTGTTGTTCGGGTTGGGCCTCTGGTATCTTGGCGAGCTGTACCGTCCCGGTGCGCTGGCTCACTTTCGGCTGGGCGGGTTCTTCTTGCTGGCTCTGTCCTACTCGACCTTCTTCGTCATCTTTGCGGTGCTTGGTTTTCACCAGGATGTCTCGACCCAGGTGGCTTTCTGGGTGGCGCTGGTCTGCTGGGCTCCGCCTCTGGCTCTGCACGTGGCTCACGTGGTGGATCGGGATTTTGCCCTGCGCCTGGCCCTCCCGCTGGGCCTGTTCACCCTGCTGCTGGTGGTCAACGGTGTCTACGGGGGAGCCTGGCGCGACTACCTCTACCTGGCATCGGGAGTGGCCGCGGTGACCTTCTTGACCACCACCTATCAGGGCTGGTTGCGCAGCCAGACGGAAGCCACGGCCCGACTGGCCCTGTCGGTGTGCGAGCAGCGAGAACGCTTGTTGGCCAGTCTGGGCCTTTCCCGCCAGCTGCTGGACAAGGTGGCGCTGGCCTTGAGCCAGCGCGACCCTCGACCGCTGCGCCCGGCTCGTCAGGTGGTTCAAGAGCTGGCCAAAAAGCTGGCCGGCGAGTTGAGTGCCCCCCGGGCTTGCGACTCGCGCGAGAGATGGGTTCTTCAGACCGAGCGCGACAACCTGGGGCACCGTCAGGAGAGCCTGACGCTGATGAGTGAGGAGTTGCGGCTGGCCCTGGCCCGGCTGGAGGAGCTGCGAGCCAATCGCCCGCCCCGGCCCCAGGGCCAGGGGAAATGCTGCCTGGCCTGCGGATCCGCCTCGTCGGGGGGGAGCTTCTGTCCCGCCTGTGGCCAGCGGATGGCCAGGCTGCTCGTGTGCGATGGTTGCCACGCCAGTCTCCTGGTGCCAGCCCATCTCATCGACCTCAAAGCCGTGCGGTTGCACTGTCCCGAGTGCGGAGAATCCAATCTAGCAGGCTGATGCAAAACCAGTTGTGTAGGGCATCAGCTTGCTTGACAAACGTTGAGCGCAGGATGATGCAAGAGCCCTCTTCGAGGACTTTGCATCACTCTGCCAGGCTAACTTGCTCGAACGGGCCGGAACTACGTTCCAGTAAAGTGCAAAACCGCCCGAGGGTTAGAAGTGGACTCCGGTCCCGAACACGATGTGGTGGGTGTCGATGGGCGTCATGCCCTTGCCCCCCAGCGGGGTGTCCAGGTTGGTCTGGGTGTGGGTGAAGCGATACTCGGTGAACAGGTCTAGCTCGGGAATGATGTAGTAGCTCACGCCCACCAGGGCTTGCACGCCCAGCTCCCCCCACTGGTATTCGTTGAAGGTGCTGGAGATGCCGTCGATGACGATCTCGGGCTGATGGAAGGTGGGCCCCAGTCCGGCCCCGGCGTACGGCTGAAAGCGTCCGTGCGGGAACTCCTCGCTTACGTCCAGCTGCCAGCGAGCCAGGGCATTGAAGGTCAGGAAGTTGATCCCATTGGTCATCTGATACTGAGATACGATGGAGCTCATCGGAATGGCAGCGTTGATGGGGGCACCCAGGCGCGTCCCACTGACGTTGACCACCTTGCCGGTCTCAGCGATGGCCTTGAAGTGGAGGAAGTCGACCATGACTCCCAGCCATGGCAAGTCCTCCAGGAAGTAGCCCAGCCGAATGCCGTAGTAAGGGGCATTCGGCTGGCCCCAGGAGGCGTCGATCCAGCTCACGTTGTTGAACAGCAGCTCGTTGCCGGCGGCGGGCTGGGAAAGCTGCAGGTCTGAATTCTGGGTGCCCGCAAAACCGGTATAGAACTTGAGGAAGAAGTCGCCGCCGATGGGCTCGAGCGAGGCCTGCTCCGGGGCCGGAGCTGGCACGGCCGGGGGATTCTCCTCGGCCTGGGCCAGATCGGTCGGGGGGAGCGTGTCGCCAGGGACTGCGTCCGGAGGGACACTCTGCGGGCCGGAGGTGGCGGGCTGCAGCTCGAGCGAGGCCAGCACGGCGGCCGAAGTTTCGGCCGAGCTCTCGAGCGAGGCCGGAGGCTGGCCGGCTTCGCTTTGGGCGGTGGCGCCCAGGCTGAGGCAGGCGCACAGGAGCGAAGAGAGAAGGCAGTTTTTCACGGGGAGAACTATTCCATGCCGACTGGAAAATCCTTCAGGGAACATGGCCGGCCTCGAATCCGGTCTCACGATCAAGCCCCAGGTGGTCGATGCGATAGGAGGATGTTGTGAAATCATCCGTTATTCCGGTCTTGTTCATGCTCTTCATGCTGGGATGCGGCTCAGAGCTAGAATCCGCTCTGCCCGCAGCGGAGCCGCTTCCAGTCGCTGACCCGGGGCCTCAGCGGAGCGTCGTGCTGGAGTTGGATCACGAGTTTGAGGCCGGTCCAACCAGTGGCCTCCCCTCCAGCGTCCGCCAGTTGCAGGTGACCCCTCTGGGGGCCGATCGAACCCCCCTTCAGCCGACCTGGAGCCTCTTTCCTCAGCCCACGCATTCTTTCAGTCTGCCGCTAGCCACCGCCTTCGTCCAACTGGGCTTCGTGGAGGAATCGGGCCAGGTGGTCACTCTCGAGCTGCCCGTCACCGAGCTCGAGCATCTGTGGAGCATTCCGAATTCTCCTCTGCAGCCGGTGGTTTTCGTGCGCCACGAGGTGGGTGTCAACCGAAGCGAGGGAGCGGTCGACTACCATCTGTTGCTGGACGGGTTGCCGGTGGATCTGCGAGGGATGGGCTTCGACTACACGGTTGAGGCTGATTCCAACCAGGGCAACTGGTTCAGCTATGTGAGTCCGCAAATCAAGAGCGCAGGAGGCAACTGCATTCGTAGCTACGGCGTGGGGTGGAACTTCAAGAACCCGACCCAGCAAGCCCAGTTGATCTCCGCCCTGCTGGCCCTGTGCAAGCAGGCTTCCACCCCGAACAAGAAGGTCATCCTGTTGGCCGGTCTGGTCTTTGACCCGGCTCAGGGGAACATGGGCACGCTGATCCCGCAGACCGTTCAACTGGTGCAGAAAGATCCCAACTTCGACTATCTGGGCGCCTGGGTGATCGGCAACGAGATTCCCCCGGGCCAGTTTCCTCAGCTCAACAGCGTGATCACTGCCGTGAAGACCGGCACCACCGTCAGCAAGCTGGCTCGACCCATGGCCACTGCCGTGCCCACGGTCTCGGCAAGCTTCGTCAGCACGCTCAAAACCCAGCTGCCAGCCCTGGACTGGCTGGCGATCAACAACTTCTACGGTCAGTACGACGCCAACCACTCCGGAGGCGGATTCCTCAACCAGCAGACCCAGAATCTGGTCCAGGGGGGGTGGAGCAAGCCCTGGGCCATCACCGAGTATTACAGCTACGACCTTCCTGCTGACGACATGCCGCACGTCAACCTCAATGGGCAGAACTACTGGCTGGAGTTGAACTCGACTCAGAACGCATTGAACTATCGCCGCAGCTACACCCTTTACGTGGCCAGTGAGGCGGCTAAGAAGGCAGGCTCGGTGGGAGGCCTGGTCCTGAACTGGGGCCCGCCACACAATTCGCGTCTGCCGGCCTTCTGGAAGATGACCCACGTTTACCGGGGCCAATTCAAGACGTTCGTCAATCCACCCTGGACGGGGGGGGCAAATTTCGACCGTCTGGAGTGCGCCGATGCCGTGGCTGATGTCTATGGCGGCAAGCTCAGCACCAATCCCTGCCCCAAGATCGTGATCACGGACGGGGACCCACAGGGTATCGCCTGCGATTTCAAGGCCTCGCTGACCCGACCTAACCCCCCCAAGGTGGCCCCCGGAGCGCAGTTGACGGCCCGCGTCAGTGCCACCGACGACGACCCGCTGACCTTTGAGTGGTATCTGATCGGGGGCACGGTCGACAACATCAACGCCCCTCAGAAGGATCCCTATAACTATGGCGCGGTCACCAGCTCCTACCTGGGCACCGGAACGACCAGCGGCAACCTCAATACGATAACCTTTCGAGCCCCCGCCGGGGCGGCCGCTGGTAATGTCTATCAGCTTCGGGTCGTCATCCACGATGGCCATGGAGGAGCCGCGACTGCTGCGGTCGCATTTCCGATGCGCTGAACTTCAGCCTGGCATTGACGACTCCGCGTCTGCCAGGGTTGCCAGAGGGGAGGCTATCTGCTAACCTCTGGCGGTATGTCGCTGCGCCCCCTGATTGTCGTTTGCGTGCTGGCGGGCTTGCTGGTCGGCGGCCAGCCGGCAGGACTGATCGAGGAGCTGCTCAGCCCCGAAGCCACCTGGCAAGAGTTTGCCCTGGTGAGCCGGACCGGCCGCTCGCGCAACTGCCGCCCTGTGGCCCCGTTGCAGGGGTTGTTGAGCTCGACCGCGGCCTGGCGTCCCCTGGATCGACCCGACTGCCGGCGCAGTCGTATTCGCGCTCTGCCGATCGCCCGACGCGGCCCACCTTCTCGTCTTCTTTACAGCGCTTGATGTGCTCGCCCTCTGGTCTTGCACATTCACCCGATCGGGCGAAGCGCGCCGGAACGACGTTCTAGGCCAGAGCGCAGTTGCGCTCCGCGATCCTAAGAAGAGTTTTGCGCGTTGCTCGCCCACTTTCACCCAATTGAGAAGGAGAACTTTCATCCGTGTCTGAGGTTGTACTGTGTGGAACTGACTTTTCCCCCCTGGCGCAGGAAACCGCGCGCCTGACCCTGAGCCTGGCCAAGAAGCTGGGCGCTCAACTTCACCTCGTGCATGTGGCCGACGAGCCCGACGCCAGCCGTGCCCGGTTGCAGTCCGCCGCGGCCGAGCTGGGCGACGAGGTGCAGGCCGAGGTGCTGGCTGGCCATCCCGACGAGGTCCTGGTCGAGCGAGCCCGAGCCTTGAACGCCCAACTGCTGGTGGTGGGCTCACTGGGCCGGCGCAGCCTGTCCGACTGGCTTCTGGGAAGCACCGCCGAGCGAGTGGTGCGCAGCTGTCCGGTGCCCAGCCTGGTGGTGCGACAGCCCGATAGATTGGCTTCCTGGCTGAAGGGAGAGCGCCCCTTGAAGGTGATGCTGGCCGTCAGCCTGGACGGTTCGGTGCTCGGCGCGCTCAAGTGGCTGGGGTCGCTCGAGAGGGTGGGTCCGATCGAGAAATTTGCCGTGCAGGTCTCGGGCGGAGCCAACCTGGACGAGCAGTGGCTTGAGGAGGAGACAGGTCGGCTGCAGGCTTATACGGGCCTGCCCCGGGCGCAATGCCAGGTGGAGGTGGCCCAGTGGCCCGTGGAGGAGCACCTGATTACCGTGGCCGAGCGCGAACAGGTCGACCTGCTCGTGATGGGCACCCATCTTCGCTCCGGGTTGGAGCGGCTCTGGAAAGGCTCGGTCTCCATGGCCGTGCTGCAGCGCGCTCCCATGAGCGTGGCCTGCGTGCCCGGCTCCTCTCACTGACCCTGGAAGTCCGGCCGCAGAGCTACGCTCTCGGGGCCCCTGCCCCTCATCACAGGATCTTGGAGGCGGCCGGACTTTCGCACAATATGTCGGGCGTCGCGCAGCCGGAAAACCTTGTCAAGGGGCTTCCGGCTGCGCTCGCCTGCGAGGACCCTGGCTGGAGGGTCCTGGCCGGGAAGATTCTTGCCTGATCGGCGTCAGAATGACCATGCGCAAGAACCTCCTGTGGCTCAGCTCTCTGGTCGCCCTGGCGGCCCTGCTCACTCCCCTCAACTCTCAGGAAGATGACCGGCGCGCCGTCTGCCGGGTGGACCTGACGACCAACCGCTATGAGATGTCCCCCGAGGCTCCCATGGGCTGGGTGCAGGAGCCCTCACAGGGGCGCGCTGTCCTGAAATTGACGCTCGAGCGATATCGAAGGGCACGCTTTACCCTGACCTATGGTGCGCGACCCGAGGGCTGGACCCTGAACATCGCTGACTCGTCTTCCTGCAACGGCTACGGCGGAGACGGCGCGACCCAATCCAACGACGCCGAGGTGCAGATCGTGGGGCGCGACCTCTCGGTCTGGGGGAACGACCAGATGATCGGCCAGCCCACTCACAAGCTCTACGACCTGCGCGACTTCGCATCTGGCACCGTGGTTGTAGAAGTCAGCGATGGCAGTGTCAGGGCCGGAGGGAGCTCCTGGCAACATCCGGCCCTCTTCGCCCTGGCCGGCCAGCCGGATAAGGAGGGGCCGATCAACTACGACCTCTACGCTGGCTTCAATCAGGTCGTCTCGGGGGGACGGACCGGCAGCGGGCTGACCAAAGTGGTCGTGGAGCTGTTGCCCTGACTTCTATGAACAAACTGGAAGAAGCCTGAAACATATCCGAAAGGATTGTTACATGCTGTTAACCCGTCCGCAACAGTCGAGGTGAGCCGGAGGGCTATCCTGAGTCCAAGATACTTCGCTCCAGGAGGACTCGCATGGCCACCTCGATTCCCAAGACTGGCGGCGCCGGCGGCGGCGGTGGAACCCTCTCTCCTCAGGCCCAGGCGCAACTGGTGGCGGCCAGTCAGCAGATCATGCAGCAGACGGCCATCCAGAATCAGCAGATGATCGCCCAGAGCCAGGCCCAGCTCGACCAGATCACGGGCGGGGTTGGCAAGCTCGGAGGGCCCACCGGCTTTGAGAATCTGGCCAACAACATGCTCGGGCCGGTGACCGGGGGCGGGCCGCTGGCCAATCAGGGTGGGCTGCCCGGCGCCACGGGACTCGATCCCACCGGAGGCCTCGGAGCCACTCCTGGCCTGGGTGGGCTGGGCACGACCCCGGGCCTGGGAGCCACTCCCGGGCTGGCAACAACCCCGGGTCTGGGTGCCACACCTGCGGTCCCTGGAATCAGTCCCACCCTCGATCCGACCGGGCTGGGCGCCGGCAACCTCGCCTCGCCCCTGGGCGGCCTGATGGGTGGCATCGCCTAGCAGATCCTCGGAGACGGCCCTGGCATCATCCTGCCTGAGGCCCTGAAGTGCAACGCGCTGGAACGCAGTTCCGGCGCGCAAAACCAAAGTGCGAGCCCATTAGCTGTACTGTCGGCCCTCCAACTCGCACAGCTCGCGTGCCTGGGTCAGGTAAGAGAAAGCTTGATTGAGCGAGCGCAGATTCTCCCCAACTGCCTCCAGGTCGCGCCGCTCCAGGGAGGCTACCAGTGCTCGGGTGGCCACCTGCCCCCGAGCGTAGCCCTGTTCGCTCAGCTCCAGCACCTTGCGGGCGGCTTCGTTGGCGCGTGAGCCGAGCTGGAGGGTGTTGGCCCGGTTCTGCCCGAGAGAAGTGCTGAACAGCTGCTCGAGCTCGGCCAGTTGCTCGTAAATCGGGGTCCTGGTCTGTTGCCCGCGCACGAAAGCCTGCAACTGAGCCCGCAGGCTGTCGACCCAGGGCGAGTAGCTTGGCCGCACTTCCAGGCACCCCAGCTCGGCCCTGAGAACCTCGGCATGTCGAGCGTGCAGCTCTTGCAGCCGAGCGCAAGCCGGCCCCGGGTCGCCGGCCAGGCTGTCGAGCAACTCGACCAGCGCTTCGGCAATCTCGCCGGCCTCGGGCAGATAGTTAGCCAGCTCGTCGTAGTAGTCCACCAGGGGCTCGATCTCGGCTCGCATGGCTTCGGGCCCCCGACGGGAGATCTGCTCGAGCAGGGTTTCTCGTGGCGCGGACCGCCGCTCCTCACCCAGCCAGGCCGAGGTCAAAGAGCCCAGGAACTCCTCGTCTTCCATCAGGCGACCTTCAGCTCGTGGCGCAACCAGTTGAGGAACTCGAGTCGGCGCAGGTCGGGGTCGAGCACGTCGTCATCCAGGCCCAGGCGGAAGCGCAGGGCCCGGTTGTCGGGTTGCTCGGCCAGGGCCTCGTAGCTGGCCACGTAGGATTCGGCTTCCTCCGGGCTGGCGAAGAACCCCTCCCGCAGCAGGACCTCCTGGCGGGCCGCCATCAGCCGGGCCATGGACTTGACGGTGAACTCGGGGTGATACTGGACGGCCCAGAAGCTCCCCTTCAGGTGGCGGATCACCGCCGCCTGGATGCGGGTGAACTCGCTCTCGGCCAGGAGCACCGAGTCGGAGGGCAGGCGGGTGACCTCGTCCAGGTGGCTGGTGAAGCTATCGAACACCGGAGGCTTTCCCGCGAACATCGGGTGCGCCTGTCCGGCGGGGGTCAAACGGATCTTCCGGCTCACTCCAATCTCGCGACCGCCGGGATGGGCCTTGACCTCGCCCCCAGCGACCACGGCGGCCACCTGCAAGGCCCAGCAACTCCCGAAGCTGGCCAGGCCCTGCTCGAAGCCGCGTCGGGCCAGCTCGAGGTGAGCTGCCAGGCGTCTGTCCGAGGTGTCGTGCAGGGTCAAATTGCAGCCAGTCCAGAGCACCCCGGTGAAGCCGCTCAGATCGGGCAGGCGCACCTCGGGGTCGGAGGGGAACACCACCTCGCTGGTCGCTCCCGGCAGATAGTCTTGCAGCATTCCGGCGAATAGCTCGTGAGCCGGCGCCACTCCGGCGCAGCACAGCTCATCTCGCGATGCGGCCGGATAGCCGTCCACGATCAGGAATCTCACGGTCGCCAGTTCTCCCCTCGCGCAGGGCGCCCTGCAGCCAGCGCGGAATTTCCAGAGGATGCGCAAGTTGCTTCTGCTCTGGCTCTGCCTGCTGCTGCTTCCAGCCAGGGCCGAGGGGCCTACCTTCGTGCGCCTGGTCAAGAACGCGGAGGGCAGGCCCTCGGCCCTGCAGACCGCCATCACTCGCTACGCCTCCAAGAGCGGGGTCACCGTCGATCTGGTGGGCGTGGTCCACATCGGTGACCTGGCCTACTACCAGGCTCTCAATCGCCAGCTCAAGGCATACGATGCCGTTCTGTTCGAGGCGGTGGTGGATGAAGGCCAGGCGGTAGAGGGCCGGCGCGACATGGCCCGGGCGGTAGGGCTCGACTATGAGCCCCGTTATGAGATTCGCCCTGATCCGAGCCACCCGCTCACCGCCGTCCAGATGAAGCTGGCCAGCATGCTGGGCCTGGCCTATCAGCCCGAGGTCGTGGACTACAGCGGCGATCAGTTCGTGCACGCCGACATGACAGCTCAGGAGTTCGAGAAGTCCATGCAGAAGCGGGGCGAGAATGCCACCACCTTGTTTTTGAGACTGTTGAAGAAGAGCCTTCAGCGCTCGAGCGAGCTGGAGGAGAGCGAGTTGGAGAACCTCAACCCTCTGGCGCTCCTGACCCGAGAGCCTACCGAGGCCGAGCGCCAGGCGCTTCGGCGGGTGCTGGCCGCCAACATCGGGGACGTCGAAGGCCTGGCGGTCGAGTTGCAGGGGACCGCCTTGATTACCGGACGCAATCAGCGCTGCATCAAGGTGCTCGGCCAGCAGCTCAAGAAAGGCAGGAAGCGGGTTGCCATCCTCTACGGAGCGGCTCACATGCCCGATTTCGACCAGAGGCTGGTGAAACAGCTCAAGCTCAAGCGAAAGAGCCAGAGCTGGCTCACGGCCTGGAAACTCTGAACGAGGCTCGATCAAGGGCGAGGTGCCTGGGCAAAAGAAGAGGGCGCCCCCCGAAGGGACGCCCTTTGTACCACCACCAGACTAAACTTTAGCTGTGCATCTGGGCGACCGCTTCGTCCCACTGGGTGTCCTGGGAGAGCTTGAGGTTGGCGTAGTCGGACGAGCTGGTGTTGTGCAGCTCGATGCTCATTCCCTTCGCTCCCGGATAGTTGTCCGAGTGCTGCTCGGCCACCACGGCGTTGCTCACGGCTGCCATCAGGCGGTCGGCGGCGCCGGCCAGGTAGCAGTCCTGGGCCTGCACGCCCGTCTTCACCTGGTTGGCGAAGTCGGACAGGTCCTTGTAGTCGTAGAAGCCCTGGGTGTTCTCGGCCGCGGTCGTAAAGGTGTCCTTGCTGACCTGGGAGGTAGCCATCGCGTCGGCAAAGTTGTCCAGAGCGCGTTTCACGGCGGGCATCTTGGCGGTCTCGATGGCCGACATGGTGGGCAGGTCGTCCTGGTTGCCCTGGGCGCAGATCACGACGTGGGTGGCCACCTGCTTGGGATCCATGTTGAAGCGTGTCGCAGACAGCTTCTGGTCCAGGCTCTTGAGGGTGCCTTCGGAGAGAACGCGGTTGTACTCCCAGCCGGCGCCGCCCTCGACTTCCTGGGAGGCCACCAGGTAGTTGATCTCGTCCTTGAGCTGGTAAGCCACTTCGGCCGAGGCCATCAGGCAGGCGTCGAAGCCGAGCACGTCGATCTTCTTGCCGGTCTCTTCACGGGCCATCTTGAGGCCGGCTTCGATGTCCGGGGTGCTCATCCAGCCGTTGTGGCTCCAGTCCTGGGCGGCGCCCTTCCAGCCGTCGCCATGGTCGGAGATGATCAGCATGTAGTTCTCGGCCGGATACTCTTTCATTCCCCACTTGACGAAGTCGGCCAGGGCTTCCGGGGCGGCCATGTTGTAGCTGCCCAGGTCCTGCTTGACCGGGGCCTTGAGGCCCGGGGTCTGGTCGGGCACCAGCTCGATGCGCTGGGCGGTGCCGTTGCGCGGGCCGTGGTCGGTCTGGGCGATCACGTGCATCGTTTCGGTCGAGCCAACCCGCTCGGCCTCGTCCAGGTCGGACTGCATGAAGCGGTAGAGGTTGCAGTCCGAGGCTGAGTAGACCATCACGGTCCACTTCTTGGTCACCGGCGCGGGCGGCGGCTCGGGCGGAGGCTCGGGAGTGGGCGGGGGCTCGGGAGCAGGGGGCTCGGGAGCCGGGGGAGTCGGAGGAGTGGGCGGCTCTTCGTCCCTCTGGCGGGTGCCCGAGAGAACCACGCTGTCCTTGGATCCGCAGTTGCAGGCGGCCTGCGGGGCAGAGCTTCGGCCTGGCATGGCCAGGGTGTTGTAGTTGGCGTTGACGCTGGACAGGGTGTTCACGTGGGGCAACCTCGTTTCAGGAATTTTTCAGTGCGAGTGGTTGCCCATAATCTAGTCAGCCGAGCGGCTCATGAGTTTGCCGGGTTGTGAACAGAAGAACGGGGGAGAGGAGGTTACTTGCGGCGCACGCGCACGCCGGCCAGGGTCACGAACTGTGACCCTTCGTGGATGGCGCCGGCAGTTTCCTGATCCACCAGCGGGTCTCGGCTGGTGCGAGGATCGGCCACCCGCACGGCGCTGACCCGGCCCTCTCGGCCCACGACCAGCATGGAGCCGTCTTCCAACTGGTTTGGCGGTCCCAGGCTGGGCTCGCTCAGCGGATGCTCCCAGCGGAGCTGCCCGGCTGAGTCATAGCCTGCCAGGCGGGGCGGATCGTTGGCCGCCACCAGGATGGTTCCATCGGGAGCCTGGACCATTCCGGCGATGGATGCCCCCGGTACGGACCACTGGCTTACCGTCTTGCCTGCGTCATCCAATCGTCGGAGAGTGGTGGTGCCTGACTCGTCTCCCCGGATCGCCACCAGCGTTTGGCCTTCGTCAAGCAGCAGCGGAGTACACCTGATCGTGCGAAAAGTGGTTTCTTCCCAGGCTCGCGAGCCGTCCGACCGGTAAGCGGTCACCACCCCGTGGTTGTCGTCGCAGATCACCGCGCGTCCATCCCGACTCAGCGCCGGGGGAACCTGGAGCTTTGCCCAGGGAGTTCCCTGGTGCTGGAACAGCTTCCGGCCATCGGCATCCAGGCATTCGATGGTGCGTTCGTCTACCTGCAAGAGGGTGCGCCCATGTGAGGAGATGGGGGGCCAGGGGAAGGGCGAGGCAGTCGTGTTCGTGCACCCGGGGAGCGAACGGCTCCAGCCCGGGGCCCGCACTTCCACCTGGTCATGTTTGTGATCCACCGATGGCATCATCGGATCGAAGACATACTTGCCGGTCGTGGTCCAGCTCAGCTCGATCCCCTCCGGGCCAGCAGCCAGAAACCTCCCCGGGGGAGTGGGCAGAGCCTGGGGCTCTTGCCCGGGAAGCAAGCGCACCAGCCGCTGCGCCCCAGGATGCTCGACGGTCGTCTTCGGCTCGCGCAACACTGCCAGAAAGCCGCCTTCGCAGGGGACAACGGGAAACTCAACCGGTGCACCCAGCGAGACGCTCCAACATTCGCGCACCTCAGGGCGTGCAAAGAGCCTGTGGGCCGAGGTGCGGGTGGACAGGGTATCCTGGGGGGCGCAATCGGGCGCAGGAGCGTGCGCGGAGCAGCTCCTGACTGCTCCCCAGCTCACTCTTGCGAGGATTGGCCCGACCTGCAAGCGCCTTTTCTCCTTTCAGCTTTGCTTCAGTTTGCCAGGTAATACTGAAAGAAAGCTCACAAAGAGGGTTTGCCATGAACGTCGCCATGTCGGGCTTGCGCCCCATCCCGGCCAGCTCAGCCCAGTCCCATCAACCCGAAAGGAATGTCGGAGCTGATATTCCCGGTTATACCGGCCCGGCAGATGGCCGCTCGGCACCCCGCTATGGCGCGATCCTCCGGCCCCTGACGAAAGCCCTGGTGGCCGGTCGCTATCGCCTCGAGGTCGAGGGGCGCGAGAATCTGCCCCCCGGGGGAGCCCACGTCTACGCCCCGACTCACCCCACCATTTTCGATCCCCCCGTCGTGGCGGCCGTGCTCGATCGCGACGTGCGATCTATGGCCAACATTCGCACGATGAAGGGTTTCAACGGCAAGCTGATGACCTGGTCGGGCGCTTTCCCGGTTGATCGCGCCAACGCTTCTTCCACCACGATTCGGCACTGCAACGAGGTTCTCAAGTCGGGAGTGGGCCTGTGCATCTATCCGGAGGGCGGCATTGCCGATGAGGAGGCTCGGGGCACTGTCGGCCCCCTGAAGAAGGGGGTTGCCTCGGCAGCAGTCAACGGGGGAGCCGAGTCGATCGTGCCGATCGCCATGCACTATCGCCCTGACGACAAGTCGCGCCCGGGCGAGGCCGTGGTGGGCGCTCTGGCAGCCGCAGGGGTGGCCGTGGGCACCGCCCTGGCGTCCTTTTCCGGACCTCTGACGCGAATCTTGGCGGGCGCAGCGGCCGGGGCCATTACAGGTGGCTATCTCTACGGTCGCAAGCAGTGGCATGATAATCCACCAGCCAAGGCTTACAATCAGGCGCCCCAGTACATGGCCATGCTCAAAGGGGCGGCTCTCGGAGCCCTGGGCGGGGGAGTGGCCGGAGGTATCGCTGCCGCCCTGATCCCGCAGGCCGGACTGGCGCTGGCCGCGGCGGGCGGACTTTCGACCCTGGCGGTGGCCAACGCCTGGCGGACCCGCGAGATTGCTCACGTCATCGTGGGCAAGCCCCTGATCGTCGAGGATTACGTGACCGCCGCCGGAAGCTCGAAGAAGGCGGCGATCTCCCTGACCGAAGATCTGCATCGCTCGCTCGGGAAGGCGAAGGAGCAGCTCACCGGTACGCCGTACGACGATTCGGCGCCAAAGTTCCGTGGCCGGGTGGAGGAGACCGTTCAGGACGGCGATCTGAGCAATCTCTAATGTGCTCGCACTTTAGAGCGAAGCCCCCATCAGGGTCTGATCATCGTGTTGCCTGAGCAATTGCCAGGCAATCCGGGCTGTCGGGCGGATTTCACCTCAAGTATCTCCAGGCTCATCACCCTCTAATTTCAGAATTCTTTAACGCGCCCGTGCCATGGTGTGGTTACAACTAAATATCAGATTGGGGCGATGAAGTATGCAGCGGATCTTGATTCCTGGCCAGGGTGGGGGACTCTTGCTACCGCGGAAAGCATTCCCACAGGCGGCGGCAGAGGAAGAGGTGACGCTACCGACCCCGGCGGAGAAGACCGAGTGGGACAAGCTACGAGAGCGCTCCAATGCGATGAAGCTGATCGCCGAGGTAGAGGCCAAAGCAGCCCCGATCGTGGCCGACCTCAAGAAGCTCGACGAAAGTGGCCAGGACGACCTCTTCCCCGAGAAGGGCCAGGCCGGTTACGCGAACCGCCAGGTGAGCGGCCAGGGCCTGGGATTCATCAGCCAGGTGACCGAGTCGCATGACGCCTTCCTCCGTTTCGATACCACCAGCGGCGAGGTTCAAGAATTCCGCCAGCGAGTGGTTCGCGAGGGCGATGAGCAAGAGCTGGCCATCGTCAGAGAGGATGGCGACACGGTCTATTCGCGCACTCAGGGTACCTGGCGGGAGATCGCGATCGCCCACGCCGATGGCACCTTCTCCAGCCAGAAACAGATTCGCATCACTCCGGAGATGCAGGAGATGCTCAAGCTCCAACTGGCCATGAAGCTGGCCGGGGGTGGAGGGATGGGGGAAGACTCCCCGTTCTGAGTCTCTACTCCTCTGCGTAGTGGTAGCTCAAAGAGGCGGTGGTTTCAGCCACCGTCTCTTGGTATGCCGGTGAATCGAAGTAGTCGGCCACCTTCCCCTGCATCGCGAAGACCTGCTCGGCCGGGGCCCAGCGCACGACCTCGCCTTCGTGGTCGAGCACCCTGCCTTCGGCCAGAGCCCAGGAAGCGGCCACCAGCCCGCGAGGCAGCAGGTCGCGGCAGAGGGCCTTCAGTCGACCCTCCAACTGAGGGGTGACGAAGTGAAAATGAGACGAATAGAGCACGCCGTTGTGGAAATATTCGGGGATGTTGACCACGGCGTCTAATTCCATCCGTTTGGACCAGTTCAGCAGCATGTCGAGCGAGCGTCGAAAGATCCCCAGTCCGGGGTGCTCCTGACCGGGCAAGGGAGGGCGGTCAGGGGTGAACTGGCCCAGAGGGTGCTGAAAACTCACCCAGTCCCAGATAAGAGCGCGGATGGAGGTTCCATCCGGTGGGAAGAGCAGCGTGCCCCAGTGGGTCTTGAGCTCCACCAGCAGGTAGCGCTGTCCCTCGGCTGTTCCAAACACCGTGAATCGGTCTTCGAAAAGGGTCAGCGGCGGCATTCCGGGAGCCGAGCCGCAGTAGGCCTCAAAGTGGTGATATCCGCGCCGGCGCAGAGCGCTCAGAATGCTGACCTCCTCGAGCTCCTCGAGCACCTTCTCGGGGGCGAAGCGGCCAAAGAGCAGGCCGGAATGCTCGTTGCGCACCAGGGTTCGGATGATGTCTTCCTCGCTCAGATCCCAGAGAAAGTCCGAGGTTTCAAGGCGGGTCGGTTGCATGTTCGGGAGCCGACTACGCAGCCGCTCGAGCTTCTCTTTCATGGCAGGGCCTCCCAGAACAGTCGACGGATCTCCGAGGACCCTCTCGGATTGGGCTCGATGTCGAAGCAGATCCAGCCTGTTGGGTCGTCCGGGTGGTAGTGGGCGAAGCCTGGGTCGGCGTGGCGCAGCCCGTGGCCGAGAAAGTGGCCGTAAATGTCGATCAAGCGGACGCTTGTGGCGGCGGCCAGCTCTCGCAGGCGGCCGTTGAGCTGGCCCAGGACCGGTAGACCGGGAGCAAATCGCTCGTGGCCGCTCTGCACGCGCCCGGTTCCATCGCTGGGGTCGTAAACGTTGCCGAGCAGGACGGTGGAACTCGGGTAGTAGCCTTTCAAGAAGCGCACGATGGACTCGATTCGAGCCAGGACTTCGGTCAGATCGCGCGAGCCGTGGTTTAAGAGAGCGATCAGGTCGTTGCCCCCCACCGTCAAGGTGATCAGGGTCGGACCGCTCTCGCGGGGAAGATGATCGAGCTGGTCGAGCACCGCTTCGCTGGTCTGCCCGTCTTCAGCTCGGTTCAACAGCCGGCAGGCAGGGTTGAGGTGCACCAGGTCGCGCCCGACAAACTCGCCATGGAGCTGGTCTTGATTACGGTACAGTAAGGAGGCTGCGCCCAGCCCCGGACCGGCAAACTTGTCGATGCTGAGGCTGTCACCCAGGGCCAGGTAGAGCACGTAGCCATGGCTTGGCATGGACCTCCATTCCCCGAAATATCTTGCTCTCCTGGATAGGTTGGTGAATATCTTTCGCAGATATGCTACAATCGAACAGACCTGCGCGGCCGGACTTCTAGCACAATATGTTTGGCGTCTCGCAGCCGGAGAAACCGTGTCAAGGGGGTTTCCGGCTGCGCTCCTGGGCGGAGCGAAAATTTTCTTGACATCCTGGACGGATGAGGGTACAGCCCATAGCACGACGATGAAGCATCTGGGAGCGAAAATACTGGTCCTGGTCCTGGTTCTGGCGCTGATTGCGTTGGAGTCGTGTCTGGGTCTTCTCACTTTGCGCCTGGGAGGGCTCGAGCCCCGCTCTGTAACCCACCAGAGCGATGCCGTGATTCGAGTCGGCTTTTTTGGCATTCCCTCGCGGGCCGAGATTCGAGTCAACGACCGGTTGCTGCCTCCCCGCATCCTCTGGGGGCAGGCGACCATCGAGTCGGGCCGGCCAGCCCAACTCCAAGAGGGTCCGAACCAGGTGCGGATCAAGTTGTTTCCGCTCATTCCGGTGCGTTTCGTGGAGAAGGTCTGGACGGTGCGACTGGACAGCGAAGCTCCCTCCCTGACGCTCAGCACCCCCTCGATTGTGCCCGAGGCTGCCCTGCACCTGACCGGTCAGACCGAGCCGGGAGCCCGGCTGGTGGTGCGCCTGGGTGAGCAAGAGGTGGGTGCCGTGGTCGACGAGCAGGGCAATTTCGTGGCCGACCTCCAGCTCAAGGACGGGATCAATGCCCTGGTCTTGACCGCGGCCGATCTGGCCGGCAACCAGACCGTTCTCGAGAAGAGCTTGATCTGCGACCAGCATCCACCGCTGGCCGGGGCGGTCACGCCCGCACCTTCGGCCGTGATCGGGAAGAACGGTGGGCTTCTCTTTGTGAGTGCCTCCGACCCGGACAGCGGGCTGGAATCTGTTCGGGTCACCCTGGACGGCCAGGAGCTCGAGCGTCGTCCCGCCTCCGACGCCAGTGGCAACCTGGCCTTCGCCACCGGCCTGATGAGCGAGGGCCGCCGGGAAGTGGTCCTGACCGCGCGGGATAAAGCCGGCTGGAGCGCCGAGCAGAAATGGTGGTTCATCGTCGACTCCACTGAAGCCCTGGGTCTGCACACGCTGACGGTGGGAGCACGCGGGGCAGACGTGAAGCAGTTACAGAAGAAGCTCGTGGCTCGCGGCCTGCTGCACAAGGAGGAGATCACCGGCCTGTTCGACCAGGCTACCTGCGAGGCCGTGAGCGCCTTTCAGCACGAGCAGGGCTTGGAGCCGGACGGCAAGGTCGGCGCGGCGACTCTGGCCGAGCTCGGGCCGCGCATCGTGGTCTATCTGAACGACTTCGTGCTCGAGCTGACTGAGAATGGGCGGAAGATCAAGTCTTATCCCATAGCCCACGGGCAGGCCGCTTACCCGACCCCGAAGGGAGAGTTCCATGTGGCCGATATGGTGGTCGACCCGACCTGGTTACCGCCCGACTCGGCCTGGGCTCGCGAAGCTCAACCCATCGCCCCGGGACCCAACAACCCCCTGGGTACCCGCTGGATTGGCTTGAATTCCGGCGTGGTCGGGATCCACGGTACCAATGATGCAGGCTCCATCGGCTCGCGGGCTTCGCACGGGTGCATCCGGATGTATGTCGAGGACGTCGAAGAACTTTACTCTCGCATCCAGTTGGGAACGCCGGTCAGCATCCGTTGATCGTGGCCTTCGTGGGCCGCTCGGGGGTCGGCAAGACCTGGGTGTTAGAGCGCCTGGTTCCCCTGTTGCGCGCTCGAGGTCTTCAGGTGGCTGTCCTCAAGCATACACACCACGAGCTCTGGGCTGATCGCGAGGGGAGCGACACCGATCGTCTGCGTCGGGCGGGCGCGTGGCCGGTTGGGATCTGCGGACCTGGCGGACATACCTGGTTCGGGCTCGAGGCCGAGTGGCCGGCGGCCGATCTCGTGCTGCTGGAGGGCTTCAAGACCCGCAACGACGTCCCCCGCATCGAAGTGATCAGAGGCGGGCCTGCGCTGCTCGAGCCGGCCGAGATGTGGGCGGCCGTCGGGGAGGAGGTCGTGGAGGGTGTTCCTTGCTACCCTTTCGACGGGCTCGAGGGGCTGGCCGATCGGTTGGCGGGAGAGGTCGGCCCGTGGTTGTGGCTCGAGGTGGATGGCAAACCCGAGGCCTGCCCGCTCGAACTGGAACGTTGGCTTGCTCAGCGCTGGCCGGCAGGGAAACTTAGGTTGATCAGAGGTGGCCCTTCGGCACCTGGCCGTTGTGAATCAGGTGGGTCTGCTCGGGGTTGAAGGGGGCCTGGAACAAGCTGGCGTCGTCGTGGCGGGTGCGGAAGACATTCACGATCAGGTTCATGCGCTCGTCTAAACTGCGATAATCCACGCAGCGAGATCCCTCGAGGGTTCCCTCCGCGACGTTGAGGCCGTTGGCTCGACTGAATGCCTGGAAAGCCTCTTTCAGATCGGGGTTCTCCAAGGACTCCAGGAGAGGAGGGAAGAGCTTGCCGTCAGGCCGGACCGGCAAGTCCTTGCCCAATCGGAGCGTTTCAGTCGGGGTATCCAGGTAAAGAGACATCGAGGTGACCGGGCGGCCGGCATACCACGGAAGTGCTTCGTTGATCTCCTCGTGAGCATGCATCTGCTCATCGTAAACGACATGGGTGTTGCCCAGAAGCACCAGCTCAGCCTTCTTCTTTGGATCGGGCTCAAACATGGCTTCGTAGTAGCTGCGAAAGCCTTTCCAGAGCATCTCCTCGCCGCCTTCCTCATAAGTGCCCGGGCGGAAATGGCTGGCAAACTTCGTCCATTTGGCCTCATCCAGCTCCTTGTCGCCGGAGAAGGTTGAGACGAAACGGGTAAAGTGGGGAGTGGTCCGTTCGAAGATGGCTTTGTTTGCCGAGGCGATGGCTTCGTGAGCGCGATTCATCGCGTCGTTGGGTCCCCAGATGATATTGCGTAAGCCCGGTGGCAGCAGGTAATGAGCCAGAGTGGCGGTGACCTTGCAGGTACCCCGCAGGAAGGGAAGATCTTCTCTGCGGATGTGCTCGCCCACGTGCTTGGAGGCCCAGCACGCCCAGGCTGGCCAGTTATTGCCTCCTTGCGGCCCGATCATGTCGCGCAGTGCGACAGCCACGTCGTGGTAGTAATCGGTGATTTGCAGGTTGCGCAGCACCGGATTGGTCTGCGAGCAGATGTGGTCGATGCGCGACTGTGATAGGCCAGGAGGCACCAGCGTGCGGGCCAGGGCGGCTGAGTTGCGCACGCTGACCTGGTTGCCTGAGACATAGAGGTCCTCGGGCAGCCGATCGGAGCTCGCAGCGGCGGTGGGTCGAACAGCGCTATAACCCCCCGGCGCGCACAGTGTGAACGGCTGTAGTTGCATACGACATTCTAGCGCTCGCAGCCTGACAGAAAGTTTAAAAACCGCTCCAGGGAGGGCTTTCAGAGTTCTTTGAGCGACCCGTGGCAGGGTGAGTCAAAATCCACAAACTGATTCTGGAGTTGTCATGCAAGTCCATGCATCTGTTCTCCCGGCGCGCCTGCCTGCCAGGGCAGACGCTTCCTCCAACCGGGGCCAGGAGCCTGAGGTCGAGCAAACCAGGAGCTTTGGGCATTATGTGCCAGGCTATACGGGCCCGGACGACGGGCTTTCGCACCCGCGTTTTCAAACTTTGTGCCGCACTCTGAACAAGGCCCTGATCGCCGGGTGCTTCCGTTTGGAAGTCGAGGGCGAGGAGAACATGCCTCACACCGGGGCGCATGTCTATGCTCCGGCTCACCCCAGCATGTTCGACCCACCCCTGGTGGCCGCCCTGACCCCTCGCCAGATGCGCTATCTGGCCAATGTCTACGTATTCGATGGCTTCCGCGGCAAGATGATGACCTGGGGGGGCGCGTTCCCTCTCAATCGCGAGCAGCCCAACATCAAGACGATGCGTCACTGCGTGGATACTCTCAAGGCGGGCCATGGACTGTGTATTTTTCCCGAGGGCGGGATCGCCGACCCCCAGAAAGACGGGCACGTCGGTCCCCTGAAGAAGGGGGCGGCCTATTTTGCTTTACGCGGCGGGGCCGAATCGGTCGTACCGATCGGGATCCGCTACATCCAGGACGATAAGAAGCGCACGGGTGAGACGCTGGTCGGTGCTCTGGCCGCAGTCGGAGTGGCCGCCTCCGGCCTTGCGGCCGGAGCCATCGGCGGATATCCGGCTCGCATTGCAGTCGCTACCCTGGCGGGGGCTCTCACGGGCGCCTACGCGGCCGGAAAAATGATCTACGACCGCACAGACAATCCCGAGTGGTTCGACCCCTTCCCGAAATACTTCGCGATGCTCAACGCGGGAAGTCTGGGGGCGGCTGCCGGGGCTGCCGTGGGAGGATTCTCTGCCGCCCTCTTCCCGGAGGCTGCCGGAGTCGTGGCCGGAGTGACCGGCTTCACCGGGGCCCTGGCCACCTATGGCATCGTGAAAGGGTGGCGCGATCGAGACATCGCTCGCGTCGTGATTGGAAAGCCGATCAAGACAGCCGAGTTCCGCAATCGTTCCATTCGCGAGGGAACCAACGCATTGACCGTCGAGATCCATCGCCAGCTCGGGGCCGTGACCTCGCAGCTGAGTGGCGTGCCCTACGATGACACGCGCGAGAAGTTTCGGGGCAAAGTGGTGGAAACGCTGGCTCAGCCACCGGCAGGAAACTCCTGATGCACCTGGCTGCCCTGACCTTGCCCCTGACTCGACCCCGGCCAGCGTCTCCGGCCCCGGTCGAGCAATCGGTTCCCCGGGAGATTCCCCGCGAGATCGGCACAGCGAGCACCGGCCGCAAGATCGTCGAGGGGATCGGTGGCTTCCTGGGCGCTGCCACCAAGATTCCCGGAGCTCTCTTGCCCTGTGTGGTGGGTGGGGCCCTCAAGGGCGCCGACCCGAGCGCCAGCGACAAGAAGATCGGCCTGGCCCTGGATATCACCAACGGCTTGCAGGCCAGCCTCGGGCTGGGTTTGGCCCTGAACTCGAGCGGGGGGATGGCCGGGTTCGTCGATGCCTTTCTGACCAAGGGTCTGGTGGGTGGCGTGACCGTGGCCATGGTCAGCCGGGGGGGCAGTTCCGAGGCTCTGGCGGGCCGGTTGGCAGCCCAGCTTGACCCACAAAAGTCCGGCTGGGCAGGGGCGGCCAGGGGAGCCGCGACAGGCGTCAAGGTGGCCGTGATGGACGGCGCCCGCGTGGGTTGGCGTGAGGGACAGGGCTATGCGGCTGGAATCTTGCAGGCCTGGGACCATGCCGGGGCCGTCTTGCGCGGCCAGTATGAGAGGCTGGAGAGCGCTCCTCGCAAGCCATCGCTCGTGGGCGCGGCAGTCGGCATCGCAACCGGCCTGTTGATGGTGCCTCCGGGTCTGGCACAGGGCCTGGCCGAGGCCCTGGGAAGCCCGGGGCACTGGAGCCCCCGGTTGATCGCCACGGTCTCCACCTTGGGTACGGCCGGGATCGGCGCCTATCTGGGCTCTCTGGTGGGTGGCTCGGTCGCCCTTGGGGTCGGAGCCGGGGCCGGTCTGGCCGTGGGCGCCCTGGTCGCCTATCGAGGAGCATCCCGCATGGCCGATCGGATTCGCGATCAGGTTTCCACCGTGCATCAGCAGGCTCCCGACCTGGGCGAGTCGATCGCCAACAAGAATCGCGACTTCGTGGGGGGCGGACTGGTGGGCGGTCTGGCGGGCTTCCGCGCTGGCTACCTGGAAGGCTATCGAGCCGTCCGCCCCTGAGTCTGCCTGGCTAATGTGCTCGCACTTTGGAAAGAGCGCCGAGGTTGCATCAGTCAGCAGCGACAGGAGCGTTCGACCACAGCTGAACTTCGTCGTCTTCTCTCGTGCTTGGTTATGTTTCAAACATGGCTCGAAACATACGTCCCCTGGCATGGTTCATGGGGCGAACTTTAGAATATCCGTTCGAGAGGAGAGGGGGGAGACTTGAAGAAAACCCCTCAAGAGTCGAACAACCTTCCGTGGTTGCGCCCGTCTGAGGCGGGTGCTATAATCGCCCAATCTTCCGTCAACGTGCAGAAGATAGGCGGTGGCCTCCAGTTCGAGCGGGGAGCGCCCGATTGAGCAGAGCGGAAACGGAAACCTGGAGATCGTTTCTGTTCGAAAGCCACCAGCCACGGTGATTCCGCTGGCCCGTCTCGGGCGCGGAATTCCTTCCTGCTCCCAAGGGGCGTGCGAAGTTTCTTTGCTCGCCTGAGGAGCCGAGTGTCCAGAGGAAGGAGGATGTGAACATGCGGGACTATGAGGTGACCTATATTCTCGACCCGGCTCTGGGAGACGAAGCCGTCAGCGGGCTGACGGAGAAGTATGCCCAGAACGTCAAGGGTATGGGTGGCGAAGTGGTAGACGTGAACACCTGGGGCAAACGCCGCCTGGCTTACGAGCTGAAGGGGCGCCAGGAGGGCATTTACGTGACCATGAGGTTCCACGCAGGCAGCGACACCGCCGCCGAGCTCCGCCGCGTCATGCGGCTGAGCGACGAGGTGCTGCGCGCCCTGTTCATCCTGATGAAGGCCAATTGAGCCTTCCTGGCGGGCCGTTTCCGGTCGGCGGCGCCAGAGCGAGAACGAGCGGAGTGTCCGCTTGACGACCGGGAACTTAACCCTCGAGCATTCGAGGACCGCGGACGCGGCAGAGCTTCGTGAGGGCTCTGTCGTCTCGGCGGGCCTGGAAGCTTGGCCGGTCAAGGCCGAGCCGATCGACCAGATCGGCCGAATCGCCCGTCCTCATAAGGCAGGATGGGCAAACCAGAAAGGTGGACTTTCCTTGTCTTCCCTCAATAAAGTCATCCTGATCGGCCGCGTGGTGGCGCAGCCTGAGCTCCGATACACCCCGCAGGGCACTCCGCTGGCCAAGTTCGCGCTGGCCGTCGACCGCCCCAAGGGTCCCAATAACGAAAAGGAAACCGACTTCATCAACATCGTGGCCTGGCGTCGCCTGGCCGAGATCTGTAATGAATACTTGCAGAAGGGCAAGCTGGTCTGCATCACGGGTGCTCTGCGTACCCGCACCTACGAGACCCAGGACGGCCAGAAGCGCAAGGACTTTGAGATTCAGGCCGACGACATGCAGATGCTCAGCCCGCGCGAGGGTGGCGGTCCGCCACCCCAGGTGCGCGAGCGCGAGCGAGAGGAAGTCAAGGTTGGCGCTGGAGCCGGCGGCAACTGGTCTCAAGAGAAGGATAGCGGCGGGTTCAACCACGACGACATCGGCATGGACGACGTCCCCTTCTAAATCGGGAGAAAAGCGTGCAGGGCCGGCCTTCATTTCGAGGGCCGGCCTCTGCTTGGACCACTGGTCAGAGGGAGCTTTCTCCAAGGTGGCCGCAGCTGTTGCAGGAGCTAGCGGCTCGATCGACGATTCTGCGCATGACAGAGAGCTCTCGACCCCGGAGGATGCACGGCAGTGAAGATGATCCTGCTTCAGGATGTGAAGAACCTTGGCAAGAAGGGCGCCGTGGTCGAAGTAGCCGACGGCTACGCCCGCAATTTCCTGCTTCCGCGCAAGCTGGCCGAAGCTGCCACCGAGGGCCATCTGCGCCTGATCGACAAAGAGAAGGCTGATCAGGCTGCCCGGGCCCAGCGCGAGCAAGAGAAGGCCGCGGAGCTGGCCGAGCAGCTCAAAGCAAAACCGTTTCCCGTCAAGGTCAAAGTGGGCGAGGGGGGCCGTCTGTTCGGCTCGGTGACCGCTGCGGACGTTGCTACTGCCCTCTCCAAGTCCACCGGGATGAGCTTTGACAAGCGCAAGGTGCAACTGGCCGACCCCATCAAGAAACTGGGCACCTATACGGTAACGATCAAGCTGCACCCCAAAGTGAGCGCCAAGATTCAAGTGGACGTGCAGTCTGATGGCTGAGAAGCGCGTGGGCGGCGAAGTCGACCGTAAGATCAACATCCTGTTCGACTTTCTGTCGAATCTCTACGGACCTGACAAGCTGGTCTTGAAGGCTGGAAAGCTTGACGCACTCAAGCTGATGCGCTCGAGCCAGGCTCCCGAGCGGCTGCTCGCCCTGCAGCGTCTGGTCCTGGAGGATCCAACCCTGAGCGAGCTTCCGGTCCCGCGAAACTTCCGCACTGTTCTCAACGGTCTGGAGGAAGAGATCGCCAACCTGGTGGCCATGCGCACCGTCGAGGAGAGCCTCGACCGGAAGATCGCCCACAAGATGCAGGAGCGCCACCTCGACTACATGCGCGAATTGCGCAAGGAAGCCCTCAAAGAAGAGGATGGCCCGGAGAACTCCACCACCCTCAAGCGTCTGGCTGACCTGGAAGAGCTCGAGGGCAAGGGCCTGGACGCGTCGGCGCTTGCTGTCATGCGTCCCACCGACCTTTCGCAGGTGGTCGGGCAGCAGGATGCTGTGGCCTCCCTGATCGCCAAGATCGGCACCCCCTATCCGCAGCACGTCCTGCTCTACGGCCCGCCCGGCGTGGGCAAGACCACGGTGGCCCGGTTGGTGCTCGAAAGGGTCAAGCAGTTCGTCAGCACCCCATTCAAGGCGGATGCTCCCTTCGTGGAGGTGGACGCTACCATTTTGCGCTGGGACCCCCGCGAGATCACCAATCCTCTGCTCGGCTCGGTGCACGACCCGATCTACCAGGGGTCGCGGCGTGACCTGGCCGAGGAGGGCATTCCAGAGCCCAAGTTGGGCCTGGTCACCCGGGCCCACGGCGGGGTGCTCTTCCTCGATGAGATAGGTGAATTGGACCCGATTCTTCAAAACAAGCTGCTGAAAGTGCTGGAAGACAAGCGCATCGTGTTCGAGTCATCCTACTACGACGACGAAGATCCCCGCGTGCCCCAGTACATCAAGCGCCTGTTCACTCAGGGCGCGCCAGCTGACTTCATCTTGATCGGGGCGACGACACGCGACCCCGAGGAGATCGCCCCGGCCATCCGCTCGCGCTGCGCCGAGGTGTTCTTTGAGCCGCTTTCGACGGTCCAGATCCAGCAGATCGTGGAATCGGCCGCCGAGCGATTGGGTGTCGTGCTCAAGGGAGATACCGCCTCGATCATCAGCCACTATACGGTGGAAGGTCGCAAAGCTGCTCAGATCCTGGCCGATGCTTACGGCCACGCTTTCATGCGCCGTGATACCAAGAAACGTGGCAGACCGGTCGTCACCCCCGAGGACGTCTATGCCGTAGCCCGCACCAACAGGCTCAGTAAAGCTGTCACTGTCAAAGCCAGCGACGTGCCCGAGGTCGGTTGTACACTGGGCCTGGGTGTGGCGGGTTTTCTCGGCTCGTGCATGGAGATCGAGGCAGCTGCTTACCCGGCCCGCGAGAGCGGTCGGGGAAGCCATCGTTTCAACGAAGCCGCCGGCCAAATGGCGCGCGACTCGGTTTTCAATGCCGGCAGCGTGATTCGCCGCTTGCTCGACAAAGACCTGACCGACTACGACATTCACGTCAACGTGGTGGGCGGCGGCAACGTAGACGGTCCCTCTGCCGGTCTGGCGGTGGTGCTGGCTCTGGTCAGCGCCATCGAGGGCCTGCCGATGCCTCAGAATGTCGCCATGACGGGGGAGGTCAGCATTCAAGGCAAGGTCAAGGCGGTGGGGGGTATCCCCGAGAAAATCTACGGTGCGATCCAGTCGGGCATGAAGGCAGTCATTCTGCCCGAGGCCAATCTCCACGACGTTCCCAGCCAGCGCGAGAACCTTGAGGTGGTGGCTGTCTCCACCGTGCTCGAAGCGCTCGAGTTTCTCTGGCCCGAGCGTCCGTGGGCGCGCCCGCTGGCCGCGGTCAGCCCCGAGCCAGGGCCGTATCGCCCGGGGGCGGGCTAAAGTGCGTTGCACTTCGCAAGGCGCTGAAAGGCAGTTCCGGCGCGTTCGTCAGCTTGTGAGCATAAGGCGCCGCGCGTTGAGCATTTCAGGTACTGGCGCGGCGCCGTTCAACAGATTTTCGCGCGTTCTCATTCTGAACCGGTCAACGCGCGGGAGTGCAGGCACGATCAGAGGGAGAGGACATTAGTTGCAGGCTGCGGCACCCGAGCTCTCTCTTCACGTTCCGGCCCACAATATCGAAGCCGAGCAGGCCTGTCTGGGGGCCTGCCTGCTCGATCCCGAGGCGGTCGACAAGGTTGCCGAGATCCTGGCTGCCTCGGACGACTTCTACCGTGAGTCTCACCAGGAGATCTGGCTGGCCATCCAGAGCCTGGCCGAGAAGAATCACAATGTCGACCTGATTACCGTGATCAACGAGCTTCGCAGTCGCGACAAGCTCGAAATGGCGGGCGGAGCCGCCTACCTTGACATGATCACCTCGATGGTGCAGACCTCGGCCCACGTGGCCAGCTATGCTCGCATCGTGGCTGAGCGGGCCACCGAGCGGCGGCTGCAACTTGCGGGCACGGCCATCGCCCGGCTGGCCATGGACGGCGAGGTGGAGGTCGCCCACAAGGTCGACCGCGCCGAGGAGATCGTCTTTGCCGTGGCCGACAAGCGCAGCCGTCAGGATCTGGTTCAGATCAAGCCCACGCTGCAACACACGTTTGACCAGATCTACGAGCGCTTCAAGAATCGCCGACCGGTCACGGGCTTGCCTACCGGTTTCCACGAGCTCGACCACCTGACTGCCGGGCTCCACCCGGGCAACTTTATCGTGATCGCCGCCCGCCCGGCCATGGGCAAGACGGCGTTCTGTCTCTCCATCGCTCAGAATGTCGTGCTCAACCGCGAGAAACCCGGGGTAGCGGCCGTGTTCTCGCTGGAGATGTCCAAAGAAGAGCTGGTTTCCCGCGTGCTCTGCTCAACGGCCTCGGTGGATGCCCAGGACGTGCGTCGAGGCAGCCTCAAGGACCAGGATTGGCAGCGCATTACCCGGGCCATGAACCAGCTTGCTGAAGCTCCGCTGTTCATCGATGACACTTCGGGCATCACCGTGTTGGAAATGAAGGCCAAATGCCGGCGCCTGCAAAAGCGTCACGGGCTCGACCTGATCATCATCGACTACCTGCAGCTGATGCGTGGGTCAGGCAAGATCGAGAACCGCGTTCAGGAGATCTCGGACATCTCCCGGAATCTCAAGGGACTGGCTAAAGAATTGCGCGTGCCGGTGATGGCTCTCTCGCAGGTCGGCCGCGGAGTCGAGTCGCGCCAGGACAAACGTCCCAGCCTTTCGGACCTGCGCGAATCGGGTGCCATCGAACAGGACGCTGACGTGGTGGCCTTCATCTATCGCGACGAATACTACAATCCCCACAGCGAGAAGACCAACATCGCCGAAGTCATCCTGGCCAAGCAGCGCAACGGACCGGTTGATAGCGTCGAGCTGTCGTTCGTGAAGCGCTTCGCCAGCTTCAGAAACCTGGAGCAGCGTCAGGACTACGAGGCTCCCGCCCCGGCTCCCGCCACTTATACCGAGATGAGCGAATTTCCGCTCTGAGAGTAGACCTGCTCACAGTATGCAGGAACGGGCGCCCCAGTTCCTCACTCTGCTAATGGCGCAAGAAGCCTACGATGAACCCGAACAGGGCGAACATCGCCAGGAAGCCCCCGATGACATAGGTATACTGAGGCTCGGCGGCGGCCAGCCAGACCCCGCCGGCGAGGAGGCCCAGGAAAGTCAAGATGAGGACGATGCGCAGCATCATACTGGCGCCCTTGTTCTTTTGCCCGATTTTGGAGATCTGCTTGAGACCCTTGTCGCGGTGCCCTTCTTGCTTGGAAACGGCGTCCAGCATCTCTTGCATGTAGACGTTGTCGTAGGCGCCCTTTTTGGATTCGTCCAAAGTCTCGTTTGCTCTCCTCAGATCAAGATGGCTGGTACAATGGTACTATCATTCGTCAAGGCTTCGCTGTAACCTCGATCTCAAAGAGTTTTGGCCAGTACTTTCCCGTGACGAACAGCCGCTTTGAGGCAGGCTCATAAGCGATGCCGTTGAGTACCTCCGCCTGAGAGCCTGGCTCGAGCTGGTCTCGTTTGAGCAGGCCGGTGAGGTCGAGCCAGCCGGTCACGCGACCGCTGGCCGGGTCGATTCGAGCGATGAAGTCAGTCATATAGACATTGGCCAGCACCTGACCCTGGACGAACTCTAACTCATTGAGTCGCTCCAGCGGCCGTCCCTGGTCGGTGACCTGGAGCCGACCCACCTCCCGGAGAGTCTGGGCATCCAGCCAGCGCAGTTGAGAGCTTCCATCGCTCATCAACAGACGCTGTCCCTCGCTGGTGAGGCCCCAGCCTTCCCCCGAGTACTGAAACGAGCCGGTCACCTGAAACCGCTCCTTGTCATAAACCAGACCCATTCCCTCGCGCCAGGTGAGCTGAAAGATGCGCGAGCCGATGATGGCCAGGCCTTCGCCGAACAGTTCGGCCGGAAGCAGGTGGTTGCGCTTGAGTTTTCCGGTTTCGAGATCCACCTCGCGCAGGCCCGACTTGCCGTACTGCCCCACGCTCTCGTACAATCGGCCCTCATCGAAGGTGAGGCCCTGGGTGTAGGCCCCGGGATCATGGGGGTACTCGGCCACCACTTTGTAACCGAGTCGGATCGGCGGGCTGGCAGGGGCCGCGGCTGGCTGGCAGGCCAGTACCACCGTTGCCACCAGCAGGGGCGTGGCCAGCCAGGGTCTCACAACCCCTTACTCGACCGCCAGCAGGTCGAGCACGATGTAGGAGCCGCTGCGATCATCCCGCTCGATGTCAACTAGACCCTTGCGGGCTGCGTCTTCCAGTAGGTCGGAGAAGGTGCGATACCCATAGTAGTCTTCGTTGAAAGTTGGTTTGAGGCGCTGCATGGTCTGCTTGACCATCGAACCCCAAAGGATCTCGCGGCTCTCTCGTTCCAGAGCGAGAATGGCGTCCACCATCAGGCCGAACACCTCCTGCTTCTTGGCGGGCAGCCCTTCCAGGCGCGACGAGACGCGCTTGTTGCCGCGGATCAGGTCTTCATAGAAGATGAATTCGTCGCAGTTGTCGATCAAGAGATTGCTGGTAGAGTCCTTGACTCCCATGCCCAGAACCTGCTTGCCGTTCTCGCGAAGCTTTGAGACCAGCGGGGAGAAATCGCTGTCGCCGGAGGCGATGACGAAGACATCGATGTGGCTGCGAGCGTAGCAGACATCCAGCGCATCCACGACCATGCGAATGTCAGCGTTGTTCTTGCCCGAGATGCCTCGCTGGGGGATGTCCATCAACTCTACCGCCGCTTCGTGCATCGGCCGCTTGTAGTCGTGGTAGCGCGACCAGTCGGCGTAAGCCCGCTTGAACAGCACTCTACCCTTCTCTAGCAGGCGTTTGAGGAACAGGTTGATGTCGAACTTCTCGTAGTGGGCACTCTTGATGCCGATGGCCAAATTCTCGAAGTCAATGAAGACGGCCAGGTTGCTTTCTCGATCACTCACGGGCGAAGAGCTTTGCCAGAAGAGGCACGCCTTCCTTCGAAGTCGAAGTTCTCTCAATGCATGGCCGAGGGGCGAGCCTTAATCCTGCCAACCGTTTCGAGCGCATCGAACTGATCGCCGACCCCGAGCTCGATCCGGCCGAGCGCCCTGACCCCAAGACTCTGTTCTTGCGTGACGCCAGCCGTACAGTGCTGTCATCCAACGAGAGCCCCGACGTGCCCTTCGACCGCAGTCTCAATCCCTATCGAGGATGCGAGCACGGTTGTGCTTACTGCTATGCTCGTCCCACGCACGAGTATCTGGGATTCTCGGCAGGGCTCGACTTTGAGACACGTATCCTGGTCAAAGAGGATGCGCCCGACCTGCTGCGCCGCGAGCTTGCGCAGCCCGGTTACAGGCCCCAGCCGATCGCCCTGAGCGGTGTTACCGATCCCTACCAGCCAGCGGAACGAGGGCTCGAACTGACCCGACGCTGCCTGGAGGTGCTGCTCGACTTCCGCAATCCCGTGTTGCTCATCACCAAGAACCACCTGGTCACGCGCGACCTTGATTTGCTGGCCGAGCTGTCTCGCTTCCAGGCTTGTCGCGTGACGCTTTCCATAACCAGTCTCGACCTCGAGCTGTCGCGAAAGCTCGAGCCCCGTGCCTCCCAGCCTCGCAGGCGCCTCGCGGCCATCGAGAAGTTGGCCGGGGCGGGCGTGCCGGTTGGAGTCATGGCTGCCCCCATGATTCCTGGCCTCAACGATCACGAGTTGAGTGCCATTCTCTCCAGCGCGCGCCAGAGCGGGGCGCGCTTTGCAGGCTACATTCCCTTGCGGCTTCCTCACGGTGTGAGTGAGCTCTTCTCAGCCTGGCTCGCAGAGCACTACCCTCACCGAAGGGAGAAAGTGCTCAACCGGGTGCGCTCCATGCGAGGAGGCAAGCTGAACGATCCCAATTTTGGCAGCCGCTTTCGTGGCCAGGGGCCCTTTGCCGACCAGATGCTCAGGTTGTTCGAGATCGCTCGAGATCGCAACGGTTTTGAGCCCGTCGAAGAGCTGTCGGTCGCCGCCTTTCGAAATCCGCAGGCCGAGCGCCAGCCTCAGCAGCTCGAGCTCTTCTGAGTTCGCGAAGGTCGGGTCTGGTTTTCATACCAGCTTCGGAATCGGGCTAGAATTCGTTCAGGGTCGGCCAGTGCAATGGGCAGACCCAGCCCTTCGCCCCCGATGCCTCCCCCTTGAGAGAGCCAGGTTGCCAGTCCTCGATCATGGCGCAAGGGCCTGGCAGCCACGGCGATGACTTCGTCGGAGAACAGGCTGAGCTCGGTCAGAACGGTGGTCTGCACTGACTGGAACCCGAAGACCGTGGCGGAGAGCTTGTGACCGAGGAGCAAAGCGTCCTCGCGCCCGGTTGGATCGAAGTCGGTAAGGGCCGCGATGCGAAGATTGCGAGCCTGGCGACGCAGGAGGTCGCGAGTGATCCACTCGCAACTGACCAGACTCGGCGGGCCGGCCGAGCAGAAGGCGCTGACCTGGAAACGCTCGCTGAACTCACGGCAAAGCCAGAACAACTCCTCTCGGTCGGTATAGAAAATCAGGCGAGGCAACTCCCGGCCAATCAGCCTGAAACGTTCGCGGGTATCGTAGACTTCCAGGTCTTGATAGCGAAAGATTCCTTCCAGGACAAAGGCGTCGAAGGCCTCATCGAGGACGCGGATCAGATAGCGAGAGCGCTCGGTGTCCCCCTCATAGCCTTCGCCCGGCTTGAGCAGGCCAAGGGATTGCCACAGTGGCCGGACTCTGATCAGCCAGAAGCCTCGCAGAGTGCCGCGCACGGGTCGAGTTTGGCCGGCACGGAGTTGCAGGTGGAATTGCCAGACCAGAGTGCGCATCAAACGGGCGTCATTGACGTCCCACTCGGGATTTTCCGCTTTGCGCCGGCGCGGGGTTTGACCGAAGCGCTCCAGGAGCCGATCCGGGCTGAGCTGGTCGAGCTCAGGAGCGGTCAGATCGACGTTGTCTTCCAGCCAGTCGAGCTGACGCGAGTTGACCTGCCCAAGGCGCTGGTCGGACAAGTCGCGAACTCTGGCGCCGGAGTTGCCGTCAGGAACTTTTTCCAGCCAGCTGGCATACTTCCCCATGGAAGCGAGTTTCAGGTCGGAGAGCCGCCAACCTTCTGGGCTGGGTAGATGAAAAGGCCTTCTCGCTTGAGTGTCGAAAAAATTCAATTTAGAGCATGTTGCTTGCTGGAAGGATAGAGCAGGGTTGAGCGCCGGGGCAGCCGACTTCCTGCAGCCGTTGAGGGACACGCCGCGCCGAATGTCGGAATGGAGCGCGAAGACGGTCCTCGGTTACTTGCTTCTGGCCACTTTGCTGGCCATGTTGGGGGGGGCCATTGCTGGTGCGATCGGCCTGGCCCGCACCAAGGGCCTGTTCTGGGGGGTTGGCTTTCTGACTGCCCTGATTCTTGCCACCGGGGCGTTCGGAGCGATGGCCAACTCGCTCTCGCGAGGGATGTTTTCCCGTTCCCTGGCTCGTCAATTCCTGATCACCATCCTGGGGGCGGTGATTCCCGGTTGCAGCTCAGCCCTGTTTCTCGAGTATGTCGCTGGCGCCCCCCTCGTGTATTTTCTCGTTGGGGCCGGGGCCGGGTTCGGGCTTTGCGTGCTCTTCATTCTCTACAAGGCGCTCCAGGATCTCCACGACGTCAGCGTTGAGTTGAAAGCGCGGACGTTGGCCGACCAGGCTGCCGAGGCCTACGAGAAGGGCGAGCCCGAGGGGACCGAAGGGAGTCTTCGGGAGGCGGTTGAGACCGTCGAGCGGCAAGCCGGGTCCCGCAGTACGGTGGCGGTGGCACTGATCCACTCGCTTGCGAATTTCTACCGCCTGCAACGTCAATTCGTCAAAGCCGAGGCGCTCTATCTCCAGGTGATGCCGATCTACGAGCAGACTCTGGGCACTGGCCATCCCATTTTGGGCCGATTGTTGTTCGATCTGGCCACCTGTTACAGTGCTGAGGAGAACTTCGAGGCAGGCATCCCGGTGGTCAAGCGCGTCCTGGCCATCCGAGAGAAGAGCTTCGGGGCCAGCAGCGCCGAGTCGGCCCAGGCCATCAATCTGCTTGCCTATTTGAACCTTCTGGCGGGGAAGGACCAGGAAGCTCTCGACCTGGCTCGCCGAGCTCTGACCATTCAGGAGAAGCTGCTGGGTGGCAAGCATCCGGAGGTTTCCCAGACTCTTGCAACCCTGGCCAACGCCTATCGAAAGCTCCGCAAGTATTTCGATGCCGAGAATATCTTCAAGCGCATCCTGGACCAGGTCGAGTCGGAAGAGCGCCCTGAGCCAATCCGTCTGGCTCTGACCTGTCTCGACCTGGCCGAGGTGCGCCTGGGACAGAACAAGGTCGCCGAGGCGGAACCACTGTATGGCAAAGTATTGCGGCTGGTTCAGAGCGAGATCGGCAACGAGCGGGGCATTCTGGACAAGACCATGGAGGGTCTGCGGGGCCTGGTGGCTCGAGCTCATGGCGAAGAGCTCTCCGAGGAGCTGCGGGCGGTTCAACTGGTGGATATCTGCTTGCGTGGCGATCGGTCCGAGCTTCGTGAGCTGACTGCCAGGCATCCAGACCTGGTACGCTGGAAGGATGTCTCGGGCTGGGGCGGGCTTCAGTGGGCGGCTTACGCCGGCCACGACGATCTCGTGAGAGCCTTGCTGGAGACTGGAGCAGACTGGAGATCCGGTCAGGGGAAGACCATGACCGCCATGGATGTCGCGGTCTTCTGGAACTTTGAGCGAGTCATCAAAGAGCTGATCGAGGCCGGGGCCGATTGGAACAACCCTGGACTCGATGGTCAGGCTCCTCTCCACTGGGCTGCGCGCCGCAATCGCGAACTCTTGATCGATAAACTCGTGGGACTCGGAGCGGACGTCGACCGCCGGGATGACAAGGGGCGAACTCCGCTTCACTGGGCGGCCCTGGGTGGGCACCTCAACACCGTTGTGGCTCTCATCGCCAAAGGGGCCCATACCAGCGTGGCCGATAACTCTGGCCAGACTCCCCTGCATATGGCAGCAGCCAAAGGCTATGTGGCTCTGGTCGAGTGTCTGCTGATCAATGGCTCGGATCCGAACATGGTCGAGAAGAACCAGAGTCTCACCCCCCTCAAACTGGCCCAGCAGTTCGGGCACAAAGAAGTGGTAAGAGCGCTGAAGAAGCACATGAAGCTGCAATGAGTTTCGACGCCATCACCATGACAGAGATCAGCGAGCGTAACGCTCGCGTCAATACTTTCGTGCGCTTCAACAAGACGCAGGCAGCTTTGAACGAAGCTTACAAGTTGCGGCTCGACATCCAAACTTCGGGCCTGCAAGGGGGGCGCGCGGCCAATGAGCTGCGCACGATGCTCGATGACCTGGATGCCACCATCGACACGCTGGAGAAGAAGAAGTTCAGCGGCCCGGGCCGACTTCTCTTGAAGGTCTTGCGAGCTTTCCAACTGATGTTGGAGGGCAAGGAGGAAGAAGACCGCATCGACCTCTAAACTTCGTCGCATTGACCGTGCCACGAAACGTGCGGTGAGAAACTTGTTTCGAACCGCTTCCAAAGTGTTGTGGCACGGGCGATGCGAGGAAGTTCTACCTGTTTAGAATTCATCGCACAGTCAATGCGCCGGACTGTAGAAGTCCGGCCGTGGTGGCCCCCGTCACAAGTTGTCTGGAGGCGGCCGGGGCTTCTAGCACAGTATGGGCGCCGCGCAGCCGGACCGGAACGCCCAACACCTGAGGAACGTATGCGTGAGCGAACCATTCCATGAAGATCGCTTGTTGGAACGTTAATTCGATTCGGGCTCGGCTTGAGCACGTGTCGCGCTGGTTGTCGGAGAGCGGAACCGACGTCCTGTTGTTGCAGGAAACCAAGATCGAGGAAGATCTTTTCCCCTGGGTCGAGCTGGAGGGTCTCGGTTACCGGACGCTGGCCGTGGGCGAGCGGGCCTACAACGGCGTGGCCATTGTGAGCAGATTTCCCACCTCCGACTTGGTGCGCAGCCTCCCCGGCGACCCGGCTGACGAAGAGGCGCGCTTTCTTCAGGCCACCATCGACGGGCGCCTCAAGGTGATCTCCTGCTATGTCCCAAACGGCGTTTCGGTGGGCAGCGAGAAGTGGGAGTACAAACTGGCCTGGTTGGGTCGATTGCGCAATTACCTGGAGCGATTCACCCCCGCTGACCGTTTGTTGTTGGGAGGCGATTTCAACATTGCCCCTGAGGACAACGACTGTTACCGGCCCGATATCTGGGCCCAGAGCGTGCTCTGTCACCCTGCCGGTCGGGCTTCGTTTGAGGCCCTGAAGAGGTGGGGCCTGAGGGACCTTTTTCGCTCTCATCACAGCGAGAGCGGCCGCTACAGTTGGTGGGACTACAGCCCTCGTACCTTCAAGAAAAACGATGGGCTCCGCATCGACCACCTGCTGGCCACTCCCGAGTTGGCAGCGCACTGCACCGACTGCGACATCGACACCGCTCCTCGTGGCTGGACCCGGCCCTCCGATCACACCCCGGTTTGGGCCGTTCTGGACGTTTGAAGGAACTGGCCGCCGGCTCAAGGAACCAGCGAGTGCCTCATCCTGCAAGAAACGAGGAAACTTCCATGCCTCAGTCCGCACCCCCCATCAACGTTGCTGCCGTGCAAGGCGAGGTCGCCAGGCACCGAGAAGACATCATCAAGTTCATGCGCGAGATTTGCGCCATCCCTTCCATGCGCTGCCAGATCAAGGAGGTCGGCCTGCGCATCGAGGCCGAGATGAAGAAACTGGGCTTTGACAAGACCTGGTTTGACTCCATGGGCAACATCGTCGGGCAGATCGGCGACGGTCCCCGCAAGATCGTCATGGACAGCCACATCGACACGGTGGATGTAGGTGACCCCGCAGAATGGAAGTGGGATCCCTTCCAGGGAAAGGTGGAAGACGGCATTCTCTATGCCCGAGGTGCCTGCGACGAGAAGGGCAGCACGCCGGGCATGGTCTATGGCCTGGCCATCGCCAAGAAACTCGGGTTGTTGGACGGCTGGACTGCGTACTACTTTGGGAACATGGAGGAGTGGTGCGACGGAATCGCCCCCCACGCCTTCGTCGAGCACGAAGGCATTCGACCTGATTTCGTCATCGTGGGCGAGCCTACGAAAATGCTGGTCTATCGAGGCCACAAAGGTCGCGTGGAGATGAAGGTGGTTGCCAAAGGGAAGAGCGCCCATGCCGCCTCCAACCACCTGGGCGACAATGCGGTCTACAAGGTATTGCCTATCATCGATGCCATCTCGAAGATGGAGCCCCAGCTTGGTGACCACGAGTTCCTTGGCAAGGGCAAGATTACCGTGAGCGACGTGCACGTGGTGACCCCCAGCCTGAACGCCGTGCCTAACGAGTGCACCGTTTACATCGACCGCCGGGTCACCTTCGGTGAGTCAGCCGAAGAGGCCATCGAGCAGGTGCGCCGGTTGATCCCCAAGGAGAACCTGGCCAAGGGCGACATTACCGTGGAAATGCTCTTCTACGATGATCCCAGCTACACGGGCTTTGTCTTCCCGGTGGACAAGTACTATCCGGCCTGGGCCCTGGATCCCGATCATCCGCTGGTCGAGGCCGGGCAGAGGGCCCGTGACCTCATCGGCTACGACCACGCCGACAGCAGTAAATGGAGCTTCTCGACCAACGGGACCTACTGGATGGGCAAGGCCGGGATTCCTTCGATCGGCTTCGGGCCGGGTGATGAGGTCACCGCTCACACGGTGCTCGATTCGGTGAGCCTGGATGATGTGGTCAAGGCGACCGAGTTTTATGCCGTTGTCGCGGCCCTGATTCCCTGACAGACCAGATGATCTGGTTGAGTTTCCGGGCTCCCGCCCGGGCTCGCGAGCCCGACCCGGCGCTGGCATCCTTCCAGCAGACCCGGTCGGGTTCTTGTTTTCTTTAGGGAGACTACGAAAGGGAGGTCTTCAAGGCTGTGTCCAGGTCGAAGGAGGATTCAGAGCCGGGCGTTCTGCCCGGGCTGAAGTTCATTTTCTGGTTGGTCGTCGTCATTGTGGGGCTGGTCGCGGCCATGATTCTCAAGCCCTTCTCGATCGTACCGGCCGGTCACCGCGGAGTGGTGTTCAATACTTTCTCAGGGGTCGATACCAAGAAGAACCTGGGTGAGGGCCTGCATTTCATGATGCCTCTGGTTCAGAGCATCCATTCCATGTCGGTGCGGGTCGACAAGCGCCAGATGGAGGCTTCTGCCGCTTCGAAAGACCTGCAGCAGGTCGCCGTCCAGGTCGTGATCAACTACCACCTCGATCCGGAACGCGTCGCTCTCACCTACCAGCAAGTCGGAGACGAGTATGGGGCCAAGTTGATCGAGCCATCGGTGCAGGAGAGCATCAAAGCCGTCACTGCAGAATACAATGCCACCGATCTCATCGCCAAGCGCCCCGAGGTGAAGAACAAGGCGCAAGAGATTCTGACCTCCAGGCTGGAGAAGTTTCACATTCTGGTGGATGATTTCTCCATTACCGACTTCAAGTTTTCGCCTGAGTTCGCGCGCGCCATTGAGGCCAAACAGGTCGCCGAGCAGGAGGCGCTCAAGAAGAACTACGAGTTGCAGCAGGCCAAGAAGGAGGCCGAAATCTCCATCACCCGGGCGCAAGGCGAACGTGACTCCACCGTGGCCCGCGCTCAGGGCCAGGCGGAAGAGCAGAAACTGCTGCGCCAGAACGTCAACGACGAGATCATTCGCCTGAAAGCCATCGAGGCCCAGATGAAAGCGATCGAGAAGTGGAACGGGGAACTCCCGAAGGTCTCCGGGGGTGCCACGCCGCTGTTGAATCTGGGCGAGTTGACGTCGGGCGCTCAGCCACCCACGAGACGATAAGGCGCCCGCGCGTTGATCCCCTCTTCGAGGACTTTGCATCAAGTAGCAGAGCATTTGATCTGTAGAGGTGGAAGAAGTCCTTCAGTTCTGGCGTCTCTTTCTCTGCCGGGCCTGCGCTGTGGCGAGTGTGGGCCTGAGGATCGGTTAAAATCGGGGTATGAACAAGAAGGACCTGGTTACCCCGACCTGTCGCCAGGATTGCGATGAGCCGATCTTGAAGGACATCCAAGCATCTGGGGAGGTAGGGAATGGAGAGAGACTTGCTCGCAAGACCGTGGACCAAATCTGCCCTCGCGCTGTGCCTGGCTGTCAGCCTCTGGTCGGCCGGTTGCGGCTCGAGTCCGGCGCCTTCGCCATCGCCGACACCGAGCAAGGCTTCACCCTCAAAATCCCCCTCGCCGTCGCCTTCGGCCAGTGCTTCGCCCACGCCGGTCCCTCAATATACCGGTCCCGAGCACACGCCTGGAGATTACGGTCCGGTTGTGCGTCAGTCGTTGAGCGAGTACGACGTGCTGAAACGCAAAGGCGTCGACCTGGCCCTGGCGAAGGGCTGGGAGAAGGCTCTTCCTTTGCTGTCGCAGGCGGCCGAGCAGAATCCGGACGATGCCGAGGTACAGTTCTATCTGATGCTGTCGAAGGGCAATCTGGAAGATGGACCCTCGGTGCACTCGGAGGCCTACTTTCACGCCAAGAATGTTCTCGACCTGGCCCCCGACTCGACCGAGGCTACCCGGGCCCTCGATTACCTGGCGGCGGCCGAGTCCGAGGCGCTGCTCAAGGGAGAGGCTATTCCGGCCATGACGATGACGAGCGGGTCGCCATCGCCTTCTCCTTCTCCGGGTGCGAGCAAGTCGCCCTCGCCAGGCAAGTCTCCCTCCGGCACGGGCAAGTCTCCCTATGCCCCCACCAAGGAGCCGGCCCTGGCCGACAAGGAGATCTTCGTGGTCACGCCTGGCCAGGCCGTGCAACTCCCCGAGGCGATCCGGTCCCAGGACTCCATGATCAACCAGCTCAGCGACCAGATTCAGAAACGAATCTGGCAGACCGAGGTCTACCCCAAGGCTGCTCAGCCCGTTCGCGAGATGCCCAAGGGAGCCAAGGTCAAGCTGCAAGATGCCCAGACCTTCTATTACAACATCGCCTCGTGGCGCGGCCCGGTGGTCTACGCCGAGGACGACAAACACAACATTGTCTACGACGGCAATACCTACCGGGTGGGAGCGGTCCACATCGTGGTCACCGAGCCCGACGGACGCGAGGTGCGCAGCTGGATGGTCAACCATCTCGAGCGCATGCAACCCGATGGCACCTGGAAGGTGCTGATCGGCAATCGACTCAAACTGCAAAGAGGGATACCCGAGGAATAGGGGCTCTACCGGCCTTCTATCCTCAACATAAGGAAAGGGGGCCAGTATGGGTGCTTTGATAGGAATCATGCTCGGTTTTGCCGGCTGGTTCATCGTCCGTTACGTTCTCTTCGGAATCTACACGGTCGAGCAGAACGAGCGAGCCGTGAAAACTGTGTGGGGACGGGCCGAACGAGAAGGCCCGGCCATTGACAGCGCCAATCTGACCGAAGAGGAGATGGAGCGCTACAACTTCCCCCGGGTCAAGATCATCCCGCCCGGAGGACCATACTTCAAGATGCCCTGGGAGTCGGTCTATAAGGTCAACATCGCCACGGAGACGGTCAGTATCGGCTACGACCCCCAGGATCCCAGCGTCAATCAGGGCGGGCAAGTGCTCGAAGCGGTCACCAAGGACCAGCTCAACGTGGGCCTGACCGGTCAGATTCGCTACAAAGTCTCCGAGAACAACCTCTACGGCTACGTCTTCGGGATCAAGAACCCGAGGGCACACATCATGGGCTTCATCCACTCGATTCTGCGCGAGAAGATCGCCAACTTCGAAGCGCCGAGCGAGCCGATGATCCCGGGTGGCGAGCACCATGAGCAGCGCGTCGAGGGCATCTCCATCAACGACCTGCGCAAGAACCTGAGCGACATCAACGCCCATATGGTGGCTGAGTGCAAGGCCTCCGAAGATCGCTATGGCATTATCCTGGAGGACGCCCTGATCACCGGCATCGACCCTCCCCAGGAGGTCGACTCGGCCCTGGCCGCCATCAACACCGCTCACAACCACGTTTCTTCCGAGATCAGCGTGGCTCAGGCTTCGGCCGATCAGAAGATCGTCCAGTCCAGGCGCGCGGTCGAGATCGAGACCCTGCGCGCCCAGGCCGAGGTCGAGCCGCTCCGAGCTCTGGCACTGCAGCTGCGCGATTTGAAGAAGCACGGTCCCAACGCCCTGTCCCTCTACGTGAAGAATCTGCGACTCGGCCTGCTGCGCAAAGCTCGCCGGGTCATTCTGGAGGCCCACCATGGGTGAGACGATCGGCTTCGCCTTCTCCAGTTTCATCTTCTTCTTCATCGGCGTTGAGGTGCTGCTGGGCTTCGCCCGGTTCTTCGGCCTCTATGTGGTGGTGCAGGAGCGCACCTGCCGCATCTACACCCTCTGGGGTCAGGTCAAAGGCGCCATCGACGAGCCTGGCTTCTACTTCTTGCCCGCCAAGCTCGGCCTGGACGCCCTGCTGATCAACTTCTTCGGCAAGTGCTACGTGGTCGATTTGCGGCTTGATCAGGAGTATCTGCGCGGCGTGCCGGTGAACTCCGAGGAGGGAGCTCCGATGGGGATCGGCGTGTGGTATGAGATGTACATCTCCGACCCCGTCAATTACCTCTTCAAGAACACCGATCCGCGTGGCTCGCTGCGGGCCAGCGTCTCGAGCGCGGCCGTGCGCTGCCTGTCCAATATGAAGCTGGCCAACATGCTGGAAAACCGCCACCAGATGAGCCGCACCGTGCGGGCCGAGGTTTCGCCTCAGTCCCACCAGTGGGGTTACAAGGTCGGCTCGGTCTACATCCGCAAGGTGCACTTCCGTGATCGCGGCATGCTGCGCGAGATCGAGATCAAGGTGGTCACCCGGTTGCGCCAGGTCACCAGCGCCATTCGACAGGACGGCGCCAACCAGGTCAACTTGATCACTTCCTCGGCCGAGCGCCAGGCTGCAGTCGAGTTCGCCAAAGCCGCGGCTCTGCGTCCGCAGATCGTGGGCGGCGCGCTCAACGAAATCGCCGAAGAGCCCGAGATTGTCCAGGTCATGTTCGAGATTCTGGAAACCCAGCGGCTGCTCGAAGCCGAGGGGGCCGACCTGACGATCATCCCGGCCGGGGGACGGGCTGACACGATGATCAACCTGCTCTCCAGCCTCCCGTCTGGTTCTGACCGGCCGGCGCAGCCGGCCCCGCCTATGATGCCTCCGATGCCGGTGGCGGCCCATCCGCCCCAGCAGAGGTTGCCTCAGGGCTAACCTTCGCTCCCGGGCGAGCTAAAGACGGGAGACCAATCACGGTCTCCCGTCTTTCGTTGCCCGGCTCTGGTTTGCCCCGGGCGAACGTGTCCAGAATCAGAGCACTCCATCCTCCAAAGCCGCCTGCCGCCAGCGAGCGGCATCCTCCTTCCCCGCCACCCCGCAACGCTCTCCGCAAGCATAGATGGTCTCGAAGAGCTGGTACTGATCCCGCTGTCCCGTCTCTGGTCTCTCCGGGTCGCTGGTGCGAGCTCCGTAACGCTCCACCCTCTGCTTGATGCCGAGCAGCTGGCGGATGGCCATGATGCCGTCGATCAACTGAAAGAGCCCCAGCGCCAGAGCTGCCGTGAGGCCGCCTGCCTGGCCGGTGATGCGGATGACCAGGCGTGACCCGGCGGGCGTCGGAGTGAGTCGGATGTCGATCACCATCCGGGCGGTGGCGCCCATCCAGGTCAGCCCTTTCACCCACCACACCAGGGCGCGTTCAGGCTCGAGATGGCGAAGGTACCCGATGGCCGCGGCATCCCCCAGCCGGGGAGGGGGGATCCAGCCCACGATGTGCCGGGCCGAGGCCTTCCCGCCATTGTCGAGCAGATCGAAGCTGTAGTAGCCCGCCCCTCGTCCGAGCTGGGCAAGCCAGGGCCACACGACCTGCGGCTCGGCGTTCAGGTTGATGGCCCGGGTCATCACCACCCGCCGCTCGGAGCGATCGGCGAGATACTCGTCTCCAGGCATTGTCTGGTGGACCTCCTCGTCGGTCGCCCCCCAGCGGCTCGACCATTGCGCGAAGAGCCAGAGAGCCAGGAGAAGAAGAGGGAGCAGGCCCAGCATGCTGGATGCTTCCGCGACCTGGCAGCTCACCCTTCAGCTGCTACCCCACTTTCAGACCTTCTGCGGGTTGTGCTGAAAAGGCAGCCTGTTCAGCCGGGCATGCTCGATCTCGATCACCATCGCGACCCGCCCCTCGGGACTGCGCCAGGGAAAGGGCTGTCCGGTATACTTGACGGCGATGGCATCCATGATGACCAGGTCTGAGTCGTTGCGATGCTCCACCACCCGACCCCGCATCTGGAGCACCTCGTAGGGGTTTTGCATGTCCACCACCGAGATGGCCACTCGGGGATCGCGGTAAGTGTTCTGGCACTTGGGGGTCGCCTCTCCCGTCCCGACCAGCAGCCGGTCTCCTTCCCGGCCAATCCAGACCGGATCGGACTTGGGCCCGCCGTCCGCGCGCAGGGTGCACAGGTGGGCAAAATTTGCCCGATCAAGGAAGTCTCTCAGTTCGGGGGTCAGCTCCATGCTGGCACCCTTCTTTTTGGGCCGGCGCTCCCCCTTCGAGGCCACAGGGAGGAGATGGAGCCCCGTGCCGCGAGAGAGGGGCACCATGTTCGAACGTGACGAGCTTCTCGACATCGAGAAACGAGTGGTTGCCAGACTGCTGTTGATGCTGATCCGCTTCGGCTCGATTCTGGGGCTGGTCGCTTTCTGCTACACGATCTTCTCGCCTTTCATGAACTTGATGTTGTGGGGGCTCATCCTGGCGGTGACGCTCTATCCCCTGCACCAGCGCCTGGCCGCAGCTCTGGGCCAGAAGCAGGGACGAGCCTCCACCGTTCTGGTCTTGCTCGGCCTGGTGCTGATCGTCGCCCCGACGGTCGTGCTGGCAAGCTCTCTGACGGGGTCGGTCAGCGGGCTGGTGCAGACCGCCAACAGCGATTCCTTGCAAATTCCGCCTCCCTCTGACCGTCTCACCCGGATTCCCATCCTGGGCGACCAGCTTCACGATTTGTGGACGCGCGCAATGAACGACTTGCCCGGGCTGCTTCAGAGCATGCAGCCCGAGCTGGGCACGGCCCTCAAGAAGGTCCTCCTGATGCTGGCCAGCTTGGGGGGCGGCGTGCTGGGATTCATTCTCTCCTTCATCGTAGCCGGGGTCATCATGGCCTATGGAGTCGCAGGCGCGCGAGCGGCCAGGCGTATCGCCGTACGCCTGGCCGGGCCCGAGCGGGGCGCGCCGCTGTTCGAGCTCTGCACCGCGACCATTCGCGCCGTAGCCCTCGGGGTCATCGGTGTGGCCTTCATTCAGGCGATTCTGTCGGGTCTGGTGATGTTGATGGCGGGCATACCCTTTGCGGGGATCCTGACAATTCTGGCCCTGATCCTGGGGGTCGCTCAGGTGCCGCTGATTCTGGTCAACGTCCCGGCCGTGGCCTACCTGTGGATGGCCGGCGGACACTCCACCGCGCACAACCTCTTTTTCACCCTGTTGCTGCTGGTGGCGGGGATGGCGGACAACCTGCTCAAGCCGCTGCTCCTGGGCCGGGGGGTGGACGCCCCCATGCCGGTCGTGCTGCTGGGAGCCCTGGGCGGAATGGCCACCGCCGGTCTTCTCGGCATGTTCATCGGGGCCACCGTCCTCTCCATCGGCTATCAGCTCTTCATGGCCTGGGTGGACGATGAGTTGCCGGGGGGCGTCCCGGAGCCCGCCCCGAATGACCTCGAGCCAGAAGGCTGAGCGCTCACACCCAGCGCGGGTCCAGCCGCAGCAGAGCGCAACCCACCGCGTAGGCCACCAGGTCCATCCAGGAGAAGGTCGTTCCCAGCACGACCCTCGCCCAGCCGATGTGGTCCACCCCCAGCCAGGCGGCGTAGCTCAGGGCCTGTAGACCTTCGATCAGGCAGGCGAAGAGAAACACTCCCAGCGCCCCGGCCGCAGGCCGGACCAGGAAGATCGCCTGGAGCAGGCAGTAGAGCAGGATGACCACCAGCATGTCGCCCACCAGAGGGCGGACGAATCGGTCGCGCACGAACAGGGCGATGGCGACCTCGACCGTCAGCAAGAGCAGAAAGGCCAGCGAGTAGGCGAGGCGGCTTCCTGCCATGGGCCAGGGCTCAGGGCTGCTTGAACAGCTGTTGCACGTTGGTGTTCTGCACCGTGCCGGTGACGTTGGAGCCGTCCAGCGAGTTCAGGTCAGCCTGGCTCAAGTTGACCCTGGGCGAGAAGGTCTGGCGGTGGATGGCCTCCACCAGCTCGTCCACGGTCTTGCCTTCGGCCTGGCTCACCACCGAGCCGTCCGGGCCCAGCAGGCGGGCGCTGAGGGCCCCTTCGCCACCCGAGAGCGACAGGCGCAGTCCATCCTCATCCTCGCGGAAGCGGGGCGAGCTGAGCAACTGGCGGCGGACCCGGGCCAGCAGCCCGGTAGCTCCCTCGATGCGCACCGGGAGGCGCAATCGGAGCAGGCGCAGCATGGCCGGGGCGGTCTCCAGCACCTGCTGGTAGCGAGAGAGAGCTTTGGGCATGTCGCCGCGAGCCTCCTCCATCTGGGCGGCCCGAGCCATGGCCCGGGAGCGCACCAGCGACTCGGCCTCGGGCAGCTTTTGCAGGGCCAGGTCGATCAGCTCCAGGGCCCGGGTCGGATTGCCGGTCAGGGCGTTGACCTCAGCCTCCAGCACCTTCAGGTAGGGCTCCTGGTGATCCAGATCGTCAAACCTGCCCTGGCGCAGCTCGTCCAAGCCGGCCGCGACCACCCCGGGGCCATACAGCTCCACCAGATCGGGCCGGTGCCAGTCAGCCATCATGATGGTGCCGGCCGAGAACACGCGAAGGCTCTTGACCACCCGGTCGTTGGCGGCGGCCACCGCTACAGCCCGTCGTCCGGCCGACCAGGCGAGGTAGCCGAGGCTCTGGCGCGAGAGGTACAGATCCCACCAGCGGCGCCCGTGGCTCCAGGACATCTCCTCGCGGATGGCCTGATCGCGGTTGAGCAGGGTAGCTCGATACAGGATCAGGTTGCCTGCCTCCCACTGATCGCGCTGGTTGGAGTTGCCCCCCTGGCGGTCCGGCCGGCGCACGGCTCGGCCGGCTGAGAGCATGGCCTGCTCGCTGTAGCCGAGCTGCAAGAGAAGCTCGGCTGTGGCCTGCTGCTGCTCGGCATAGTCTTGCTGGGCCAGAAACGACTCCATGCGCGAGGACCAGAGATACATGTTCTGAACCGCCTGCACCGCTTCAGGAAAGCGGGCCTCGGCGGTGTAGAGGTTGGCCAGGTCCCACCAGGGGTTGGAGTAGCCCTCCGGCTCGAAGAACTCGGTGGCCTGCAGATAGTAGCGCTCGGCCTGAGCGAAGTCGCCCACCATGTAAGCCGCCTCACCCCCGTTGCGAAGGAACGTGCAGCCTCCGAAGGGCCCCACCTCCTTGAGCAGCATCTTGAAAACCTCGTAGGACTTGCGGCTGCTGCCCGTCTCCATCTCGATGGCGCCGAGAGTGTTGAGGGCCACCGAGCGCGAGAACATCCCGCCATTCTCGAGCGACTGCTTGATCTTCTGGCGGGCTTCTTCTTCCCGACCGAGCTTCATCAGCGGCCAGGCGAACTCCACCACGATGGGGGGATCGCCGTTCATCAGGTTGCGGTACATGGCGTTGTAGGCTTCCATGACCTCGATCTGCTCGGCGTAGAGGTCCATCTCGGCCGAGACTCCGGCCAGTTCGCTCAGGATGCGCTCGAGCCAACCGAACACCTGAGGGCCGGGCAGCTTGCCGTAGCGCTTTTCGAACAGCTCGCGGGCCTTGACCAGGTGGTAGCGCGAGCGCGGCAGGTCGCCCTCGGAGCGGTGCAGGGAGTAGCCCATGAAAAAGTGCCCGGCCACCGAGTCGGGGTTCTGGATCAAGATCTCGCGAGCTTTCTCGCGCAGCTTGATCAGGTTGTCCGATTCCAGGGCCGCGCGGGCCTCCAGCCCCAGTGAGCCTTCGTCCAACTCGCTCTGGGCCATGGCCGGAGCCAGGAGCAGCAATGCCACCACCAGCAGAAGAAGGCGCAGGTTCACGATTTGAGAGCCTGCCGGCTGAGCGCTTCCAGGGCTGGTTTGGCGCATTCCTTGATGAGGCGGTGGGGGTCCTCGGCCCCCGGGGCGAGCTCCATGCGGTGGGTGAACACGTGGGGCGCAAGCCGCTCGATGTCTTCCGGCAGCACGTAGTTGCGCTTGTGCAGGAGGGCTTCCGCCTGGATCGCTGGCAACAGCAACACCAGGCTGCGGGTGGAGACCCCCTGCATGACCTGCGGAGACTTGCGCAGGTTGCGGGCGATGTCCACCAGGCAGGTGTGCACCTCGGGATGGATGTGGACGTGCTCGTCGATGGCCCGGCGGGCCTCCATGACCTGGCTGCGGGTGACCCTGGGCAGCTCCTCGGTCGACTCGGTGCGCCGCTTCTTATAGCTCGCGAGCACGTCAATCTCGGCCGAGCGCTCGATGTCGACCATGCGGATCTTGAAGAGGAAGCGGTCGAGCTGGGCCACCGGCAGAGGGTAGGTGCCAGCCTGGTCGCGCGGGTTCTGGGTGGCGATTACGAAAAAGAGGTCGTCGAGCTGGTGGGACACGTTGTCCACCGTGACCTGTTTCTCCGCCATGGCTTCGAGCATGGCCGCCTGCACCTTGGGCGAGGTGCGGTTGATCTCGTCCCCCACCACCACGTGGGCGAAGATGGGTCCGGGACGGAACTCGAAGGTCCCCTTGTCGGGCTCGAAGACCGAGACCCCGGTGATGTCCGAGGGCAACAGGTCGGGGGTGAACTGGATGCGCCGGAAGGCGGCGATCTTTTCCTGCGGGTTGTCGTCGATGATCGAGTCACCCAGTGTCTTGGCCAGCGTGGTCTTGCCCGAGCCGGGATAATCCTCGAGCAGTACATGGCCATCGGCCATGAGCGCGATGAGCAAGAGATCGATCACGTCGTCTCGGCCTCGAATCGCGTGCTGGCAGCGTTTTCGCAGCCTCTCGATGACCTGGGAGGCGTTCTCCAGAGCCTGTTCTCGGGTTGGGTTTGCAGTCACAGGGGGTCCTTTCTCATTTGACCAGCAGCCAGCTGAAGGGGTTGAGGGCACCCAGCAGCCGGCGGGCCGGCTTGACCTGGGAGCGGATCGAGCGGGTCAGCTCGCGATAGCGGCGCACGGCCTCGGAGCGGGAGGCAGGCGGGGTGCCGGGCGGGCCCATGACCCGGTCGAGGTGCATGCGGGTCAGCTCGAGCAGCTCCGGGAACCGTTCTTGCTGCTCGCGGGCAAAGTCCAGCCGTCCCTGGCCGTATTGGCGGCGGATGCCCACGTCGCTGAGGGCGTCCAGGGCCGCCCGGTAGGCCCGGCCCAGGGCTCGCGACTCGGGGCCATAGTGGAAGGCCAGCCGACGCCACACCTTCCACACGCCCAGCCCCAGCATGGTCACCAGGGCGGCCAGCAGGAGAACCTTCAAGGAGATCAGGAGGAAGCGGAGCAGCATCTCGCGCAGGTTCTTGCGCTCGCCCCGCAGCTCGTCTTTTTCGTTGCGGGCCATCTGCCCGAGCATGCGCTGCAACTCGGGGTCGGGGCCGGACATCTCGGGCACCAGCGAGCGCTCGGGCGAGATGTCCACCACCACCCAGCCCACTCCCTGCAGATAGATCTCGGGCCAGGCGTGGGCTTCGCCGCTGCGGATCAGGATGCTCGAGCCCCGCCCGCGATTGCGCGCGTCGGAGTAGTAGCCCGCTCCCACCCGCGCCGGGACTCCCTGCGAGCGCATCAAGTAGACGGCGGCGTGGGCGAAGTGCACGCAATAGCCGGTCTTGTCGCCGAAGAGGAAGTCGGCCACCGGATCGGCCGCGTGCATGTGGCGCGAGCGCAGCGAGTAGATGCCTTCCTTCTCCAGGAAGAATCGCACGGCCAGAGCCTGGGCGTAGGGATCGCGGCGCAACTCGGGCCGCAGCCGCTCGCACACTTCGTCGGCCAGCTTCTTGTAGCGCGGGTCGGGCGGGACTTCGGTGTATTGCTTCCACACCTCGGGGGTCCAGTCGGTCTCGCCGGCCGGCCGCCCGAGCAGCATCATCTCGTCTCCCAGCATGACCTCCGACTCCACCTCGTAGGCCTTCCAGAACTGCTCGGGGTTGGGATTGTTCTGGGAGACGAAGCGCTCGGGGGTGATCAGGCCGATGGGCCGGGTGTGGCTGGAGATCAGGGCTACGGTGGTCTTCAGCTTGCGGGTGGGAACCTGGCTGGCGGGACGGCTGGGCAGGCTGGTGTCCAGGCCGGGCGCCGGAAAGCCGATGGGGATGTCCTTGTCGCCCTGGCCCACCAGGTCGGCCACCAGCCGCCGTCCGTTGTAGACCGAGAAGGCGGTCTGGCGGAAGTAGTAGGCGCCCGAGGGGGGGGTGTAGTCGTCTTGCAGCAAGACCACGGCGACCGGGGTAGGGGAGTGGGACTGCTCGTGGTTGTCCTCGAGCTCCATCTCGTTCTGGGGCCGCTCGTTGCCTTTGCCTTTGCCTCCTTCGCGGGGCTTGCCGGTCAGCCCCATGGACTCGGCCTTGTCGGGGAACCAATCCCGCAGCGCTCGCGAGGGCAAGAGCGCGAAGATCAGGAGAAGGAGCAGGGGGATGAGCAGGGCGTCGAGCATGTGGCCCCGCCGTGAGCTGCGACCCAGGGTGACCAGGGCGCCGGCGGTGGCCGCCAGGGCCCCCAGGGCGAACAGCACCGGCACCGGGTCGTAGCCTCGCGACCAGAGCGGGTCGACCAGGAAGTAGGGCCGGTTGATGAAGCCGCCCCGGTGGGCCGCGAAGGGACTGGCCAGGATCCCCACCACGATGGCCAGCTCCAGGCCCGAGAAGAAGCGGATGCGCCGGCTCAGGAAGTGCCAGAAGGCCACTGTGGTCAGGCTCAAGCAGAACCAGGAAAGGATCTCGGTCAAGAGCAGCAAGTTGGCGGCCCCGGTCAGCCTGCCCAGGGGGGGGATCCAGCCGGGGAGACGGGCCAGGAGCTGCAGCGCCACCGTGGCCAGCGCGATCAGAGCGGCGCCCCAGGAGGTGCGCAGCAGGGTTCGGTCCAGCCGGGCGGCCAGGAACAGGCCCAGGAAACCCCCCAGGAAGGCGCTCAGGGCCGGGCCCGGCAAGCTCAGTTGCAGGGCCGCAACGGCGGCCGCGCAGCCCCAGATCACTGCCCCCACGAAATCTCGAAACCTCAGGATGCCCTCCGCGTCGCTTGCTCCTGGCGCACACCGCCGCTACGGTCGTCGTAACTGAGCAGACGATGTTCCCGACCGGCCAGCAGGTCCACCAGGCCGCTGTTGGAGGGACGGGCCCGCTGCTCGCGCAGGAAGAGCCAGCGCCAGGAGGGGGCCAGGCTCGCCCGTGAATCCACTGTGATGAACGTGAGCCGCAAGGAGCTCTGGGCCGCCGCCGCGCGCACCGCCTCGAGCCATGCTCCGGGGCCGGGGGGCACGAAGACCAGGCAGCTCTTGTAGCCATCGGTGGCTGCCCGGGCCAGATAGCCGGCCAGGCCGGAGGGTCCGCTGAGCGGGTTGCCCGAGCGGGCCAGTTGCAACAGGGCCTCATCCAGTCGAGAGGTGGGGTCGGCCGAGTTGTCCGCTCCGAAACGCCAGCCTTTGCCCAGCAGGTCGCTCTCCAGCACGGTTCGGGCCAGGGCGGCCACGGCGTCGTCCTGAGGGCCGGCCACCATGTAGGCGCAGGCGCGCGGCTGGACGGTGATCGCTCGCTCGTGCACCCGGACCATCAGCTTGCGGGTGCGAGCGTAGACCTTCCACAAGATCAGCCGGGGCGGGTCACCAGGAGAGTAGGGGCGCATCTCGACCCGATCTCCGATGGGCTCGCCCAACGGGTCGGACAGGTCATCGCCCGAGAACAGGCTGAGCAGCAAGCTGGCCGAGTCGAGCCGGCCACGGGGAGGCATCACGACCACCCGGGTTGCCTGCTCGGCTTCCCAGGCGATGGAGCACAGGCCAAGCACGTCGCGCACCTCGAGCTTGCGCCGTACCCGGTCGATCAGGCCCCGCCGGGCCGGCTTGAGCTCCTCGCGCCAGCAACCCCGGCCCGAGAGCAGGTTGACCTCCACCTGCGTTCCCAGCCAGCGCCAGTCCACCTCGATCAGCGGCAGCCAGAAGGAGCGCAGGGAGAAGCCGCTGGGAGTGCGGGCGTGAACCTCGAGCTGCAGGGGCGTCTCAGAGCTCGGATGCTCGGCCTGGCGGTAACGGCGAGAGAGCAGCAAAGCCGCCAGGATGGTGCTCAGCAACACCCAGACCGTGAGAGCGGCCAGGCACAGGCTGGCGATCAGGATCACCAGGTCGGACTGGCTCAATCCCATGAAGCGAAAGCCCACCACGATCAGGCCCACCACCAGCACCCCGGTGAGCCGGAAGGGGAAGAGGTCGCGGACGCGTCCCAGGGAGCGCCGCCATCGAGTCAACCGGCGCCAACTTGTCGACCGCTCCTGTCGTCTTAGAGTTGCCATTGTGTGGTTTGTTCGGCCAGCTGTGGAGGAACCCTTGTTTGGCTGGCCTTTGCGTGTTAGTATTACATGGGCCCAAAGTGGCCTTGAGACTCCAAAGGAAAAGGCAGGCGAGAGCGACTCGTGTTTTGGGCAGTACTAGGAATAGGCATGCTGATCAACACGATTGGCGGCGGCAATCAGCAGGCGAAGGCTCAGGCCGCCCTCAAGGACAACGAGAAGAAGTTCTGGAAGACCATGGGCGAGACGTCGGACATTTACTCCAAGCGGTCCGACCCCCGAACCACCCAGCGTTTCGATTGGAACTTCGAGCCCCCGCCCTACCCTGAGACGGCGCACAAGAACCTGCAGCGGCTGCAGGAGGGCCACGCGCAGCAGCGTCAACAGTTCGGCCAGAACCTCAAGCAGCAAGTGGCCGACATGAAGCAAGAGTTTTTCGCTAAGAACCACTACGCAACCAGGCCGGGAGCGGACGGCAAGCCTGAGGTCGCAGTCAACGACCAGGGTCAGCCGATGGTCGAGCCCGGTCCGGAGCAGGCTGACCACAAAGAGGCCCGCGAGGGCTTTGAGAGCAAGAAGCGCAACGTCCTCAACGAGCGGCAGACGGCGCAGAAAGACGCCTTCCTCAAGGACGAGAAGGCCAACATCCAGCAGTTCCTGCAGGCCAACGCGGCCGACTTGAGCAATCCCGCCATTCAGGCCCAGTTGCAGCAACTCATCGTGACCACCCAGAAGAAGGCCTTTCAGCTCCAGCAGAACCACGAGGATGAGCGCTGGAAGGACGACCTGCCTCCCGATGCTGAGATGGTGGCCACCGTCGAGGGCGGCTTGAGCCAGATGCGCGCCATGGAGGAGCAGCAGGCCCGGGTGGAAGAGAACAGCCAGGAAATGAAGGACATGATGGACCATGAGCAGACCATCGCGGCCATGCTCAGCGAGCAGAAAGAGCTGGCCAAGACCCAGCGTGAGGACGAGACCTTCCTCCAGGATCCGCGCAAGATGATGGCCGCGGGCGGCCAGCCAAGCAGCGACTTTTCTCAGGTGCTGCCCGGTTATCTGACGAACGCCCTCTACAACATGGAGATCTACGAGATCGAGCAGCCGCAGGCCCAGCGCGTGGTCTAACGAGCCGGCGCTCGACAAATTGAAAGAGCCCCCGCGGTGGCGGGGGCTCTACTTTTTGGAGCCGCTTACTTCGTCTGGTCGAAACTGATGTCCAGCCGGATGTAGCGCTTGGCGTAGTGCACGTTGTCCCAACCGCTGGTCCAATGTTTCCAGGCCGAATCGAAGACTTCGGTCCTCTCCTGGTCGGTCTTGGCCGAGGGCAGCCTTTGGAGCTTGGTCAGGCATTGATAAAAGTCGCCATGGCTCTTGGCCAGTCGGATGGCCGGCTTGTGAAAAATCTGCGGGGCGGCCATGCCGTTGACCGTGTCGATGAGGGTCGAATAGCGCTCGATCTGTTTGTTCGCCTCTTTGTTAAAGGTCTTCTGATCGATCTTGCCGCCTTTGAGATCGGCGAATAGCTTCCGGGTCTGCTTGGCAAGGGCGATGGTATCGGGGATGTTCACCTGGACCAGCTTCTTACGATACATCAGGAAGGCGTCAGGGTTCCGGTCCGTCCACGCGTAAACCTGATCGCCGGCGTGCTTGAGGTTGTAGTTCTTGATGAAGTAGTTGTAACCGACGAATCCGGCCACCACCATGAGGCAGATGAACAGCAGGCAGCCATTTTGTGTCTCTCCGGCTCGCGCGCGACGGCGTGAGTAAACCGCATTCATTTCGGCACCCTCTCCCTTACTGTGCGGCGCCTCTTCAGCGCTCTCGAAAGGGTACTTCTCGCAATCAGGTCGATTCCCTATCAGGACGCGCCGACAACGCTGCGAGCTTCGAAGGAGCGATCCAGGGACGCGTCGGCGGTCCATTCCAGCCCTTCGAAGAGCGCCAGTGGCTGCCCGTGCTCGTCGCTGAGGCGCACGTCGGCCTCGAGCAGGCTGCCATGCGAGCGGTTGACCACCAGCTCGGCTCGCACCCCGCGGCGGGGGAAGCGGGCCTGAAATTGGCGGTAAGCGCGCATCCTTGAGGGGAGCGATGGCTTGCCCAATTCCTCGCGGCACCACAGGATACCCAGTTGCAGAACTCCGTCCAGGGCCAGAGGATCGGTCAGCCATTCGCTGCGCACGGGACGGGTCATCCACTCGGCCGGCTTGGCAGCGCTGGCCAACTCGGCCACCAGCCCCTCGGCGGCAATGCCTTCGAGGTGGTGGATGGCATGAAAGTGCGGGCCGTGGAAGAGCATCTTGGAGTAAATCTGCTCGGGCTCGGCCGGGAAGGAGCGTAGAGAGGTCAGCGGTTTCCAGGTAGGTGCCTGAGGAAGCTCAGGGGAGAGGACCACGCGAGAGCGAGCGTGCACCCGTCCGGTGTGGGGATCCACCAGCTCCACAGGGACGAGCAGGTCCTCACCCCGGGCCACGGCCTGGCCTGCGGCCACGGCCACGGGCAGAGCACCGTTCTCAATGGCCACACCCTTGAACACGGCCACTTCCTCCAGGCCCGCAAAGCGCAGGCCTGGATTGGCGTGCAGCGCGGCATGGCCGAACCATTCCATCATCATGGCCAGCGGCAGCACCGGCCGCCCACCCAGCACGTGGGAGGCCAGGAACGGGTAGTCGCCCACGGACAGCTTCAGTTGCAGCACAGACTCGGCTCGAGGCGTCGGAGGAGCCGGCGCAGGCAGGCCGGAGCCCAGCAAGAGCTCGACCTCCTCGCGCGAGGCGGTCAGCTCGTCCACCAGGGCCTGAGCCCCCTGCTCGAGGTCGATCAGGCCTACCCCCAGGCGGGTGAACTCGCGAGCCAGCCCGTCGTGGACCATCCCCCCGTGCCAGGGGCCCCAGCCCAGGGCGGCGACCCTGCAGTCGGGGCGGCGCCGAGCCTCCTGATGGGCGATCTTGTTGAGCACTTCGTTGGCCATGCAATAATCCACCTGGCCGGGACGGCCGTAGCGAGCCGTGACCGAGCTGAACAAGAGCAAGACCTTGATCGGATCGTCGCAGGTGAGATCCAGTAGATGGCGCATGCCCACGACTTTGGTGTCGAAGACGTTGTCGAACTGGGCCAGCTGCTTGTCCACGATCTTCTTGTCGGCCAGCACTCCAGCCCCGTGGATCAGCCCGCGAATGGGCCCGTGCTCGGATCGCACCTGGCTGAGCACTCGCTCGAGGCTGGCGCGGTCGCGCACATCCACCGAATAGTAAGCGACCTTGGAGCCGGCGGCTCGCATGTGCTCGAGGCTGGCGCTCACTTCCCGGTTGGCCTGGTAGCGCCGGAAAGCCTCTTCCAATTCGGCCGGGCGCAGCGCGCCATTGCCGTTCTTGTGCGAGGCGATGGCTCGCTTGAGGTCAGCCTCGCCCTCGATGCCCCTGAGCCAGTCGGGCTCGACGAATGGCTCGCTGGAGCGTCCCAGAAGCACCAGGGTGGGTCGGATCGCGCGCGCCAGCGCCTCGGCCACGGCCGCGGTCACGCCGCGAGCGCCGCCGGTGATCACCAGCACGTCTCCGGCCTGCAGCGGCATCGACTGCTCGGCGCTGACGGGGCAATCCTCCACCCCCAGCTCGAATCGGCCGTCCGGTCCCAGAGCCACTTCCAGCGGGCCACCGGTCAACAGCTCGTCCACCACCGCTCGGGCGGCCTGGGTGCTATCCCAGCGACGGTCCACGTCCAGAGCGCGGGCTGTCACCTGAGGCCACTCATGGGCGATGGTTCGGGTCAGCCCGGCCAGACCGGCGGCGCTGGCATCATAGTCGCTGCTTCCGCTGAGGCCGAACTGGCCGTCCATGCGGGTCACGCTGGCTACCGCCTTGAGCTGGTTGGCCCGGCTCTGCAGAGCCAGAAAACCTTCGCGCAGCGATTTCAAGCTGTCCCAACGAGAGGCTCCGGAGGCCACCAGAATGAGCGTGTCGCCCTCCCCGTTCAGCGCGGCCGAAATGCCCCGGCTCTCGAGCTCGCAGACCAGGGCTGGCCCGAGCTGGCCCTCCGGGTCGAGCACGATTACGCTCTGGGGCTGAAAAGCGGGGCCCGGACTGTGGCTGGAAACGGCTTTCACCAGCTTGCGCTCCAGAGGCAAGGTGGGCACTTCCGCTTCGGGGGTCACGGTCGGCGCACCGGCCTGGGGGGCGATCGCCTCCAGGACTTCCTGCAGGGTGCGCAGGCTGCCCACCCGGTCGGCCGGCACGCGGCCGGAGCCCGGGTTGCGCTCTTCCATGGCAGCCAGAATCTCGACCCGCTTGATGGAGTCGATGCCCAGATCGGCCTCCAGGTCCATCTGAAGGTGAAGCATCTCGCGTGGATAGCCGGTCTTCTCCGAAACCGCCGCCAGCAGGCTCTCGCTCAGGTCGCTGGAGGCCGATGCGGAGGAGGCGGCGGGAGCAGCGGGAGCGCCGGGAGCGAGTTGGGCCAGGATCTGACCCAGCGTGCGCAGGCTGCCCACCTGGTCGGGAGCCACCTTGCCCAGGCCGGGACGGGCCTCTTCCAGGGAGGCCAGAATCTCGACGCGCTTGATGGAGTCGATGCCCAGATCGCTCTCCAGATCCATCTCCAGATGCAGCATTTCGCGAGGGTAACCGGTCTTGTCGGCGACGATGGCCAACAGCACCTCGGCCGCGTCCGAGGATGGAGGCGCGGCGGCGCTTGGGGCCGCGGAGGTGGGAGCGGCGCTGCCGGTCTGGGCCAGCACCTCACGCAGGGTGCGCAACGAGCCCACCCGGTCGGGGGCGATGCGGCCCATTCCGGGAAGGCGCTCCTCGACGGCGGCCAGGATCTCGACGCGCTTGATGGAGTCGATACCCAGGTCGGCCTCGAGGTCCATGTCCAGGTGCAGCATCTCGACGGGATAGCCGGTCTTCTCGGCCACCACGGCCAGCAGCACGGGCTCGGCCGACGGCTGGCTGGGGGCGGCGGGCGCCGCGGGCAAGCTTTGAGCTACCGGCTGCGGGCTCGCCGGGGGGGGCTGCACGACGGCGGGCTGCGGGCTCGGTGCCGGCAGACCTGGCAAAGGCAGACTCGGAGCCGTAGTCAGGCTCGGCGCTGGCAGGCTGGTCATCACCGGCAGACTCGCGGGGGAGCCACCCAGCATCGTTTCGACCAGCCGCTGCTGTCCCTGGAGCATCTCCATGAAGGTGCGCTGGGCCAGCTCCTGGCCTTCCAGGAAGCGCTGGTGCAGGCTGGCGGTCTGCTGCTGCAGGGTCTGCATGGCCGTCAGGCTCGACTGCACACCCCGCAAGGCCTCCAGAACGAGCGGATCAGCCCCCGCCGCGACTGACTGAGGCGGGGCTTGCGGCACGTCCGGTCGGGTGGCCGCTTGGGTCGGCGTGACCTGAGCCGGGGGAGGAGCCTGGCGGGGAGCCGGGCTGACGTTCGTCTGGGCGCGGGGAGCGCGATAGTTCGAACCCACGAGTTGGACCTCCATGCGCTTCTTGCGCTCTTCGGGAGGCACGACCTCCCAGTTGTCGAGCCGAACCGGATAGCCCAGTGCGGCCAGTTGGGCCAGAGCCCGGGCCAGCTCGAGCAAGCCTCCGTCCAGGGCCAGGCAGTGATGGGGACGATCACCCAGGATTCCCTGGGCCAGCCCGCTCAAGACCCGGCGCGGTCCCACCTCGACGAAGACGCGAGCTCCGGCCTGGTAGAGTTGCTCCATCAGCTCGACCCAGCGGACCGGCGAGGTCAACTGGTCGGCCAGCAGGGCGCGGGCCTGATCCGCCTCGGCCGGGTAGGGCCGGGCGGTGGCATTGGCATAAACCGGGAAGGCGGCGGCCTGCCAGGGCATCTGGCTCAGAGCCGCATGGAAGGGGTCGCGGGCCTGGGCCACCAGCGGGCTGTGGAAGGCTGCCGCCACGTTGAGCGGCAGGGCACTCAGTCCGGCCTTCTTGAGCGCGTCGGCGGCCAGGGCGATGGCCTCGCGGCTGCCCGAAAGCACCGTCTGACCGGGGCTGTTGAGGTTGGCCAGCACGACCTGTTGCTCGTTGATGACCCTGGTGACGGCCTCGGGCGAGGCGCTGACTGCCAGCATGGTGCCACGATCCTGGCCGGGTTCGCCGGCCATCAGCTGGCCCCGCAGGCGGCTCAGGGCCAGCAGTCCATCGCGGTCGAAGCAGCCGGCGGCCTGCAAAGCCACCAGCTCCCCGTAGCTGTGACCGGCGGCCATCGAAGGGCGCACCCCGAAACTCTCCAGGATGGCGGCCAGGCCGGACTCGACCGCGCCCAGGGCGGGCTGGGCCACCTCGGTGCGGGTCAGGGCCGCCTTCTGGGCATCTCGCTCGGGAGCGGTGAAGGCGGGCGGGGGATAGATCGCCTGCCAGATGTCTCGTCCGGCCGCTTCCAGCGACTCGAGCAGCTGGGGGAACAGGCAGGCCAGCTCGCACCCCATGTCCACCTGCTGGCTGCCCTGGCCGGGGAACAGGAAGGCCAGCTCACCTGGGGTCGAGCCCTGACCCACGAAAAGGTCCGGGCTCTGCTCGCCCTTTTGCAGCAGCCGGGCGGCCCGAGCGGTGTCGTCGCCCACCAGCACGGCCCGCCAGGGGGCCGTGGGGGAGAAGCTCTGGCGCGACAGGCCGGCGCTGCGGGCCGAGCCGTCGCAGCCTTCGAAGCGGGCGATCAGCTCCTCGCGCGTGGCTCCGCTGAAGGCAAAGATCTGCACGGAGCCGTCCCAGGCCACCTCGGTGCGAATCGGGTCGGCCTCCTCCAGCACGATGTGGTAGTTGGAGCCTCCGAAGCCAAATGAGCTGAGGGCTGCCCGGCGGGGATGCTCACGATTGCCGGGCCACGGCCGGGTACGGGTGTTCAGATAGAACGGGCTATCCTGAATGTTCATGCGGGGATTGGGCTTTTCCACCTTCAAGGTGGCTGGCAGCACCTTGGTGTAGAGGGCCAGGGCGGCCTTGATCATGCCGGCGGCTCCGGCCGCGGCCTTGGTGTGGCCCAGATTGGACTTGACCGAGCCCAGAGCGCACCAGTTGCGATCCGAGCGGGCCTCGGAGTAGACCTCTCGCAGGGCCTCGAATTCGACGGCATCGCCCACCTTGGTCCCGGTTCCGTGAGCCTCCACCAGCTCCACCGTGCCCGGATCCACGCCGGATGTGCGGTAGGCGTCGCGCAAGCAGCGGGCCTGGCCAGGGGAGGCGGGGGCGTAGACAGCCTGTCCCACGCCGTCGGAAGCCGTCCCCACCCCGCGGATGACGGCATAGATGCGGTCGCCGTCGCGGCGGGCATCGGCCACGCGCTTGAGGACGATCATCCCGAGCCCTTCCCCCAGCATGGTGCCGTCGGCCGACTCGTCGAAGGGGCGGATCTGCCCCGAGGCCGACAGAGCGGGCGTCTTGGAGAAGCACATGAACATGAAGATGTCGTTGAAGGTGTCCACACCGCCGGTGACCACCATGTCAGCCCGTCCGGCGCCCAGCTCCAGCACGCCCATGTGGACGGCCGAGAGCGAGCTGGCGCAGGCCGCGTCCACCACGCAGTTGGTGCCCTGCAGGTCAAGCCGGTTGGCGATTCGGCCGGCCACCACGTTGCCCAGCAGGCCCGGGAACGAGTTCTCCTGCCAGGGCACGTAGTCGTCGGCGATGCGGCGCACGACCTCCTCGGTGGTCTCGGGATCGACCCCGCTCTCGAGCAGGGCCCGACGCCAGATGGGGTGCCCCAGCCGGGCTCCCAGCGGGATGACCAGCTCGAGCGTTCCGGTCACGCCCAGGATCACGCTGGTGGACTGGCGGTTGAATTCCCTGCCCGATCCGTAGCCGGCATCCTCCAGAGCGGCTTTGGCGACCACCAGGCCCAGCAACTGGGAGGTATCGGTGGCTTCCAGCGCGGCGGGAGGCAGGCTGAACTCGGTGGGATCGAAGCTGACCGGAGAGAGGAAGCCGCCTCGGCGGCAATAGGTCATGTCCGGGCTCTTGGGGTCGGCGTCGAAGTAGTCGTCCGGGTTCCAGTGGCTGGCAGGCACGTCGTCCACCGCGTCCAGGCCCACTCGAACCAGGTGCCAGAACCCCTTCAGGTTGCTCGCCTTGGGAAACAGGCAGGCCATCCCGACGATGGCGACATCTCGATCAGCGCTCACGCAACAGCTCCCCCACAGGCATGGGTTGGAAGGCCTGCACCGAGGCTGGGAGGCGCACCCCCTGGCTTTGCAGCCAGTGGATGCGGGTGCGGTAGGCCGCTCCGAACATCAGGTTGGTGGCCACCGTGGCCACTTTGCGCTCGGCCAGGTTGGCCAGGAAGGTACCGGCCGTCCACTCGTTGAATGCGCCCATAGCCGGACCGCACCAGATCTGGTAATCCACCTTGCGGGTGGGGTCGCCGGCATTGGCCCATCCCGAGGCACGCCCAAGGTAGGAGCGGAACACCAGGGCCAACTTGTGTTTGGGCTCGACCTCGGCTCGCTCGACCTGGCGCGGGTCGCGCTCGAGGAAGAACTTGCGCGTGTTTTGCCACTCTTGCTCGAGCGAGCAGCGGAAATAATCGCGCTCGAGAGTGGCCCGCTCGCCGGCCGGCAGACCTTCGAGGCTGTCGTAGGCGCGATAGAGCTCGTAGAGTTTTCTGGCCCGCACCGGGAACATGGTGCCCCACTTGAGCACCTGGACCTTGACGCCCATCTCGAACATGTCCGCGGCCGGCGCCATGTTGACGTCGGCCTGGGAGGCCTGGGCCAGCATCTCCTTGACCACCGGCGAGGTGCCCGCCTCCACGCAGCCCTGGTTCACCGAGCCGGTAAGAATATAGTCGGCTCCCATGGCAAACGCCGCGGCCGCCGACAGGGGAGTGGCGATGCCGCCCGCCGCGCCCACCCGCAGGGGACGCTGGTAGCGGTGCTGCTCCTGCAACTCGTCACGCAGGCAGAGCAGCGAGGGGAGAAGGGTGACCAGCGCCCGGTTGTCGGTGTGCCCACCCGAGTCGGCTTCTCCGGTCAGGTCCTCGGCGATTGGCACCCGGGCGGCCAGCTCGGCCTGCTCGGGGGTGAGGGCACCCTGCTCGACCAGGGTTCGCAGCATGGCATCGGGAGCGGGGGAGAGAAACTTGCGGGCTATCTCCAGCCGAGAAACCTTCCCCAGCACATGCTGGGGGGTGTGAATGGAGCCGTCCGAGGCCCGGCTGATCCCGCTCAGCCGGTAGCGCACCAGCGGCAGGGTCAGGGTCAAGAAGGCCGAGGCGCAGACGCGGCGCACGCCGTGCTTGAGGTAGAGGTCGACGATGGCGTCTTCCAGCCCGGTCTCATTGGGGCTGTGGATGAGATTGAAGCCGTAGGGGGCGTCGCCCAGGGCCTTGAGCCGGACGATGGTCTCCTCGACTCGACGCGGCGACAGGCCGGCTGCCCCGAAGATGGCCAGCAAGCCGTCGCGGGCCATGGCCTCCACGAGCTCGGCCGAGGCGATGCCGTTGGCCATGGCTCCAGCCACGTAGGCGTAGCGCACCCCGTGGGTGCTCAGGAAGCCGGGGTCCCCCAGTTGCTCGGGGCCGAGAGCGTTGACCCAGCCCGCCAGGGGAAGGCTGCCGGGAACCTGGTGCTCGTGCATCTGGCCGGGGCCGGCTACGGCCAGTCCTTGTTCGCCGCGCACCAGGGCACAGGGCTCGTACAGGCGCAGCAATTGCTCGCGCAGAGCCGCCTCGCCCGAGCGAGGGGCCTCGGAGGCCGACCACCAGGCCTGCCGGGCAGGTATGACGGAGTTCGATACCATGATCAATCCTGAAAGTTGTTTCGGGTCCAGTTCCGGCGATTCTATCACGAGAACGCAAGACTTGCGGACCAAACCCTCTTATGCCCATCCGTTCGGGTTTCGGACGCCTCCCTGACGCCCGCTCCGGGCAAGCACCGATGGTTCGTTGTCGGGTGAGGATTTCCTTGAGGGATTTCCCTTATTTGCTTGAGGGAACCGACTTTCGGGGCGCAGCCAGTGTTCTTCGGGGCTCCAATCAGGCCGCGGGCCCGGACGGTCGCCCTGGAGCTGGACTCAGCGAACTGGTGATCGGTGCGGGAGTTGTTCGTTGCAGGGAGAATCCGAGGCAGCATGAGCCTGCTAAGGCGCCGCGCGTCGAACACTTCAGGAATTCGGCGCGGCGGCGTTCAACAGAGTGTCGCGCGGTCCCGGAGTCATGGAGCCTGAGGAGCAGGCCAGTTGGGACGCCATCATGGCCGCCTTTCGGGAGGGCGAGGTGGCCCACTGGGTGGCCCTTTGCAGGCGTCATCTGGCCAGCTGGGTCCAGGAGCCAGGCCCCTGGTTGATGCTGGGTCACGGGCTGGCCAGCGTGGGCCGATACCGCGAAGCCCGGAGAATCTTTCGTAACCTCGAGATTGAGCCGCTTTTGTGCGAGTTTCAGGCTGAGATGAACGAAACGCGGGGACGCCTGAGGACAGCCGCTCTGTGGTGGAAGCGGGCGGTCCGGATGCAGCCCCACAAGACCGGGTTGCACATCAACAGAGGGCGCGTCTGGTTTCGCCTGGGACGCTGGCAGAGGGCCAGGAGAGCGTTCTGGCAGGCCGGGCGCGACCCCCATGCCAGTTTCTGGTTGGGCCAGGTAGCCCGCGCCGAGGAAGACTTTCCGGAAGCGGCCAGTCATTTCAACGAGGCAGCCGATTGGCCGGGGGCGGTGGAGGCGCGCGATGATGTGCTCCGAGCGGCAGGCTTCAGCGGGATTCCCGACGAGCTGGAGGTGTTGCTGGAGCCGGGCCTGTCCACTTCGGTGGTAATGGCGCGCAATTTCCTGCGCAGGCACCCCAGAAACCTGGATGTGCGTTTGCGACTGGCCAGCTCGCTGGTCAGCATGGGCTGTTTTCGCAAGGCCCTGGAAACCTACTGGGCGCTGGGCAGGGAGCTGGGCCCCGGTCACCCGCTCTGTTGCACCGAGCTCGGCTTGCTCTATCACTCCAAAGGGCGCTATGAGGAAGCTATCCGCTGGTTCACGCGCCTGACCCGGGCTGAGCCCGATGACTCAGCGAGCTGGGTCTTTCTGGGAAGCTCGCAGGCCCGTCGGGGCAAGATGCGTCAGGCCGAGGAGTGCCACCGTCGGGCCACTCGCTGTCCCCGCGGCAATCTGGAAGAGGCCTGGCTCAACCTGGGCCTGGTTTTGCGCGCCATGGAACGGCTGGGGGAGGCGCGCGAGGCGTTCGGGAACGCTCTTTCCTTTGACCCCGAGTATGCCAAAGCGCGCCAGGGGCTGGAGGACGTGGAGAAAGCGCTGCAGGTCTAGGAGCAATGCCCTAGCGAAGCGCAGAAGTCGGGGCCGTAATTGCCCTTGCTCTAAGAGGGAGGCTTGGGATCGAGCCACATGCTGGCGGCCATGATGGCCCCCAGAAGAACCGTCCAGGTGACAACCCAGAAGTAAGCGGTTGCGATGCTGCCCCCTTCGAATGACGGGCCCATAAAGTTGACTCTCCTTGACCGTGATTGAGTGGCTCTTGTTCAGACCGGCTCAGGTTTCCTGCTGGTTGCGAAAGTTTTCACAAACGCTAGGAGCGCAGCCGGAAACACTCTTGACACGGTTTTCCTCGGCTCAGAGGCCTTTGTCAAGTTCCTCGAGCACCTCGCTGGCGCGCGTTTCCTCGGCTCGCTCCCGGGCCTGCCGGGTCAAGCGCCGCGCTCCGCCGTCGAGGCCGGACAGGGCGAAGAGCCGGGCGCGCTCGAGCAGGGCGCGAGCGTGAACCGGGTGGGCGGGCTGCTGCATCAAGATAAAGTCGGCGTCATTGAGGGTTTCGTGGGCCTCATCCCAGCGTTGCTGGGCACCCTGGGCCCGGGCCGTCCAACTCAAGATCTCGGCCACCAGCAGGCCGTCGCCGGTGGCCTTGGCGCCCACTACCAGCGCCTTGAGGCCCTGCTCGCTGGCTTGCGGGTCGTCTTCTATCCACAGCTCTCGCCAGGCGTAGGGGTCGCGGGCAAGCATTAGATGTCGTGGGAAACGGCCTTCACGATCAACATGAAGACCCCGCCCATCAGCGCAGCTGCTGGAATGGTGAGCACCCAGGCCGTGAGGATGTTGCCGGCCACGCCCCAGCGCACGGCCGAGATGCGCTTGCTGGCCCCCACGCCCATGATGGCGCCGGTAATTACGTGGGTGGTGGACACCGGGAAGCCCAGCTTGGCGGTGATCATGAGGATGATGCCCGAGGTCAGCTCGGCGGCAAAGCCGTTGATGGGTTGCAGTTTGACCACCTTGCCACCCATGGTCTTGATGATGCGCCAGCCCCCGGCAGAGGTTCCCAGGGCGATGGCGGCGGCGCAGGACAGTTTGACCCACCAGGCCACGTAGAACGGCTCTTCTTCTTGCACCTTGGCGGTAATGAGGGCCATGGTGATGATGCCCATCACTTTCTGGGCGTCGTTACTGCCGTGGCTGAGGGCCATCAAAGTGGCCGACACCATCTGGAGCTTCTTGAACCGCTTCTGGATACGGAATGGATTGGCGTTGCGGAAAGTCCACATCAGCGTGACCATGATCCAGAAGCCGACGAAGATGCCCAGCAGGGGCGCCACCAGGCCGGGTACCACCACCTTCTTGACCACACCGGCCCACTGCACGAAGGCCGAGCCTTTCCAGAACAAGACTGCCCCGACCAGACCGCCGACCAGGGCGTGGGATGAAGAGCTCGGAAGTCCCCAATACCAGGTGAGAAGATTCCAGGCGATGGCCCCCAGGAGGGCGGCCAGAATGACTTCCTGGTGGTGGATCGAGTCTGAGTCCACCAAGCCTTTGCCGATCGTGTAGGCGACGGCTCCTCCCATGAAAGCGCCCGCGAAGTTGGCGAAGGCGGCCAGGATGAGAGCCGCTCTGGGGGCCATGGCCCGGGTCGAGACCACGGTGGCGATGGCGTTGGCGGCGTCATGAAAGCCGTTCACGTAGTCGAATGCCAGAGCGATGATGATGACCAGGGCGAGCAGCCAGATTGTCGTTTCCATGGCTTCAGCGATACTTGATGATGATTCCCTGGATGATGTCGAAAACGTCCTCAAACTTGTCGATGCCGTTTTCGAGCCGATCGAGGATGTCGGTCCACTTGATCAGGTTGACGATGTCGGCCACCGTCTCGTTGTTCTGGTGCAGCTGCGAGATGGCGCCCCGGTAAATCCGGTCGCCCTCGTGCTCGAGCTGGTGCATGGAGCGGCGCAGCTCATTGATGTCGGTGAACGTGGGGAGCTTCTCGACACCCTGCTTGAGAAGCTCGGAGGCCTGCACCAGGATGTCGGCAAGCAGGGCGACCTCGGCGCGCGGCTCGCCCACTTCGAGCATCAGCAGACGAACGGCCGCACCCTGGACACGGTCAAGAATGTCATCCATGTGAGCTGAAAGCTCGTGGATGTCCTCCCGGTCGAGGGGCGTCACAAAGGTCCTGGCCAGACGCACGGCCGTCTGGTGGCGCAGCTCGTCGCCTTCGTGCTCGGTCTTGTGAATGGCCGCCACCAGCTCTTCCAGGCGGCTCCAGTTCTGCGAGAGATCGCGGAACTGTCGGCAGATCTTGTCAATGGCTGCCGCTTGCTGCAAGAACAGCTCGAAAAACTTCTCGTCCTTAGGGAAGAGGCGTAATTTCATCGCTTTGTCCAGGGCTTGCGTCCGAGGGCGCGAGCGCGGCTTCGCAGTCTCCCTCCGGGCTCCTGCCGAAAAAGGGGCCTCTTTGGGGGTCAGGGAGCCAGATAACCCGCCACGGCCCGGTAGTAAATACGTAGGGAAGGCTCGATCTGGGCCACTGGCAGGCGCTCCGAATCGCTGTGCATGGAGGCCACGATGGAGGCGTTCACCACCGCCGGCCCAAAGCCGTAGGCCTGGGCTCCCTTCTGGCGGAACGAGTTGGAGTCGGTGCCGAAGGGGACGAGATAGGGGGTGACCACGGCCTCGGGATATTCCTGCTTCAAAGCCTTCTCCAGGCAGTGAAAGAGGGGTGTTTGGTGGGAGCTGACGGGGGTGTGACTGGTGCTGTGGATCTCCTCGAGCTCAACCCCCTCGGGCCAAAGCTTCTGCAGTTCGCTGCGTAGCGCGCCCAGATCGGTGTCGGGCAGCAGGCGAAAGTCGAGGGTGGCTTCGGCTCGGGACGGGATGACATTGGCCTTGGGTGGATCGCCCACCCCGGAGCGGAGCGACGTCAGCGACATGGTATCGGATTGGATGGCCCGGGTGAACTTGTTCTCGGCCAGGGGACCCACCCGCTGGCGTAACTCGGCCACCAGCGGGCTTTGCTGGCCGGCGCGAGAATGCATGAACGGTCCCAGCTGGCTTAGAGCCCTGGTCAGACGGTCATTGGCATTATCCGAGATGGGCTGGGAGCCGTGGCCGCTGGTGCCGGTGGCCACCAAACGAGCCCAGAGTATTTGCTTTTCGCCCACCGCCACCCCGAAGACCAGCTTCCCCTCGGCCGAGAGCAGGTCCCGCGTGCCGAAGCCTCCTTCGTCCAGCACATAGGTTGGATCGAGCTCGGGCCAGTGGTGCTCGATCATGAATCGGGCCCCAGCCTCGCCTCCGGTCTCCTCGTCAGCCGTGCAGAGAAGCAGCAGGTCGTGCTCGAGGGGAACCTTCTCTCGCTTGAGGGCGATCATGGTCATGATCTGCATGACTCCCACACTCTTCATGTCCACCGCGCCCCGGCCGTACAGCTCTCCATCCTTGATGACGGCGGCGAAGGGATCGACCGGCCAGCGGCTGGCGTCGGCTGGCACCACGTCCATATGGTGCAGCAGCATCAAGGAGCCCTGGCGGCTCTTTCCGGGCAGGCGGGCCAGCAGGTTGACCTGACCGGGGTTGGACTCGAACAGTCGCGCCTCGATCCCTTCGCGGGCCAACACCCGCTGCAGGAACTCGGCCGCGGCCCGGGTCTGGGCCGGGGGGTTGACGCTGGGAATGCGGATGTACTCCTGGAGGAGGGGCAGGGCCTCCCGGCCGAGAGCCTCGAAATCCGGCTCGGCGCTGGCCGGGCCAACCACAAGGAGAAGCAGCAAGACAGACAAGAGCCGTGACATGGCCCGACCTTCGGCGCCCGTCCTCGGAAACCCCGTGGGGCAGGCCCCGGGGGAAGGAGGTCAGCCGCCCGGCCGGGAACGGAGAAGCCCTCCATGCTTCGTTCGCTCTTCAAAGAACGCCCCAGCCTCGAGCGCTACAAGGAACTGATTGAGGACATCCTCAGCGGCCTCGGCATCGACCCCGATCGCAACCGCGAAGAGACCGGCCGCGACAAGGAATACTCGTGGCTGTTGCAGCGCGGGTCAGCGGTCGTCTACGTCGAGTTGCTCGGTGAAGAGGAGGAGGGCTATTTCATGGTCGACTGCCCCATTCTCACCTTGCCCAGCACCAATCAGGAGGGCTTTTTTCGGCGCCTGCTCGAGCTGAACGACCAGCTGGTGGAGGCCACCTTGACGCTGCGGGGCTCGGAGGTTCATCTGCTGGGAATTCGTCCGCTGCGGGGCATGGATGCCGGCGAGGCTGAGGAGATGATCGATCGGATCTCGGGTTACGCAGACAATCTCGATAACCAGCTCAGCTCCGAGTTCGGGGCGCCGCTGTGGACCGGCAAGAACGATGCCTGGCCCCAGGCGGTGGATTAGCATAAGGGAGACGCAAATGACAACAAAGGTTGCCACGGCCAAGCTGAGCCTGGAGGGAGTCGAATACGAGTTCCCCACGGTGGAAGGAAGCGAAGGCGAAAAGGCCATCGACATCTCCCAGTTGAGGGCCAAGACCGGCTACATTACGATGGACCCCGGCTACGGCAACACGGGGGCCTGCAAGAGCTCGATCACCTTTATCGACGGGGAGAAAGGCATTCTCTCCTATCGGGGCTACCCCATCGACGAGCTGGCCGCTCGGGTGGACTTCATCGAGGTCTGTCACCTTCTCATCTTCGGCCATCTGCCCGACAAAGCCGAGTTGGAGAAGTTCAAGCACGACCTGATGCACCACAGCCTGATCCACGAGGAGATGAAAAAGTTCTTCGAGGGCTATCCCCCTTCGGCCCACCCGATGGCCATTTTGAGCGCTATGGTGGCCTCGCTCTCGGCCTACTATCCCGAGCGCAACGATGACCGCGACGAGACGCTCAACATCATCCGGCTCCTGGCCAAGCTCAAGACCATCGCGGCCTTCAGCTACAAGAAATCGATCGGTCAGCCCTACGTCTACCCGCGCAACGACTTGAGCTACTGCGGCGACTTCCTGCACATGATGTTCGCCGTGCCGGCCGAGCCCTACAAAGTCAGCCCCGTGCTCGAGCAGGCCCTCAACCTGCTGCTGGTGCTGCACGCCGATCACGAGCAGAACTGCAGCACCTCGACCGTGCGCATGGTGGGCAGCTCGGGAGCCAATTTGTTTGCCTCGATCGCGGCCGGACTCTGCGCGCTGTGGGGACCGCTCCACGGGGGAGCCAACCAGGAGGTGCTCGAGATGCTCGAGGCCATCCACCGCGACGGCTCGGACTACAAGAAGTACGTCGAGATGGCCAAGAAGAAGGACTCTGGCTTCCGTCTCTTCGGCTTCGGGCATCGCGTCTACAAGTCGCTCGACCCACGCGCCAACATTCTCAAGCACACCGCCGATCGGGTTTTGGACGAGCTGGGTCACAAGGACCCGCTGCTCGACATCGCCCGCGAACTGGAAGCGGTGGCCCTCAACGACAGCTACTTCATCGAGCGCAAGCTCTATCCCAACGTGGACTTTTACAGCGGCATCATCTATCGGGCCATGGGCATCCCCACCAACATGTTCACGGTCATGTTCGCGCTCGGGCGGCTGCCCGGCTGGCTGGCCCAGTGGAAAGAGATGAAGCGCGATCCCGCCAACCGCATCAACCGTCCGCGACAGATCTACACGGGTGAGAACCGGCGGCCCATTCCGACCTTCGAACAGCGCTGAGCATGCGTTTTGGAGCTTTTGTTCCCCAGGGCTGGCGCCTGGATCTGGTGGGCGTGGAGCCGGGCTATCCCCAGTGGCAGGCCGTGAAGAAGGTGGCCCGGCGGGCCGAGGCCGCCGGCTACGATTCGCTCTGGCTCTACGACCACTTTCACACCATCCCCCAGGCCCTTCCGGAGGCGACCTTCGAGGCCTGGACCGCCCTCACCGGCCTGGCCGAGGCCACCGAGCGCATCCGCCTGGGCCACATGTGCGGCTGCAACATCTACCGTCCTCCCGCCCTGATGGCCAAGATCTCGGCCAACGTGGACGTGATCTCCAACGGTCGGCTCGAGTTCGCCTACGGGGCCGGCTGGTATCAGCACGAGACGGTCGCTTACGGCTATTCCTTCGAGCGTCCGGCGGCTCGCATCGGGGCCCTGGGTGAAGCCCTGGAGATCATCAAGGGCCTCTGGAAGGGCGGTCCCTACCAGTTCCAGGGCAAGTACTACACGGTCGGCCATGGCCGGGTGAAGGATTTTCGCGGCCACGAGATCGAGTTGGACGGCGCCCTCAACTACCCGGTGCCGGTTCAAAAGCCCCATCCCCCCGTGTGGGTGGCCGGCGGTGGCGAGCAGCTTACGCTGCGGGTGGTGGCTCGCCACGCCAACCTGTCCAACTTCTTTGGCGACGCCGAGAATTTCGAGCGCAAGAACCGCCTGCTCGACCAGTACTGCGAGGAGATCGGGCGCGATCCGGCTGACATCGAGCGTACCCTGAACATCAACGCCTTCGTGGGGCCCGAGTCGGAGGTGGATCGGGTGCTGGCGGCCGCGGGTCGCAGCCCGGCCGCCATAGCCGACTGGAAGCAAGGGGCCTACATCGGTGAGCCGGCTCCCATCGCCGAGCGCTTGATTCATCTGCGCGACCACGCACGGGTGCGCTACTTCATCGTCTACTTCCCAGAGGCGGTGAGCGGCGAGTCGCTGGAGCGCTTTGCCTCCGAGGTCATCCCGCTGGTCCGGTAAACCTGCTCGGCGCCTTAGCGGGCCAGTCCCACCACCGGTAGATCGCAAAACACGCCCGCCAGCTCGGGATGATACTGCCTGCCAGCCCCTCGCACGATGCGCTCGCGGGCCTCGGCAGGGGGCAGCGCGTCACGATAAGGCAGGGTGTGGGTCATCACATCCCAGCTCTCGGCCAGGCTGATCATGAACGAGGCCAGCGGGATGCTCTCGCCCTTCAGTCCGCTCGGGTAGCCCGAGCCATCCCAGCGCTCGTGGTGGTGCAGCACCGCCAGGGCCACGGTCTGGGGCAGGGTCTGCAACCTGTCGAGAATCTGAAAGCCCAGCTCTGGATGGCGGCGTACTTCGGCGATCTCGGGCTCGGTCAGGCTGGCTGGCTTGGTCAGGACGTTCTCGCTCACCCCCAGCATACCCAGGTCATGCAGGTAGCCGGCGCAGGCCACCTCTTCGGCGAACTCGCGTCCCAGGTTGAGCGTCTCGGCCAGGAGCTTGGCCAGGCAGGAGACACGCAGGCTGTGCTCGGCCAGCCAGGCGTCGCGAACCTCCTGAGCCCGAATCAGGGCCGTGACCAGATCGCTCATGACCATGAGGGCTCATTCCGGCCGGATCGGTCAGTGCCTGCCCAGTCCCAGGTTCCAGTCGATGCGGTCGGCCCACTCGGGATGGTCGATCAGCGGGTTGCGGTTGCCCTGTTTGCCTTCGATGGCGACATTCCGGTGGCGCTCATAGTCGCTCACCGGGTCTTCGCGGTGCCACTTGAGCAGGGTGGGGATGTCGGCCTGGCGGTATTCGCCGCTCTCATCGCCTACCTGACCCGGGTAGCGCAGCAGGAAGTAAAGCGTGGCCCGGGCGACCGCGCCCTTGCCAGCGGCCGGCTCGAAGCGGTTCTGGTCTTCGGCCTTCTTGCCGCAATCGCCGCCCACTTTCTCGGGAAAGTCGGTGTAGAGCGAATTGCCCCGCAGCGAGTTGCAGTCGACGTCGCAGGCGAAGAGGTGGTGGAGGTCGCCGCGCATGGGGGAGCGCTTGTCGAACCACGACTGGGGCACCACGTGCTCGCAGTTGAGGTGGAATCCCTGATATGCGTCCTTGACCGCTTGCTCGGGGTCGCGTCCCTCCTTCAGAGCGGCCTCGCGGGCTTCTTTCAAAGCCTTGTCGAGGTCAGCCTGGCGGCGCTTGTCGTCTTCGATCAGCGAGGCGGCGTCGGTCCGGGAGCCCGAGTAGATGCTGTGCAACTGGCCATCCGGACGCAGGTCGACCCAGGGGTAGAGGGTCTCGGACGGATTGTAGGGCAGCTCGGTGGTGTGGGTGCGCTCGACGAGCGTGCTGAGCTCGCGATAGGTCTCCTGCGGGTTGAGCCGCTCGATGCGAGACGTCAGGTCGCCGTAGTAGGCCCTCTGCTTCTCCCGATCGGCACTGGCGTCGTAGTAGGGCTGCTGAGCAGCCATCTGGCGTAGCGACTTGAAGAGAGCCGAGTCGTCCGGGGTGGAAGGCTCGAAGCGGTCGACGGGTTGCCACGGTGCTGCCGAGGATTGCGGACGCAACAGCGACAGCGTGGGAGACATCGAAAGCGTATTCACTTGCACGCTTCAAAGGGTAACAAGAGGCAGGGGGTCGAGATGCTACAAAGATGTAAAGTGAACTGATGCCTGCGCGAAGAGCGCGATGGACTACCTGCCCTGCCCGATCAGCCAGTAGGGGGTAGCGTTCTGAAGACCGCCCTGGGCACGCAGCTTGCCCTCTTGCTGGGGGATCAGCCCGAGCACCGCCCGGGCTCCGAGCAGCGACTCGCCGTGACCCATGACGCACACGGTGCGACCCGGGTAGAGCAGGGCCAGGCTGTCCAAGAAGCTGGTCATGCGGTTCATCACGTCCGACCGGCTCTCTCCGCCCGGAAAGCGGTGGCGAAAGTCGGTACCCATCCCTTCGGGGGGGCGCCAGTGGGCGATGAAGTCGGGAAACTCCCGCTCCACCTCGCTCAGGGGGCGGGTTTCGAAGCGTCCGAAGTGGCTTTCCAGAAGGCGCGGGTCGGTGTGCACCTGCAGCCAGGGTGCCAGGCGTGAGGCCGCCTCCGGCCCACCCAGGGCGGTGACGCGCTCCTTGAGGTGCTCGACGAGGAGCTCGGCGCTCTCGGAAGCCCGGGTCACCGGGCTGGAGACGAATACCGGCAACTGGCGTGGATCGACCATCGCTTGCTGCAACCAGCTGTCGCCCCCCAACTGGCGATAGAGCTCGGCGGCGCAGCCACGGGCTTGCTCTCGGCCCAATTCGGTCAGAGGGCTCTCGCTCTGGCCGTAGAGCAGGATCTGGCCCTGCTGCTCGGAGTCGGCATTGGACTGCGACTGGCCGTGGCGCATGACCACCAGGCGCACCTGGTTGGCCTCCAGGCGCCGCTTGACCAGCGAGGGGCCGGAGTAGGCCAGCGAGCCGTCGCTGGGGTCCACGGCCACGAAGCCGCGGGGCACCGGGCCCAGGGTCAGCTCACGGCTGGAGGGAGCGGTGCGCAGCCTCTGGGGCCAGGAAAGCGGGGCTGCGCTGACGCTGGTGATCATGGCCACAGTCTGACACACCAGCGCGATCCAGGTTGTAAACCAGAAGATCCACTTTGGCAAAGTTCGGGGCCTCCAGGAGGGCGCGGAGGGGTTCTCCGCGCCCTCGAGGATCAGAGATTCTTGAGCGCTTCCTTGACGGGAGCGAGGTCCGGCTTCTCACCGGCCTTCTCGTTCATCCAGCTGTAGCGGATGGTTCCCTCCATGTCGACCACGAAGAGCGAGCGCTTGTGCACTCCCTTCATTCCCAGGAAGTCTTCGTAGAGCACTCCGTAGGCCTGACCGACCTCTTTGTTGAAGTCGGACAGGAGCGGGAACTGCAGCTCGTTCTTCTGGGCAAAGGCGTCCAGAGCGAAGCGGCTGTCGACGCTGAGCCCGAAGACCTGGGCTCCCAGGCTGTTCAGGTCGCTCATCATGTCGCGGAACTCGCACATCTCGGTGGTGCAAACCCCGGTGAAGGCGAGCGGGAAGAAGGCCAGCACCACCGGCCCCTTGGCCAGGTGCTCGGAAAGGCGGATTTTGTCGCCTTTATTGGAAACGAGCTCAAAATCGGGAGCTTTTACGTTGGTTGCAAGAGTCATAAGGCACCTCCAGGCGCCACCAGTTCCACGCCTCGGCGGCTCCCCCTTCCCGTGAGCCGGCGCTGTTTTGAGCGGGCGCTGGCGGCTGGCGGGCCCGAATCGGCCGAGGCGCTCTCGCCTTGCCGCGCCGTCGAGCCCAGCTTGCTGCAATTCTACGCCGATCAGGCCCTGGACTGGCTGGTCCGCGAGCTGCCCGGTCGGGAGTGGAACGCTCGAATCCGCACCCATCGCATCACCCTGGAGGGGGGGAGCCGGGGCTATCAGCTGCGCCTGACACCCGACCGCTGCCGCTGGTTGCTCCTGGTGGGTACACCCCGGCGCTGGACGGTGCCCCCCCTGGCGGGGCTCAGTCTTTCGCTGGTGGACTGGCTTCGTCAGATTCGTCAGTTAGAGAGCCGTCAGGCAGGAAGTCGCGACTTTCGAACGGAACCGAGCTTGTGCTTGGGGTGAGTCTGTCTCCTCCCAAAGCTTGCCGGAAGAGGCGGAACGCCAACCGATAATGTTTGGTCTGTTCGGTCCCCCGCTGGTCGAGTTTGTCGACTCCGAGGGTAAGACCATCAGCTTCCTCATGAAGAGGGCCCAGCAGCCGGGTCGGGTGATCTCCATCCGGCTCGACGTTCCCTTGCCGGACAAACCCGGCCAGATGCAGAAGCTCAACATGAACGCCAAGATTATCACCAGCCGTCCCAATCCGGGAGGCGGTTTCCTCTGTGTCGGCGAGACCGGGTTGAGCGAGGAGGCGCTGGGTGAGATTAAAAAGCGGCTCAAGTCGGCTCCCCGTGGCAATGCTGGCACGGCTGGACGGCGCAGCCGGCGCTACGTCACCAGCATTCGGGTGCTCAGCCCCGAGCTGCCCGGCTACCGGGGTCTGACGGTCGACTTCAGCATGCATGGCATGCAGCTCGAAGCCGAGGGTAGCCTTCAGGTGGGCAAACAGGTCAACATCACCCTCGAGCTCGACTCGAGCACGATGCCCGAGCTCAATCTGGACGCCAAGGTAGTCTGGTGTCGGGAGAAGGACCGTCGTAAGGTGCTGATCGGCCTGGAGTATCTCAACGTCGACGAGGATCGGCGCAAGGGCCTGATCCGCTACGACGCCTTTCTGGCTGCTCGCGAGGGTGGCGATATTCAGCAAAAGCAGCTGGCTGACGCGGACATGTTCTTGAAAGGCAAAGAGGCCACCAACTGACGCGAAGAGGGAAGTCCCGCGGTTGAGGAGAAAACGCGCTTCCGCCAAACGACTCCCTTTGGCCCGGTCCGCGCTGAGGCGTGGCCCAGCGATCCCTGGAGAACGTCGTGTCTGAAGTCCGTCTGGTCAACGTCAATAAGGTTTTTCAGGGCAAAACCCCCCTCAAGAAGGCGTGGTTTGAGTTCTGGCGTCCCGGACACACCCCCAGCGAGGTCCATGTCGTCAAAGACGCCAACCTGCAGATCAAGGACGGCGAGTTCCTCGTGCTGGTAGGCCCCTCGGGTTGTGGCAAGTCCACCACTTTGCGGATGATTGCCGGCCTGGAAGAGGCTTCCAGTGGTGACATCTTCATTGGCGACCGACGAGTCAACGATGTTTCTCCCAAAGACCGCGACATTGCCATGGTCTTCCAGAACTATGCCCTCTATCCACACATGAACGTCTACGAGAACATGGCCTTCGGACTGCGCTTGCGCAAGTTCGCCCCGGACGAGATCGACAAGCGGGTCAAGAACGCCGCCGAGTTGCTCAGCATCGGGCACTTGCTGCAGCGAAAGCCCAAGGAGCTCTCGGGCGGCCAGCGTCAGCGCGTGGCCATGGGTCGGGCCATCGTGCGTCGGCCTCAGGTCTACTTGATGGACGAGCCGCTCAGCAACCTCGATGCCAAGCTCCGGGTGCAGATGCGGGCCGAGTTGCAGAAGCTGCACCGCACGCTGGGGGTCACCACGGTCTACGTGACCCACGATCAGGTCGAGGCTATGACGCTGGGCGATCGCATCGTCTTGATGAAGGACGGAGTGATCCAGCAGATGGACACGCCTCTGGCTCTGTACGAGCACCCGGCCAACAAGTACGTGGCCGGTTTCATCGGCAGCCCCGGGATGAACTTCTTCCCCGGCAAGCTGGCCCAGAACGACGGGCGCATCGAGGTGGTCACCTCGGGCTTCGCCCTGGAGGTGCCGGCCGAGCGGCACGAGGGGCTCGGGAGCGCGATCGGGACCGACGTGGTGCTGGGCATGCGCCCGCAGGACATCCACGAGAGCACCTTTCACAGCGACGGGCCCACCTCTGCGGTCTCGGCCACGGTGGAGGTGGTCGAGCCGCTGGGCTCGGAGATCTACCTGTATGCCAGCAGCGGTCAGGACCAGTTCGTGGCCCGGGTGGATGCCCATTCGGTCGTGAAGGTGGGTGAGGCGGTGCAGCTTCTCTTCGATACGCGCAAGATGCATCTCTTCGCGGCCAGCACCGAGCAGTCGCTGCTGCGGGCTCCCCAGCCCGAGCCCGCGCGGGCGTAGGTGAGCGTGGCCTCTTCCCAAGCCCGGGCCGACGCCCGATCGGCCGAGATGGTCGAGCCCACCGACTTTTTTCAGGTTGGTCAGGAGGCCGGCACCGAGCCGCGCATCTACCTGCGCTACGATCTGTTCCGTGCCGTGGAGGAGTTTGCCCTCAAGGACACCTCCCGTGAGCTGGCCGGCCTCTTGCTGGGCCGGATGGCCCGAGACGGCAAATACATCCTGGTGGAGGAAGCGGTGGAGTGTGGCATCGCCGAAGAGGCTGGCCGCTTCACCTCGCGGGTCTTCCAGTATGCCCGCCGGATCGCTCGTCACCGCTATCCCGACCTGCAGATTTTGGGCTGGTTCCACACCCACCCTGGCACCGGCCTCGAGCTCTCCAGCGAGGAACGCGAGGTCCACAAAGCCCAGTTTCGCGACTCCTGGCAAATTCTCTACGTGGAAGATCCCACCCAGCGCGACCGGACCTTCTATACGGACGTGGGTGGCCAGTTGGCCGCCTGCCCCGGTTTTCGTATCTACGGCAAGGAGACATTCAAGGAAGTGACCCAGGAGTCCGTCCCCGTCCGCGCCGACGAGCACCTCAAGGAACGTTATCTGGAACGCTCGCTGGAGAAGATCCAGCGCATGCTGCGGCGCCCGACCTGGCAGCCGCGCGATACCCTGGTGGTGCTGCTCTTGCTGGCCAACCTGCTGGCCCTGATCTTCTTCCGGCCGGGGGCTACAGTGGTGCAGGGAACGAGCTCGAGTGCCGGCGACAAAGAGGTGATCAAGCGACTTGATGCTCTCTCCAAGCGGCTGACCGACCTCGAGCAGCACCTGGCGGCCATGCAGGTCATCGACCAGGAGCTCATGGGCTCGCCCACGCCCGAGCCCACGCCGGTGGCAGCCACCTCGCCTCCCCCCTCCACTCCCGGGAAGACCCGCAGTCACAAGGTCAGGGCGGGCGACACGCTGGGACGCATCGCCGAGAAGTACTATGGCAGCAGTGATCCCAAGATTCTCAAAGCCCTGGCCCGCGCCAACGGACTCAAGGGTCCCAACTACGACCTCTTTCAGGGTGAAATGTTGAAGATTCCCGACAAGAAGGACTTGAAATGACCCGGCGCACTCTGCTCTTTGCCTGGATCTCCCTGCTCGGGTGCCTGACCGTGCAGGTGCAGGCCGCCCGCGGGCAGGAAGCCCGCGTGGCGGTGAGCGTGGCCAGCGTGCACGCCTCTCCCTCGCACGGCTCCGAGCGAGTGACCCAGGTCTTGATGTGGGATCGGGTGTTGATCCTCAAGACCTCGGGTGAGTGGGCTCGGGTTCTGGTGACCGAGCAGTACCGCACCCCCGAGGGCTATCCGGGCTGGATGTTGCGCAAGCACCTGGTGACCGGCACCCAGACCGAGCTGCCCCCGGCGGTCACGGTCCGGGCGGCCAAGACGGCCCTGCGTGACGAGCCCGGTTCCCAGGGCAAGGTCGTCAGCTGGGCCTATCTGGGCACCCGCCTGGTCAAGGCCCCCACCGACGATCCGGCGGCCGAGTGGCTGCCCGTGCTCATCCCCGGCCGGAGCGAGCCGGTCTACGTCAAGGCTGTCACCGTGGCACTGGACGGGGTCTCCCCCGCCCCCGATGGGCGCACCGTGGTAGACAGCGCCGCCCAGCTGACCGGTACCCCCTACCTATGGGGCGGCATGTCCAGCCAGGGGATCGACTGCTCGGGACTGGTTTACACCGTCTACCGCCTGCACGGCTACGAGTTGCCGCGCGACGCCGACCAGCAGTTCGAGGTGGGCGCTCCGGTGGGCCGCAAGGAGCTGGCCCCCGGAGACCTGCTCTTCTTCGGCAAGAGCCAGAGCGACATCACCCACGTGGGCATCTACATGTGGCAGGGCAAGATGCTGCACGCCTCCGGCAGCCTGGGGGTGGACTCCAGCCCGCTCACCGATTACGACTACAAGTTCCAGGGAGCCCGGCGGGTGCTGGGCGCCCCCCAGGCAGAACGGTTGAGGATCTCCGCCCCATGACGCCTTCCATGCCCCCGACCTTTGCCGAAAAGGACCTCAACTACTACCTGCGCATGATCCGGGGCGACTTCGCCGAGCTCGAGGAGACCCAGACCGCCAAGGTCTCGCCGGCCAGCTCTCAGAAGAACATCGTGGTGCTGCTCGGCTCCAGGGTGCTCGGACACGGCAACCCCGAGCTGGGAGAGCGGCTGCTCAAGTTCTTGCTGCAGGCCATGGTGCACAACCGGGTCAAGCCGCGCTCGCTCATCTTGATCAACGAGGCCGTGCACCTGGCCGCCGAGGGCTCCTCGGTGCTCAGCGACCTCATGGTGCTCAGCGAGCAGGGCGTGCGCGTCATGGTGTGCGTGCTGTCGGTGGACGAGTACAAGATCGAGGAATCCATCAAGGTGGGCTCCATCGCCGACATGGACAACATCTGCGAGCACCTGCTGACGGCCTGGAAGGTCATCACCTTGTGAAGATCTCGCTGGTCATCCCCACTTACAACGAGCGCGACGGCTTGAGGGCGATGGTGGAAGGCCTCAGCGCCGTGCTCGAGCGCACCGGCATCGACTACGAGCTGGTCATCGTGGACGACAACTCCCCGGACGGCACCGGAGAGCTGGCCGACGAGCTGGCCCGAACGCACAAGGTGCTCCCGGTCCACCGCAGCGGGAAGCTGGGCCTCTCTTCGGCCGTTATCGATGGTTGGAAACGCGCCACCGGCGACCTCCTGGCCGTCATGGATGCGGACATGTCCCACGATTGGAACATCCTGCCCACCATGGTGCGCATGGTGGCCGAAGGAGGCGCCGACGTGGCCGTGGGCTCGCGCTATGTGCCCGGCGGGGGGATGGGAGACTGGCCGCTGCGCCGCCAGATCATCTCCCGGGTGGCCTGCTTTCTGGGTCAGGCCATCTGCCCGGTGCGCGACGTCACCTCGGGCTACCTGGTCTTCCGTCGCGAGGTGATCGAGGGGGTCACGCTCGACCCCATCGGCTTCAAGATCGGCCTGGAGGTGCTGGTGCGCGGCCATTACCGCACCTTCGTGGAGGTGCCCTACGTCTTCACCGACCGCAAGGCCGGTCAGAGCAAGCTCGACTTCAAGGTGATCCGCCAGTACCTGGTGCAGCTCGGTCGGCTGGTTGCCTTCCGATTGCGCCACCCCTCCCAGCGAGTGCGCATCAGCCCGTCCTGACTCTCAGACGACGAGCAGGACGGCCAGGGCGTTCAGCTCTTTGGCCTTGCCCCGGGTCCACCGGGGAGGGTTGGGATATCTGGTATAGTGTGGGCATGGTGCCCCGCTACATCCCCCACTATACCGTCGAGGATTATCAGCTCTGGGAAGGGCGCTGGGAGCTCTGGTCCGGGGTCCCCGTGGCGATGAGCCCATCGGCGGATCGCCTCCACCAGCGCACCAGCGGCAGGCTGTTCCAGCGGCTCGACGAGGCCTTGAGAGTGGCGGGATGCAGCTGCTGCGAAGCCCTCTACGAGATCGACTGGGTGGCGGCCGAGGACACGGTTTTTCGACCGGATCTCCTGGTTGCCTGCGACGAGGGCACCTCGAGGTTCATCACGCAAGCGCCGGCCCTGGTCGTGGAAATCCTTTCTCCGTCCACACGCTCGAAGGACCTCCTCTACAAACGGGAAGCCTATGAAGGTCTCGGGGTAGCCTACTACCTGATCGTCGATCCCGAAGCCCGTCAGTGGAGCCTTCTCGTGCGAGAAGAGGGACGATTCGTGGAGTGCCGGGAGGCGCGCTTGCATCTCCACCGCGACTGCCAGATCGAGCTCAGCCTGGACGGGCTCTTCGAATAGCGAGGTCTTTGGGGGCTTATGTGCTCGGACTTGGGTCTTGCACATGAGCACAATCTCACGAACGCGCCGGAACTTGGTTCCAGCGCGTTGTAAAGCGCAAGACCAAAGGCCTTGCACTTGAATTTAGCACTTGAGGCGCAGCAGGCAGAGAGCCTCGATGTGCGGGGTCTGCGGAAAAAAATCGAAGCACTGCAGCCGCTCCAGCCGATAACGCTGGCCCAGCACCTTCATCTCCTCGGCCAGTCGGGCCGGGTTGCACGAGACGTAGAGCAGGGTCTCCGGGCCTTCGGCGGCCAGCCGCTTGATCAATTTCGGGTGGCAGCCCGAGCGGGGCGGATCGAGCACCAGCAGATCGCACGAAAGGTCGGGCCACTCCTCGGCCGGGCCAACCTCGAAGCGCCCCGAGCGCTGGTTGCGCAGGGCGTTGGCCCGGGCGTTCTCGATGGCCTCGGGAACCGATTCCACCCCGGTCAACTGGCCGGGCTCGAGGAAGAGGCCGATCGTGCCGATGCCGCAGTAGAGATCGAGCAGCCGGTCCACCGGGCCGGCCCACCCCTTTGCGGTTTCGAGTAGACGCAAGTAGGCAGGAGGATTGGCCTGATAGAACGAGCGCCAGGAGAGCTCGAAGCTGAGCTGGCCCAGCCGCTCGAGCAGCTCGTCCTTGCCGGCCAGCAGCTCGACACTGTCCGGCTTCACGGCGCCGGCCGTGGAGCTCTGGCGGGCCAGCAGCACTCCCGTGGCGCCCCGCTCCGTCAGCTTGATTGCCAGCTCGGCCGCGGGTACCTCGCCCTGAGCCACCAGAACCGCCAGCCACTGGCCGGTCGTGCTGGAGTGGCGCAGAACCAGCCAGCGCAAGAGACCGGTCTGGGCCCGGGCGTCCCAGCCAGGCAGGGCGTGCAGGTGTTGCCAATCGCGCGTGACCTGCAGGGCGGCATGGTTGCAGGGCGGACCGATCAGGCAGCTGTCCACCGGGCACACCTGGTTCCAGCGCCCCTGGCGCATGAAGCCCAGCTCTCCGCTGGCTCCGAAGCTCAGCTCGACCTTGGTGCGGTAGAGCCAGGGGCTGGGCGAGGCCACCGGGGGGAGCACGCTCTCGGCCGCCAGCATCCGATGGACGGTCTCGGCTTTGTAGCCGAGCTGGGCCGGATAGCTCAGATGCTGCCAGGAGCAGCCACCGCAGTGGCCATAGTGAGGGCAGGGGGGCTCAACCCGGGCCGGATCGGGGTGATGCACCTCCAGCAGCCATCCTCGTCCGCGTTTGCCCACGAAGGCTCGGGCCCGGTCGCCGGGAGCCATCAGGCGGGCGTCGGTCTGGCCGTAGGTGGTCTCGCACAGGCGGGCTGGTTTCATGCTGGGGCGGGTTCGGCGCGCGCGGGGAGGGTTCCTTAGACCGTTCCAGCATGCCCTCTAAAATCGAGCTGATGCGCGAGCACGGTATCCGAACGGTGTACACGCGCAATGCGGACTTCTTTCGATTTCCGTCAACCCGCGGGACCATCCGTTCGCCCCTTGAGGCGCCGCGCGTTGAAAATTGGCGGGGGCAGGTCAAGGCGCGGGAGTGTTTGACGGCAGTATGGGGGAAATGATACATCTAGATGTATGAAGACAACCGTGGAGATTCCAGATTCGCTTCTCGAGCAGGTGCGCAGACAGGCTGCCAGTGAGGGCAGTACTGTGAGGGCTCTGGTCGAGGAAGGCCTGCGCAGAGTGCTTGAGGAGCGCCAGAGGAAGGCCGGGAGCTTCCAATTGCGCAAGGTCACATTCAGGGGGGAAGGGCTCCACCCCGACCTGGCGGACGGCTCCTGGGATACGGTGCGCGGCCTGATTTACGACGGGCACGGAGCTTGATCGCCGTCGACACGAACCTGCTCGTGTACTCCCACCGAGAGGATTCGCCCTTCCACGAAAGCGCGTCCCAGCAGATCAGCGCATTAGCTTCGAGCTCGTCCGCCTGGGCGATTCCATGGCCCTGTTTGCATGAGTTTCTAGCCATTGTCACACATCCGCGTATCTACAGGCCTCCCACACCCCTGGCCATCGCTCTTGATGCAGTCGATGCCTGGCTCCAGTCACCAGGCCTGGTGCTGCTCTCCGAAGGACCAACCTACTTTGCAGAGCTCAAACGCCTTCTGCTGGCTGGACAGATTGCCGGCTCCAGGGTTCATGATGCGCGAATCGCAGCGCTGTGTCTCTTCTCGGGCGTGCGCGAGTTGTGGAGCGCCGATCGAGACTTCAGCCGATTTCCCAGCCTCAAGGTTCGCAACCCCCTCTGATAGAAGGCTCGCAGTCCGCGAGCAAGAACGACGGGCCATGCTCGCCTCGGCTGGTGTCATCCCGGTGCGCTCAGGTCGCGTCTTCTTGCTCGAGCGCAGCCCCTCGCTGCGCTTTCTGCCGGGTTTTCACGCCTTCCCGGGCGGGGTGCTGGAGGATTGTGACCTTGCCACCGTCGTCGAGAACGGCGATGAGCTGGCAGCATGTGCCGCCCGCGAGTTGCTCGAGGAGGTGGGCCTGTTGCCCGACCGGTCGGCCTCGCCCGAGCTGCGCCGGGCGGTGCTCGAGCGGAGCGCCGTCCTGGAAAGGCTGGATGCTTCGCGCTTTCTCAAGGCCGGGGTGCGCATCACGCCACCCTACACGCCGCGCCGGTTTCGCACCCAGTTCTTTCTGCTCGAGCTGACCGACGAGGAGGAGCCTGAGGTCTGGCCGGGTGAGGCCAGCGGGGGGCGCTGGTGGGGGGTGGAGGAGGCGTTGCAGGCCTGGCGGGAGGGCTCCATCTTCCTGGTGGCCCCCACTCTGTCGGCCCTGCAGGCGCTGTTGAGGCTCTCTCCCCGGGAGGCGGCGGCGCTGCTCGAGGGGATGCCCCACGGCACGGGCATCCCCGGGCCCACCGTCCCGCTCTCGCCCGTGCTGCGCTGTCTGACCCAGGAAAGCTCCACCCTGCCGCCGGCCCGGACCACCATGACCTGCCTGGCGGGCCCGGTCCTGGTCGACCCCGGCTCAGCTCTCCCGGGTGAGCTCGAGCGCCTGCGGCAGGCGCTCGATGAGTTTCCGGTGCAGGAGGTTCTGCTCACCCACCACCATCCCGACCACGTGGCCGGGGCCCTCGCGGTGCGCTCCTGGGGGCTGCCCCTGGCGGCCCACCCTGAGACGGCAAGACAGCTCAGCTTCGCCGTCGATCGCACGGTGGAGGAGGGCGAGCGCTGGGGCGACTGGGTGGCTCTGCACACCCCCGGCCACGCCCGCGGGCACCTGTGCCTCTGGCACGAGGAGCGAGGGCTCTTGCTGGCGGGCGATCTGACGGCCGGCCACGGGACGATCCTGATCGACCCCGAGGATGGGGGCGATATGGCCGTCTATCTCGCCAGCCTCGAGCGGATGCGCGCCTTGAAGCCCCGCCTGGTGGTGAGCGCCCACGGTCCCCCCTTCGGCCCGGGCTCGGACCTGCCGGGCAAGCTGTTGGCCCACCGCCTCGAGCGTGAGCGCAAGGTGCTGGAGGCTCTGCCGGGCTCGCTGACAGAGCTCCTGGAACGGGCTTACGCCGACGTGCAGGGGCCGGCCTTGGAGCTGGCCCGAAGGTCGCTGCTTGCTCACTTGCTCAAACTCGAGCGGGAGGGTCGGGCGTTCCAGGAAGGCAGCGCCTGGAAGATCCGCGCCTGAGTCGCCCTGAAAGGCCTGACACTCCTTGCGTTGAAAAAAATAAGGGTGAGCGAGGAGCACGGTCCCAGCGTCGTGGCCGACCGGGTCGAAGATGGCGGCGTCGCCGTCAAGATCTCGATGCCTGAGTTCGAGATCAACGTCTGGATACCGCAGGAGGAGTTGGGCAGCCTCGAGCAGGTGCGCACCACGGCCTGGGACACGGGGTCACTTCGCATCGGGAAATCAGCGGGCGAAGCGGCCTGGTGGTCGGCCGACCTTCAAGAACAGACGCTGTCGATCGTGATCGGGCACGACGACGAGACCTGGGATGTCGGAGTGTCGCTGCCGCTCGCGACGCTGGACATGATCCTCACAGAGATCAGAAGCTGCTGACCTTGCAGGCAGCTGAGTCCCGCCGGGTCCGAGTCTGTTCGCCCTCGCGCCCTGGGTCCGGATCGTCCGCCAGGCCTGCTAAGCCCGCTGGGCCAGCTGGCTGGCGACCGCAACGGCCTTCTGGGCGTTCAGCACGCCGGCGCCCTGGTCGTTGGCTCGCACGCCCGGCAGCCGGTCGGAGGTCTTCATCAGGATCGTCTTGACCTGGTCGGGACTCAAGTTCGGGTTGGCCTCCAGCACGGCGGCGCAGACGCCGGCCACGATGGGGGAGGCCATCGAGGTGCCGTCCATGGCCATGTAGGCCGCGCCGCCCTCGTTGCGGCCGTGGGTGGCGTGGGTCTGCATGCCCTCGAGCATGTACTCGCGCAGATCCTCGGGGTGAACGCGCAAGAGCTCGGGCGGAGCCATGCCCGCGCGCACCAGCTTGTAGGCCATCATCTGCAGCTGGCGGGCGCTCATCGACTCGACTTCCTGGCGGATCATGGCGATCTGCTCGTTCTGCTGCTCGATGATGCTGCCTGGCGAGTTGGCCGCCATGATGTTGACGCCCGGGGCCAGGATGTCCGGCTTGACGCGCCCATCGGGGGTGGGTCCGCGGCTGGAGAAGTCGGCCACCCGGTCATCGGAGCGGTCGCGGGTGTTCTGGGTATCCAGCGCGCCCACCGTGATCACGTTGTCGTTGATGGCCGGGGAAGCGTTGATGGTGCCCGGGTCACTGCCGTCATTGCCGGCCGCGACCACCACCGTGATGCCCGCTTCCACGGCCCGGTTGATGGCTGCACCGATAGGGTCATAGAGGGTCGCCGGTCCGAACCAGCTGCGCTGGTACTCCACCAGGGGCAGCCCCAGCGAGAGGTTGGCTACCTTGATGTTGTACTTCTCCTTGTTCTCGACCATCCAGTTGACGCCCGCGGTCAGGTTCTCGATCACTTCCGACATCGAGCCCTCGCCCTCGCCGTTGAGCACCTGGATGCCGACCAGGTTGGCGTCCGGGGCCGGGCCCCTGAAACGACCGCCCGAGAGCTTGCCGCTGCCGGCGGCGTCGGCGGCCACGTGGGTGCCGTGGCCCATGGCGTCGGGATGAAAGCGGGCTTCGCCCGTGGCGCTGACCAGGGTCAGCACGCGATCCTCAAAGTCGGGGTGGGGATAGAGCCCGGTGTCCAGCACCGCGATGGTGACCCCCTTGCCGGTGGTGGGAAGCTGGCCCACGAAGTCGCTGGGTCCCTCGCCCTGCACCGTGCGCTCGCGACGGATGAAGGGCTGGAAAGGGCGGAAACCGGGCTGCTCGTCGAGATCCCAGCGGATGGGGGATTCGGCCGTGGAGAGCCCTTCCGGCTTGCTATAGGTCAGCGGCTCGGACATGTCCACTTTCCCCTCGAGGGCAGCCCTGGAGGCTTCCTGGGCAGCGTCCAGCCCGTTGAGGAGCCAACCCGGGGCCAGTGGAGCCTTCGGGGTGGGGCGCTGGGGGAAGGCCTTGACGGTGGGATCCTCGACTACCCTGAACCCCGCCTCTTGCAGCTTCTCGCGGGCAGCCCCGTCGAGCCGGGCTTTGACCGCGCCGGTGGCGGGCAGGTCGCGGGTGACGCGGCCGCCCAGCTCCTTCATCAGGGCGCGGGCTTTGTCGATCTCCTGGCGGGCCTCCTCCAACGAGCGGGCGTTGGCGGGCAGAACCACCACGTCCTGGGCCTGCGAGCTGGCTGCTTCCTTGCGAGGCTTGCTGGCGGCCGCCTGGGGCAGGCTGCTGAGGCTGGAGATGGTCGACATCGGGGTTCCTCCTGCTTAGTGTCCCGGGCATCCTATCAGGTCGGGTGCCTGGCGATGTGTCCGGGGTGTAAAGGCCTGTAACCGATGTGTGTACAACAAGACAGAGGATGTGGGGTGAGTTCTCGCAGGAGGGGTTGGAGGCGCTGCGCGGTCTGCTTGACCGACACGACTATATGGCCACGGCCGGGCTGCCCCTCTTTCGCACCCGCCGGGTGTATCCGCTGCGGGATCTGGCGCACGCCTATGGCAGGTGGAGGGGGAGCCCGGCCAGCCTGGCGGCGGTCAGTTATCCGCGGTTGGCTTCGGCCTCCGTGTCTGCTGGCGCCCTGTCCCTGCGCAAGGTCTTTCTGGGCCACCGGCCGCTCCCGGCCGGATTGCTGAGCGCTTCGGAGGAAGAGCTCTTGACCCGGGCCGGGCTGCTGGGTCCGGAAGGGGCTATGGTCCAGGTGGCGGCCGCAGCTGGACTTTACCTGTTGAGCTCGATCCCGCGACGGTCTCCGGGCGAGTTTGTCTACCTGGGAGACGACACCGGCATGCTCTTAGACCAGACTGCCGACGTTTCAGGGCGGCGGGCTCTGGACATGGGCACCGGCTGCGGGGCGGTCGCCCTCAGCCTGGCGCGGCGTTTTGCCCAGGTGGTGGGCAGCGACGTGAACCCCACCGCGCTGGCTCTGGCCCGCTCCAATGGCCGTTTGAACCGAATCTCGGTGGACTTTCTGGCCTCGGATGTCTGGCAAGGCGTGGAGGGTAGCTTTGATTTCGTGGCGGCCAACCTGCCCGCTCTGCCCATCAGCCTTACCCCCAACCTGGCCTTCGCGGCCGCGGGCGAAAGGGACCCCACCGCGCTCACGCGTCGCTTCTTCGAGCGACTCGAGGAGTTTCTCGAGCCGGGGGGAGTTTGCCGGATGCTGACCTTCGCCCCCGTCGACGAGCAGGGTGACCGCTTGCTGCGCGAGGCTGGCGAGCGGCTGGGCACGATGTCCATGGAATACCGTGTGCGCGATGAGATGGCGCTTGCTTCCCCGGTCTTTCGCAAGCTTCGTCACGTCTTGATCCGGGTGGTGAAGGACGATCGGCGCAGGAGGGTGGTGCGCTTTGCCCCCTGGTGGCAGCGACTGAGCCTTCCTTTCGTGTCCCCCGGCGCACCCGTGCAGGGCCTGACCGTGGCCCGCTGCTAACAGAAGCTCATGGGCTCGGGCTTTCATTCAAGGAGAAGCCCTCCCGGAGGAGGGCTTACGGGGTCAGTCGCCTGATGGGGCGCCGCCTCTCTTGCGTGCCCGACCCGAGCGACTCAACTTCAGGCTTCGGCCACCGGTCGGTAGGCGTCACGTTCCAGGCCGAAGGTCCAGGCCACCGCTTCGGCGCAGCTTCGGGTGTCGGGCGGAACGCGCAGGTAGTGGAGCCGATGGGTGCTGGTGCAGCGCACCTCCACCAGCACCAGGGGCTCATCCTCGGGGAGATCCAGGCTGAGCAGCCGGCGCCTGTGGCCGGCAGCGTCGCGGTCCAGATCGAGCACCCGGGCCCAGCCGGTCTCCACGGCTCGAGCGTGACCCATGCGCGGCAGGAGCGTCCGGCGGGCCGGCAGCGAGCGCAGCCGGGTCAGCTCCGGCAGCGTCTTGCGCTGAGGGGCCAGCACCCAGACCGGGTCCACCTGCTCACCGCAGACCCAGTACTCGTAGCCTCGGGCCGGGCCGTGCAGCGAGTGCAGCCGTCCCTCGTCGTCGCGCATCTCTTGCTCGGGCCCCACCGCCAGGGCCAGACGCACGAATCCGGGGGGTCGATGAAGGCCGGGGGAGAGGGCCTGGAGCAGTCCTTCCAGGGCCATCAGCCGGCGCACCAGCCGACTGCCGCCCTGGGCCGCACGCTGCTCGGCCAGGGCCGTGGCGGCCTCCGGGTCGAGCTCATCCAGGCGCATCAGCCAGCCCCAGGCGCGGGCCACCCGGGGCAGCTCGGCCAGCTCCTCATAAGCCTGCTCGGCCCGCGCCAGGAAGCCGGTGTCGACCGTGGGCAGGCGCAGGATGGGCAGCTCCCCCAGCTCGTCTTGCCAGCTCAAGGCTGGTACTGTCTCTGGCGCACCACCCGGAAGGTGCCGGCTGGCAGGGCCAGGCGATGGTGCTCGGGGTGCCACACGAAGGTGGGCTGCTCGGCCTCCAGATACAAGAAGTTGCCCGACTCGTAGAGCTGCCCGGGGCCGTCGAGCAGGTGCAGATGCTCGTCGGCTTGCTGGCCTCCGGCCAGGATGGGGCCGGGGTGGGGCCGGGCCGGACGGGGTAGGGTGCTCTCCAGGCAAAAGAGCAGATCTCCCTGGCGGAACTGCAAAGACGGATCCTCCCAGCAAGAAACGGCCGCGCTGGCAGCCGGAGAGGCGGCGGGGCGCGATCTCTGTCGTATGGCCCCGAGAAGTATTCTAGCCTGGCGTCATTGCCGCAACGTTGCTGGCTTGTTGAATGATTGTAACTCGCCTATTTGGAGGGGGCGCGCCGGGCAGTTTTTTTCTTCTTGTTGGGATCGGCCACCACGGGCGGTTTGTCGCCCTTCCAGTTGCGCAACAGAGCCTTGATCTTGTGGATCGGGGTGGTGGTGCCGAAGTCGGTCATCCAGTCGAAGATGTTGCCTCCATGCGACAAGCGCACCGGCTTGCCCTGGAACTCGGCCGCGATGACGCGGCCCACCAGCGAGTTGGCCGGCAGACGCTCGACCCTTTTGGCCTTCTCGCGCACCACCACGATGAAGTCGATCTCGCGGATCACTTCCACCCGCAGGAAGCGCCTCAAGGCCAGGTCGTTCTCGAGCTTGACGTAGACCACGGCCCCGAAACGAGCCTTGTGAAACACGATCGGCTCGATTTCGATGGTGGCCCCGGGCGGGATCATCGAGGGGAGGGCCGAGTTGCGCAGGCGGATGCGTTGCACTTTGTCGCCGATGGTGACCGAGGCCGACAGCGAGGCCTTGTGGACCTCGCCCGAGACGCGGTCGTTGAAGGCTCGATACTTATCCTTTTCCCTGTCGATCGCCAAGCGGACCTCCCTCACGGATTCCGAGTTGCCAGAAGAGGAACGTGAATTTGTCCGTGCTCTCTTCGAGGATCTTCGACAAAGGTTTGCCAGCTCCGTGTCCGGCGCGCATTTCCACCCGCAAGAGTACCGGCCGAGACGAGCCACTGGCTTGCTGGAGCCGGGCAGCCATCTTGCGAGCGTGCAGGGGATCGACCCGGCTGTCCTCCACTCCCGTCGTCAGCAAGACGGCCGGGTACTCCACGCCGTCCTGGACCCGGTGATAGGGAGAGTAGGCGTGGAGCCATTCGAACTGCTCGGGATCGTCGGCCGAGCCGTACTCGGGGATCCAGAGACGGGCCAGGCGGAAGTGGTGATAGCGCAGCATGTCCAAGAGCGGCACCGAGCAGACGACCGCCTGGAAGAGGTCGGGCCGCTGGGTCAGGGCCGCTCCCACCAGCAGGCCTCCGTTACTGCCTCCGCTGATGGCCAGCCGGGCCGGGTTGGTGAAACCGCGAGCGATGAGGTGCTCGGCGGCTGCCACGAAGTCGTCGAAAACGTTCTGCTTGTTGGCCAGCATGCCGGCCTGGTGCCAGGTCTCCCCGAACTCGCTGCCGCCCCGCAGGTTGGCCATGGCGAAGACTCCGCCGGCCTCCAGCCAGAGGAAGTTGGTGCGGTAGAAGTCGGGATTCATGGCCACGTTGAAGCCGCCATAGCCGTTCAGCAGGGTGGGGTTCTGCCCGTCGCGCACCAGATCCCGGCGGTAGACCAGGAACATCGGCACCCGGGTGCCGTCCCTGCTCACGTACCAGTCTTGCTCGACGAGGTAGTCCTCCGGGGAGATGTCTGCTTCGACCTGGCCCCACAGCGTGGTTGTAGCCGTGTCGAGGTCGTAGCGGTAGATGCGGGGAGGGAAGGTGAAGGAGGAAAAGCCGTAATAGACCTCGTGTCCATCCCATTCGCGTCCGACCCCCGTCACCGAGCCGATAGCCGGTAGCTCGAGCTCTCCCAGCGGCTCACCCTCGAGGCTGAAGCGCTTGAGCTGGGACACGGCATTGGTGGCGTAGAGGGCGATCAGCTGAGGGCCGGTGCGGCCCACCCACTCCAGCACCCCCTCCGCCTCCGGGATCAGCTCGCGCCAGTGCTCGCGCTCGGGGGACTCGACCGTGGCCGTCATCAATCGATAGCGGGGAGCCTCGAAGTTGGTGTTGACGTGCAGCACGCCGTCCACCACCGAGGCTCCGAAGATGGCCTCCACGCCCTCCACCAGAGTGGTCCAGCGTTCGCTGGTGCGGTCGTAGAGGTAGACATCGGTGCGGGTCCACCCCACCGAAATCGAGACCACCAGCCAGCGGCCGTCGGGCGATAAACTGACTGAAGGCCAGTCCTCCGGTGCGCGATCCTGGCCGTAAATGAGGGGATCCTCCTGCCAGGGCTGGCCCAGACGATGGTAGTAGATGCGCCGGCCATAGCTCTCGCCGGGCGGATAGCGGCTGTAGAAGAAGCCGCTGTGGTCGGGCTCCCAGGCCAGACTGGCGGCCCGGGTGTCGGGGATCTGGTCTTCCAGCAGTCGACCGGTGTCCACCTCGAGCACAGAGAGCGTGCTCTTTTCGTCGCCCCCCTCGGAGCGGCCGTAGGCGATCAGCCGGCCGTCCTTGCTGGGGTAGTACCAGTCCAGCGAGCTGGTCCCGTCGGCCGACCAGGCGTTGGGGTCGAGCACTGTCCGTTCGGGCCCATCGCCGTCGCGCAGGAACAGGACGGAATGGTTCTGCGTCCCCTGGCGGCGGAAGTAGAAGATGCGCTGCTTGCGCGGCGAGGGGGTGCTGAGCGAGCCGATGGAGAGCAGCTCTTCCAACCGCTTGTGGATGGCCGGCCGGCCCGGGTAACCGTCCAGGGCGGTCCGCGTCAGGCGGTTCTGGGCCTCCATCCAGGCCACCGACTCGGGGCTGTCGCTCTCCTCGAGCCAGCGGTAAGGATCGATCAGTTCACGTCCGTGGAGAACCTCGCGGACCGGTTCGTGACGCGTTTCGGGATAAGCGAGGGCGCTCTCGATGGCCATCTGTCAAGGTTTTGACGAACCGGTCAAAATCCTGCAGTATAGGGCCGTGCGCGCTCTGATCATTCACGGGGGATTCACCGAACGCGAGCTGCCCGGCGAGAAGCTGGATGGCATGCGCCGGGGTCTGTTGGACTGCGTGCGTCATTCGTGGGGCTTTCTGGCGTCCCATTCGGCGCTGGAGACGGTGGTAGAAGCGGTTCGCTGGCTGGAGGACGATCCGTGCTTCAACGCCGGCACCGGCTCCAAGCTGCAGGCCGATGGCCGCGTCCGCATGAGCGCGGCCCTGATGGACGGGAGCTCTCGCTTGTTTTCGGGGGTGGTCAACGTGGAGCGGGTTCAGAACCCGATTCTGCTGGCCCAGCGATTGCAGGGCGAGACCTTCACGGTGCTGGCGGGAGAAGGGGCCACTGGCTGGGCTCGCGAGCAGGGATTTCCGGATTACGAGCCGGTAGCGACGGTCCGCCCGCCAGACAAGTCGGGCACGGTGGGGGCCTGCGCCCTGGACGATCAGGGCCGCCTGGCGGCGGCCACCTCGACCGGCGGTCGGGGCCAGGAGACGGTGGGGCGGGTCAGCGACTCGGCCACCGTGGCCGGTAACTACGCCGACTCAGAGGGAGCGGTCAGCTGCACCGGCCTGGGCGAGGAGATCGTGCACGAGGCGCTGGCGGCCCGTCTGGTCTGCGGCGGTCTGGAGCGCTGCTTCGAGCAGGTCTTCGCCGATTGCCGCCAGCGCGACCGCCACTTCGGGGCCATCGGCCTGGACCGGCGGGGACGGCCCTACCGGGGCGAATGCCAGGGACGGCTATTCTGGGCCCTCATCGAGGACGGGGAGGCACGGGTCTTCTCAACCGCTTGAAGCGCCCGAAATCAGGCGGCCGGGTCGGTCAGGGCAAACATCATCTCGGCCGAGACCAGGATCTCCTCGCCGACCTGGCAGCTGACCGCGATTTTGCCTTTGTCACCCCGGAAGTTGGTCATGCGAGCCCGGATGTCGAGGTGATCGCCCGGCCGCGCGGGTCGTCCGAACTGGCAGTTGTCCACGGCCGCAAACAGGATGTTCTTGCCCCGGCCCTGCGGAGTGGACATGACCACCGTGCAGCCCACCTGGGCCATGCTCTCGATCAAGAGGCCCACCGGCATCTGGGGATCGTCGGGGAAGTGGCCCTGGAAGAACTCCTCGTTGATCGTCAGCAGCTTGGAGCCCCGGGCCGTTTCCATCGGCACCACCTCGTCGATACGGTCGACGAGCAAAAAGGGATACCGGTGCGGTAAGCAGTCGAGGATCTCGCGAATGTTCATGGGATGGCCGGGGGTGTCTGTCATAGCGCCGCCGATTCCACACCGGGCAGGGCTCTCCCTTTGAGCGCAGAAGCTGCCGGGCGCTATGCAAGACGTTTTTATCCTGTCAGCCAAACGCACTCCCATCGGGAAGTTCGGAGGTGCCCTGGCCAAAGTCACCGCCGTCGAGCTTGCCGTTGCGGCCGTCAAAGCGGCCATCGCCGAGGCTGGCATCGCGCCCACCGAGGTGGATTGCCTGATCCTGGGCCTGGCCCGCCAGGCGGGCAATGGTCCCAATCCCGCTCGCCAGGTGGCCGTGCGCGCTGGCCTGCCCCTGACCACCCCGGCTTACACCATCAACCAGGCCTGCGCCTCCGGCATGGCCTCCATCGCCCAGGCGGCCGACAAGATCCGCTCGGGTGAGTGCCGCTTCGTGGTGGCCGCCGGGGCTGAGAACATGTCCCGCGTGCCCTACCTGCTCGACGAGGTGCGCTTCGGCCAGAAGATGGGCCACCGCAAGCTGGTGGACGCAATGTACCAAGATGGCCTGTTTTGCCCGCTGGCCAACAAGATCATGGGCGAGACGGTCGAGGCCCTGGCGGGCGAACTCGGCATCTCGCGCGCCGAGCAGGACGAGTTTGCGCTGCGTAGCCAGAACCGGGCCGAGGAGGCCGAGAAGGCGGGCCGCTTTGCCTCTGAGCGGATCACCCTGGAGGCCCTCGACCACGACGAGCATCCCCGGGCCGGCACCACCCTGGCCTCGCTGACCAAACTTTCTCCTGTGTTTGCCAAGGACGGCACGCTGACGGCCGGAAACTCCTCGGGCATCACGGATGGGGCTTCGGCCCTGGTGCTCTCGGCCGAGCCCGGCCCCGGGCCGCTCGCTCGCTTCGCCGGGGCCGCGACCGTGGCCCTCGAGCCCGAGCGCATGGGCCTGGGCCCGGTGCCGGCCGTGCACCGCTACCTCGAGCGCTTTGGCGGCAAGCTCGAGGACTTCGACCTGGTCGAGATCAACGAGGCCTTCGCGGCCCAGGTGCTGGCCTGCCAGCGCGAGCTGAAGGTCGATCCCGAGCGCTTGAACGTGAACGGTGGATCCATTGCGCTGGGCCATCCCATCGGCTGCTCGGGCAACCGGGTGGTGGTCACGCTCTTGCACGAAATGATCCGCCGGGGCGCCTCCAGCGGCCTGGCCACGCTGTGTGTCTCGGGCGGGTTGGGGATGGCCCTGGGCTTGCGCCGATGATTCGGGTCCTGGTCCTGGCTTTGCTCCTGCTGGCGCCTGTGTTGTCCGCCCCCGAATTCCGCTATACGGGTCTTCGCTGCAACACCATCCAGAGCTCGGGTCCCAGCCCGAGCAAGATCGACCTGGTGATCGTGGGCGACGGCTACTCAGGCTCGGAGCTGAATCGTGGCGGCGCCTTCGAGAAGGACGCCCGGGGCATGCTGCGCATGTTGTGGGAAGTTTCCCCCTTCGGCGACTACAAGGACCGCTTCAACGTGCACCTCATCCCGGTCGAGTCGCATACCAGCCGACGGGTGCAAAACCAGAGCCCGGACCTCTTCGCCTTCGGCTCCGCGGTGGTCAGCCGCGACATGGTTCGGCTGGAGCGGCGCGACCAGGTGATGACCGCGGCCAAGAACGCGCCCGAGGTGGACATCGTGGTCACCTTGACCACCCTCAGCGGCCGGGCCACGGGAGGCAAGCTGGCAGATGGCCGCCGCGTTCTTCCCGCCCCCATCCTGACCCGCGACCGGTTCGGCGCCCTGGCCCACGAGCTCGGCCACAGCATGGCCGATCTCGGCGACGAGTACGACTCAGACTCCAAGCTCGCCGACCGCGAGGACACCACGATGCCCTCGGGCGACTTCCGCCAGGCCAATCTGACCCGGGAGGGGTTCATCGATCCCAAGAGCCGCGAGACGGTGAAGGCCACCGCCAAGTGGGGCCACTTCCTGGACCTGCCCGACAGCTATCCCCTGGTCAGCGCCTACCAGGGCGGCTTTTATCGCAGTGTAGGGGTGTGGCGCCCGAGCTTTCGCTGCGTGATGCGCTCGAGCCAGGGCTCGTCGTTTTGCCCGGTGTGCCACGAGGAGATGGTCAAGGCCATCCTGGCGCTGTGCCAGGAGCGCTTCGACCACGAGGCCTACCACAAGCGCTTCCCGCTCAAGAAGTGGAAGTAGTCTCTTGGTAGCGCCGCTCGACCCAGGCCAAAAAGTCGGGCGGGTCGGGGCAGTCGACCAGGTATCGGTGGAAAGCCTCTGCCAGGGTCAGGTTCCAGGCACCGTCCATCCCGATCCAGGGATCGCCCAGTCGCGGTGATGGCCGTACGGGCAGTAGACGATCTCAAACCCATTGACAACGGCAACCACCCAGCACGGAAACTCGGCGATGCCGTAATCCCACTTGCGAACCGTGCTGACTGGCTGAATGAACTCCCTGACATCGGGCCAGGAGATGGTGGCCATCTCTTGCTCGCGGGGCACCACCGGAGAGTTCAGCGGAAGCTGGGCCGCCCCCACGCCCCTCGCGAATGTAACTCCGCTGGGAATACGATTATGACTGGCTCAACCGGCTGACAGACAGAGGTGCGACAAAGATTTTCCTGACCTGGAAACTCTCTTGATTTACCGCTACGATGGTGGAGGGGCCAGTTCCACCAGGTTGAGGGGTCGCCCAAACTCGTGCAGACTGAGCGTTTCAGGAGGACCTGGACGCAATGGAGAGATTGCAGGAACTTGCAGGCAGGTAGCGCTAGCAAAGTCAGGTCACCAGGCCTGGGGGCCCCAGAAGCCACAGGCGACTTTTTCTACTTCATCACGGACGGAACAGGGTCCGTCAGGTTGGTCGTGGATGAGGCCGGGGATGTGGCGGCCGAGTACGACGCGGATGAATTTGGGAATCCGTTCACTCCGGGTGGGAGCGATCCAACCGTCAGTGACCAAAAATGGCTTGGTGGCTTGGGCTTGAAAGATGAAGTTGGCCAGACAGGGCTCTATTACGTCCGACAGCGCTTCTATGATCCTACATTGGGGCGCTTCATAAGCCGCGATCCCATTGGGTTCCGGGGTGGACTAAATCGGTATGTCTACGCTCGCAATAATCCTATTAACAGAGTCGATCCGAGCGGCTTAGCTGCGTTTTTCTACGGAAGCTCAGACGCCAAGACCGAGTTAGTGAGGCTGTTGCGCGCTTACTCAGGACTGAACTCCATTGGCTGGGATCCAAATGATAGCGACAAGCTCATCATTGGGGATGAGGCTGAGCGCACTAGTCCCTGCGGCAACAAGTTGGGTAGTAAGTTGCAGGAGCTTACTTCTGGAGCTGACGTCTTCTATAAACTGAGTCCACGTAGCGGGAGTGTGCATTTCGGCTGGCACCCAGGTGGTGGACCTCTGCATGAGATCGATCCGTATGACTTTGCTTCGCTGGAAGCGATTCCGGATGTCGGAATGGATCTCGCTGCGGGCGTCATGATGCACGAACTCGTCGAGGGAACAGACAGTAGGCCCTGGAATGACGCACATCCGCCGGCATCTCAAGCGGAGAACGAATTTTACAACTGCCTGAACCGTCCGGCCAATCTAAAATTGGTACGTGGCAACGATATCCCGTCTGGAACCGACGCGACTTATCCTCTAGGTGGGATCAACTTTACGTTTGGTGGAAAGCCATACATTCTGGGCTTCACAGGCTCGCAGGGAGGACTTGCTTCAGTATCGTGGTTACCAAAGTAGGACCCTTTCGCAGCATATTATTGACTCTATCAGTATTTGCCCTGTTGACGCATTTGTGCTTCGCGCAAGAAGCGTCAGTTGCAGCAATCGATGGACTTTCGTTGACAATGAACAAGGGCGATGTGGACCTGGTTCAACAGAGCTCTTCTCGTCATCCCTTTCCCTTAGACAAGGATGGGGGCTTCCATTATCGAGAGCACGCTGTATGGCATGACTCTCCAAATCAAGGACCGTTTGTTTGGTTCAATACAGACGGTACCGTGAGGAAGATCCGTGGGACTACATTCTCCCTGCAGGGACACGCATTCGGCTATGGCACATCCTTCGAGGACTTCAGATTGTTTGCCGGGGATCCGGCCCGGTCTGAAACCGGAACCGGAAGAAACTCGGACGTGGTTACGTACTACTATCCTGCGTACAACTTGGTTGTCGAGACGTCGACAGTTGTTACCGACTCTAGGGAGCAATCACTGATCGAATTCGTTTTGGAACAGAGGGAACCGAAAGCGCAATCGTCCCGATGAAGCTAGCAAAGGCTACTAACCGCCTCACCATCTAAGGATCGGCAGAAGGGGGCCGCTGACTAAATCTCGGGGCCCACAACAGGTGGCGCGCGCCTATCCGATGCAAATCCGATCACGGCGCGCTCAAGGACCGAGCTCGATGCTCTGACCGATCGAGGGGGCCGTCGGATTCGACGGCCCCCGCTTCTCTTCCGGTCCCCTCCGAGGTTCCGGGCTGCTCACGGTCGCCGGCGCAAGGCAAGGCCAAGGGCCAAGGCGCAAGCGCCGACGACGGCGAGCAGTGAGCAGCCCCTTCTCATGCACCCGGGATCAAGGCAGAAGAGAGAAGAGGCAAGAGGCGAAGAGGCGAAGAGGCGAAGAGGCAGCGCAAAATCGTGCTCAGCCAGGTGGCGCGCGCCGGTGGCGCGCGGGAACCGTCCAGTCTATCCAAGTAGCGGCCGAGACCCGCGGGCCGGCCCCGCCGGGCCGCGGCTCTCGGCCGCTGCCTCCATCCACTCCATGATTTTGCCGCCCATCCTGGGAAAAAGCGTGCCATCCCGGGGACCCGCGGCCTTCGGCCGCAGGGTGGCCCGCCGCCTTCTGGCCGCGGCCGACTTGGCGGCCGTTCGTCGGTGCCTGGACCGCGAGTCCGCCTCGGGCCAACGGGACCCTTTGCGGTGCTGTTTGAGCTGCGAGCTGCTGCACCAGCTGACGACCGGCGAGCTCCCCTTTGCGCGCGACCTCGAGCACGTCCAGGGTGCCCGTCTGCGGCGAGCTGACGGGGGCTGGCTGACGCTCGACCAGGACGCGGCCCGGGCCCTGGCGACCTATCTGCGCCAGCAGTTGGCCCGCCCCGCGAGCGGCCAGGCGCTCATGCTCGGGTGCGTGGGCGGCGGTCGCCTGGGTGTCCAGGCCGTGCAGGTGCGCCTGCGCGCGCTCGGGCGACGCGCGAAACTCAAAGCCAACCTCACGCCACGCCGGCTGCGCCAGAGCGCGCTCAAGCTCGAGGACGTCTTCGCGCGGCCGCGCCTGCCACTGATCTGGCCTGACCGGGAACGCGAGCACTTCTTCGAGAATTAGCCAAAGTGCCGTACTGCCGATCTGCAAGGGAAGAAAGTTTCTACTTCATCACGGACGGCTTGTCCTCGGTGCGCCTGGTGGTGGACGAGGACGGGGACGTGGTGGCCAGCTACGATGCGGATGAGTTTGGCAACTCGATCCTCGTGGACGAGAATGGCGCCTCGACCGACCAGCGCTGGGTGGGCGGGCTTGGCTACAAGGACGAGGTGGCGCAGACGGGGCTGTATTATCTCCGGCAGAGATACTACGACCCCAGTTTGGGACGGTTCTTGAGCCGAGATCCAATCATTTCTCTAAACGAATATGTGTACTCGGGGAATAATCCGATCAACTTAATAGACTATTCCCGCTCAGCCTAAAAGGCCAGGATCCTCAACTTTTAACCCAAGATCTGTG
>BTUM01000016.1:0-117526 GCA_045863235.1 Candidatus Xenobia bacterium | reverse complement strand
ACCCCAGCTGCTCGATGGCGGTGCCCTCCAGGTAGGGCTTGCGCAGCTCCAGGCAGACCCATCCCAAACGCAGCCGGGCCGCACTCTCGAGGCCCATCAGACGCTGGCACTCCTCGTCCAGCCGGACCAGGGCCTCCAGGCGATCCGCTTTATTCAGGCAGCTATCGTGCATGGCATAAGATTACACGAATCCGACTTGTGGAGTCAAAACGGGCGAGCGTAAAAAACGGCCTGGTTATGCGGGAAAAGTGACGCGTTTGAAGTGGGTTCCAGGAGGCTCTGGAGGGGGTGGGAGGGGCAAACTGCCTGAAGTCGATTCAATGGCCTGGAGTGGGGCACTGAGGGGTCGTATGGAGGCGTTCCAGGCCGACTCTCCAGGTGTCCCGGAACTGGAGTTCGAGTTGTTAAGGTTTCTTAATATTGAAGCTGGTCGGTGCATTGAAGCCTCTCCGACGAGGTTCTAGCCACCGCCACCCTAGACCACGTCGTGCAGATCGATGGGAAGAGTTGCAGAGTCAGAAAATTGGAGGGTCTCATGCCCAAGTTGACCACTGGCCCCGGTACTTTCGTGTCCCCCAAGTGCGGGTACTTTGGTGTCCCTTGACAGGTGCAAAGAACTCCCTTCGCAGTGTGATCAAGATCACCGATCCCCCCGTTGACTCGTTACTGAGCGCTTCTCCAATCGAGCTTATGCTTGGACCAGGAGGTGAGCCAAATGAGAAGCAAAAGACGCGGATACGGTTTGATGGAGTCGGTCATCAGCCTCTCCATTGCCAGCCTGCTGGTCACGGCGCTCACCACGGTGGTGCCGGGCGCCCTTCTGGCCAACCACAAGGCGCGTGACTCCTACCGGGCGGCAGCGCTCGCGCAGAGCCTGCTCGAGCAGCGTCAGGGCCTGCCCTTCTCCGAGCTGAGAGGCTCAGTGCGGTTGAGTCAGTCGGTAGACGGCCACCAGTTCCTGGCCCGGGTCGAAGTCGTGCCGGTCGAAGGCTACGACGCCAGCCTGCTCAAGACCGTTCGGGTCGAGCTGCAATGGCGCGAGATGGGGCGGCTGCGCCGGCTGTCCCGGGAAGTCCGGGTGGCCAACGATGAAACGTAAAGCGTTCTCGCTGCCCGAGCTTCTGGTCGCGCTCGGACTTGCCGGTCTCGTGCTCACCCTCCTGACCGCTCTGGTGAGCTGGGGAATGCGCGTCTACGCCGCCCAGTCGGTGGAGAATCAGCGCTTCCAACTCGGGAGCCTGGTCATGAAGCGCCTGCGGACCGACCTGCGCAGGAGTTGCGCCGAGGGAGTCAGCGTAGGGCAGGCAAGCATCGCCATCCATCGCCTGAAAGACCTCACCAGCTCCGGCCAGCAGGTCTGGGACGACTCGCTGGTCGTGTACACGTTCGCCAACGCTCGCGTCACCCGCAGCACCATCCGATCGGTCAGCACGAACCGGCCCGTGCGGCTGACCTCCGAGCAACTGCGGCTGCTGGCCCCCTCCCAGCCCGTTGCCTTGATGGACCAGGTATCCTCGTTCAGCCCCCGCCTGGAGGGCCGCACCTTCAGCCTGGAGCTGACCACCGACTACCGAATCCCCCACCGCGCTCGGGCAGGACGCCAGCAGTTCCAGACCAGCATCAATCTGCGGGTGAGCCCATGAGAGCCCTGTTGCTGGTGCTCCTGCTGACGGGATGGGCTGTAGCCGAGTCCAGAGAGGTCACCGTGCGCTCGTTTCCTCCCCATGTGTCTGTCTACCGCGTCGCCGACGCTCCCGGAGGGCTGGCCCTGGTGGGCACGAGTGACCAACCGGTGCTGTTTGAGCGCGACTGGTTCCTCGATTCGCAGGGTCGCCTCGGCAACCTGAGCCTCGTCGTGCGGGCTCCCGGCTATCGCGACCAGACCGTGGTGGTGAGCTGGGAGCAGCTGGCTTCGGGGCTGGAGAGCAGGTTGACCCCGACCTCCTGGTGGGTTGGCCTGCGCGACCGGGTGCGGGTCCATCCCCAGCTGCTCTGGCTCGGTCTTTTCCCCCTGGCCGCGGCGACCGGCCTGCGCTGGCTCGCAGTCGAGGCCCGTCGCCGCGGCCAGGCAGCCGCTTCCGAGCTCAACGCCCTGCAAAGCCTGCAGGCCGGGCTCCAGGCCGACGCGGGAGATCCTTACCTGGGGAAGCAGTTCGGTCCGTTCGTGCTCACCCGCCGTCTGGGAGTGGGCGGAATGGGCTGCGTTTACCGGGCCTCGGGCCCCGATGGCGAGGTGGCTCTCAAGGTCATCCGCCCCGAGCTCAGCGATCAGGGCGAGTTCCGCGACCGCTTCTGGCGCGAGATCCGCCTGGCTGGCAAGCTCAACCATCGCGGCATCGTCAAGGTCTACTCCTGCGATCAGCAGGACGGACTGCTCTACTACGCCATGGAGCTCATCTCAGGCCGCGACCTCAACGAGCTCATCCCGGCCGGCGGTCTTGAGGCCAGCGCCGCCCTGGCGCTCTTCTTGCCCGCCCTGGAGGCCCTCGAGCAGGCTCACAAAGCCGACATCGTGCACCGCGACCTGAAGCCGTCCAACATCCTGGTGGAGGATTCCGGTCGGGTCGTGCTGATGGACTTCGGCCTGGCCAAGTCGCCCGACTCCCCGCCTCTGACCGCCACCGGAGCCGCCCTGGGCACGCCCGCCTATATGGCTCCCGAGCAGATCATGGGCCGTCTGGACAAGCGCTCGGATCAGTACGCCATGGGGATCGTGCTCTACGAGCTGCTGTGCGGCCGCCGCCCCTTCCTCGAGAACGACCTGTCGGTCATCTGGAAGCACGTGTCCGAGGAGGTGCCGGCTCCCCGGTCCTTCCGGGCCGACCTGCCCGCCGAGCTCGAGTCGGTGGTGCTGCGGATGCTGGCCAAGGACCCCGAGCAGAGGTTCCCCGACCTGCAGGATGTTCGCATCGCCCTCACCGCGCTCTCAAGGACGAGCCCGCTCCTCCCCGAGTCCGTGATCCGTCCCGGAACCGGATCATGATCCGCCCGCGAGCCCGACACGCTGGTGATGCGCCCGATCCGAGCAATGCCCCGCAGTGACTGTATCACACGGAAGGGCGCTGACCTACCTTGCCTGAGCCTGACCCGGCGCGCATCTTGAGCGATGCGCCCCCGATGCGGACCACGTTCTCCTCAACGGCGACGGCCGCTCCCTGGCGGGTGTGATCCACTCCGCTCAGAGCCTGCTCGATGTCGTCGCTGAGCAGGAAGTTCTGCACGAACCGGTCCACCGCGGGAGCAAGGTCGTCCCCGGCCAGCTTCTTGAGACGCAGGAAGACCTCGCCGGCCTCCGGGGCGCGTCGCAGCCGACCCAGGCACTCGACCAGCGTCATCAGCTCCTCCTGGTGCGGCCCGAGCCAGGGAAAGACCCGTGCGGCCACGGCCGGCCCGGCCTGGCTTTCTTGCAGGCTCGTATAGCGAGCAAATGCCTGCTGGGCGCTCTCACCGGGTTGCTGGCCGGTCAAGACGGCAGGCAGGTCCACGCGGGGCTCTGGCACCAGGCGGCTCAGGCGCTCGAGCTCTTCCGGGGAGACCTGGCGCAGGGCCGCCAGGGCCCGCAGGGCGGTCAGGTCGTGGTGGCCGTCCTGCAGACCCTGCTCGAAGGCCTGCCGCACCGCCTCGCTGCCCCCCGGCTGGGAGAGCAGCCCGAAGTCGCGGGAGAGCAGGTTGCAGTCGACCTCCTTGCCGGTCAGGGCCTGGGCCGTGGCCAGGCGCACCAGCATGTCCAGGTCGGGCTGGTCCACCAACTCGGCCTGGGCCAGCAACTCCCGTGCCTTCTCGCCCCCGGTCACCCTGGCCAGGGCCGCATACTGCGGGATGGGGCCGCGGCCCTGCAGGTAGTTGGTTGACTCCTCCACGTCTGCCATGGTGGTCGCGTGGATCAGCCCGGCCATCATCTCCAGTCTTTGCAGCAGCTCGGGGCCGCGGTGTCCGTTCTTGAGCTCGCGAGCGTAGAGATCGTTCACGTCGCAGCGAAAAGCGTGATTGGGATCGGCGCGCTGGATGCGGTCGAGCACCGTGGCGGCGGCCACCGGGTCCACTCCACCGGAGCGGTGCACCACCGCCCGCGTGATCTGCCCGGCAGTGTAGTTGGCGTTCTCTGCGAAGACCTGCTCGAGCACCCGCCGGCCGGTGCGCATTCGCTCGGCAGCCAGGCTGGCTTCGGAGACGGTCGGCTCCTTGAGCTCGGTGAGCGTCAGCCCCCGGTGCTTCAGCTCCGCGCCCCAGTGGCGATCATGAGCGTCGGCATAGATCCCCTCCAGGGGCTCCTCGAAAGCGTCGCGATTGGCTTCCAGCTCCACCGCGAAATCGGGGTGCTCGAGCGCGTTCGGGTCGTGACTGATCCGGAAGTAGTCCTCCGCACCCAGTCTGGCCTGGCTCAGATTGGTGCATGCGCCGCCCGAGGGTCGCACGGTCTCGACCCGGGCGTCGGTGTAAGCCTGCACCAGACCGCCCGGGAACTGGTATCCGGCCTGGCTGAGGTTCTTCAACGCATGGATGCGGTGGGGGGCCGAGGTCACCTCGGGGCGAGCTCCCAGCAGCAGCGCATCGACCGCCGCCAGGGTATCCAGCCGTTCCACCCGGGTCGGGTCTTCCTGTCCCGGGGGCTGGACCCAGAGACGATCCCCCTTCACCAGCGTGGTCAGGGCTTGCTCGCTGGTCAGCTCGCGCTTCTCTTTGCCCAGGGTCAGCACCAGGCCAAGCAGGTTGTTGTCACCCAGCAGCCTGCCGCCCTGCTCCTGGAAGGCCCGCAGGACCTCTTCCAGGCCCAGCGTCTGCAGCACGCTCAGGCGAGCTGCGATGGGACCCTGCACCAGCTCGGCGGTCAGCAGCCCGGCCGAGGCCAGCGAGGACCACAACCAGGAGCGGGTGGGGAGGGGGGCGCTGGAGAGCTCCACCGTGTCGGCGGGAGGCGCCGCCACGGCCGCGGGGGTGGCCCGGGTCGCGCGATGGGTGGGCACGAAGGAAGAAATGGTATCGATTCGCATACCGGCATTTTGAGGCCAACCCGTCGAGCGTCCCGTTGATCCAGCGTCCCATGAGGGGGATGAAGTTTGCCAGAATGTGACCCCTCAGGCCCGCAGATTGGCAAGCGGATGACGGGCCGGGTCCAGGGCTCCCTGGTCCCACGGCTCGAACGCGTTCTCCACGTTGCCCAGCCCGGTGGCGGCCAGGTCCGGGTAGTGGCGCAAGAGCAGGCCCTTCATGGTGCACTGGTCGATGCGCTTGAGGCCCTCGGGCGTGTAGGTCTCGGCGTTGTAGCTGGTGGTGAAGAAGCGGTCGGCCTGCAGGCGGCGGCTGGCGTTCAGGATGAAGACCTGGAACATGGTCTCGCCGAAGCCAAAGCCCTGGGGCCGGTGGCTCTCGGCCAGCGTGCCAACCAGCAGGTCGATCTTCTCGATGTCGTTGTGGTAGAGCCGTTTCAGCTCGCTGACCACCTTCGCATCGTCGCTCAGGTCCTCGAACCTGGTGATGGGATTGAGCTGCAGCTGGCGGCGGAACTCGTTGTAGCGAGGCACCCCCCGCTCGCGGTCCCGCAGGATGTCGATGGCGGCCAGGTCGTAGGCGGCAAAGCCCGGGATGCTCAGGTCTTGCAGGGTCTTGGGGTAGTTGTTCAGCACCAGCTGGCCCGGCTGCATGGTGCCGAACGAGCTGAACAGGTCGGCCATCGAGAGCGAATCGGTGAGGCGATGCGAGGCCTTGGCCCGGGTCTGGCCCAGGGGCACCTCCACCCCGTCGCTGTCGCCGATCTTGCGTAGCTGCAGGCTGTCGGGCAGAAGCGAGTGCAGGCGGTAGACGGCGGTGAACTCCTCGGTCAGGCTGAAGGGGATGCCAAACTTGTCGGTGTGGTGGCCCACGATGCCGCCCAGGATGTGGTCGGTCGGCTCCCAGGGGGCATCCGTCTTGCGGTCTTTTCGGTTCACCAGCTGGTGACTGACGGCCCCCGACCAGTTGGCGTTCATAGCGTCGTTGAGGAGGCGATTGGGCAGGATGGCGGGGGTCCACTCGACAGTGTGGATCTTGGCCATCTGGGCGGCGTTGATCAGCCGGGCGACCTGGAACAATCGCTCGTCGGTCCAGTCGGGGTGCTGCTTTTTCAGCATGTCGCAGATGTCGTTGTGCTCGCGCACGAACAGGGTGTGCAGCATGCTCAAGCCCAGCCACCAGTTGCGCCGAAAGCCCGTCTCCTCGACGCCGTCCGAGCCGAGCGGCAGGTTGCCGCGGGCGTCCAGGCGCATCTTGCCGTCTTGCCCCGAGCGCAGCTTATTCTGGGTCGCCAGATCGCTGCCATAGATCTGCGAGCCGTCCCACCAGTGGGTCACCTCGTTGACGTGGGTGGGAGGCGTGCCGGCTTCCTCGGGCCGGCGAGTCGGGTCCTCGGCCGTCCTGGGCACGAACATGTGGGTCATGTGGTTTTTCTGGCGCACCGGGTCGTCCTCGCCCAGCGGGATCTCGTAGAAGCCCGCGTCGGCCCCACGGTTCTCGCCGTGGCTGACCCAGTCATGCACCATGAACTGGATCCACGATGCGGCCATCAGGTTCAGGAAGGGCACGGCCTTGTAGCCCTGATCGCGGGTCAGGAGCACCCGGCTGATCTCACGCGGATTGGGGTCGAGCAGCGTGGCCGGATCCACCACCGTGGCGGAGGGCTGCACGTTGCGCCCGAAGCGCGTGCCGGCCGCCCCCTCCTTGGGATTGTCGGGGTTGTTCCAGCTGCCGTCGGCGGTGCGGGCCCAGGTGGTCCACTCGGGAGCCTTCATGCCGGGCTGCACGAAGCCCACCAGCTGCCCCTGAGCCTGGTAGCTGTCATGCAGGTTGTTGTGGTCGAGCTCATAGCGCATCTGGGCCAGGGTCAGCAGGCCCTGGACGTAGTTCTTGCGCGACCAGGTGGTCCAGACTTCGTCCTTCTCACGCTGGCCGAAAGCCCGGGCCAACAGGCCGAGCCCGCCCCCGATCAGGGCGCCGGCGGCATAGCCGGCCACCTTCAGGCTGCCGATGGCCAGGCGGCGGGCCAGGCTGCCGCGCTCGGGGGTGTGGTTGGCCCCCTGCTCGTTGACCTCGCCGGGGCGGGGAGGGCCGAGCAGCACCTCCTTGTCGAAGGGATGCTTGCCGGGGTCGTAGCTCACGTCGCTGAGCTGGTTGGCCACGGCCTGCTCGAGGCGCTCGCGATACTCGGGGTTCTCGGGCTCGAGCTGGTGGGCTTTCTCATAGTGCGTGATGGCGGCCTGGTAATCTTCCTTGCGGAAGTAGGCGGCTCCCAGCATGGCCTGCAGCACGGGGGAGGACGCGGCTCCGGGGGAGGCCTCGAGCAAGGCGATGGCCTGCTCGACCTGGTTCTGCTCGAGCAGTCGGCGGGCGGTCTGAAGGGTGTCTTCCGGGCTACACTCCCGCGCGTTAACCTGTTCAGAATTGGAACGCGCGGGAGTGTGGACAATCTGTTGAACGGCGCCGCGCCAATTCCTGAAGTGTTCAACGCGCGGCGCCTTATGAGAGCGAGAGAGAATTGGCTGGGCGGCAGTGATGACCATGGGAGGAGAGTCCTTTCTTGCTTGAGCGGACGGAAGGTAATCTGGGGAACCTGAAAGATCTCTGAAAAGCGCCTTTCAGAGTTCTTTCAGGGGGCAAAGCTTGGATGAGGGCGCCATGCAAGTCAACCTGTTTCCCCCGTCCACATCATTTCGCGGCCTGGGCCCGGTTCCCAGCGCGCCCGCCGAGCTGGACGCCCTGCAGCAGGTAGAGCGCTACGCGACAGAGCCCCGTCGCCAGCTCTCTGCGAAGCCGGTCCTGAGCTTGCCGGTCAGCCAGCCTACCCTGGTCTGGGGGGATCTCGCTCCGGTGCTGGCCACCGCCGTCACAGACGTGCCCGAGAACAGCCGCAGCGGGCAGGAGGCGGTGCTGTTCGACGATCAGACCCGGCGCGAGATCACCGGGCTGCAGCACCGCCAGGCCGAGGTCGAGGGGACTCCCGGAATGAGCCGGCCGGTGCACCGCCAGCAGCTCTTTGGCAGTGGGGTCGAGGTGCACTGGAATCCCGCTCTCAAGAATCGCTTTCAGTTCTTCAGTGAGGACCGGCAGGAGGGCTTGATCCGCTTCTCCGACGCCAGCAACGAGCCGGGCCCGGACGGGGCCAGCATGTTCGGCATGGCGCTCGAGCTCTACGGGACGGACGGGCAGGCCACCGACATCCTGCTGACCGGAGGCAGCCCGCTCACCGAGGTTTCCCAGGCCCGCGACGCCGAGGCCCAGCTGGCGTTGTTCAACATGATCAACCATCCCAACAAGCTGGTCGGCCTGGGTCGGATCGCCAGCGAGGTGGGCCCGTTGAGCGGGGTCAAGATGCTGATGGATGTCAAGCGCATGCGCACCGAGCTCGACAGCCTGGCCGGCCTCACGGCCTGGAGCCGGGCCCCCTTTGCCCTGCAGGGCAAGGATGGCAAGGAATACCTGGTCAAGCTGCGGGCAGTCCCCGAAGGGGATGCCACGCCCCTTGCGAGCAGGGGGGCCACCTCTTCCGAGCGGCAGGCCAGCGAGATGGAGCAGCGGGCCAGCCAGAAAGACACGCGCTGGCGCCTGGAGCTTCAGTTCATGCAGCCCGGGGACGACCCCTACGACGCCCGCGAGAGCTGGAGCGGGCCCTGGGTGACGGCGGGCGAGATCGTGATCCCCCGCCAGAGCGATTCAGCCGAGGCCAGGCGGCAGGCCGACCTGGCCGAGCAGACTCGCTTTTCGGTCTGGAAGAACAAGGAGCCCCACAGCCAGGCCGCCGACCGCGAAGTCCTGCGGCCCTGGGGCGAGCTCAACCGGGCCCGGCTGGCCGCTTACCGCACGGCGGGCGCCAACCGGAACTGCCCCTACCTGCAGGCCCAGAAGACGCCTTGAGTTTCGTCGCATCCATGCGACGAAGCTCAAGGGGCTGACGGGCTCAGGCCAACGGGATCGACCCCGGCGACCGGATCGAGCGGGGCGAGCTGGAAGTGGATCACGCAGACCGCCACCGTGCCGAGCTGGCCGAAGAGCTCGATGGCGTAACTGCCCTCCTCGTGTGGTTTTCGACTCTGATCATGAGCGACCCCGCCGGATCGTTCCGTGATGAACGCTCTCAGGGCCGGGTGAGCGTTCGGATCTCTTGCAGCAGTCCGGTCTCGCCGCTCTGCTCGAACTCCTCGTAGAGGGGCTGGCACAACTTTCGGAACTTCTCGCGCTCGGCCGGGCTGAGGGTGAACAGGGTGATGCCGCGCTCCTGGCAGCGTCGTCGGACCTCCTCTTCCTCGGCTCGCTGCCGCTGGCGATGGCCTCTTTCGGCCCGCTCCACGGCCTGCGACAGGGCCTGCTGGTCCTCGGGCGAGAGGCTGTCATAGGCCAGCTCGTTGATCAGGATGGCCTTGGCCGAGTACATGTGCCGGGTCTCGGTGATGTAGGGCTGCACCTCATACAGCTTGGAGGCCCAGTAGCTGGGCAGGGTTCGATCCGAGCCCTCGATGGTCTTGTCCCGGCTCATGGCGTAGACCCTGTCGGGCGGACAGGCGACTCCCTCGGCTCCCAGGGCGCGGGCCAGGTGCAGGCTGGTCCGGCTTTCCATCACGCGCAACCGCTGGCCGCGAAAGTCGTCCACGCCGGGCATGGGAACCCGGCTGGAGATGATGCGAAAGCCGATCTCAAGATAGCCCAGTCCTCTGAGCTGGTGGCGCTCAAGGCCCTGGTTGAGGCGCTCGGCCACGGGACCGTCAAGCAGACGATCGGCCTGCTCGTAGGTCTCCAGCAAGAAGGGCAGCTCCAGCACCTCGAAACGAGAGTTGTAATTCGACAGGGGGGCGGTGGTGCACAGCGCCATCTCGAGGCGGCCCAGCGAGACCAGGTTGACCAGCTCGAGCTCGCCCAGCGTGCGTCCCTCCAGGCTGAAGCCTGGCATGGGGAGCAACTCGATGCGCCCCTCGGTGCGCTGCTCGAGGTCGGCCGCCAGCTCTTGCAGCGTGCGCTCGAAGGTGGCTCCGGGCAGAAAGCCGAGGCGAAGCGTCCTTTTGCCCTTCGCCCGAGGCTGGGGAGCGTTCAGCCCGAGTCGTTCGATCGGGGCTCGATCTCGCGCAGCCTGCGGCCCGGTCGTGCCCGGCGTGATGATCAGGTAGAGCCCCAGCACGAACAGCAAGGCTGACGCCAGCAGGTAGGGCCAGAGGGCCTCCTGGCCCGTCAGGCGGGGAAAGTCATCGAGCTCGGGGTGGGGGGTCACGACCATGCTTGCCCTGGCGCATTCCGCGTCGGGCAGCTCATTCCCTCAAGGGCCGAATCAGGACGGGTTGGCTCAACCGACTCAGGGCTTCTTGGCAGGCACGAACTTGAGGCACACCGAGTTGATGCAGTAGCGAAGCCCGGTGGGCGGAGGGCCGTCCTCAAAGACGTGGCCCAGGTGCCCGCCGCAGCGCGAGCAGAGCACCTCCACGCGGACCATGCCGTGGCTGGTGTCGGTCACATTGACCACGCTGCCCGGTTTGAAGGGCTGGTAGAAACTGGGCCAGCCCGTCCCGGACTGAAACTTGGCCTTCGTCTCGAACAGCACCTGACCGCAGCCCACGCACAGGAACTGGCCAGGCTCCTTGCTCAAGATCATGGGGTTGGTCTGGCAGGACATCTCGGTCCCCTTGCCCCGCAGGATGCGGTACTGCTCGGGGGTGAGCTGCTTTTTCCACTCGGCGTCGGTCTTCTGGACGGGGAACCTGGGCTCGGCCATGGTCGCCCCGACCAGCGCCACGGTGAGAGCCAGAAATGCGATTGTCTGCTTCATGCTGTGGTCAACAGCGCGTCGGGAGGAAAAGTTCCCGGGTGCGCAGGTCAGCCCTTGTGCACGATGCCGGCGATGGTTTCGATGGCTCTCTCCACCCGGGGGGACCAGTAGGCCGTGTTGAGCCGGATGAAGTGCTTGAAACGCGGACTGGTGCTGAACAGGTGGCCCGGAGCCAGGGTGATGCCTTCCTGCAGGGCTTTCGAGTAGACCTCCAGCGCGTCCACGTGGCGCGGCATCTCGATCCAGAGCACGAAGCCCCCGGTCGGGTGGGTGCAGCGGGTGCCAGCCGGAAAGAGCCGCCCCACCGCGTCGGCCACCCGGGCGGTCTGGCTGGCATAGATGCGGCGCACCCGGCGCAGGTGCTGGTCGTAGCCGCCGTTGGCCAGGAACTCGGCCACGGCCAGCTGGGTGGCAGCCGGGCTGGCCAGGTTGGTGAAGGTCTTGCTCAGCTCCACCCGATCGCGGAAGCGCTCCCCTGTGACCACCCAGCCGATGCGATAGCCGGGGGCCAGGGTCTTGCTGAAGGACGAGCAGAGCAAGACGTGCCCGGGCTGCTTTTCGAAGGCCTTCAGGGCATGCGGGCGGTGGTGGTCGAAGCACAGATCCCCGTAGACGTCGTCCTCGATGACCGGAATGTCGCGCTCGGTGGCCATCTCCACCAGGCGGACCTTGGACTCTTCGGGCATGCGGCTGCCCAGCGGATTGGAGTGGCAGGGAGTACACAGCACGGCCTTGATGGGGTGCTGGTTCATGGCGAACTCCAGCGCGTCCAGGCTGATCCCCGTGTCGGGGTGGGTGGGGATCTCGATGGCTTTGAGCCCCAGCATCTCGATGGCTTTGAAGTGCCCGTAGAAGGCGGGCGACTCCACCGCCACCGCCTCCCCGGCGTGGCAGGTGGCCTGCAGCGCCAGCACCAGGGCCTCCTGGCAGCCGTTGGTGACCACGATGTCGTCCGGGCTCAGCACGCAGCCCGCGTCGAGCATGCGGCGGGCGATCTGCACGCGCAGCTCCTCCGAGCCGGGCGCAAACTCGTACATGGTCGTATCCAGCGGCCGGTTGCGGGCCACCGTGGCCAGGCAACGGTTCAGACGCTGGGTGGGCATCAGCTCGGGGTTGGGGGCGGCCGCGCCCAGGGCCAGCCGGGAACGGTCCCGGTGGTCGCGGATAAAGCGCATGATCAGCTCTCCCACCGTGACCTCGCGCGGGCCTTCCAGGGGAACGTCCGGCTCGGGAGGGGCGGGCGGCTCGGGCCGGGCGGCCCGCACGTAGTAGCCCGACTGGGGTCGGGCTTCGATCAGGCCCCGGTCCTCGAGCATGCGGTAGGCCTCGAGCACGGTGGTCACGCTGACCTCCATCTGCTTGCTCAGCACCCGCACCGACGGGATGCGCTCGCCGCTCTTGAAGGTGCCAGTCTGGACCAGGTGCTCGATATTGTGGGCGACCTGCTCGTAGAGCCGCTCGCGCTCGGTGGTTGGGGACATCCGTCCTATTCCCTCCCCGGCAGAGCCGGTACAGTTGATTTGTTGCCAAACTGTTACCGACACAGTTTGCGTTTTCTGTCTCTGTTCTTACAGCGAAGAGTATGGCATCGTCAAGTTATGAGCGTTGATCTGAGAAGAAATGCAGTGATGTCGGTGTCTACGTCGGTGAGCTGCCAGCGAGGGCTGCTCTGGGTCACGCGCGCGGGCGATCGCAACGACTATCTCCTGCGACCGGGAGAGCGCCTGGAGGGGCCCGGACGGCTGGTGGTTCAGGCTCTGCGCGACTCGGAGATGATCGTCGCGGTCGGGTAGGGCTTGCGCCAGTAGTGGACCTGGTCGTTCACCTGGATGAGCGGTGACGCGATTGCGTGGCTTTTCCGATACTCGTCCACCGCCCGCTGGGCCCCGAAGAGCTCGGCATAGTCGTCGATGATCACGAATCCGCCGGGGGAAACCCTGGGATAGAGGCATTCGAGCGCGGTGCGGGTGGATTCGTACCAGTCACCATCCAGGCGCAGCACGGCCAGTCTCTCGATGGGCGCGCCGGGGAGCGTGTCGGCGAACCAGCCCGGCAGAAAGCGCACCCGCTCGTCGAGCAGATCGTAGCGGCGAAAGTTCTCCTGCACGGCCTCCAGAGAGACGGCCAGGCCTCCCACCGCATGGAGAAAGGTATGCAGGGCCGCGTCCAGCACGTCCACGGACGGGTCAGGCCGGGGCAAGCCCTGAAACGAGTCGGCCACCCATACCTGGCGGTCGGGGTCAGCGTAGGCCTCGAGCAGGGCGCGCATGAGGATGGTCACCCCGCCCTGCCACACGCCGCATTCCATCAGATCGCCGGTCACGCCCTGCGCCAGTGCCGTGGCCACGCAGTCTTCCACGTTGTCGAGGGCAGCCCGGCTCACGAGGGTGTGGGCGCGGGGGGTGTTGTCGCGCAGAAATCTTGCCATGGTCTCATTGTCCGTGGTAGACAACCGCTCGAGCAGGGAGCGCTGCTCCTGCGGGATGGCCGGCAGGCTGAGGAGTTGTCGCACCTGGGCGCTCAGGCCCTCGGCCCGGGACAGCTCGGCCAGGGTCACCTCGGCGTCCTCGGCTCTCGGGTAGAGCCGGTCTCCGAGGGCCGACTTCAACAGTTCGAGATAGCGCCGACGCACCTGGCCTGGTTCGACGGCCTGGCGTTCGGATCTTGCGGCAGGCATCGCCGGGGAAGACATGGAATCCTCTGCGGCAAACCGTAAGCCATTCGAGGAGTAGCGCATTTGAATCTGAAACACTGGATACTGGCCCTGGCCCTGAGCGTCAGCGTCGCCTCGGCCGATGTTCCTGAGAAGGACCGCCCCCTGGTGGAGGGTGTCATGCTGCGCCTGATGGCCGTCTCCAAGCCCCCGGCCGGGGTGGCCTGGCCGCCCGTGCTGGAAGTGCGCGAGGAAGACGTGGTGAATGCCTACGCCACCCTCAAGACCCAGGATGGCGGCAAGCCGCCCGTGCCGCACATCGTTTTCTACCGCGGCCTGCTCAACAAGGTGATCGAGAACAAGGCCGACCGGCTGGCCTTCATCGGGGGCCACGAGCTCTCCCACCTTTTGCTTGGTCACTGCAAACCCGAGAACAACCAGGCCAAGACGGCCTTTCTGGAGGTGGTCTACACCCGCGACCAGGAGCTGGCGGCCGACAAGCTGGGCATGGAGCTGGCCCTCAAGGCCGGCTTCAATTACCAGGCGGCCCTGGGCAGCGTGGGCCGGATGCTCGAGGTGGGCAGCTCCTACTCCAGCTTCGAGGGGCTGTCGGCCGACCATCCCAGTTGGAAGGAGCGCATGGTCTTCCTCGACCCCAAGCAGTCCGAGCTCTGGAAGGCCATGAGTGCCTTCGAGAACGGAGCCGTCTTCTTGCTCATCGAGCAGTACCGACCGGCGGCCAGCTGCTACTACGAGGTGACCGGCCAGTTCCCCAATTGCGCCGAGGCCTGGTCCAACCTGGGCTATGCTCTCTTGATGCAGTACTGCGACGGCCTCCAGGCTGACGAGCTGCGCAAGCTGAACGTGGGGCAGATTGTCTGCGGAGGCTTCTATCGCCGGTCCGCCACTCTGGAGACGGCCCTGCGAGGGGGCGACGAGGAGCTGTGGATGGAGGCGGTCGAGTGCCTGGAGAAGGCCGTGGCGCTCAATCCCAAGCTCACTCTGGCGCGGGCCAACCTGGGAATCGCGTGGCTGGTCGATCCCAGCGGCCCTAAGCTGGACAAAGCCAGTCAGTACTTGCTCGAAGCCGCCAAGACGGCCGAGCAGGACAAGAGCCTGGACGACCTGGCTCTGGCCAGCGTCCTGGTGAACGCCGGCGTGGCCGACCTGGCCGGGGGGAAGGTCAGCAACAGCGTCGCCCGGCTGGACCGGGCCGAGGCGCTGGGACGCTCCTTCGCTGGCAGCGCCAACCTGGCCCCCTCTGAAGCGCTCATCACCGCTCTGCTGTACAACCGCGCTCAGGCGCTGGCCAGGGGCGGGAAACCCGGGGAAGCGGCCAAACTGTTCGAGCAGTACCTCGACCGGGCCAACCAGAGCTCGGCCTGGTGGAAGCTGGCTCAAGAGCAGTATCTCGCCCTTTGCCAGGCTCAGAAGCTGAACCCCAAGCAGCCGAAGGGCCCTCAGGCGCTGGTGCGCTACCGCCCCCTGACCAGCGTCGAGGTGAAGCCAGGCACGCTGGTGACCCTGGCCGATCCGGTCGAGAAGGTGCCCAAGGATGCCCGCAAGGTGCCGGTGGCCGGGCCGGCCAACCTGGCCGCTTACCACCTGCCGGGGGTGGACATGCTGGCCACCGACAAAGTGATGGGCATCCGCCTGAGCGGCGTCGAGGCTCCCCCGTTGAGCCTGCGCGAATCGGGCCTGGGCAGCCGCGAGACAGCCCTGCGGGTGGGGATGAGCAAGCAAGACCTGGAGAAGGCTCTGGCCGAGCAAACCTACGACTTTCGTCAGTTGGACAGCCCGGAGGTAAACTACCGCTTCTACCGGAACCTTGGACTGGCCGTGCTGGTCAAGCAGGGCGTGGTGGCCGAGCTGATGGTGGTCCAGTTGCCCGCCGAGATGTAAGGAAGGATTGGAGACGTTGCGCATATTCGTATCGATGATGCTGGCCCTGGCTCTGCTCACTCAGGGCGCTCAGGCGCAGGCCAAGAAGACCCTGGAGTCCCTGCTCAAGGAGGCCGAGATCGAGTACACGGCCATCGAGGGGGGCGAGTTCAAGATCCCCGTCACGCTCGACAACGAGACGGTGGTGGTCATCGCCAAAGAAGCGGCTATCGGGGACGGAACGGTGGAGTCCTTGAAGCTGCTGCACTTTTACACCCTGGTGATGGAGGTGCCCAAAGGGGGCGCCATGCCTCCCCAGATGCTCAAGAAAATGGCCGAGATCAACGACACCATCTTCGTGGGCAAGGTCAGTCTGGCGGGCGACGCGGGCGTCTTTTACAGCTCTTCCATGTGGCTTCAGAACGCCAGCGCCGAGCTGGTCATCCAGGAGCTGGTGCTGGCCCACATCCAGCGCAACCAGATGAAGAAGACCTTGCAACCCTTCCTGGAGGAAGGGTAGAATTGAGTTCCGGAGGTTGATGAGCATGCGAAAACTGATTTTGAGCACGGTCCTTCTGGGCTGCCTGGCGCTGCCGGGTATGGCCGAGCCCGGCCGCACCACCTCGAGCGAGGCTTTTCAGCCCGGCTCGGCCGTCAACCGGCTGCCCGACATCCCCGCCGCCCGCAAGCTGGGCGGCACTGTCCAGGGTCGCAAGCTGGCCCAGAACATGCAGGTGCCGAGCTACCTCGAGAACCCGGCGCTGGGAGCTCCGGTGCACAGGTTGAGCGACTTCACCGCATCCTCAGGCAACGTCCTGAAGAGCCAGGTGCAGCCCCAGGCCGCCTTCTCGGCTGGCAACAAGCGGAGCGCTAAGGCCAACTCGCTCAGCTCCTTTTAGCGCGCTCGCACTCTGGACCACGAGCGAAGCATACCGTGAAGCGCCCGGTTCCGAAACCGGGCGCCTGACGTTCAAGCGGATGCTTAAGACCGCGGATCCCGGGTTTGTCAGTCTGCGATCGGGCTCTGTCGTTTCTGACGTGGCAAAGGTCCTGCCAAGAGGAGCGTTCGCCCTCGGGGCGAAAGGGCCGCGATGCTTCGGAAACTCTGCCTTCTTCTCCTTATTTTGCTCTGCTCGGTGGGCACCACGCGCGCTCAGGACACGAGCACTCAATCTCCCTCTGCTTCTCCGGCACTGACCCGGTCACAACTTTCTAAGCAGAGCGATCTCCTCTTACGCTACGGCACGCGGTTACAGATCGTGGAAGAGCGCTACGGGGTGGTGGATCGCTTGCTCGAAGTGGCCACGCCCGAGCAAGAGCAGGCCATCCAGAGCTTGCGCATCAGCCCCAGCCAGGCGATGGACCTGATCAAGGTCGCCCAGGACAACATGCCCGAGGGCGAGCTGACCGACGAGGCCTGGAAAGAGTTTCGCCGTAAGATCCAGCCCCGGTTCGAGGACATCCTGGGCTCGGACCAGTTTGACGTTTTGCTCGAGCTACCGCCCTCGGCCCAGCAGGTCGAGCGGCTCAAGGACATCCTGGCCCAGGCCGCCAACACGCCGGAAGGGCAGGCGGCCTATCAGGCCTCCAACGACCTCAGCGCCAGCCTGATCGATTCCCAGCGCAAGTTTCTGCAGCCCTTCCTGGACCTGGCCAAGCCTTCCACCAGCGCCGGAGTCCTGACTCCGGTCGCCGAGGCGCCCAGCACCTCCGCGATCGAGCGACGCCTGGTCTACCTCAAGCGCACCAGCCTGGGTGACATCTATGCCGAGACCGATCCCAGCTACATCTTCGTCGATCGCCTTCCTCACCGCTATCGCGTGGAGGGCGGTAACCCCGCCGTGCTGGCCGCGGTCTCCAACGAGTCCGGTTACCCGGTGCGCATCCTTGGCAGCTACGAAGGCGATGTGCTCAAGGTCGCGGATACCAAGCTGCTGGGCCCCCCTCCGGTGATGGCCCTGAGCGGTGGAGGCACCATCTGGCGCGGGCGGTTGCCGGCTCGAGTGGTCAGCACCTCGCCTCCCACCGTGGAGCTCGATCTCGGCCGGGGACAGACCATCACCGCCGAGCTCGACTTCAGCGGCAACGGTCAGGCTGAGTTTGCCAAGTACGCCAGTGCGCCGTTCCTGGTCGAGGGAACCTGCATGGTGTTCGGGGACAAGACCACTCTCTCCGACCTCAAGTTCTTCCCCTGGGAGGCTCCCCAGGCGCCCTTCCAGATGAGCGCGCTGCTCCAGGCCTCAGAGGAGTTCTTGCAGCACGCGGCCGACGAGTATCTCGACAGTCACCCGGACAAGTTCAGCGGCTCGAGCCGGGACATCAGTTTCAAGGTGGATCAGATCGGGGTCACCATGCAAGGCTGCCAGCCCGGCCAGGTGCGCCTGTGCGGCCAGGCCAGCCTGGCACACAGCGGCCTGACCGTCCTGCAGGGTGACTTCGAGGCTGTGGCCCAGGTTGCGCTGGTCAAGGACAATTTCCAGATCAAGCCCGTGCCGGGCAGCCTGGTGCTGCGGGCCACGTACCCGGTCCACGCCGTGGCGCCCTCCAACTGGATGGCCACGCTGGAGAAGATCATGGGCAACGAGTACATCCAGGGCAGCAGCGTGGCCCTGCCTCAAGACTTCCGCGACAAGCTGACCAAGGCTGGCATCCTGGATGGCACCCAGATCGACCAGATGCAGCTCTTCACGGCTCCTGCCCAGGACCGTCGACTCGGGCTTCTGGCCCTGGCCGCCCCGGCGGCCGGCCCCACCACCGCGGCCAACGTCCTGCTGTCGCGCATTCAGAATCCGGGCGAGTTCGCCGTGGCGCTGACCGACGAGACCATCAATGCCGCTCTGAAGAAGAAGATCCCCGAGCTGCTGCCCATCTTGCGCGACATCCCCGAGGACCTGCAGGATCAGGGCGGCGTCAAGCTGGTCCAGGTCGAGATCCCTGAGCTCGACCTGGCCTATTCGGCGGGGACCGTGCTGATCAACACCTGCGTCATCAACGTGCACTGGAGATACGGTATCTTCAGCGGCGTCGAGCCGGGGGTGCGTCTCAAGGGCTCGGCGCTCCTGGCGGGAGGTGGCGAGCCGTTCAAGGTGACCGCCAAGCTGAAGGTTGACCAGATGGACTTCCTCTCCACCCGGATCACGGAAATGCCGGCCGACGAGCAGAAGAAGATCAAGGACGAGCTTTTGTCCACCCTGCAGGACCGCAACTGGGAGCTCGAGGTCACCGAGAAGCTGGCCATCCCGGCTCTCAGCCCGCGGGCCGCCCTGGTGCCCACCGCCCTCAAAGGCACCGCGACTCCAGCCGAGTTGCTTTTCCAGGGGCGGCTCGACCCCTGATTGACCCAACCTGAGAGAGGGACTATAGTATTGCGATGATTGCACGTTTACTCTTGATCCTCGTGACGCTGACGTGGGTCGCTTTCGCGGCCGAGCCGGCGTCCCGGAATCCCATTCCCGACCCCCAGCTCCTCCTGGAGTCAGACAGCTTCTCGATCGCCGTCATCCAGCTCCGCCCCGACGATGTGCCCATTCAGAACCTGCTCAAGGACGCCCTGAACAGCATCGCCACGGGAGAAGCCAAGCTGCCGCCCGAAATGGCCGAGGCGGGCGATTACCTCTCTCGCAACAACCGCGCCGACCTGCTGATCGCTGGTCTGCCTTATCAGGCCGTGCGGGTCGACCGCATGCTGCCCTCGGGCCAGACCTCCCCCCTCTACGTCTCGACCCTGTCGGGGTGGCGCGGGCTGCAGGTGCAGATATACAACGGCCTGACCGCCAGCGCCGATGGCAAGGCCTATCCGGCCGTGACCTACCGGCGCACCGACCTCATCTCGCGCCCCACGGCCAACGATCCCACCAGTCCCGGCAATCTGTGCCGGGTCAACGGCTCGTTCGTCTTCGCCCCCACGGCCGACACAGCCAAGGCGATTGTGGATCGCCTGATGCCCAAGGAGAACACCAACCCCACCCCGCAGGCCGGTCCGCTGCTGACCGCCTACCAGGCCCTGCCCAAGACCTCCGACGCCTATGGCGTGCTGATCAACCAGAAGGGCGCCTTCTCGGCTCTGCTCAAGTCGATGAACAACGAGCACATCCAGAAGGTGCGCGACAAGGTCGGCTCGGACCGCCTCGAGAAGGCGGTGGCCGCCACTCAGAGCGGCGTCTGGCAGATCGACATCGTCAGCGATGACCGCGCCGAGTTCACGGCCGTGCTGACCATGGACCCCTCGGCCGTGGCCGATGCCGCGGCCATGTTCGAAGAGGGCAAGGCGAGCCTGGACGCCACCAAGGTCGTGGACGTCTCGATCACGCCTTCGGGCAACACGCTCACGGTGAAAGCGGCGGTCATCGGTCTCAAGCAGCTGATGCTGGATACCTTGACCAGCGGCAAGGTGGCCACGACCCCGTAGTCACCAGGCTCGTGCGCCCCCTCGCAGGAGGGGGCTTTTTGTTTTTTTTGGCGCCGTTCGTCAGGTTGGGCAAAGCCAGAGTGCGAGCCCGTGCGCTCAGCCCAGCGGGACCCCTCTGTCAAGGGTCGAAGAGCCTGGCGTTTTGGAACCCGAAGAAGACCTGCTCCAGCGCGTCCGCTCTGCATGCGAGCTGCTGGAGGCGTTTGCCGGCAACGGGCTGCTCTCCAGCCGCGTGCCCGAGGAAGATTGGCAGCGCCTCAAGCAGGCGATCGCCCGCCTGCACTGTCCCGACCGCGATACCCGACGCGAGCGCCGCAAGGCCGCTCGCCGTCAGCGGTTGGCCGAGAAGCGACAGGCCCAGGACGAGCTGCTCGACTCCACGGGTATTCGCACGCTGCGACGCCGCCCGGTGTTCACCACTCCCAACGTCTTTCCGCCGCCCGAGGAGGGGCCCATTCTTCAGGCTCGCGAGGGCCGTAACTGCTATGTCTGCAAGAAGGACTACGACCTGCTCCACCACTTCTACGATCAGCTCTGCCCCGAGTGTGCCGAGTTGAATTACCGCAAGCGCGGAGAGCTGGCCGACCTGCGGGGTCGGGTGGCTCTGTTGACCGGTGGGCGGGTGAAGATCGGCTACCAGGCGGGCATCAAGCTGCTGCGCTCGGGCGCGCGGTTGATCGTGACCACCCGCTTCCCGCGCGACTGCGCCGCGCGCTACGCCGAAGAGCAGGACTTTGCCGAGTGGGAGGATCGGCTCGAGATCCACGGCCTGGACCTGCGCCACACGCCCAGCGTGGAAGCCCTCTGCCGCCACCTGCTCGAGACGCTCCCCCGGCTGGACTTCATCATCAACAACGCCTGCCAGACGGTGCGCCGTCCCCCCGAGTTCTACGCCCACATGCTCGAGACCGAGCGGGCGGCCCCCGAGAAGCTGCGCCGCCTGGTGGGGGACACGCCCCACAGCGCGCCCGAGCTGACCCAGCTACAGCTCTTGCCTGAGGATCTGCAGGGCCAGAAGCACCTCTTCCCGGAGGGCCTGCTCGACCAGGACCGCCAGCAGGTGGACCTGCGTGGCCGCAATTCCTGGAGGCTCCTGCTGGCCGAGGTGCCCACCGTGGAGCTGCTGGAGGTGCAACTGGTCAACGCCGTGGCCCCCTTCGTCTTCAACGCCCGCCTCAAGCCGCTGATGCTGCGCACTCCCGAGAAAGACAAGCACATCGTCAACGTGTCCGCGGTGGAGGGGCAGTTCTACAAGACCTTCAAGACCACGCGCCATCCCCACACCAACATGGCCAAGGCCGCGCTCAACATGATGACCCGCACGGCCGCCGCCGACTACGTGCAGGATGGCATCCACATGAACAGCGTGGACACGGGCTGGGTGACCGACGAGGACCCGCACGAGATCACCGAGCGCAAGCGCTCAGAGCACCGCTTCCACCCTCCGCTCGACATCGTGGACGGCGCGGCCCGCATCGTGGACCCCATCATCGCGGGCTTCAACACCGGCGAGCACGTGTGGGGCAAGTTCCTCAAGGACTACATGCCTACCGATTGGTGAGCTTTCAGCTTTCTTTCAGCTTGAGCTGATATCCACCACAGGGTATGGACGCCATCCGCTTTACCCGGGCCATGCTCGAGCGCTGCAACCGCAAAGCCGAGATCAAAGAACTGGAGGACTGCGGTCCAGCACTGGCCGGGCTCGCGCTCGAGCCGCGTGAGGCTCTGGTCCTGGCCGGGGAGATCGCCAGCGAGCAGATCGACCCGGCCAGTGAGGCGCGTATGGGGGCGCAAGTGCACCAGCGCTACGAGAACGGCTTTGCCCTGGCCGAGCGTCCCGATGGCCGGCTGGAGGCGGTGGGGGAAAAGCTCTCCCGGCATGCCAACCGCCCGCTGGACTGGCGTTTTTCGGTGGTGGAGAGCGAGGAGCAGCAGGCTCAATCGATCTACGGGGGCTACATCTACGCCACCCGGGGTATTCTGCAGGCCTTTCCGATGGAGGCCCAGCTGGCCTTCATCCTGGCTCACGAGATGGCCCACCTCGAGAACCGGGCGCAGGTGGTGCAGCGGGGCCAGAAAACGCTCGTCTCGCTGCTACGCAGCGCGGGCGAGGATACCGTCCGGCTCGAGCAGGAGTGGGTCAAGCTGCAGCGCGCCGAGGAATACTCCGCCGACCGCCGGGCGGTGGAGCTGATGGGCCAGGCTGGCTATCCGGCCGAGGCCGCCCTGCAGGTCCTGAGCAGTTGGGACGAGGAAGACGACGCCCACGGGCCTCCCGCCGAGCGCGTCGAGCACCTGCGCCAGAACATCCGTGGCTGAGCCTTGCTCGATCTGCAGCAAGCTCGAGCGGGTGGTCCACGTCTCCCACGTGAGCTCCGTCCCGCCTGAGCTGAAACGGCTGGGGATCGATCCCGAGGCCGAGTCGGCATCGGCAACCTGTCCTGAGTGCGGCAACCGCTACCTCTACAGCTATACCCGCGAGTACGACGACATGACGCTCGACGAGGAGTACCGACTCGAGCGCCTGCGTCCCGCGAGCGATCCCACCCGGCTCGAGCACCCGGACCGTTTCGTGCGCACCGAGGCCGCCTGGGGGGTGTGCGGTGCCCTGGCCGAGCAGGCGCGCTGGGAGGAGCTGGCCGAGATGCTGCGCCATCCGCAGGCTCACGTTCGGCGCGAGGCGGTGCTGGCCCTCACCGAGCCGCTGGCCCCCGAAGTCGTCGAGCCGCTGGAGGAGAACCTGGACGTCCCCCGCTCCCTGACGCTGCTGGCCCACCACCACGCGAGCAATCCGGAGAAGCTCCAGACCCTGCTCGACCGGCTCGGCCCCATCGAGCAGGGCGAGCTGCTCATCTGCCTGCCGCCGGAAGCCCTCAGCCCCTTTGCGGGTCTGGCCCGCGAGCTCCTCAAGGGGCCCGCCGCTGACCGGGCGGTGGCTCTGCTGATGCGGACCGGAGAGGTGGCCGCGACGCTGCAGGCCATCCGTGAGCTCTGGACCCCTCCGGCCGCTCGCCTCTGGTCCTACCTGGCCGGGGAAGGCCGGCCGGTGGCCGAGCTGGCTCCGGAGGCGGCTGCTCGTTTGAACGACCGTGAGCTGTCGCTGCCCCTGCTGCGCGGGCTGGAGGCTCTCTCGCGCAAGGGGGCCGCTCTGCCCTTCGTGCTGGCTCCGCTGTGCACTCTGCTCGAGGCCGGTCAATGCCTTGACCTGCGAGCCGCCTCATGGATCTTGAAGCACGAAATGGATCGAGGCCCGGTCGCGCCCGAGGTGATCGCCAGCCTGGGCATCATGGCCACCCGGCCCCGGACGTCCAGCGACTTCTCCGCCCGCCTGGCCGCGGCTGCGCGGGCGGGTCACGACCTGGCTCCGGCTCTCGAGTGCCTGCGCCAGGTGCTCAATGGTAAGAATGAGTTGGCGCGAGACTACGCCGCGGCCGCCCTGACCGCGTACTGGACAGCGAGGGAAGACTGGGCGGAGCTGAGCCGTCTGATGCGGGCCCATCCCGGGCCCTGCGCCAGCGAGCTTGCCTTGCAGGCCAAAGAGCACGACTGGTCCCCTCTGGTGCCGCAGCTGGAGGAGCTGGTCGAGTCGGGCAACAGCTACGTCTCCGGGGAAGCCCGCAAAGCCCTGGCCGCCCGGCCCTCATAGGGGCCACTCAGGCATCAGGCTCACTTCCTCGCCCACCCACACAGGCGGAACGAAGTCAGCCATCTCTTCCTCCGAGGCGAACTCGGCCTCGGCCAGCATCAGGCCCGACTCGAGCACGTCCAGCACCAGCTCCCCGATGCGGTAGCGTCGCTTGCACAGAGCGCGGGCGGGGAGGTTGGCCAGCAGACGATGCTCCCCCTGTGAGAGATACAGGTTGGTCAACTTCCGGTGGGTGGCAGGTCCGCAGGGCAGTTTCTGACCCAGCTTGTAGACGACGTCCCCGGAAGCAGAGCAAGTCGACTTGCGCAGGCGCAGCCGGGTGCCTTCCAGATAACGGTCTTCCAGCACGCGGTGAGGAGATTCCGGGGTCCACCCGGGCGGGGGCGAGGGAACCAGCCAGCGCCGCTCCAACTCGAGGCGGGCGTACTTCAGGGGCCGTCCAGCTTCCAGTGGCCGCTCTCGGAGAGCAGCATGAACATCGCCTCGGTGCCGTCCTTGTAGCGCACGCGTACGCGTTTGCGCATGGGATCCACCCCGTTCTTGCCCTGCACCGGAGCAACCTCGAGCACCTCCGCGCCGGCCAGGTTCTCCTTTTGCTCCGGGGTCTGTACCGAGAACGACAACGACTTGACGTGCTTCTCGAAGCTGAGCGCCTTCTTCATGCGGCTGCTCAGGCAGGCGTAGGTGCTCTGAAAGTCGCCCCTGGACCAGGCCTTCAGGTAGTAGTCCACAAAGGACTCGGGGCCCTGGTCGGTGGGCTGGGCGGCCAGAGTGCCCACCAGGCAGGCCCAGACCAGCAGAAGCGAAAGAACCTTTCTCATGGCCAGCCAAGCTTCTGTTCCCGAGCCTCGGCCCCTGCACATCTGGCTGGGTGATCCCGGTCCCACCCGGCTCGGCCGCCAGGCGCGCGAGGCTCTGGCGAGCCACCAGCTCTGGCCGCTCGAGCAACCCCTGGACAACCCCGATCTGATGCTGCTGTTTCCCGCCCAGCTCGGGCAACTTCCCCGCAATCTGCCCCGGGTGCCCTGTCCCACGGTCCTCTTCGTCCCTGACCGCGAGCGCGCCCGGGTCGCCAGCAGCCTGCCCGTGGATGCGATCAAGGCTGTTCCGGCGGGCTACGATTCGGAGCTGCACTACCCCCTGGACGAGCCTCAGTTCGAGCGCGACTTCGGCCACCCCGGGCCGCCCCCGGACGACCTGCGCTTGCTCTGCCAGGGGGCCGAGCTGTCGACCGCTCAGTTTCAGGCCGGTCTGGATGAGATCCAGAAGGCCGACTTCCTGCGCCGCACCCGCATCACCCTGACACACGATCCCGAGCTGACCTCCCAGGCCCTGGCGTGCGGCTCGTTGCCCCTGAGCCGGATCGAGGCAAGGTTTCTGCACGATGAGCCGGCTCGTCGGGCCGAGGTGGCCAGGAGGCAATCGAGCAACCAGACCTGGCGCCAGGCCTGGGAGCAAGCGCTGCAAGACCTCCCCGCCCGAAGTCGACGCGTCAGTCCTTGCTGGTGGGAGCGTCAGGTCTATTGCTCCGAGCGGCGCACGAACCTGGAAAAAGCATGTGCGGCCCTGCGGCCCACCACGCCGCGCCGAGCCAACCTGCTGGGCTGCCTGCTGGCCACCCGGGCCGACTTCGAGCCCGATGAGGAGCGCCAGGGTGCCCTGCGCGACGAAGCCCGGGCGTGCTTCGAGAAGGCTATCGGACTGGGCAGGATGGCCTACCTGAACCTGGCCCAGCTGCATCTTCGCCGCCACCAACCCGAAGAGGCCGTCACGCTGCTGACCGAGGTCGTGCAAGAAGATCAGGCCTTCGTTCCTATCGAGTTCTATCCCCGGGTGGGCAACCAGTTCCGACTCCGCTGGCAGCGCTATCCCACCCAACGCGAGCGGCTTGTGCTCTGGAAAGCCTGGTTGCTCCTGGCCGAGCACTGCCCGCCTTTCGCCCACCGGATGGCGCGTCAGGCAATCCGAGCCCTGGCCCAGCCGGCCGAGGGTTACTGGCAGCTGGCTCTGCGCATGAGAGCAAAGCCGAAGGCGCAGCTGCGCCTGCTGCGCAAAGTGCTTGCGAGAGCTCCCCTCAAGCTGGAGGCTCGCTATGTGCTGATCCGCACGCTGTGGGAGCGAGGGGACAAGCTGGCCGCGGCCCGCGAGCACCAGGCCACGCGGCGAACGCTGCAAGCTTTCCCGTACCTCGAGCGCGAGCCCCGCGAGTTGGAGCGATTGTGGGTCGAGACCACCGCTTTGGAACCCCTCATCCGCCCACGATGACGCCCAGCGAATCAGTCGCAGCCTGTTCCACGCCGGGTGCAGCGTGGCAGACGCACCCCGCCCACCACCACCTTGCCCCCGTGCTCGCCGACCTGGTTGGCGGGCGCGATCGCAAAGTCGTCCAGGTCGGCCGCGATGCCACCCGGGCGCAGAGCCACCACCTCGTCCTTGCCGGCCACGTAGGCCGTGCGTCCGTCGCTCAGGATGGCGCCCTCGACCCAGAAATCGACTTCCTGCGACCAGCGCTCCTCGCCCTCGGGAGACAGGCCCCAGACCTTGCCAGCGTTGCTGCCTACCACCACGGTCTCGTCATCGAGCACGGCCGGCGAGCTGTCCACCAGGTCCTCGCAGTCGTGGTGCCACAACTCCTTGCCCTCGGGGCTGACGGCGTAGAGGTTGTGGTCGAAGCTGGTGAGGTAGACCCGGCCCTCCTCGGTCACCGTGGGCGCCGCCCTGACCGCCTTGCGGGCTTTGAAGAAGGGGGTGACAGCGCCGTCCTCGGGGGCCAGACGGTAGACCTGGCCCTTCTCCGAGCCGATGTAGATCTCGCCCTTCGGGCCCAGAGCCAGCTGGCCGTCGACCCGCACGGGCAGCTTCTGGCACCAGCGCTCCTGGCCGTCCTTATCGAGGGAGAGCACCCGGTCGTCGTCGGTGCGGAAGATCACGCCGCCCTGCCCATCCGGCAGGCACGGCCCGGAGCCGAAGAAGGGGAGTCTGGCTACCCACACAGGCTCGTCCTGGTCACTTCGCAGGGCGGCCAGCACCGAGCCGTCCTCGGTGCGCAGGCAGACGTAAGCGGTGCCATCGGGGGCCACGGTGGGGACGGTGGTCTGGGTCTGGTGCTCGCCCCCCCAAACTTTCTGCACCGCGCCCCCGGGTGTGTAGAAAGTGATGCCCTTCCCGCCGGGCGACCAGACCGCGCCGCCGTTGGGCAAGGCGGCCGGGCGGAAAGGAGTCCACTTGCCGTTGTCCACCTTCCACTCGCTATGGCCCGTCTCGGAGAGCTTGATCAGGCGCTGGCCGTCGCTCACCACCACCGAGCCAGAGGGGTGGCGGCAGGAGTCGCCCTCAAACTTCTCGCGCCAGGCCACCACCTCGTTCTCGCGCCGAGATTGCAGCGCGTAGAGCGGGTTGGCCGAGGCGGCGTACACGGGTCGCAGCATAGGGAACAGTGTAAGCCCGACGGCTGAAAGGAGCCTGACAACCCAGGGAACCCACCCCGGGCGGTCGAACGCGGCCCTCGTGTCCACCGATAGCCTGCAGCGCCCTCCGGCCGAGCTGGTCTACGCCGACGAGCTGGCCCGGCTGAGAAAGAGCGACAAAGACCCGCGCCCGCCCGGTTGGGCCCTCTCGCCCCGGGCGGTGCGCAGCTTCATTCTGGGCGATCCCAAACAGAAGATCCGGCCCAAGTTCGTGGGCAACCCCTCGCTGGTGGATCGGGCCATGGTGGCCCTGGCCACCAACCGCGGGCTCTTGCTCGTGGGCGAGCCGGGCACGGCCAAGTCGTTCTTGTCCGAGCTTCTGGCCGCGGCCGTCAGCGGCGAGTCCACCCTGACCATCCAGGGCAGCGCCGCCACCACCGAAGACCAGATCAAGTACGGCTGGAACTACGCCCTGCTGCTGGCCGAGGGGCCCAGCCGCAAGGCGCTGGTGCCGGCTCCGCTCTATCTCGGCATGCTGCACGGCAAAGTGGTGCGCTTCGAGGAGATCACTCGCTGCCCGAGCGAGATTCAGGATTCGCTGCTTTCGGTGTTGTCCGACCGGGTGCTGTTCCTGCCCGAGCTCGAGGGCGAGGAAACCCGGCTCTACGCCCGCGAGGGCTTCAACCTGCTGGCCACGGCCAACACCCGCGACCGGGGCACCAACGAGATGAGCGCCGCTCTCAAGCGCCGCTTCAACTTCGAAACCGTGTTCCCCATCGCAGACCGTGAGGTGGAGCTGGAGCTGGTCGAGCGCGAGACGGCTCAGCTCCTGCAGCGCTCGGGGGTGCCCCAGGCACCCCCGCGCGACCTGCTGGAAATCCTGGTGACCACGTTCCGCGAGTTGCGCGAAGGCAAGACCCCCGAGGGCGACGCTCTGGAGCGCCTCAGCACCGCCATGTCCACCGCCGAGGCGGTCTCGGTGGCCCACGCCGTGGGCATCCGGGCCCACTACCTGGGCGGCCGGTCCGCCAACCCCGAGGACCTGATGGAGTGCATCCTGGGAACGGCCATCAAGGACAACGCCGAGGACGTCAAGCGCCTGCGGCGCTACCTCGAGCAGCGTATTTCCAAGCGCCGCGGGCCGCTCTGGAAGGCGTTCTTCGACGCCCGGCACGCCCTGCCCTGAATTAGATCAATTGATCTGCCTGGTAATCTCCCTCGCCCCGCTTCCCAGGCGGCACTCAACCCCGCTCGCCTGAATGTGCCAGGCGGACGCTGCTCTATCGTATGATCCTTGCAGCAACAAACAGAAGGGGGAAACAATGCACAGCACACGCAGATTGTGTCTCGCCGTCGGTTTCCTGGTGATGTCGGGCTGCGCGAGCCCGAGCCGGGAGGCCATGCAGAGCTACCAGGCCTACCAGGACGCCTTGCGCTCCGGTGACGCCCAGGCGATCCAGCAGAGGCTCACCGGAAAGCATGCTCAAGAGCTGAAGGATCCGAAGAAGCTCGAGCTGATCAGGAAGATGCTTCCGCCCAGCGTCAAGATCGAGCAGGTGAAGGTGGATGGCGCTCGCGCCATCCTCGAGCTCTCCATCCCTCCCGAGCCGGCGAAGGCCACGAAGGCGATGGAGAATCTGGCCCCGGCCCAGGTTCTGAAGGGCCACCAGGATGCGGTCGATCAACTCGCCTGCACCAGCGACGGCCGGTTCCTGGTGACCTCCAGCAACGGGGACTACAGCGTCCGCGTCTGGTCTCTGGAAACCGGCCATCAGGTGAGTCAGAGCACTCTCCCGAGCCGCCCAACCGGCCTCGTGGTCGACGACGCTGTTCGCGGCAAGGGCCAGGCGACCATGCTCTTGGAGAGCGGCCACTGGAAGCTCGAGAAGGAGGACTGGAGCTTTGAGAGCGAGTCCCGCGTGCTGGTGGCCGACAAGGACAGCGTCAACGCCCTTCCCCTGAGCGAGGGGACCCTCGGGACCGGAGCCCCGGTCGACGCTCGAGGGGAGTGCCTGGCCCTCAGCCCCGATGGCAAGCTGCTGGCCACGACCAGCTTCGACCAGCCGGTCGTGGTGAACGGTCGCGATCTGGGAGAGGTCTGGGTGCGCCAGCTGGCCTTCGACCCGACCGGACGCTACCTGGCCGGCGCCGGCCGCGGCAACGAAGTTGTCCTCTGGAGCACCTCCGACTGGTCCAAACGGAAGATTCGGCTCAAGAAGGTCTCGGCCGAGTGTGACGCCGGGGGCGTGGCCTTCAGCGGCGACGGCTCGAAGCTGGCCGTGGCCATGCTGGACACCAGCGTGGTGGTGCTCGACTCGAGCAGTGGCAAGGAGCTGCTCAACAACTACGTGAGCGACGTGGCGATGTGGGATGTCTGCTTCCTTTCCGACGGCGACACGCTGGCGACGGCGGGCAACAACGGGGACATCTACCTCTGGTCCGTTTCCCGGGGGGGCCGCGCCGGTCAGCTGAAGGGTCACCGCGACGGCGTCCGTTCGCTGACCCTGGCGGGGCAGGCCCTGATCTCGGGCTCGGAGGACCGCAGCGTGATCGTCTGGCGCCCCGGAGCCACCCCGGTGGCCCCCCGCCCTGAGGCCGTAACCGCGGCGCCGGCGGCCACGGTGGACCCGGAGGAAGGGCAGATCCTTGGCCAGCGCAACCTGCTGCGCAACCCGAAGGCCAACCAGGGCGCCGCCCGTTGGCGTAAGGATGGGGAGGCCAGCGTGGAGGAGGGACGCTTCACGGTCCGTCACGGGGGCTCGTTCTGGCAAGACGTGGTGCTGCCGCCCACGCTGCGCAGCGGGGTGGTGGTGCTGGTGGCCCGGGTCTCCTCCGAGCGCGTCAACCCGGACGGCGACATCACCGGGCTGCCCTACCTCTACGGCTACCTGATGGAGAGCGAAGAGCAGATCAGCGACTACCTCCAGGGCGACAGCATGCGCTCGGCCGCGACCGCCCGGGACCAGGTCGTGCCGGTCTGGGGGATCTACGACCTCAAGCCCTCGACCACGCGGATCCGCGTCTTCCTCAACCAGGCCAGCGGAAGCACCTCGCCCACCGACTCGGCAGCACGGTTCGACGACGTGGGAGTGATCGTGCTCCCCGACCGCGCCGCCGCCGAGGAGTTCGTAGCCCGCTACCGTCGGTAGGTCTGGCTTCAGGCAAGCCCACGGACGCGCCCGAATGGGGCGCCCTATTCAGGACACGGACCCGCCCTGAATGGGCGCCCCATTTCAGAACAGCCGATCAGCTTTCTTTCAGGGTCCACTGCTAAGCACAAGTCATGCGGATCGGCGCCCATGTCTTCACTCACAACCAGCTCAGTCTGCCCGCCCGGGCCAGCTCCTCGGGCGATTCCTACCGGTCCGGGCAGTCGGACTACGACAAGGCGCTGGCCGAGGCGCAGGCCTACATCGCTGCCCAGCGGGCCGAACGAGCCCGCAACCTGGCGGCGGTGGAAGAACTGAAGACCATGTCGGGCGAGGCCATGCTGACGCGGGGGCGCGAGTTGGTGAGGCAGATCCCCGCCCACGAGCCGGAGCTTCGCCTGCAGGCGGCCAACCTTCTGTTTGGTGCCCTGCAGGACCGACCGGTGGCTTCTCTGGCCCTGGCGATCCTGGGCGATGAGTCGCAATTGCCCCAGACCGAGGGGCCCTGCCTGGTGCGCCAGAGCCGCGAGCAGACCCAGGCCCGTTACTGCGCCGGTCGTCCGGTGGACCTGGCCATGGAGGCTCTGGACCAGGACCTCGCCCCCAGCCAGCTGGTACAGCTGGGTCGGACCATGGCCGCCTCGGTGGAGTCGGACCAGTGGCACCCCGAGCAGCCTGGCTTCGCCCACGTCCGGGCACTGGCCAACCTGGTGGCGCGCTTTGACCCCGAGCAGCAGCTCGACTGCACCCGCAAGAGCCTCGACTTCCTCACCAAAGGGTTCTCGAACTACAATTTCTGGGAAGAGCACGAAGGGGGCAACCAGCTCAACACCATGATTGCAGGGGGGGCGATGCGCTCGCTCCAGGAGGTGCTGGCCCTGAAAGAGCAGCATGAGCCCCAGGGCAGCTCGATCGGCCAGCTCGGTCGCGGTGTGGCGGTGGGAGGCGTGGTGCTCAAGCGGCGGGGTGGCTGACCCCGCGCCCTGATCTCAGAGCGTCAGCGCTCCTGGAGCCCCGCCCGGGATGAAGAAGATTTTCACTGAGCACCCCCCGTCTGCCCGAAGGCGTGGCGAACTCCTTTGGCGATTCCGACCGTTTCCCCCTTCAGTCGCGCGCAGTTGGCTGTGAAGCATAATCCAGAGAAGTCGGGCCGCCTACAACATCTTGTGGTGGCGGAGGTTCCCTCCCCACAAGGGGTTTGCGGTACGACCTCTAGCAGGGCTGGACCGGCCCCCGAGGAAGGCATCCCGGGATGCGTGACCACAAAATCAAGCTGTTTCTAGCCAGCTTTCTGGTACTGTTCTTCGAGCTACTCTTCATCCGCTGGCTGCCGGACGCGATTCATTTCTTCGGGTTCTTCTCGAACTTCGTTCTGCTCTCGTGTTTTCTGGGCCTGGGCATCGGCCTGGCCCGCCCGCTCAAGGAGCGCGACACCGACGACGCGCTGCTGACGCGCTTCGTGCTGTTCTGCCTGGTGCAGATGGCTCTTTTCGCGGTCTTCCTCAAGTTCGAGATCGAGGTGCGGCCTCCCAACGAGGGGGTCTTTTTCAATGACGATGCGTACATCGGTAACCGCGAAGGCCACATCGACATGTACCTCACGCTGGCCCTGTTCACCACCCTGGTGGCCATGACGTTCGTGCCGCTCGGACAGCTGTTGCAGCGCTACTTCGACAAGTTTCCGCCGCTTTATGCCTACACCGTCAACATCCTGGCCAGCCTGCTCGGGATCGCGGGCTTTTCCATCCTCTCGTTCCTCTGCACCGGCCCGGCCGTGTGGGTCACCGTGGGGATGCTCCTCTTGCTGCCCTTCACCCACCGCAAGGCAGCCTTTGTCCTCTTTGCCGTCTTCCTTGGAATGGGGCTCTACGGTTTCGAGGGCCACCTGGAGAAGAGCAAGAACTACGAGAAGTACTGGTCTCCCTACTACAACATCCGCTTTCACACCGAGCCCAACGGCAACGTCTACATCCAGATCGGCAACAGCTGCCTGTTGACCGGCCTGGACCTCTCGCCCGAGAAGGGGAGCGAGTTCTTCCGTCGATTCTATGCTTTCCCTTACATCTTCAAGCCCCACCCCAAGAAAGTGCTCATCCTGGGTGGCGGCATGGGCAACGACGTGGCCATGGCTCTGCTGCAGGGCGCCGAGCAGGTGGACGCGGTCGAGATCGATCCCATTGTGGCCCGCCTCGGGCGCGAGCGGCACCCCATGAAGGCCTATCTGGACTCGCGGGTGCATCTCATCAACGACGACGCTCGCTCCTATCTGCGCCGGGCCACCGAGAAGTACGACCTGATCATCTTCGGCACGCTCGACTCGCACGGGTTGTTCTCACAGATGTCCAGCATCAAGATCGAGAACTACGTCTACACCCGCCAGTCTTTCGAAGAGGCACGCAGGCTTTTGGCCAAGGACGGCGTGATGTACGTGAACGTGGGCTACATGGGTGAGTTCGTGCCCATTCGTCTCTTCGTCACCCTGCGCGACGTGTTTGGCAAGGACCCTGCCTTCTTCATCTATAACCAGCAGTACTCGCAGTACATCTGCCAGGAAGCTCCCATCACCCAGCAGGTCAACGTCGAGGGCGAGGTGCGCCTCAACGTCAACGTCGAGAATGCCCGAGCCAACATGCCCGGAGCCCTGATCCAGGCCACCGACGACTGGCCCCAGCTTTATCTCAACAACAAGACCATCCCCAAGGAATATCTGATCGCGCTGGGCATTCTGCTGCTCATCTCCACCCTGCTCATCTCCACCACGGTGCGCGGCACGGGCTTTCAGTTCCAGCCCCAGATGTTCTTCCTGGGGGCCGGTTTCATGCTCATCGAGACCAAGAGCATCACCGAGCTGGGGCTGATGTTCGGCTCCACCTGGATCGTCAACTCCATCGTGATCGCCAGCATTCTGACCATGATCTTCCTGGCCAACGTGTGGCTGCTCGGGCGCGAGAAGAAACCCGCTCTGGAGCTGCCCTACGCCCTCTTGCTGGGGGTGGTGGTGCTGCTCTACCTGGTGCCCCTGCGCGAGCTGAGCGTGGGCGCCTCGGTGCTCGCCAAGATGGGGGCGGTGGCCGGTATCTCGGTGCCCCTGTTGTTCGCGGCCATCATCTTCGGCGTCTCCTTCTCCAGGACCAAACGAGCCACCAGCGCGCTGGCCTGCAACATGCTGGGGGCGATGGTCGGGGGCGCTCTGGAATACACCTCCATGGCTTTCGGACTTCGCTCGCTCTATCTCACCGCGCTGGCTCTCTACGCCTTGAGCTTCTGGTTCCGGCCCCGGGATGGCGACTAGGAGTCCGGCCGCAAACCCCCTTGTGGAGTCGGAGGAAACCTCCGTCTCCACAAGATGTTGTGTAGGCGGCCGGCTCCTAGCCACAAGATGTAGATCGGCCCGGCCTTTCCGGCCGGGCCTCTAGGCGCCACGATGGCGACCAGGGTCCTCGGTATCCGCCATCACAGCCCCGCCTGCGCCCGTCTGGTCGAGCGGGTGCTGCGCGCGGTCAGACCGGCCTGCGTGCTGATCGAAGGGCCGTCCGACTTCAACGGCCGCCTGGACGAGCTGCACCTGGGCCACCAACTACCCCTGGCCGTGTTCAGCTTCCAGAAGGGCGAGTGCGCTGCCTGGACGCCGTTCTGCGCCTACTCGCCCGAGTGGGTGGCCCTGACGGTGGGACGCGAGCTGGGGGCCGATGTGCGCTTCATGGACCTGCCGGCCTGGCACAAATCCATGCGCGAGCGCACCAACCGTTACGCCGACCGACGCGAGCCCGGCCAGGACGAGCTGGCTCGCGAGCTGGGCTTCGACGACCCGGACAGCCTCTGGGACCACCTCTTCGAACATCCTGGAGACGACCTGGAAGACCGCCTCCGGCGCTATTTTCAAACCATTCGCACCAGCGTCAGCCCCGAGGATGCCGAGCGCGAGGCCTACATGGCCGCCTGCCTGGGCTGGGCCCGGCATACCTATGAAGACCGCGTGGTGGCCGTGTGCGGAGGCTACCACGCGCCCTTCTTGGAAGAGGCCCTTCCCCGATCCGAGTGGCCCGAGCTCGAGCCGGCCAGCGATACCGGCAGCTATCTGGTGCCTTTCAGCTTCCACCGGCTGGACAGTTTTCAGGGCTACGACGCCGGTATGCCCTCGCCCGGCTACTACCAGCACGTCTGGGAGGCGGGGGCCGGCGAGGCCGCCCGCCGGGCCCTGCACGACGTGACCCACCGCCTGCGCGACAAGAAGCTGGCCCTCTCCTCAGCCGACCTGGTGGCGGCCAGCACGCTGGCCCACGGCCTGGCCCGGCTGCGTGGTCACGACTTCCCGATGCGCACCGATCTGCTGGACGGCCTGGTGGGCGCTCTGGTCAAGGAGGCCCTGCAGAGCGAGCTGCCCTGGAGCCGGCGGGGGACACTCGGGGCGGGCACCGACCCGGTGCTGGTGGAGCTGGTGGCAGCCTTCTCGGGCAAGCGGGTGGGCAAGCTGGCCGGCGGCACGCCCCGTCCGCCGCTGGTGGACGAGGTGCTGGCCGCCCTGGAGGCGCTCGAGCTGAAGCCCACCCGGCCGGCCCGCCAGGTGACGGTCGAGGTGGGCACGGAGAGAAGCTACTTTCTGCGCCGCCTGGCCCTGCTGCGGCTGCCGGGCTTTCACCTGAAGGCAGAGGAGCTGGTGGAGGAGACCTGGGTGCTGCAGGAGAGCCTCGACCTGGAGGCGGCCCTGGTGGAGGCCTCGGCCTACGGCTCCGACCTCGAGCAGGCGGCCATCGGGGTGCTGCGCCAGGCCCTCTCGGGCGAGACGGATGCGGTCGGCCTGGCGGCCTGCCTGGCCCTGGCCGTGAGGGCCGGCCTCACCGAGCTGGGCCGGGAGCTGGTGCAGGAGGTGGCCCGGGCGCTGGGGGCAGAGGTCGACCTGGAGCTCCTGGGCGGTGCCCTGAGCACCCTCTTCGGGCTCTACCGTCAGAAGTTGGGACCCGACTTTCCAGTCATCCTCCAGGCCGGTTTCGCCCGCGGGCTGTGGCTCTTCGAAGGTCTGGACGGCGCCACCGCCGGCATCGTCAAGGCGGTGGTCACCCTGCGCGACATGCACAAGCTGGGCCGCGAGCTCGAGCTTGCGCGCGAGCTGGCTGAAGGGGTCATGCGAAGGCGGCTCAAGGACGCACCCCGAGTGTGCCAGGGCGCCGCTCTGGGCTACCTCTGGTCGCTCGAGCTGGTTCCCGGCGAGGAGGAGGCCGAGCAAGCCGTGCGCGCCCTGCATCCCCCCGAGGCCCTGGGAGACTTCCTGGCCGGCCTCTTTGCCCTGGCCCGCGAGGAGGTGCAGCGGGCCGAGGGTCTGCTCAGGCTGGTCGATCAGCTGCTCAGGGGGCTGGACCGAACCGACTTTCTGCGCGCCCTGCCGGGCCTGCGCCTGGCCTTTTCCGCCTTCCCTCCCCGCGAACGCCAGGCCGTGGCCGCCATCGTGGCCCGGCTCTACGGGCTGGAGTCCAACTTCGAGCTGTTGCGCAACGCGGTGGACCCCGCCCTGGTGGCGGCCGGCATGCAGCTCGACGCCGAGTTGGAAAGGACCATCGAGCGCTATGGCTTATGAGGACGGCCTGGTACGCTGGCGCCTGGTGCTGGGCGAGGCCTCCCAGCCCCAGCTCGGTTGCTGCCTGCAGGGCGAGGAGGGGGCCTGCGATGCGGCTCTGTCCTGGCTCTATAACCGCGACCCGGGCCTGAAGTCGCGGGACATCATGGCGGGGCGCAAGGGCGGTCAGGAGGCGCCCCAGCTCTCGGTGGCCGACTGGATCAACCAGGTCCACACGCTGTTTCCCCGCGAGACGATCGAGCGGCTGGAGAAGGACGCCGTGGAGCGCTTCCAGATCGACGAGGTGGTGACCAATCCCGAGGTCTTGAAGCGGGTCCAGCCCAACCAGACGCTGCTGCAGGCGGTGCTCAAGACCCGCCACCTGATGAACCCCGAGGTGCTCGAGCTGGCCCGCGAGCTGGTGCGCAAAGTGGTCGAGGAGCTGATGGAGAAGCTGGCCCGCGAAGTGCAAAAAAGCTTCTCGGGCCCGCGTCGCAACGCCCGCTCGTCCCCCTTCAAGTTCTCCCGCGACCTCGACCTCGAGCGCACGGTGCGGGCCAACCTCAAGCATTACGACCCCGAGACGCGCAAGCTCTACCTCGAGAAGGCCTACTTCTTCCAGCGCAGCCGTCGCCACCGGGCCGCCTGGCAGCTGATCCTGCTGGTGGATCAGTCGGGCAGCATGCTGGGCTCGGTGATCCACTCGGCCATCACGGCCGCCTGCTTCTGGTCGGTGCCGATGCTGAAGACGCACCTGGCGGTCTTCTCCACCGAGGTGGTGGATCTGACAGCCGACTGCACCGACCCGGTCGAGCTGTTGATGCGGGTGCAGCTGGGCGGGGGCACCGACATCGCCAAAGCGGTGGACTTTGCTGCCGGCCTGGTGGAGAACCCTCGTCGCACCATCATCGCGCTCATCACCGACTTCTTCGAGGGGGGAGACGCCCAGCGCCTGGTGCGCACCGTCAAAGGCCTGTGCGAGCAGGGTACCACGGTGCTGGGGCTGGCCGCCCTGGACGAGGGAGCCGAGCCGATCTATGACAAGGAGCTGGCCGGCCGGCTGGTGGACGTGGGCGCCCATGTGGGCGCCATGACGCCGGGCCAGCTGGCCGCCTGGATCGGCGAGCGGGTCTCGGCTTGATGCGCAGCGACCTGGCCGCCCTGACCCCGGAGGCGATCGCGGCTCTGTCCAACATGGGGCTGGTCAAGCGGGCCACCCGCGAGATTGAGGAGGGCAGGGGCCCGCGCCTGGAAGAAGACCCCGACGGCACCGTGCGGGGAATCTTCGAGGACGGCGTGGTGGCCACGCTGCCGCCCGGCAAGAGCCTGGCTCAGGGCAACTGCACCTGCCTCGCCACCACCGTCTGCCGCCACCGGGTGGCGGTGGCCCTGGCTTACCCGCGAGGCGAGGCCCCGGACGAAGTGCCCTGGAGTCCGGGTGAGATCGGCGACGAGGAGCTGGAGCGCTTTCTGGGCAAGCGCCTGCTGGAGAAAGCCCGGGCCTTGCTGGCGAAGGGCTTTCGGGCCCAGGTGGAGGGCGCCGCCGTGCGCCTGCCCACCTGCTCGGTGCGCTTTCTTGTGCCCCGCGAGCTTTCCATGGCTCGCTGCGACTGCGCTGACAAGGGAGCCTGCGCGCACCTGGCCCTGGCCGTCTGGGCTGCCCGCCAGGGTCAGCAGACGGTCGAGTTCGGCGCCACCCGATCCCGCCGCCACGAGCTTTCGGCCGTAGAGGCCCTGAGCGAGCGTTTGTTGCGCGAAGGGGTCGTCCACGCCGAAGGCCTGGAGGCCCAGTTCGAGAGAGCTCGCCGGCAGCTGGCGGGCATGACCTGGCCGCTGGTCTTGCTCGACAGCCTGCAAGAGCAGCTCGCGCTTTACAAAGCCAGCTCGGGTCGCTACAAGGTGGGCGAGGCGGCCTTTGCCCTGCTCAGCCTGCGGACCCGCCTGGCCGGTGTGAGCGAGCTGTCGGCTACCTACGTGCTGGGCCAGGACACCGCGCCCGAGACCGAACTCGACCACCTGCGACTGATCTCGCTGGGCGCCCGCATTCAGGGTGATCGGGTACGGCTCTACCTGGCCGACCCGGCCGGCCAGGTGCTGGTTCTCGAGCGCGCCTACACCGGTCCGGGAGTCACTCTGGCCGGCGACGTGCGCCTGCGCGACCTGGCCCGGGGCCAGCTGGTCAGCCAGGGCGTGCGCCGCCACGCCAACCGCAGCCTGACTCTGAGGCGCGAGAAGAGCAAGCACTCGGTGATGCCCCTGGGCCAGGCCTGGGAGTCGCTGCCCGAGTCGCTGCAGTCGCTCGAGTTTCCTCCCCGCCCGCCGCGCCTGCTGCGCCCCCTGGTTCTGGCCGAGGACTTCGTGGTGCTGAGCCTGGCCGAGGTGGAGGTAGCCTACGCCCCGGGCGAGCAGGAGATCGTGGCCAGCGCCGTCCTGCCGGAGGGGGAGGAGGTGCGCATCGCGCGAGCCTACGAGGGGGCCGTGCCCGGCGCTCTGGACGCGCTGGCCCGGGGCTTGCCGTCGGCCGTCCAGGTGAGCGGCTTTCTGCGCCACGAGGCGGGCGACCTGGTGCTCGAGCCGGTCGCCTTCCGCACCCCCGACCGCGTGGTGGTGCCCGATCTGGAGGAGCCCGCCCCCGATTGGGATCTACCCCTGATCGCCCTGGACCCCCCGGCCGACCCGCTGGCGGCCCTGGTGCGCAAAGCCTGGGGATTGTGCGAGGAGAGCGTGCACTTTGGCACCGAGCAGCTCTCCAGCGGCTTTGCCGAGCGCCGCGCCGAGCTGGCTGGCGAGTTGCGCGAGCATGGCCTTCAGTCGCTGGCGGCCCGCTTCGAGGGGACCTGGGACTGGTACCCGGCCGCTTTGCGCGCCTGGCTGGCCGGAGAGCTCGTGGCAGGGTAAGGAAAACACTTGCGGGCGCGTTCGTCCTGCTCCAGATTCCGGTAGTGCCTTGAGTTTGGGACGGGTCTGAGCCTCTGCAGGAAGCCTCTGCAAGGCCCGATTGAGATCGAGACGAGGACCTCAACTGACCGTCCGGTTCGAGAGCGCTCGAAAGGGAAAGCCATTCATGACCCTTGACCATCGTCAATCCTTGGGACGGTAACGCGTTCCTGGGCAGAGTGAGCAAATTGCTCTCCCTCCGGCGGTTGCGTCAGGTCCGGTCGTCTTGACGCTGAAACGGATTGTTGACTTGACCACGTTGCTGTCCTCCGCATCGGTGAAGTATCAACACGGCAACCTGCACGGCCTGGTCAGCGCGATGTCGGGCTGTCCAGGCTGGAAACCAGCTTCTCACCGTCGATCAACGCGATGTCCTCTCGTTCAGCGGTCTCCCGCAGGTCCTCAGTGAAGCCGTTGAGTGAGAACAGGGCCAGTCGGGACGGGCTTCGGAGCGATTGCGCCCGGGCTCTCACTGCCTCAAGCACGTTTCGGCCCACCGGACCCTTCCACCACTTGCACTCCCCCACCAGGAGCTCGCGCTTCTCTCCGTCAGCGAGCTCGGCCACGACATCCAGGTCATGGTCGCCGGACCACTGGCTGCCTACCCGCAAGGGCACAGCTGAACCCAGCTCGGCCCATCGGTGCTGGACAAAGAGCCGGCATACCTCCTCGAACACCTGCCCCAGGTGGGTGTCCAGGAAAGGGCTGATGAGCTCGCGCCACGCGAGCTCGCCCTGACCGGCCTGGATCAGACTCTGGTAGGGCAGGATGAACCGGCACCAGAACGCGATAAAGGGGTCGGCCACACGGTAGACCCCGCGCTTGCTCTTTTCGGGAATGGGCTCCAAGAAGGGGACTTCCCGCCGGATGAGACCCAACTCGCGCAGGGTCCCCAGGTACGAGGAGACTCCTGTCACAGGCAGTCCGGCCCGATCGGCAATCTCCGAGATTCGAGTGGCACCGCCAGCAACAGCTTTTAGAACGGTGAGATAGGTGGCGATCTGCGTCAGCTCGGTGCGAAGCAGAAAGTGGACCTCGTCATACAAGAAGCCCTGAGGGTTGAGTGCTTCTCTCAGGAGATTCGCCTTGAGCGACTGCCCCGGGCGAAATCGTTCCAGGTAGGCCGGCACCCCCCCCAGGATGCCGTAGGTCGCCAGGCGGTCCCGCACCGAGTAATTGGGGAAGAACCGAGCCGCATCCCACGGAAGCAAGGGCCCCAGGCGCTGCTGGCCCGTGCGTCGACCGTATAGAGGCGAGCGCTCGGCCAGGAGCTCTCCCTCCATGAAGCTGACCTGAGAGCCACAGAGAATCAGGAACAGCTTGCTATTGCAGCCTTGAGTGTCCCACCATTTTTGGAGCACGGACGGGAGAGCCGGATTCTCCTGGCACAGATAGGGAAACTCGTCGAGCACGACCAGGAAGCGTTCGCTCTCCCCGGCCCGGCCCAGGTAGGCCAGCGCCGTCTCCCATGAATGAAATCGCAGAGAGTCCAGCAGCGGGTCGGTGCGGGCGAGAGACAGGGCCTGGCGAAACTGCTCCAGGTTGTCGCCCTCGCGCACCTGGGAAGCTAGAAAGTATACGTGCGGTTTGCCTCGACCGAACTCATTCAGCAGGGCCGATTTTCCGATGCGTCGCCGTCCGTAGACAACGAACAGCTCGGCGCTTTCCTCTCGAAAGCGCTCGTTCAGCCCCTCCAACTCGCGATCCCGATCCAGGAACATCGGGCCGGGCTCCTTCCTGGTTTATAATCTGAAATATTATAGCACAGAATCTAGTCGTAAGCCGAGTGAGTGGGCTCGGACAACCAGCGAGTGGGCCCGGAGACTCTGGCTCATCGAATCAAAGGAAGATGTGCGGCCAACATCTCGAACCGTCCCTTCATGCCGGAGCCGCTCTCGATCACCGTGGCGCAGCCCCACTGCGTTCCCTATGACGTGGCCGAGAACGCGGCCATCCATGCCGCCACGGTGAAACGTGGGTGTCCCTCTCGCGTCGTGCTCTTCCCCGAGATGTCCCTGACGGGCTACCATCTGGACGCGCCGGCCATCACGCCCGACGATCCGCGCCTGGAGAAGCTGGTGACGGCGTGCGGCCGGGAGGGCTCGCTGGCACTGGTGGGCGCCCCCGTGCAGGGCGAGGAGGGGCGCTGCCACATCGCCATGCTGGCCGTCCAGGGCAGCGGGGTCAGGGTGGCCTATCGCAAGATCTGGCTATCCGAGTCGGAGGCCAGGAGATTTTCCCCCGGCACGCAGCCCGAAGTGCTGGAGGTGGACGGCTGGCGGCTCGGCCTGGCTATCTGCAAGGATACCAGCATCGCGCAGCACGCCTCCGACACTGCGGCGAGGGGCTGCGACGCCTACCTGGCCGCCACGCTCAAGCACCCGGAGCAAGCCGAGCTGCAGGATGAGCGTGCCCGCCGCATCGCGACCGAGCATCAGGTCTGGGTGGCCGTGGCCAGTTTCGCCGGGTCCACCGGGGAAGGCTATGACCGGGCCGCCGGGCGCTCCAGCATCTGGCGGCCGGAGGGCGTGCTTTCCGTGCGCGCCGGGCCGAGGCGGGGCCAGCTGATTCGAGATTCACTGGGCCCCGAGTGTGAGGAGCACCAGCGCAGAGTCCGCCAGATCGACGAAGAGTGTCTGGCCAGGGAGCTTGCTCTCACTTCGGACGGAGTCTTGCCCCCTCCCTGGCTGCGCTTCCCAGAAATCTCGCGCTCCTCGATCGGCTGGCGCATGGGGCCCGGACAAGGCTTCATGCTCGTCTGGTATCGCTGGCAGGAATCACAGTCCACCGAGCAGCTCGAGTCCTACTTCCGCCGCTTCGCGCCCATCCCGGTGGCCTGGGTGGACTGGGTGACCGCGCAGCTCTTCGGCCCCACCGACCTGGAGGACGAGGAGCCCGACGTCCGGCGGTTCGCCGCCACCTTACCCGGCTACTTCGACCTCGAGGGCTGGCTCGAGCGACACCACAGGCGCTGAATTCCCTCGTTGGCCGCAGGTGGAGAAGCCGGTGCGGGCGGGGTTCAGCTTCTCTTCAGCGGGCCCGCGCATACTGGTGGAGTATGGCAACCGTCTCCTCGAGCACTGCGGCTGCGACCCTGTTTGGGACCCCCCGGCCCGTGCTGACCACCCTGGCCCGGCTGGCGGACGAGCCGGTGGATCTGCCTCCCGTCCTGGCGGCCGACCGGGTCTACGCGGGCGACCGCTCGGGCAACCTGCAGGCCCTGGATGCGAGCGGAGCACCGGTGTGGAGCTGCCGGCTGAAAGGCCCGCTCGAGCACCCCCCGACGCCTGCGCCCGACGGCTCGGTCTACGTCCTGGGCGGTCGCAACCTGCACCGGATCAGCCCCGAGGGTAAGCTGCTCTGGGCCCGACCTCTCCTTGAGCCGATGAACGCGCCGGTGGTGCAGGGCGAGCGCATCTACGTCTCGACCCGAGGATGCATGCTGCTGGCCTTCGACCCCGACGGCAATGAGAAGGCCAGGATTCACGACGCGCTGGGAACCCCTCACAGTTTCTTCGTGCTCCCGGGACCGGGCAAGTCGGTGCTGCTGGTCGGTAACCAGGGGCGCGTGGTGCGCTACGACCCTACCTCCCTGCTCTTCAAGAGCAAGCGCTTGAAAGATCTGCCCGGAATCGCCGGGCGTCCTCCCCGGCTCGGTCCCGATGGGCGTTACTACTTCATCACCATGGAGCCGGGGATGCGCCACCACCTGGTGGCTCTCCAGCCGGCCACGGGTCGCGTGGAGATGGACGTTGCCCTGGGCGAGTTCAGTCTGCCCGGCCAGCCGGGGCTGGGCCTTCCCGGCTCGATCGCTCTGGCACTGGCTGGAGGCGCGGTCCACCTCTTCGATGCGAATGGGAGCGAGCGGGGCGTGCTGCCGGGCCTGGTGGAGAAGCTGCCGGTGGATCCCACTCTGGAGGTCAACACGATGGGGTCGGACGGAGCTCTGATCACCGGGAGCAAGAGCGCGCCGCGCCTGATCTGCCTGGGCGAGGAGCTGGAGGTTCCCTCGGACATCGTGGGCGCCGCCCGGGGGCCCGAGGGCTGGCTCTACGTCACCCGGCGCAACGGGGACGTGAGCCGCCTCGAGCTGCGAGTGGTTCCCGAGGACTCCTCCTCGGCCGTGACCGAGGATGCTGGCAGCGTCCGCTTCGGCTCGGTACGACTCAAGAAGAGGCTCGCACCCGGCTGACCGAGGCGCGAACTCGGGTTGGAGGGGAAACAACCCGCCCCGGGCAGAACTCCCCTGACAGTGACCCCCGAGCTGCGTGCCTTGAGCTCAAACTTTGCCGCCGCCCGTCCCCAGACGGCCGCCCGGCCTGGCCAGGCTTTCGAGGCCGACCCGCTGGACCAGACCGAACTGGGAGGCCCGCGTCCGGGGCCCTCCGCACCCGCTCCTCTCCCCACTGCCGAGCCCCCAGCCTCGCAAGCTGAACAGCCCCTGCCCCCCGAGCAACCCCCCGCCGACCTCTGGCCCCTCAAGCTGCGGCTGGCCGAGCGAGCCAGCGCCATGCCCGAGATCGTCAGCGGCACCGGGGCGCACAAGTGGGCCGAAAGCCCCGACCCGGTCACCCGCTACCTGGCCCGGCGGACCCTGTCCAATGTCCACGGGGGCAACCGGTTGGAGGAGCTGTGCGTGTTCTACGGACCGGTCGAGGGAGCGAGCCAGCGAATCGATTGGGAGGCCCGCATCTCGGGCTTTGACGCCGAGCGCGTCCAGCTGACCCTGGATCGGCTCGAAAGCGCTTTGCAGAAGGAGCCCGCCACGCCGGCGGCCCTGCGCAGCCTGATGCTGCTGGCCCATAAGCACCTGCGACGCAGCCGGGAAGAGCTTGCTCCTGACCTACGCGAGAAGGAGCCGGTCGAGCTGGATCTCTCCCTGGCCGCCCGGGCTTGCGACCTCCTGCGCCGCTACGGTCAGGTCGAGGGAGAGCTTGAGGCTACCCTGCTCGAGGGCCCCGTCCCGGTGCGGGGTCTTCGGCTCGAGCTCGAGGCAGCGCCGCCCTCCACGTCGGCCGAGGTCAGGACCGCGGCTCGCCAGATCCTCGAGCAGATCCCCCTTCTCAACGAGCGCAAGGGAGTCAAGCGGCTGGAGGTGCTGGCCGAAACGATGCCCGAGCAGGCCGCTGAGGTCGCTCGTGCGCTGGTCGAGGAGCTTACCGCCGGACGCCCCTCCGACGAGGACCTGTCGGCCATGGCGCGGCTTATCTCTGATTCGCGCAAGAGTCCTCGGCTGGACCAGCTGTTTCAGCCCCACCGCCAGGCCCTCGAGCAGGTGCCCGACCGGGCCGAGGCACTGGGCATCGAGGGCCGCGGCATCCTGGACTTCTGCTCGGCCCTGTGGGAGATTTCGCCCCCCAACCCCGAGCAGGTGACAGCCCAGGTGGGCGCGATCCTCAACAACACCAGCTACGACGGGCTCAATTGGGGCGTGCGCAACCTGCTCACCCTGATGAGGAAACAGCCCCAACTGGCCCCGGCGATCGCGGCCGAGACGTTGAGGCAGCGCCAGACGAGCTACCCCGATACGGCCCACTTCGCCATCTTCGAGTCGGCCCTGAAGGCCGGCTGGAAGCCCGACCCCCTGCAAAAGGACTGGCTGACCAGCTGGATGGTGCCGCAGGGGGCCAAACAGGGCGAGCTGAACCTGACCCGCTACACCTTTACCGCTCCGGCTCTGAGGCTGGCCCGCAGCCTGGACCTGGACGGGCTGATGCTGGCCGACCCGAAGGGTCAGCTGGTTCCCTATCGCGAGGCCTTGCTGGCTCACCTGCTCGATTCGGACAAGGTGGAGCAGTCGTTCATTCCCGGTGCGAAGAATTGCTGGGAGGGGTCGGCCGATTGCTTTGCCCTGCTCGCTCCCGAGCCCGACCCGGCCCTGGAGAAGCGCCTGCTCGACCCCATCGCTTCCGGTCTTGCGGGGGCGGGAAGTCTGATCGAGTGCGATGCCCGGACGCGCAATCACCTGGCCGTGCTGGCCTCCATCCCGCTCACCCCGGAGACGAAAGCCCGCCTGGGGGAGCTGCTCCAGGCCAGCCTCCCTTATTCCCAGGCCTGGTTCGAGCCGCTGGTCGAAGAGGCTCGCAACCGGGTGCTCGAGCAGGCCATGGCCGGCCTGCAGTCGGGCGACCTGCAAGAGCGGCTGGCGGCCGCCTCCATCTGCGTGCAGCATACGGTGCATCGGGGCAATACCCAGGAGCAGCGCGACCCCTTCGAGCTTCCCCCTTTGCGGGCCGCTCTGGCGATGCTGAACGATCTGAGCGAGGCCGACAGGGCCCGGGTGCGACTGTGGCTGGGCAGCCGGCTGACCGGCCAGGAGTCACTGGAGAAGCTCTCCAACGAGCATCTGGCCGATTTCGTGCTGGCCCTGCCTCTGGCCCAGGGGGCCCCTGAGCTGGAGGACCGGCTGCGCGCCCTCGCCGCTCCCGAGTCGCGCCAGCCGACGATCTACCAGGTGAGGAGCAATGCCCACGACCACTTCGAGCAGCTCGACCGGGAGCGCTTGCGCCAGGGAGTCGAGCCCGAGCGAGCCTGCGCGATCCTGGCGCGCATCGAGCAGACTCAGGGCTATGTCTCCGACGAGGTCGTGGAGAGCTGGGCTGAGGGGGCGAGCGGTTGGGGCGGGGAGCTGGTGGAGCGCTTCGGTCCCCAGCACCGCTCTGAGGCGATGGCCGCTTTCACCGAGCTGGTGGGCGCCGGCCAGCCCGAGGAGCAGTGGCACACGCTGCAGGGCATTCTGACCCGGGTCGAGCTGGCCGGCCTTTTGCGCGAGAAGAGCGACGCCGAGCGCTTTCAGCGCGGACTAGAGATCTGGCGCACCGCTCGGGGGAGCGGCGACGTCGAGCAGGCCCTGCGCGAACACGGGGTGGTCAGCGAGCAAGCCGGCTCGGGAGTGCTGGAGAGCAGCTCCTTCGTGGCCTTCGGGGGAGCGCTGGTGCGGCGCAGGAACCGGGCTTAAGGCGCCCCGCGCTGACCTTTTAACAATTCATCGCGGGACTTAGAAGGCCAGCTCGAGGCGGTGGGCCTCGCTCAGGTCGGGCACCTCCCAGCGCTCCAAGAGCCGCTCCAGAACCGCTCCCGGGAAGGGCGGCTCGCGCTCGGCGTTGCGGCGCATCAGCTCGTCGTGCTCGGCTTCGCAATAGACCAGCTCCACGCGGGCGCGGTAATCAGCCAGCAAGCCCAGGCAGCGCTCGCGCTGCTCGCGGCTGAGATTGGTGGCGTTCCACACGAACGGCTCCCCCCGGCGCAGGAACTCTCGCGCCCGCTCGCGGGCCCGCTCGGCCACCGGTCCCTGGTCGTCGGTGGGTTTGACGCCGAGTTCGGCCCGGATGGCGTCCAGCGAGACCTGGGGCAACGAGAGCCTGCGGGCGTAGGTATCCTTGCCCGCTCCCGGCAGGCCGCTCAGCACCGTGACCCGGCTGCGGGTGTCCTCAAAGGCCTCCATCCCGGGCGAGCGCTGGGGGGAGCGGAAGTAGACATAGCGCGTGTGCTCGCTGGGGAACGGGTAGGGCTGGCTCAGACAGCCGTGCTCTCGGGCGAACTCGGCAAACAGCCAGGTGTCCTCGATCAGCTCCTGCTGGTCGGCCGCGATGCGCCCCCGGGCGTCGGCCTCGGCCAGTACCGAGAGCAGGTCGCAGCGGGCTGTCAGGCTGACCTCCAGCAAGAGGCGCAGGCTGTCGTCGCGGTCGAGGATCCAGAACGGCACCATATGGTGGCGGATCAGCGCGCACACCAGCTCGCGCCGCTCGAAGGCCACCCCCAGCCGCCACAAGAGCGCGCGGGCCATCACCGCCCCTTTGCGGGCGTGACCAGCCGAAGTCAGCCGGCCGTCCGGTCCGGGCCGGGTGCAGGCAGGCTTGGCCACGTCGTGCAGCAGGGCCGCCGCCCAGACCAGCTCGCGCTCGGTTTCCGGCAGCTCGCGCCAGCGGGCCAGAGAAGCCAGCTGCTCGCACACCATGCGGGTGTGGATCCAGACGTTGCCCTCGCCGTGGTATTCGCTGGCCTGGGGGCACTCTTTCATGGGCCAGAGGAAAGGCCAGGCCCGGTCCAGCGCTTCCCAGTCCACCTGCCAGTGGGGAGGGCGGGGAACCGGCTCAAGCATAGAGATCCACCCCGTCGGCCAGGCGGTTGGGCAGGATGGGCCGGCTCAGCCAGTGGCTGCCCGAGTCGAGCACGGCGGTGAGAAAGCTGGCCCGCACCAGCTTGTAGCGAGCCTGCACCTGGCCCTCTTGTTCGACCTTGAGGTAGAGCCCCTCGCTCAGGTCTTCGGGATCGGTCTCCTGAGCGGCTTGCTCGGGGTCGAGCCCGTGCTGGGCGCACTGCTCGCTCAAGCTCTCGAGCCAGCCGGGCGACTTGTAGAGCGAGGGGCGGATCATCGCGATCAGTTGTTTCAGAGAGGGAGCCTGGCCCTCGTGCAGCACCGGCACCGACACGACGGGCAGCCCCTCAAGCAGCTCGCGCCGACGCGGCGTCGAGAGGAAGACGCCCGTCTCGGTGTCGAGCACGTCGAATTCGAGAAAGTAGTGGGGGAGGCGGTCATAGTAGACGGTGTGCTTGGCGTAGAGCCACTCTCCGTAGACGACGTAGCGGTGCCTCAGACGCTCGAACAGCCTGGCCTGGTGGCAGGCAGCCCAGGTCTTCAGCAGGGCGAAATGGCGTTCTCGGCCTCCTCCGGTCAGGTAGTGCCCCCGGCTCTGCAGCAAGAGCTCGCCATCGGGCTCGAAGCTGAGGGCACAGTTGGCGCCGTCGAGCTTCTCCTCCACCACCAGGTGGCGGCCGCTCACGGCCGTGTAGGGCACGTCCTCGAGCTCTTCGTCCCCGGGCTGGCGGCGCGAGCCCTCCAGGTGGTGGGTGCGGGGATACTTATGCACGGGCCACCGCCACCATGTGGTTGAGCACGTACTCCACCCGCACCTTGCTCGCCCCGCCCTGGTAGAGCAGCTTCTGCAGGGAGTCTTGCGTGTACAGCCGCAAGTGCTCGGGATTGTCGTCTTCTTGCGAGGGCACGCTGACGATGACGGCCTGGCGGGCAACGCGGACCGCCTCGCGCACGGCCGGGAGAGGGTCAGGCATGTGCTCGAGCACTTCCAGCGCCGTCACCACGTCGAAGCTCTGGTCGGGAAAGTCGAGCGGCCGCGCGAGGTCAGCCTGTCGAGCGGTCAACCGTCCGATGCCGCCCCTGGACACCGCCTGCAAGTCTTCGATGCGGTCCGGGCGCAGGTCAAGGCACGTCACCGCGAGCTCGGGCAACTCGTCGAGCAGCGGCCACAAGAACACCCCGCGCCCGGTGCCGAAGTCGAGCAGGCTGGCCGGTCGTAGCTGCTGCAGCACACCCAACACTTTGCGCACTCGGGGCAGCGCGGCCGAGCGTTTGAACTTGTGGGTGCGCAGCTCGTGGGCTCGGGCCTGCTGCATGAGATCGTCCAGGCCCGCTTCGCCTGCCAGGCCCAGCTTGCCCCGCACGAACGCGGCCAGAAGCTCGGTGTAGTAACCTTCCATGAGGGTGGTGGTTGGAGGAGCGGGAGCTGGAGTCCTGTTCAGCGCTCGCGCGATCCTGGTCGGACTCTGGCGTGGGCGGGCAGGCCATTTCAGGTTTTTTTCAGCCTCGGAGTGCAGACTGTGGCGCCATGCATGTGCAGGTCGCCAAGTCCCACCTTCTGGAGGACCTTCGCCAGCGGGCCACCCGCCTGGAGCCGCACCTGTCCAACCCGGCCACCGACATCGCCTACCGTCAGGTGAAGCAGCGCATCGACGTGCTGGAGAAGAACCCGGGCGACACGGTGCAGGACGTGCAGCGACACCTCCGCTCCCAGGCCCGCAAGGCGACCTACAAGCTCGGTGGCAAGCTCCTCTTGAGCGGAGCGTTCCTGGCCGGGCTGGTCACCCTGATCTCGCGAGAGCCGAACGGGGTGCTGGGCACTCTCGCCTCCTTCGGGTGTCTCGCAGGCTCCATGGGAGTGGGCCTCTGGTCCGTCGTCGAACAGGTGGACCGGGAGATGGCTCTGGAGGCGGACAAAGCCCTGCAGGAGGAGCTCGACGCCAGGAGCTTCTCGCCGGCCACCGGGAGCCCGGTCGCGTCGCCCACGGTCTCGCTGGGTGGTGAGGCCACGCTCGGCCAGCTGCGCAGCCTGCTGCGCGCGACTCGGACCGTGCTCGAGTCGGAGCACAAGCCCGAAGCCTCACCGGCGCGCGAGCTCCTGAAGAAGGACCTCAAGCGGCTCAAAGGTCCCGACGACAAGACCCTGGAGCGCAAGCGCCTCGAGATCAAGCAGCGCGACGCGCTGCTCGGTCGCATCGGCTCGGCGTCGCCCTGGGCCTTCGGGATCGGGATGCTGATCGCGGGGTCGGGCCACCCGGCCATCGGGTTCCCTATCGCGGCGCTCGGACTGGCCATCCTGCCCGTCCTCATCATCCATGACCAGGACAAGCAGCTCGAGATCCTGGACCGCTGGCAACCGCAGTTGGAGCTCTTCCGAGAGGCCGACAAGGAGGCCCAGAAGGTCCGCGAGTGGAGCATCGAGGGCACCGGGAGCGGCATCGTGGAGGGCGACCAGGCGGTGCAGGTGGGCGGAGTGATGGTCCGGTTGCGCCCAGCGCGGGGAGCGGTTGGCGCTCGCTGCTGAGCACCCGGCAACCATGCTGTCACGACGCGTACAGTAGCGATTGTACCAATGTCCTTCCGCGGAATCCAGGTTGTGCGTCAGCTCGTGGTACAGGGTGTGCGGACGGTCGCGGAGGATGATGTTGTTGGGCGTCTCGGGCCTGGGACCGATGCGCCACGCGCCCCTGCTGCGTCTCTCTCGTGGCAACTCGGATTGTGAACAGCTTGGGGTGGTCGTGCTCGTGAGCCTTTCTCTGTGGAGGCGGCCGGCCTCCGGACCGGATCCCGGCCCAAAGTGGGATCCCCTGGCAGAGTGTGGATCCCCATGCTGAGCGTGGGATATCCCACGCCCCGACGGGGGATCCGCAGAAAATCTGGGATCGTCAGGCTGCTCGCGAGAGATTGGCATACGGGATGATCCGGCCGTGGAACAGGTCCAGGAAGTCCGCTCTCCCGATGTCCTCCTGCGTGAACCGCACGGTGTGCATCGCGAGGGCCTTCTGGCGCCTGGCATCCCAACGAGGATCGTGGCCTGTGCCGTCCACCTCCACGTTCAGGTGGTGAATGGGCTGACGGGGCTCGCGGACACCGCAAAGAAAATCCATCGTGATGGGAAAGTCGGGATGGTCGAAGGTGCGCACGCTCACTTTGGGGATCAGAATGTAGCGCACGTTGGCGCAAGCTCCGATCAGGCAGGGCACCGAGCAGTCGCCCACATAGCGATACTCCTTCGGGTGGGTCACGAAGTGGCGACGGAATTGGATCCCGAGCGGCGAGGCGAGAGATGGCTCGGTTCCCCCCACGATATGCTTCAACTGGAACGTCCATTCCGGGCTGGAGTCGCTCGGGGTCAGGGTCAGGAACGCTTTGCCAGATTCCGAGCAACTGTCGACGAGCCGCCTGATCCCCGGGCCAAAGGCAGCCACGGCGGACCTCAATCGCTCGTGGCCGAACCGCTCGATATCAGGCCAGAAATGATGCTTGTCCTGGAACCATTTGTCCCGAGTGGAGCGGCTGCGCCAGAGGTCGGGGTGGAGCAGCAGCGCCGGAAAGTCTGTCTTAAGATGCGGAGCCATGAGCTCGAGGTGAGCCGGGGATGGTTTGCGCAAGCCCTGCTCGTAATCGCAGACCCGCCTTGCATCCACGCTCGAGAGGATGGCCAGCTGAAGCTGACTCAGCCCGGCCCGGGTGCGCAGGTTCCGTAGATAGAGGTGGAGAGGTTGGTAGAGCTTCATAGGATCAGCTTGGCAGAACTCGGTTAATGGATTGTTGCCGGTTCCTTGCTGCGAGATTGCCCGAAATTTGCCATTCGATGAACGAGCAGAGCCTTCTGCACCGCCTCAGCTCTTGTCAGGTCCGAAAACGGCGAGACACCCCTCCCACGGTCGTGCTAGAGTGGCCTGGTGACGCTGGATGACGAGACTTGCTACCGGGCTCTGTCGGCTCGAGACCCCCGATTCGACGGGCAGTTCTTCGTGGCCGTGTCCAGCACCCGGATCTACTGTCGCCCCATCTGCCCCGCCCGTCGCCCGGCCCGCCAGAGCTGCGCGTTTTATGCCAGCGCGGCCCAGGCTGAGCGGGCCGGCTACCGGGCTTGCCTGCGTTGCCGCCCTGAGCTGGCGCCCGGGCACGCGCCGGTGGACTCGGTCTCGCGCCTGGTGCGGTCGGCCGTGAAGCTGATCGACGAAGGGTTCCTGAATGAGGCGTCCCTGGAAGATCTGGCTGGAAGGCTCGGTGTGAGCGCACGCCATCTGCGCCGCTCGGTGCAGAGCGAGCTGGGTGTTTCGCCGGTGGGCCTGGCCCAGACCCGGCGTCTGGCGATGGCCCGCCAGTTGCTGCGCGACTCCGAGCTGAGCCTGACCGAGGTCGCGTTCGCCTGCGGGTTCGGCAGCCTGCGCCGCTTCAATGCGTTGTTCCAGGAGCAATTCGGTCGGCCCCCTTCCTCGCTGCGCCGAGAATGCGGGCCGACCAGCGGACTGAGCCTTCGCTTGGACTACCGTCCACCTTATGATTGGGCCGGGATGCTCGCGTTTCTGCGCGCCCGGGCCGTGCCCGGCCTGGAGTCGGTGAGCGAGCATGAGGTTCGCCGTCTGACCCCGCAGGGTGAGATCCTGGTCCGTCACCACCCCGGCAAGCCCGCACTGGTGGCTCGCCTGCCGCTTGCCATGGCCCGTCAGACGCTGAGCTTGCGCGCCCGCTTGCGCCACCTCTTCGACCTGGACGCCCATCCGGCCGAGATTGCGCTGGTGCTGGGGCCGGGCTATGATGCCGGACTGCGCGTGCCGGGGGCATTCGACCCGTTCGAAATGGCGCTGCGGGCCGTGTTGGGCCAGCAGGTCAGCGTGCGCGCCGCCACTACGCTGGCGGGGCGCCTGGTGGCCCGCTACGGAGGCTTCTTCCCCAGCCCGGAGTCGCTGGCCGGCGAAGACCCCGAGGAGCTCGCCTCCTTGGGTCTGCCCACGGCGCGGGCCCGCAGTCTGGTGGGCCTGGCCGGCCAGGTGGCTGCAGGCGAGCTGCGCCTCGACGGCAGTCAGCCGCTCCAGGAAACGCTGAGCAAGCTGGAGAGCCTTCCCGGAATTGGGCCCTGGACCTCGCATTACGTGGCCCTGCGAGCCCTCCACTGGCCGGACGCGTTTCCTCAGGCCGACCTGGGCGTTCGCAAGCTGCTGGGCCCGAAAGCCCTCGAGCTGGCCGAGCGCTGGCGCCCCTGGCGGGCCTACGCTGTCATGCATCTCTGGACGAAAGGAACCTTGCCCTGATGTTGACCATGGAGAGCCCGCTCGGGCCGCTGACCCTGACCGCTCGGCACAACCGGCTGGTGGAGATCCTGTTCGGCGAGTCCTCGGACGGAAAATCCGGCGAACCGGTGCTGCACGAAGCGCGTCGCCAGCTCGAGGAGTACTTTGCCGGAAGCCGGCGGACCTTCGACCTCCCGCTTGGGGCAAGCGGGACTCCCTTTCAAATGGAGGTCTGGAGCGCTCTGATCAGGATCCCATTCGGCCAGACCGCCAGCTACGCCGAGGTGGCCCAGCGGATCGGCCGACCGCGCGCGGTGCGGGCCGTGGGCGCGGCCAACGCTCGCAATCCGCTGGCCATCGTGGTGCCCTGCCATCGGGTCATCGGCAGCGACGGCCAACTCACCGGCTACGCCGGGGGCCTGGAGATCAAGCGCTGGCTGCTGGCTCATGAGGGCGACAAGTCGTAGTTCAGGGCGGGAAAAAAGAGCACCCGGCGCGCTGGCGCACCGGGTGCTCAGCCCGTCTCAGCTCCTCCCTACGGAGCGTTCGAGCTGACCGAGAAGCTCCAGATCAGGTTCACGCCATTGACCGTCAGCGAGCAGTTGTAGGTCTTGCCACCCACCAGCGGGCTCTTCGGGATCAGGATCACCGCGTCGCGCGCGTTCAGGATGGCCCGTCCCAGGTTCTGCACCTGGCCGTTCGGGTTGACGTAGTTGGTCTCGTCGATCTCGCCCACCTCGAGCGGGCCGGTGCCCGCTTCCACCACCGAGAAGTCGGTCACGTTCGGCGTGATGCCGCCCGTGCCGAGCAACACGTAGATAGGGAGCCCGGTGGGAGCGGTGAATCCCGGCAGGCTGGTCAGCGGGTCGGGTGACTCGTTGCCGTTGAACTGACGCAGGTTCACGCTCTGGCCGTTATTGGGCCAGATCACCGGATAGGTCCCGCTGCCGTTCAGAGCGGCCAGGATGTTGACCGCCAGGGCGCTCTGAATTTCGTTCGTTCCGCGCGACTCGGTGTAGTAGCCGATGCCGGTCTGGGTCAGGCGCGGGTCGATGAAACCGAGCCCGTGGAACGGAGCCACCATCAGCTCGTCGATCATCTCGTTGACGGGCCGCTGGAACTGAGTGGTCACCGACAGGTTGCTCTGCTGGGCCGCCTCCGCGCCCGACTGGGTGAAGGCCTGCTTGGCGGGATCTTCGGTGTGGGTGATCTCGTTGTTCTTGACCATGTAAATGGCGTGGTTGCCGCAGCCCTCGCTCAGGGTGCCGCTCTCGGTCACGGCGCCCACCCCGGCGATCGAGCGCAACTGGTTGAGACGCTGCAGCGCGCTCTGGTTGCCGGGGTTCTGGTCGTTGCCGCTGCCCACGTCCGCAAAGTTGGGATCCTCGATGAACACCGTCAGGCCCTGGGTCAGCACCACGGCCTGGCCGTAGGTGCCGACCACGGTATCGCCGGCGAGATACTCGATCTGGAGGTTGGTCATCTCCACCGGGACGGTCAGGATGATGGTGCTGGCCTTGGCCCGGTTCTCAGGTCCAAAGATCAATGTGCCCACGGAGTTGCGGCCGCTGAAGCGAAACGAGGTCACGTTGGCCGGTACGGCCCGCGCCAGGGCGAAATTCACCTGGATAGTGGAGAAGTTGACCGGTTCGGGAACGTCGTCGTCGTTGTTGTTGGCGTTATTGTTGCCGCCGTCGCCGCAGGCCACCACGAAGGCGGTCAGCAGGAGCAGCAAGAGCATCTGGGCATAGCGAGTCATTTTCATAGCGCCGGCGTTTCCCCAACCGGCTCCGGATTCCTGGCGAAGACCCGGACCGGGGGACCGGGCTGCACCTCCAACCGCACCCCAAAGGCCTGCTCGAGCCTCTCCACCGTAAGGACCTCGGCCGGGACGCCGGAAGCTACCACCTGGCCGGCCTTCAGCAGCACCAGCCTGTGGCAGAACAGAGCCGCCAGGTTGAGGTCGTGCAGGGAAGCCGCCAGAGCCTGTCCCCGGGCCGCCAGGGAGGACAGCAGTCCCATCAGCTCTAGCTGGAAGGCCACGTCCAGGTGGGAGGTGGGCTCGTCGAGCAGCATCGTCTGGCCCTCCTGGGCCAGGGCCTGGGCGATGCGCACGCGCTGGGCCTCTCCCCCCGAAAGCTCGCCGAAGCGTCGCTCGGCCAGCGCTTCCACCCCGGTTGCCCGCATGGCTTGCCGCACCGCCTCCAGGTGGGCGCCCTCCTGCAGTCCCGGGCCGCGCATGCGGGCGTAGCGCCCCATCATGACCAGCTCACGGCAGCGAAAGGGAAAGGGCAGCTCCACCTGCTGAGGGACGTAGGCCAGCCGGCAGGCCAGCTCGCGGCGCCGGTAATCGCTCAGGGGCCGCTCCTCCAGCAGCACCTGTCCGCTGGCAGGGAGCAGCACCCCGGCCAGCACCTTGAGCAGGGTGGACTTGCCCGAGCCGTTGGGCCCCAGAATTCCCACCAGCTCGCCCGGCTCGAGCTGCAAGGACACCTTGTTCAGGGCCAGGGTGGAGCCGTAGCTGCAGGTCAGGTCCGAGCCGCGCAGGCTCACGTAAGCCTCCGGCGGCTGTAGAGCAGCCAGAAGAAGAATGGCGCCCCCAACAGGGCGGTGATCACGCCCACCGGCAGCTCCAGGCCGGAGCGCAGGCTGCGTGCCAGGGTATCGCACAAGACCAGGAACATGGCCCCCCCAAGGGCGGCCGCAGGCAGCAACAGGCGATGGTCGGGCCCGACCAGGCCCCGACAAAGATGGGGCACGATCAGACCCAGAAAACCGATCAGCCCGCTCACCGAGACGGCCGCCGCGGTCAGCAGGGTGGCCGCCAGCAAGACCCACAGCTTGGCGCGCTCGGCCGGCAGCCCGAGGGGGATGGCCGCCTCCTCGCCCAGGGTCAGCAGGTTCAGGCTCAGGGCCGCATAGTAGAGCCCGCCCAGGCCCAGAACCAGGTAGGGGAGGATGAGCGGCAGCTGGCTCCAGCGCGCATCGGCCAGGCTGCCCATGAGCCAGAACACGATGCGGGCCATGTCCTGGCGGGCCATGGTGAGCATGAAGCTCACCAGCGACCAGAGGAACGATCCCACCACCACGCCCGCCAGCAGGAACGTGTCCACCGGCAGGGCGCCTCCGATACGGGCCAGGCGCACGATGAACAGCATGGCTCCCACGGCCCCGGCGAAGGCGGCCAGGGGCAGCACGGCGGTGAGTCCCAGCAGGATGGCCAGGGCCGCCCCCAGGGCCGCCCCCGAGCTGGCGCCCACCACGTAGGGGTCGGCCAGCGGGTTGCGCAAGAGAGCCTGGAAGGCCACCCCGGCGCTGGCCAGGCAGGCGCCCACGCAGGCTCCCAGCAGCGCTCGCGGCAGGCGGATGTCGCGCAGGATGGCCCGGCTCACGTCGTTGAGGTCGAGCAGGTTGATGCTTACGCTGCCCAGCGAGACGGCCAGTACCAGGCAGACGGCCAGCCCCAGCAATCCAGCCAGCATCACGCCCCCCAGGCGGGCGATCATGGTCTCAGAAAGCCTTCCAACTGCTCCACAGCTCGTGGGAGCCGCAGGGTGGGCCGCACCAGGAGGTCTGACTCCATGCGGTACACCCGTCCGCTCTGCACGGCGGCCAGGCGATCCCAGCCGGGGCGGGAGCGGGCCTCCTCCACCCGGCTCACTGTCAGCACGATCACCTCGGGCTGGCGTAGCAGCAGGTCTTCCACGCTGATGCTGGGGTACTGCTTGCGGTCGGCGTAGACGTTGCGACCTCCGGCCAGGGTAATCAGCTCGTCCACGAACGTGCCGCCCCCCGTGGTCATGAGCGGTTTGTCCCAGATTTCCACGAAAACTCGCACTCCCGGTCCGGTGGGCGGTTTCAGGCCTGCCAGCTGGCTCTGCAGCTCCCGGCTGCGGGCCTCGGTGCCGGTGGCCTTGCCCAACTCGACGAGGGCTCGCTGCAGACCCTGCAGGCTCTGGGAGGGCAGGCTCAGGACCGGCAGCCCGAGCTCGCGCAGGCGGGTGATCTCACGCGGCTGCATGCCCGGGTCGGCCACCACCAGATCGGGTTGCAGGGCCAGGATGCGCTCGTAGTCGGGGGCCATGTCGCCCACCCGGGGCAGTTCCTCCACCTCGGGGGGATAGTGGTCGTTGGCCGTCACGCCGACCACGCGCGGTCCGGCACCCAGCGAAAACAGGACCTCGGTCAGGCTGGGCACCAGGCTGATGATGCGCTGGGCCGGCCCGGAGGAGGCTCGGGGTGGGGAGGCGCAGCCGCAAAGCAGAGTCAGCGCGATCAGCGCGCTCAGGAACCGCATTTCGGGGCGCCCTGCCTCTCTTCCAGGCTCAGCGGCGCCCTGCCCGCCTCTTGTCCGGAGGGGGCCGCTGGTCGCGCGCCGGGCCGGTCTCCTGACTTCGCGGATCCGTGCCCTCCTGGAAGGCCTTCCCCTCGGGAGAGTGGCGCTTCCGGACTCCTCGCTTACAGTGGCGGCAACCGTGCCGGATTCTCACCGGCTTCCCGAACTCCCGACGCATGGCCCACTTCTCGCCAACTGGCGCCCTCCCCTGTTCGCAAGTCGGATACAAACAATTCACATCGGTTTCATTTTCTTAACCTGCCCACTTGGGGGAGCCCTGCTCGAGGTGGTAAGATGCAGACACGACAAGGAGGTTGACCGATGGACCCACTCACTGCACTGACGGCCCTGGGCGGCCCCGGAGATCTCAGCCAAATGAGCGGTTACGCGCCCATGGGGTTGGGGGCGGCGGTCAATCGCCTGGGCGGCCCGATGGGACTCGATGGCGCTATGATGCAGCAGTACAACATGCAGCAGTACCTGATCGGGATGCTGATGGGACTGATGGTCGGCCAGTCGGGCGCAATGGGCGGCGGGGGAGGCTGCGCCAACTGCGGCAGCGGGGGAGCCACCTCCGAGAGCGGGATCGCTCCCGGCGGCCTGGCCGGCGTGCCCCTCTTCAATAACGGAGGCGGCGGTGGTGGGGGGAGCTCTCCTTCGGGCGTGGGCAGCTCGGGCAGCACCGGCAGCGCTGGCAGCGTGACCCCTAGCGGCAACTCCGGCAACGACGCGGTCGAGCTGGGCCGAAAGTTCATCGGCCAGAACTCGATCGACATCAAGGGCAAGCTGCCCAAATTCACGGCCGCAGGCGGCCAGACCAACAATTGCGCCGACTTTGTCAGCTCGCTCTTGGAGAACACCGGCAAGCTGCAGGGCCATCACGTCAACGTCAAGTCGATGGAGCAGGCCCTCATCAAGCAGGGCTGGCGCCGGATTCCGGCCAGCCAGGCCAAGCCGGGCGACGTCTGGATGAATCACTCGCGCGGGCACGTGGAGCTCGTTACCGCCGCCGGCGGCACCCGCACCATCGGCTCCAACAATGATCGGCCCGGCCACCAGGTGATCTCTGAGCGCAACAAAGACCCCAACAGCGGGATCTACTACACGAAATGAGCTACCAGAGCGCTCCGGTCGATCTCGAGCATCCCAGCTTTGCGTCGCTGCTCTCGGCCCTCAAGGAGGTCCACGAGGGGCGCCTGCCGGCCGACGCCCTGGTCACTTACCAGGACGCCCTGGCCGCCGAGTTGCGCGAGTCCCGCGCAGCGGTCACCTCCATCACCGGTCCCGAGGAGGTGCGCGAGGCCCTTGAGGAGCAGCAGAGAATGACCTGCACGGCCCTGGACATCTCCCAGATCGCGGTGGATGCGCTGGGGGAATACGTGGCCAATCCCTCCGAGGAAGCCATGGCGAACTGCGTGCGGACCTTCTTGCAGGCCCAGGAGGTCATGGGGCAGTTGCACGTCTATCTCGATCGGTTGGCGGCTGGTTGATCAGATGGCGCTGGTGGAGAGCCGCTCGCGGTGCTCCCAGCCGGCCGCCAGAATCTGCGAAGCTGCGTCGGCGGCCGAGTTGGGACGGCCCATGGCCTGGGCGGCTTTCTCCATCTCGGCCCGCTTGTCCGGGCTCCCGAGCAACTCCAGGGCGTGCTTGCCCATGTCCGTGAGATCGCTGGCCCAGCGCCCTACTCCGGCCTGGGTGAGGCGCCTGGCGTTCTGCGTCTCGAGCCCCGGGATGGGGTCGAGGATCAGGATGGCCCGACCCCGGGCCAGGATCTCCGAGGTGGAGAGGCCGCCGGGCTTGGAAACGATCAGGTCGCAGGCGTCCAGGTAGTCCACCATGTTGTCCACGAACCCCAGCGCCTGCACGGGATGGCTGAAGGTATCCGCCTCCAGTGCCTTGCGCGCCGCTTCGTTCTTGCCACACACCACCGCGATCTGAAAGTCGCAGGGGAGATCATCGAGGGCTCCCACGGTCTTGTTGAAGTTGACGGCTCCCAGGGCGCCTCCCAGAACCAGCACGAACGGCTTTTCAGGGTCCAGGCCCAGCTTCTTCTTCATCTCAGCCCGGTCCTGAGGAGGGCGAGCGAAGGCTGGTCGGATGGGGATTCCGGTGACAGATACCTGGCTGGTGTCGACGCCAAAGCGCTCCAGATCACCCCGGGTGCTCTCGGCGGCCACATAGTAGCGCGAAACGCCCTCCTGGCTCCAAATCTGGTGGGCTCCAAAGTCGGTTACAACAGCGTGCAGCGGGGCGGCAAACTCCTGGTTCTCTTTCCAGTAGCTCAGCATGTCGGCGGTCGGCGCCTGGGTGGCCACCAGCACGTCCGGCTGCTCGTTCTGGATGCGCTCGAGCAGGCTGTCAGTAAGAAAGGCCTCCACCTTCATGCCCTGGCGGGCGCACCATTTCTGCAGCGGGTCGCCTTCGAAGTTGCGCTCGAACCCCCAGTTGCGCACCGTCTGGCGGATGGCGCCACCTTCCAGCGCCTTCTCGGCGGCCGTGGAGAACGGCATCGGGTTTTTGGAAAGGTCGGCGTGGTTGATGATCTCGACCTGGGCCTCGGGACACTGCTCCTGCAGCGCTTCTTTGACCGAGCGAGCGGCCGAGGCGTGACCGCCGGTGTAGCTGCCGTGCAGCAACCAGATCTTGAGCGGGGCCGGCTCGCTGGGCTCGAACCGGTCGGGTTGGCCCTCGACCTGGGCGCAGTGGATGGGCTGGAGCCAGGTGGCCGTGGCATTGCCCGAGACCGACGTGATCATGCATGCATGATGGTCCGGGTGGCTGAAAGGGAGCTGAAAAGCAACACGCCGGTAACTCGCTGAAACAGAGCTTTAACCTGAGTCGGGCCGGACCTGTGCCAGAATGGCCCCAGAGAGAGACAACAGGAGGAACCCATTCCGTGACCATCCAGACCGCCACCACCCCGGCCATCAGCGCCTTTCGCTCCACCTCGCCCCAGCAAGCATCCCCCAGCCTTTCGTCTCCGCAAGAGACGGTGACCCTGAGCCAGGATCAGGCCCCCCGCAAGGGCAACATCGCCAGCGGCGTGGCCCTGGCCGTGATCGGCACCGGCCTGGTGGCGGCCGCCTCCATCGGCATCCCCAGCATGTTCGGCCTGCCGGCCATCGCCGCCGTGCCTACCGGCACGCTGCTCAACGGCGCCATGCGCTTTTGTGGCCTGCTGGCCTTCAGCGGTGCTTCCGACCAGTGGGCTCAGGGTGATGACAACCGGGTCTTGCGCGGCACTTTGATGTGCGCCGGCGGAGTGCTCGGCATGGCCAGCGCGGCCGGCGCCTTCGGCCATGTCGGCGGTCTCACCGCCGTAGCCATGGGACTTGGTGGCTTCTTCACCACGCTGGGGGGCATCAGCAAGCTGAGTGGGGCCAAGAGCGAGGCTTAACTTCGCCAGGCAGCCGGCTGACGAAAGGATGCTTCTTCCGGCAAAACGAAAGCACCAGACTTGAGCCTGTGGAGACAAATCAAGGCATTTCTACCGGGTCACCGGGCACCTGCGAAGGAACGCAGGCGCGTCCGACGCCTGGCCTGCAAGATTCAGGCCGAGGTGCGCACCGAGAAGAGCTCGTTTGCCGCCACGATCACCGAGATCAGCGTGGCCGGGATTCGTGTCGAGCCCGTAGAGCGGCTGTCGAATCGGTCAAACGTGGCCGTGAGCGTTCCAGCCTCCAAGAAAGGGCTGGTGCGGTGCCGAACGGTCTGGGCCAGCCGTCTCGGGGCCGGACTGGTCTTTGACGACACGGAAGAGGCCAAGTCGCTCTCCTGGCTCAAAGAGACCCTGGTCAGCTCGGGTTTTTCCCAGGACAACGTCAAGGAGAGGCGGACCCAGGTGCGCGTCCGGTCGGGTCACCGGGCCTATCTGACCAATCTCTCCGACACGACGATTGCCGAGGGAACCTTGCTCAACATCGGCAGGGGTGGGGCCATGCTCTTGACGGACTCGGAAGCGTCTCTGGGTACCCGATGCAAACTGAACACAGAGGCGAGCGGCGTCTTGCCTGCCCTGGCGGTTCCAGCCCAGGTGTTGACGATTCGCAGCCGGCCACAGGACCGGAAGTTCCACGTGGGTCTGGTTTTCGAGGATGAGGACGACCCGATGGTGGACAAACTGGTCTCTCTGCTCTTCAGGTGAGCCTCAGACCTCGTCCGGCAGCACGCTCGGAATCGCCGCGAACCCCTCCGGCGGACGCGGTCCCGGATACTGGTAGTAGGTGCACTGCAGCATGCCGTTGTAGAGCTTGCGCTTGCGCGTCGCCTTGCGTCCAAAGGCCCGCTCGAACTCGCTGTCGGAGGTCAGGCAGTACAACGACCAGGTCTTCAGACGCTCGGTGACGCGCCCGAGCTCGGCCGCCAGGGCCCGGGCCGCCGGTCTGTCCTGCTGGCGCTCGCCGTAGGGCGGGTTTGTGATCATCACGGAATACTCTTGCTCGGGCGCAAAGTCGCGCACCTCGCGACGCAGGAGCGAGACGCCCACCTTGCCCAGGCCGGCCGCGTGAACGTGGTAGCGGGCCAGGCTGAGCACGCGCGGGTCGGCGTCGCTGCCGAGCAGGGCCAGGCGACGGCCGTGAATGCGTCGGCTTTCGGCCTCCCGGCGAGCGCGCTCCCAGCGGGCTCGCCCGATCCAGGGCCAGCCCTCGCTGGCGAAGTTGCGCGTCAGCCCGGGAGCCCGGTCGAGCGCGATCCAGCCGGCCTCGATCAAGATGGTGCCCGACCCGCAGAACGGGTCGTAGAGGGCCCGGTCGGCCTGGTAGTAGCTGAGCAGCACCAATCCGGCGGCCAGCGTCTCTCGCAAGGGGGCTTCGGCGGTCAGCTTGCGATAGCCCCGGCGGTGCAGGCCCGGCCCGCTCGAGTCCAGGGAGATGGTCGCCTGGTCCTTCACCAGCGCCACCCGGACCTTGAAAAGAGGGCCGTCCTCGGGGAAGCGCTCCACGGCGTAACGCGCTTTCAGGCTTTCCACGATGGCCTTCTTGACCACCGCCTGACAGGCTGGCACGCTGGAGAGCTGGGAGTTGTGGCTCATCCCCTCGACCGGAAAGGCGGCCTGGCGGGGCAGAAGGTCGGGCCAGGGCAGGGCGCGCACACCGCTGAACAGCTCCTCGAAGCTGCGGGCTGGAAAACGGCCGGCCACCACCCACACCCGGTCGGCGGTGCGCAGCCACAGGTTCGTCTGGCACACTTCCTCAGGGCTGGCCTGAAAGGACACGCTGCCGTTGTCCGAGCGGACGCCCTGGACCCCGATCCCCTCCAGCTCACGGGCCACCACCCCCTCCAGGCCGAAGGCGCAGGTGGCTGAGCATTCCAGCGAGCGGGTCACGTGAGCCGGGCGGTCTCTTCCTCCTCATCGACCACCGTCATCTCCATCACCAGGCGCGTGTTGCCGAGTCGGAGAAGGTCCTGGGACTCGAGCAAGAGCCGTCCCTCGGTGGGCACCTCGGTGCTCCAGACCAGCCCTTCCATGGTGCGCTGGATGGCCACGGGACTTGCGATGGACAGGAGCTGATACTTGCCGTCCGGCTCGCTCCAGCGCAGCACGGCGTGGTCGGGACAGACGAACTCATCGCGGAGCAACACGGCGTTGGCCTGCCCTTCCCCCGTGTCCCGGCCCAGGGCCATGGTGCCCTTGAGGGGGAAGGACTGCCCGGCATCGGGACCCTCCACCACCTTGAGGCGAAATTCGTTGCGCTGGCCCCCTTTGTTGCCGCCCATGGTGATGCGCACGGCCACTTTGCGGGTTTCGGTGGGCATGGGTACATGGGGCCTTTTGCTCTGAAGGGTCGGGATTCCAGCGGGGGCTTCAGCGGATGGGGTGGGGGCACCCGGAGCCACCATCGGTGCCACAGCACCGGCCCAGCGTCGCTCGATCTGCTGAATTTGCAGGACCACCTTGCCGATGGTGATGGAGTCGTCCGGCTCGAGCAGGCGTGGCTCCTCGGCAGGGGCCGCGTTGATCATCGTTGGATTGGTCTGGGATCGGTGATGGAGAATGTAGCCGTTCTGCTCGTCATCCCAGAACAACTGGGCGTGAATGCGAGAAACCGTATCGTCGTAGAGGAACACGTAGCCCGGCGCGCGCTCGCCAGGGTTGGCAGCCCGCCCGATGGTCAGCTCCTTGGTGTCGAGCGGGAACACCTGTCCGCGGCCCGTACCCTCGATGATCTTCAGTTGAAAACCGGAGCTAAACGGAGGCATTCGCTGGTTGGTCTCCTAGTGAGCTGGCGGCGCGGCCGAAAGGACGTGCCGATCACCATACTGTGCCAGGACCCCGGCCTTCCCCCCCAAGGGTGGGGCCGGGCTCTGGTCGACCCCCTGAACCGCGTTTCGCGGGTGGTCAGGGGCGAACCTGCATCGAGTAGCGACCTCCGCTGGCGTCCTTGAGGCCCTGGGAAAGTCTCTGGGGGTCGGTTATGGCGTCATCGAAGCGCACCTCGGCAGTGGACTTGCCGAAATTCACATTCACCGACTTCACTCCGGGCAATTTGCTCACGATGGCCCGCACACGGCTGGCGCAGGTGGCCCCTCAGGACATGCCCTGGACGGTGAAGGTGGCCGCGGACGTCGCTGCCAGAGCGGGGAGCAGCAACGCCAGCAATAGAGCAAGCAGCATTCTCTTCATACTGGAAGGGCTTCGAGCCGGGGCGCAGGCCTCCTGTGCCCGGCGACGAAAGGCAGCGCCGTGAAAGGCTGGCTCTGGTTCCTCGTTCTGACGCTCGCGCTTCCGGCCGTGGCAGGTGAAATCGACTTCGCGACCTGCTTTGCCGCCGAGAAGGTGGACGGCGCGGCCGTGCTCTATGATCGCGAGCACGGGTTTCGCGAGTTTCACCCTGATCGCTGCCAGCGTCGTTACGTGCCAGCCTCCACCTTCAAGATCCCCAATTCGCTGATCGGTCTCGAGTGCGGCGTGCTCCCCATGGACCTCGAATGGGACGGGGTCGAGCGCGAGATCGCCAACTGGAATCAGGACATGAGCCTCGACCGCGCATTCCGGGTTTCGGCCGTGCACTACTACCAGGAGGTGGCTCGCCAGGTGGGCCTTGACCGCATGCGGAGCTGGGTCGAGAAGCTTGGCTACGGCAACGCTCAGGTCGGCAAGCGAGTGGACCGGTTCTGGCTGGACGGGCCCCTGGCCATCTCGCCCCGCGAGCAAGTTGAGTTCCTGGAACGCCTGCACGATGGGCGCCTGCCGGTCTCGAAGCGCTCGAGGGACACGGTGGTGGCCCTGATGGACCTCCAGCAAGATCGGATCTTTGCCAAGACCGGCTGGGCCCGCACCCGCGACCGCGATTATGGCTGGTGGGTGGGCTGGGTGGAGCGCGAGCAGGGCCCGCTCTATTTTGCCGTGCTGGTGGATCAGCCCCACCCGGTGCCGGCGGACTTCTTTCAGCTTCGCATCCGGCTGGGGCGCTCGCTCTTGAAGGCGGCCGGAGCTCTATGATCTCGCTGGTGGACGTGAGCAAGTCGTACGGGGGCCACACCGTGCTGAGCAAGGTCAACCTGGCCCTGGTGGCCGGGCAGCGGCTCGGCCTGATCGGCCGCAACGGCACCGGCAAAACCACCCTGCTCAAAATATTGAGCGGCCAGCTCGAGCCGGACTCCGGTCACGTTGCGTCCACGCCCGGGGTGGAGGTGGGCTACCTGGGCCAGGAGGGCCAGCTGAGCCCCGAGGTGAGCCTCTACGAGGAGATGAACGCCCTCTTCGACCGGGTGCGCGCCATGGAGGCCGAGTTGCGAGCTCTGGAGGGCGAGATGGCCACGCTGTCTGGCTCGGAGCTCAAGTCGGTGATGGATCGCTACGCCCGCCTCCAGGCCGAGTATGAGCACGCCGAGCCCCAGACCATCGACGCTCGCATCCGCACCGTGCTGGCCGGCATGGGATTTGCCCAGGGCGACTTCGACCGTCCCTGCCGCGAGTTCTCAGGAGGATGGCAGATGCGCGGGGCGCTGGCGCGCCTGCTACTGATGGCTCCCAGCCTGCTCTTGCTGGACGAGCCCACCAACCACCTCGATCTGGAGGCAGTGGAGTGGCTGGAGCAGTATCTGTCACGTTACTCCGGGGTGGTGCTGCTGGTTTCCCATGATCGCACCTTCCTGGACCGAACCGTCAACAAGATCCTCGAGCTTTCCGGGGGGGAGCTCGAGGAGTATGCCGGCAACTACAGCTTCTATCTCGAGGAAAAGGAGCGCCGCCGAGAGCTGCAGGAGGCCGCCTACCACACCCAGCAACGAAAGCTGGCCCAGGACGAGCGCTTCATCGAACGCTTCCGCTACAAGGCCACCCTGGCCAGCCGGGTCAAGAGCCGAGAGAAGATGCTCGACAAGATCGAGCGGGTAGAGCTGCCCGAGGACGAGCCCCGCCCCATGCGGCTGAGCTTTCGCCCCTTCCCGGACAGCGGACGCGAGGCGCTGCAGGCCAAAGGCCTGAGCAAGAGCTATGGGCCCATTCAGGTCCTCAAGGGCTTGAGCGTGTTGATCGAGCGGGGCGAGCGGGTGGCCATCGTGGGCCCCAACGGGTCGGGCAAGTCCACCCTGCTGCGGGCCCTGGCCGGTCACGAGCCGCCCGACGCTGGCAGCATCAAGCACGGGCACCGACTCACTCCGGTCTTCTTTGCCCAGCACCAGGCCGAGGCGCTCAACGGTCAGCTGACCGTGCTCGAAGCTCTGGAAGAGGTAGCCCCGCCCAACACGGATCAAACCCGCCTGCGCACGCTGCTCGGCTGCCTGCTGTTCGTGGGCGACGAAGTGCACAAGAAGGTGTCCGTGCTGAGCGGGGGCGAGCGCAGCCGGGTGGCGCTGGCGCGCTGCATCGTGCGCCCCTCCAACTTGCTGTTCCTGGACGAGCCCACCAACCATCTCGATCTGTCCGCGCGCGAGGCGCTGGCCGAGGCGCTGCAGGAGTATCCGGGCACCATCGTGCTGATCTCCCACGATCGCACGTTCATGGACACGCTGGCTACCCGGGTGGTGGAGCTGCAGAACGGGCAGGCGATCAGTCATCCCGGCAACTACTCTGACTTCCAGCGGCGTCGCAGGACCCCGGTCAAGACCGCTCCCGAGCTGGCCGAGCAGAACCTGAAAGGGCGCGACCTGGTGCCCAAAGGCAAGCGCGCGCCCGCCAGCCCCCGCCAATGGTCGCTTCCCGCCCTGGAGGCCAAGATTTTCGGCATTGAAGAACAGATTGCGAGCCTGGCCGAGGAGATGGCCCGGCCCGAGAACGGCCCTCGACTCAGAGAGCTCGAGCAGAACTACCAGGCTCTCACGGCTGAGTGCGAGACGCTCACAAAGACCTGGGACGAGCTGACCGGTTGACCGCTCCTGTCGTCGCTGAAATTCTCGATTGTGTAGGGGAATGACAGACAGGCCAAGAATGGCGATCGGCATCTTGATCATGGACGGCCCTGAGCGATGATTGTCTGGCAGACTTACCTCGAGTCGGGTAACAAATATTTCAAGCAGGGGCTTTACGAGAAGGCTGAAGAGCTCTACGGGGCCGCCGTCCGTGAGGCCGAGAAGAACTTTGGGGCCGAGGACGTGCGGCTGGGCACCAGCTTGAGCCGTCTGGCCACCCTGCACACCACCCACGGCGAGTTTGCCAAGGCCGAACCCCTCAGCCAGCGCGCCCTGGAGATCTTCGAGGCCGCCGACCCGGCTCACCCCGAGCTCGCGGGCGTGCTCGACAACCTGGCCGGCCTGGCCAGCATGCGGGGCGACTTCACCGCCGCCGAGGCGCACTCCGAGCGGGCCTTGATGCTGAAAGAGTCCAGCCTTGGGCCGGAGCATCCCGACGTGGCCAAGCAGCTGAGCAACCTGGCCTCGGTGCGCATGGCCCAGGGCCGGCATACCGAGGCTGAGCCCCTCTATTCGCGCTCGCTGGACATCCTCGAGAAGGCTTTCGGGCCCAACCACGCCGGTCTGGCCGCCACGCTCAACAATCTGGCCGCCATCTGCTATCTCGACAAGCGTTTCGAAGAGGCTGAGCCTCTCTGTTTGCGCGCCCTGGAGATCGATGAGCAAGAGCTGGGCGGCGACCACCCCGACGTGGCCACCGATTTGAAGAACCTGGCCGAGCTGTATCGCGCTCAAGAGCGCTACAGCGAGGCCGAGCCCCTCTACCAGAAGGCGCTGGCCATTCGCGAGAAGGTGCTGGGAGATACCCATCCCGACACGGGCACGATCCTCACCAACATGGCCGATCTTATGATTGCACAGCGCCGCTTCGAGGAGGCTGAAGAGCTGTTGCGGCGCAACCTGGCCATCCAGGAAGCCAATCTGGGCAACGACCATCCCGAGCTGGCCTCGCATCTGTTGAAGCTGGGCGAGGTGATGATGGCGCTCAACCGGCTGGACGAGGTGGAAGAGCATCTCGGGCGCGCCCTGGAGTTGCGCCAGGCCGAGTATGGCAGCAATCACCTCCTGGTGGCCCAGGTCTTGATGGCCCAGGGCGAATTGCAGCAACAGCGCGGCAATCTGGCCGAGGCCGAGGCCTTGTTGCGCAAGGTGGCCGCCACCCACCGCAGCAAGCTCGACCCCAAGCATCCCGAGTCGCTCGCCTCCTCGTTCCGCCTGGCCGAGGTCATGGTGCTGCAGGGCAAGCTGCCCGAGGCAGAGCCCATGCTCCGCCGCATCCTTACGGTGCAGGAGACCGAGCTCGGGCCCGATCATCCGCAGCTGGTCCAGGTGCTGCAAAGGCTGGGACAGATCAACCTGGGCCTGAGCCGCTTCGACGCGGCCGAGCCCTACATGCAGCGCTGGGTCTCCATCCAGCGGCTCACGCTGGGCGAGGAGCATCCCGACCTGGCCCCGGCCCTGGAGGGCCTGGCCGAGGTCTACAACCAGCTCGGGCGGGTGGAGGAAGCCGAGCCGTTGCTGGCCCAGGCCGTCGAGCTCAGGGCTGAGGCCGACGATCCGGCCGCCGACAAGAGCATCGAGGCTCTGGTCGAGTTCTACACCTCGCGCGAGCACATCGATGCGGCCGAGAGCCTGCTCAAGAAGGCGGTCGAGATCCACGAGCGCAAGTCGGGCGCGAGCAGCCCCAACCTGGTGCCCCACCTGGACAAGCTGGCTCACCTCTACCTTTCCCGCACCCGTCCCTCCGAGGCTGAGCCGCTCCTCAAGCGCGCCCTGGAGCTCTCCGAGGCTCAGGGCGAGGAGGTGGACATCTCCGAGCGCCTGATCGCCCTGGCCGATGTCTACATCCAGACCGAGGACTTCTTCGAGGCCGACAACTCGCTGCGGCGGGCCATCGAGCTGAAAGAGAAGCGCTACGGGCCCGATCACGCCGAGGTGGCCCGCAGCCTGGAGCGGCTCGTCGACCTTCAGATCACCACCGAAGACTTCGAGGAAGCCGAGAAGCACCTGCGGCGGTCCCTGAAGATCCGCGAGGACGGCCAGCACCCCGAGCTGCCTTCCACCATCCGCAAGCTGAGCCAGCTTTCGACCCTGCTCGGCCGCGAGACCGAGGCCGAGGTGCTGGCCGAGCTGGCTGGCCGTCTGGAAGAGCAGACCGTCAACGCCTGACGGGTCACACGCCGTAGGGACCGAAGGCGTCCGGTCAGCTCCTTTCGTCGAGCTCGCGCCCGAGCGCGCTCTGGTCGTGTTCGAGGGGAGCCTCGCGCTGCCGGGCGAACTGCAGGCCGCCGCCCTGCTCGATATTCGCGACCGGAGACCGAGCCCACTCCGGTCTACCTCACCCTGACAAGCCTGAAGAACGTTGAATGAGATGCGAGTGGTCCTTCGAGACCACGGAACCGGCCGTCAATGGCCACTCGCGTGGATTGCCCGAGCGAAAGCGTCACCAACGTTCGACGCGTAGTCCAGGTACACGACTCAACTCGCGCACGTTCCGGGTTGCCAGGGTGAGGTCCCAGGCGAGCGCTATCGAAGCGATAAGCATGTCGTTTGCGCCGATGAGCTCTCCGCTGCGCTCGAGTTGGGCGCGAAGGAGTCCGTATTGCGAAGCGGCATCATCCGAGAATGGCAGAGACTCCAGGGCGGCAAAGAACCGCTCGAGCCTGAGAAGGTTGTCCGCGACGCGATCGCTTTTGCGGGCTCCGTAAAGAAGCTCGGCCTTGACGATGCTGCAGAGGAAGAGCTCGTCGGGTGGGCAGTCCAGCAGCCGCTTGGCCAGATCCGAGTCGGTCCCGTTCAGGAAGCGGATGCAGATATTCGTGTCGAGCAGGTAGCTCACAGAGCTTCTACGGGACCAGGCGGCGGGTCTTCCGGTTCTTTGAGGTCGGGGCAAGAGCCATAGAGACTCGCAAAGTCGGGCGGCCACTCAGGTGGCTTGGCTGCGCGGCTCGCCAGGGAGGTCAAGTAGGCTGACACGCTGATCTTGCGCCGCTTTGCCTCGCGCTTTACGTGCTTGAGAATCTCGTCTGGAAGATAGATAGTGACCTGAGCCATATGTGCCAATTATAAGTGCCTCCGCGTCTAAAGTCAAAGCGACACGTCGGGCGCCTGTCTTTCGTAACTGTTTGACCCCCTGCTCCGCGTCCAAGTCCCATCCGATAGGACCCGTGGGCGTGCGTTCGGCGCCGCTGTGCACAGCAGCGAGGGGTGCTTGGGCAACTGACACGAAAGACTGTCCCAAAAGAAAGCTGTAGCCAAAGCAATTTGAGCACTTTTTGAGGGTGCCGGGGTAGTCTGGCAATATGGACGTAACACTCTTTCCGGCCAGTCCGTCCCGAGCCGCCTTGCCTCCCGATGAGCGTCGGGCGCTGCAAATGAGGCTGGAACACGATCAGGCGGAGCTCGACCGGCTCGAGCCGCTGGTCACCTGTGCTCTGGACGCGGCGGACAAACACAAGGCTCGCGCGGCTCGAGGCCGCAAGATCTGCGGCAAGCTGGGTCGCGCCAAGAAGGCCGGAGGCCTCGCCTTCCTGGCGGGGATTGGAATGCTGGTGGCCAGTCGCTCGGTTCCGATGCTGTGGCCCGTTGGCCTCGTGGTCATCACCTCGGGCGCATTCACCGGAGTGGGGTCAGCCGTGTTGCATCATTGCGCCGGCGAGTACCGCGACCAGAACGAGCATTCGTATCATCGGAACTACCATGACGCGATGAGCTACCGCGACCGCATCCAGGGCACGCTACGCCCTCGCATCGAGGCCACCAGGAAGGCCCTGCAGAGCGAGAACCAGGCGCTCTGACACACCACCCCATCAGGGCCTGTTGGCCAGGTAGATTCCCACGTTGGCCAGAACGGCTACCCCGGAAGGTGCAACTGAACGTGGAAGTTGTCCACCAGGACATAGGCTAAAAGGGCGGTCGACAGAATCAAGACGAAGACGCGTAAGGACTCAATCGCGTAGAGCGACCAGCCCGCTCGAGGCGTGCGGGACCTCAAGAAGTCGTCGAGCCAGAAGAACAGGTCCACAGGATCATTTACGCTCGAAGCGGTCGTCCTGAGGACGCTCCCCCCTCGACCAGGAATCTATCCTGGTGGCCCCTGCGGCAGATCAATCGATCTGAAGCTGGAGCAAGGGGTCAGGGCGCCAGGGTCAGCCTGTTCTTCAGCTCGATGGCGGGCTGAAAGCCGGGGTCGAGCTGCAGGCACCGGTCCAACTCGCGCCGAGCCCCCTTCAGGTCGTTCTGGGCGGCCAGCGCCACGGCCAGGTTGAAGCGAGCCGGCGCGTAGCCGGGTGCCAGACGTACGGCCTCGCGGGCATCCTCCGCGGCGCCGGCGAAGTCCCTGGCGGCAAAGCGCAACCGGGCCCGTCCCAATCGGGCCTGCACATTGTCGGGAGTGAGCTCGAGCACCTTTTGATAGCCCTCGGCCTGCATGGCCGGCTCGCCCGTGCGCTCGCCCAGCAGGGCCCACAGCAGCCAGCCGCGGGCCACTCCGGGACTCTCGGCCAGATAGCGCTCCAACTCGGCCCGGGCGGCCAGAGGATCGGTTCCGAGCGGGTCGGGACGGCCGGGGTGCAGGGCCCGATAGGCCGGTAGCCCCAGCCGGGAGGGCATGTAGAGCACGGCCACGTCGTCGAAGTAGACCAGATCCCAGTCCGGGCTCTGATCCAGGGCCGCGATCAGCCGGCTCAGATCGTCGAAATACTCGTAGTGCAGCAAGAAGGCATCCAGGCCGTAGCGCGAGACCATCTCGCCGAGCTGCTCGGGGTTCTGCCGCAGCGCGAAATAGTCGCGCAGCAGAGGGTCGGCGATGGCCGACATCACGCTGTGAAAGAACGGCTTCTGGTGGCGGAACACCAGGTAGCCGCCGAACTGGTTGGAGTTGAAGATCACCCGGGCGGGATGCCGCTCGAGGAACTCCACTGCCCCGACCGGGTAGATGTGGCGCCCCGGCTCGAATCGGAAGTGCTCCGGGCGGGTGCACTCGCGGGCCAGCAAGAGGCCCAGGAGCAGGCTCAAGAGGAGCGTGAGCAGGGGGCTTCTGGCCAGCTTCGTGAGGCGCTCGGGGAAGTTGAGGCTGGCCCAGGTGGCGGCCATGAGCGGCACCCCCACCGCCCCCAGCTCGCCCAGGGCGCGCACCCAGCGGAAGGTGAAATAGCTCAGGGCCAGGCAGGCGAAGAGGTAGGGCAGCTTGAGGCGCTTCTGGCGCCAGGCCAGCAGAAAGCCGACCAGGGCCAGCAGCAGGTAGAGCGGCAGCGGGCCCATCCACCAGTCGGGCAGGACCCGCGTGAGCGGCTGCCACTCCATCACCCACTCATAAACCTGGGGGCGGCGAAAGTGGGTGAGCACGTACATGGGGAGCTTGTGGCCGTCGGGTCGGCACAGCAGCGCCACCAGGCAGCCCAGAGTCGGCAGGGCCAGCTGGCGCCAGCTCAGGGGAAAGCGCCCCAAGCTCGAGAGCGAGCCGATCCACCACAGGCCCAGCAGCCCCACGCCCAGCGAGACCCCGGCGTGCACGTTGCTCCACAGCACGAAGACCGGAGGCAGGCCCCAGAGCCAGCGGGGCGAGCGCTCGGCGCGCAGCAACATGGCGATCATGGCCGCCGCCAGCAGCTGGGTGACCAGGTGGGGCCGCAGCGCGTAGCGGGTCTGCATGAGGGCATCGGCCAGCAGCACCGAGAGCGTGGCCGGCAGGGCCGGAACGCCGCCGGCCCGGCAGGCCAGGAAGATAGCCATGGCCAGCAGCCCAATGAGGCCGGCCAGCCCGAAGGCCAGCCCGGCGTGGCCCCAGCTGCCGTAGAGCTGCCAGCAAAGCCAGCCCATGCCCCACTCGTCGTTGACGTAGTAGTGCGGCTCCACCCTGTCGGCCGCCCCGGTCAGGGTATCGTAGTGGGGCACCGCGCCGGTGCGCTGGATCTCCTGGCCGATGCGCACGTGGTACCAGACGTCGAAGTCGATGGGCGGGCCCAGGTTGCGCACCATCAAGAGGGCAAGCAGCAACGCGATAGGCAGGGCGCGCATCAGCCGAAGATGTCGTCGAGCGCGAAGGGGGCGGGAGAGTCGATCTGGGCGAAGTCGCACTGCTCGGCGGGTTTGTCCGTGCGCCAGCGCAAGAAGGTGGCGGCGTGGCGGAAGCGGTCTAGCTGCAGCTTCTCGTAGGCCACCTCGCACACCAGCTCGGGGCGCAGCTTCACCCAGCTCAGGTCCTTGCCGCCCGTCCAGCGGCTGGGCGCGCCCGGGGTGCGCCCGTCGCCGAAGCTGTCGCCTCCCCGGTAGGGCTCGAGCCGCTGCACCAGCTCGCGCTTCTCGGCCGCCTTGAAGCTGGAGGTGTGGCCCACGTGGTGCAGGGTGCCGCTCTCATCGTAGAGCCCCAGCAGCAGCGAGCCTACGGCCTGGCCTTCCTGGTCCTTGGCCCAGCGAAAACCGCCCACCACGCAATCAGCGGTGCGCTGGTGCTTGATCTTCACGAAGTCGCGCTTGTCGGGGCGATACGGATGCTCGTGGCGCTTGGCGATGACGCCGTCCAGGCCGGCTCCTTCGAAGCGCTGGAACCACACCTCGGCCAGGGCCCGGTCGCCGGTGCTGGGGGTGAGGTAGACCGGGCGCGGCACCTGCGAGAGCAGACGCTCCAGCTGCGCGCGCCGCTCGACCTGGGGCACCGCCATCAGGCTCTGGCCGTCCTGGGCCAGGAGATCGAAGGCCACGAAGGAGGCGGGGATCTCGGCGGCCAGCTTCTGGATGCGCGAGGCGGCCGGGTGGATACGCATCTGCAGGGCGTCGAAATCGAGCCCTTCCGGCCCGATGACCACCAGCTCGCCGTCCAGCACCACCCGGGGCGGGAGAATCTCCCGCAGAGAGCGCTCCAGCTCGGGGAAGTAGCGCCCCATCGGCTTGAGGTCGCGGCTCTGCAGATAGAGCTCGGAGCCGTCGAAGAAGATCAGCGTGCGAAAGCCGTCCCACTTGGGCTCGTAGTTCCAGCCGGCACCCTCGGGGAAGGCGCGGCTGAGGCTGGCCAGCATGGGGGCCACCGGGGGCAGGACGGGGAGGTTCACCCGGCCTTGACGCTCGGCTCCGACTGGCGGCTCTGGCGCGCCTTCTCGGCGGCTTCCACGCTGGCCCGCAGGGCGGCCATCAGGTCCACCACCTGGGCCGGCGCGGGAGCCGGCGAGGCGGCCACCTCCTGGCCCTGGATCTTGGCCTCGATCAGCTTCATCAGCGCTTCTCGGTACTCGTCCTTGAACTCGCCGGCCTCGAACTTCTCGGCCGTCAACAGGTCGATCAGCGTGTTGGCCATCTGCAGCTCGCGCTCCGACACCTCGAGATCGCCCGGAACGCCCTCGGGAACGGCCTTGATCTCGTCGGCAAAGTGGAGCGTGGAGAGCACCACCGCCCCGTCTTTGGCGCGCAGGGCGCAGACTCGCTCTTGATTGCGCAGGGTCACCTTGGCGATGCCCACCAGGCCCTTCTCCTGCAGCGAGCGCACCAGCAGAGCGTAGGCTTTCTTGCCGATCTCATCGGGGGCCAGGTAGAAGCTCTGCTCGAAGTAGAGCGGATCGACCTCGTCGAGCTTGACGAAGGCCGACAGCTCGATGCTCTGCCTGGAGGGAACGGGCAGCTGCTCGAAGTCCTCTTCGGTCAGCACCGCGTACTGGTTCTTGGCAAACTCGTAGCCCTTGACCAGGTCGCTGCGGGGCACCTCGGTCTCGTGCACGGGGCAATAGACCTGGTACTTGACCCGGCTCTTGCAGGGGGCGTGCAGGAGGTGGAAGGAGACGTTGTGGTTGCTGGTGGCGGAGAACAGCTTGACGGGGATATTCACCATCCCGAAGTTGATCGATCCGCTCCAGAGTGCGCGGGCTGCCATGAAAGCGAGTTTCGCCGCCCCCGGGAGGGGCCCCTGGCGCGGCCTGGAATCCTCCCGATCATGCGAATCATCCTGAGCCTTCTGGTCCTCCTGGCTCTGGCTCCGGCGGTCCGGGCCGAGCCCAAGAACAGCGAGTGGCAGTCGACCACCGGCAACACGGTGCGCATCTATAACGGGGAGCAACCTCAGTTCACCATCCACTTCCTGACCCCCAACGGTCAGAGCCTGGTGGCGCACGCTTCCTGGATCGACCAGCCCAACACGTTCACCTACAATCTCAACGACGGCGGCTCGGCCTTCATGGCCCACTTCATCGACGGAGGCTGGTCGATCAAGGTGACGGGACGGGGCCAGACCAATGTCTGGAAGTTCATCCGCTGGCTGACCTGAGCACCCGGCACGACTTCTACGTCGCCCTGGACGAGTTGTTCGCCCGTCTCGACGCCGCCCTGCCCCGTCACCCGGGCAACCCCTGCGGGAGCTGCAACCTGTGTTGCACGGCCGCGGGCCTTTCTCAGCACGTGGTCAGCGATCTCGAGCTAGACTACCTGGCCGCCCGGGTCGGTCCCGAGAAGGTGGAGGACTTTCGCCGCTACGCAGCTCGCGAGGAGGGCGCGGCGGCCGTCTGCCCCTACTACCAGGGCGGCTGCACGGTCTATGCTCATCGTCCCTATGCCTGCCGCACCTTCGGCCATTACCGCGAGCAGCGCACCGTGTTGCCCGAGGTGTGCGTGTTTCGCGGCCACGAGCGCGAGTTTGCGCCCGAGGAGTACTTCGCGCTCCTGCCTGAAGCCCGCGCCATTCACCAGCTCAAGAGAGACTACCTGGCCATGCGCGCTCCCGGACCGGTCAGCGCCGGGGGCGGCCACCCGGCCGTCAGCCTGGCCCATCTCGACGCGACCGACCCGGTCGATCGGGCCTGGATGGAGCTCTTTCGAGGCGAGTACGCAGCCGCTGAAGCCTCGGCCGCCCTGGGCCGCACCACGGCCATGCAGCAGATGACCCTGGGCCTGGCCCGCTCCGGCCAGGAGAACTGGGAAGGCGCCCGCGAGGCCTTCCTGCGGGCCGTCACGCTGGCCCCCGAGGCGGCTGACCTTCGCTACCAGCTGGCCCGCGCCGAGCTCGAGCTGGGCGCCTTCCAGGCCGCCGCCGAGGCCCTGGACGAGGCGGTGCGCCTCAATCCCCAGCACGCTCCGGCCCTGACCTATCGCGGTTACCTGGAGCTGGCTCAGGGCCAGATGGAGGCCGGCCTGCCCTGGCTTTTGCGCTCGCTGGAGGTCGATCCCACCCAGTCGCTGGCCCGCCTGCGGCTGGGCGTGGCCCTGAGTCGCCTGGGCCGAGAGGATGAGGCCCGTCCCCACCTCGAGCGCGCCGCCGCCGAAGGGGTGACGTCTTGAGGTGGATTGCCCTGCTGGCCCTGCTGCTGCCCTGCGCGCTGGCGACAGAAGCCGACTACTTTCCGGTCGGCTCGGGGTTGAGCTGGGTTTACCAGTTCAAGGGCCGCCAGTCGTTCGACTACACTGTGGAGGTGGTCAAGACCGAGGGCAACCGGGCTCTGGTGCGCACCACCATGCCCCAGGTCTTGACCCAGGAGTGGTATGAGGTGGGCTCGGGCGGCATCTCCCTCACCGGGATGGAAGACCCGGACGGCGAGAGAGCCCTGTACCAGCCGCCTCGGCCCTACCTGCGCTTTCCCATGAAGCCCGGCACCAGCTGGACCTGGACCGGCCGGCTGGGACGCAGCAGCGAGATCACGGACTCCAACCGCATCCTGGCCAGCGCTCAGGTGAAGGTGCCAGCGGGGACCTTCACCTGCCTGGTGGTGGAGACGCTCACCACCCAGTCCGGGGGCACGCTCAACCAGACCAGCTACTACGCGAGCGGCGTGGGGCTGGTGAAATACGTCAGCGAGAGCCCGGCCGGCAACTGGGTCACGGTGCTGAAGAGCTGGTCGGGATCTTCTCCAAAGCCTTGAGCACAATGCTGGGGGTAAGCACCTGGGGCAGCACCTCGGGCTCGCCGCCGGCTGGATAGAGCACATAGAGCGGCACGCCGCTGCGGCCGAACTTCTCCAACTCGCGGGTGATGACCTCATCGCGGTTGGTCCAGTCAGCCTTCAGCATGGTGATTCCCCGGGCTTGAAAGGCGTCCAGCACCTCTTTGGGCTTGAGGGCCACCTGCTCGTTGACCTGGCAGCTGAAGCACCAGGCGGCCGTGAAGTCGACGAAGACCGGCTTGCCGGCGGCCCGCAGCTCGGCTACTTTCTCGGGCGAGAAGCTCTGCCACGGTCCGGAATGGCCGCTCGGGTCAGGGGCGCCGAAGCGGGCGGCCTGCACCGAGACAGCCAGGCCTGCGGCCAGGAGCAGGGCGGTGAAGGCCAGCCCCCGGGCCCGCACTCCGGGCTTGATGGAGAACCCCCACCGGCCGTAGGCCCAGGCGGCCATGCCAAAGAGCACCAGGGCCTGCAGCATGACGGCCACGGCGTTGGGGCCGCGCTGCTGGCCCAGCACCCAGAGCAGGCCGCCGGTGGTGGCCAGCAGCGGGAAGGCCAGGAACTGCTTGAAGCTCTCCATCCAGGGGCCGGGCCGGGGCACGAAGCGCAGCAGAGCCGGCACACTGGAGAGCACCAGGTAGGGGAAGGCCATCCCCAGCCCCAGCGAGGTGAAGATCAGGAAGGTCTGCATCACCGGTGCGGTCAGCGCGAAGCCCACCGCGCTACCCATGAAGGGGGCGGTGCAGGGGGTGGCCGCCAGCGTGGCCAGCACCCCGCTCCAGAAGGCGCCGCTCAGGCCCGACTTGCGCTCGGCCACATCGCCCAGGCGCGTGAGCGTCAGGCCGATCTCGAAGACGCCCAGAAAATTCAGTCCCAGCGCGAAGAAGAGCACCGCCAGGGCGATCACGATGCCCGGCTCTTGCAGCTGAAAGCCCCAGCCCACTTTGGCCCCGCCCGCCTTGACGGCCAGCAGCGCCGCCGTCAGCGCCCAGAACGAGACCAGCACGCCCAGCGTGAACACCACCCCGTGCATCCAGGGCTTGCCTTTGCTCTCGCCGGCCGCCTCCACGAAGCCCAGCACCTTCATGGAGAGCACCGGGAAGACGCAGGGCATCAGGTTGAGCAAGAGCCCGCCCAGAAAGGCCGACAGGAAGGCCGGCAGAAAGCTGACCTGAGGGGCCTGGGCCGCTGCCCCGCCGGTGGTCAGGGGCAGATCCACCTGGTAGGACTTGTCGCCCACCACCAACACGCCCGAGAGCCGGGCGGGAGCCTTCTCGGCTGCCTGCAGCTCGAGCTGGTCCTGTTTGAGGGCCTGGGGGGCATCGAGCTTGATCTGCTCGTTATCGAGCGGGAAAAACTCGGCCTTCTGAGCGCCGGGCGGCAGGCTGAGAAGGATTTTCGTGCCTTCCAGGCGGGCCTGCACGGCAGGGTCCGGCCCCAGCGGAAGCCGATCGCGGGCCCGGGCCAGGCTCTCGGCCTGCTCGGAGGGCTGGCTGGCCTGTGCAACGCTGAGCTTGAGGGTCAGGTCGGCCTGGCCGGGGATGCACTCCTCTTTGCAGGCCAGGTAGGTGATGTTGGCCTTCAGCGTGAGCGGCCCGCTCTTGAGGTCGGGAGCGGTCTGGAGCTGGGTTAACAGAATAACCTCGTGCGAGTAGCCGTAGCTGACCAGCCCGGCCAGCTCGACGCGCTCGGGGGCGGGCCACTGGATCGGACCGGCCGTCACGCCCTCGGGCAGGGTCCACTCGATCTTGGTGGCCAGCCCGCCGTCGCCGGGGTTCTCCCAGTAGGTGTGCCACTCGGGCTCCATCTCCAGGCGCAGGCCCACCCAGAACGTGCTGCCCGGGGCCACCACCGACTGGTCGCTGATCAGCTCCGATGCAACATGCGCTTTCTTGACCGGTTGGGCCGAGCCCGCGACCAGGAGCAGGATGGCCAGGCAGAAGGTGAGCCAGTGTCTCATCTGTTCCCCTTCAACGCAGCGGCGGGCCGTCCTACGCCCGGATGCACCCTTGCACGCGATAGCCCGGCCGCGAGCCCGCCGAGCCCGCCGAGGCGCGACAGCCTCGGCGGGGCGGCCTACTCGCTGGATCGGTTGTTGCGCTGGCTCTCCTCGAGCTTCTTGATGTCCTCGGGCGTCAGCTCGGGCCGGTCCACCTTGATGGTCAGCTTTTCCAGCCTGGCGGTCAGAGGGAAGGGCGGCAGGTAGTCGGCATCATTGACGCCTGTCAGCGTGTCCGACCCGATGTCGAAGCTTTCGTCCCATTGCAGGATCATCGGAATCGTCTTCGGCATCTGGATGGTCTGGACTTCGGTGCCGTCGACCTTCAGGGTGCCGGTGGCAGAACGACCCAGGCCGCTCATATCGTTGAAGGCCAGCGTGCCCACACCCAGCCCGTCATACTTGAAGTCGAACTCGAGCCTGTGCTTGCCGGGTGACAGCGGCTCGGCTCCGGCCCAGCGAACGCGTTCCAGGTCGACCAGGTTCCAGACGAACACCGGCTTGCCCTTGAGCAGGTAGAATCCGTAGCCTGCAAACCGCCCGCCCGAGGTCAGGATCATCCCTTCGGCGCCGGAGACCGGCACGTCGATGTCCGCGGCAATGGTGAACGAGCAGTTGAGCAAGAAGGGCGAATCGCCCTGCGGCAGGCCCACCATCGGCCGGGTATACACGAACTCGGTGCGACCGGCGGTGATGTTGGGACGCGGCGCCACGATCCGAGCGGCCACCGAGGCGTCCATGGGAAAGACCTGATACTTCCTGGCTTCCTGAATGAAAATGTTCTTCAGGGCAGCCACTTTGTCCGGATGCTTGTCGGCCACGTTCTGGGACTGGCTGAAGTCGGTGTTGAGATCGTAGAGCTCGAGAACCTGATTGTTGAGCGGGTCCGGGTTGGCCTTGCCGAAGGCCTCCCAGGGCGCCCGGTTGACCTTGGTGCTCAACATCCAGCCATCGTGATAGAGAGCCCACTGCCCCATCATTTCGAAATACTGGGTCTTGTGGCGAGAGGGAGCGTTGGAATTACTGGAATCGAAGGTGTAGGCGAAGCTGGTGCCCTCGATGGGCGCCTGCTTGATGCCATCCACCATCTCGGGTGCCGAGATCCCGCTTACCTCGAGCAGGGTCGGCACCACGTCGATGACGTGCAGGAACTGCTGGCGCAGCCCGCCTCGCTCCTTGATCCCGTTGGGCCAGGAGACTGCCATGCACTGACGGATGCCACCGAGCCGGGAAGCGTTCTGCTTGAACCAGGTGAAGGGCGTGTCGAAAGCCCAGGACCAGCCGGCGGACATGTGGTTGTAGGTTCTCTCGGTGCCCCAGGCATCGTAATACTTCATCTGCTCCTGCACCGGCATCATGTTGATTCCGTTGAAGAAGGCGACCTCGTTGGGCGTGCCCAGGGGACCGCCCTCGGCACTGGTGCCGTTGTCCCCGTTGATGTAGATGATCAGCGTGTCGTCCAGTTTGCCCATGTCGTCGATCGCCCGGATCACGCGGCCGATCTCGTGGTCGTTGTAAGCGACGTAGGCCGCGAAGACCTCTGCCTGGCGGATGAAGAGCTTCTTCTCCTCAGCGGTGCAGTCGTCCCAATTCTTGAGATGCTCCCGGGGCCAGGGCTCCAGCCTGGTATCGGCCGGGATGACGCCGAGCCGCTTCTGATTTTCGAAGATTTGCTGACGCAGTTTGTTCCAGCCGCCGTCGAAAAGGTGCATGGCGTGGATCTTGTCGACCCACTCCTTCGTGGGGTGGTGCGGCGCGTGCGTTGCGCCCGGCACGTAGTAACAGAAGAACGGCTTGTCTGGTTGGATCTGGTCGATGCGATGGAGGTAGTCGATGCAGTCGTCGGCCATGCCGGTGACCAGGTTCCACCCCGGCTTACCCTGGAAGGGATAGATCTGGGTGGTGTTCCGGAAGAGGTTCGGCTGCCACTGGTTGGCGTCGCCGCCGACGAAGCCGTAAAAGTATTCGAAGCCCTGTCCGATAGGCCAGTTGTCAAACGGCCCGATGGCGCTGGCTTGGAAGGTGGGCACATTGTGGTCCTTGCCGAACCAGGAGGTCGCAAAGCCGTTGTCTCGGAGGATGCGGCCGATGGTGGCCTTGTCCTTGGGAAGGACGCTGTTATAGCCGGGGAAACCCGTGGATTGCTCGGAGATGACGCCAAAACCGGTGGAATGGTGATTGCGGCCCGTGATCAGCGCGGCCCGGGTGGGTGAGCACAGCGCGGTGGAGTGAATGTTGTTGTAGCGAAGCCCGTTTCGAGCGACGCGATCGAGCGCGGGGGTGGGGATGACGCCCCCGAAGGTGCTGGGCACGCCGAAGCCCGAGTCGTCGGTCATGATGAGCAGGATGTTGGGTGCCTTCCTGGGTGGCACGATGCGTGGCGCCCACCAGGGTTTGGACTGCAGTGCGTCCTCTCGGATCACGCCCTCGAACCTGGGATCGGGGGCCGGGAGTTGCTTCCCGTCGATGGTGGTGGTCGCGCCCGGCGAACCGGGGGGGCCGGTCACCTCCTGGGCCGTGGCCGGCACCATGGCAAGCAGTAATGTCAAGACGACCAGAGTCAGGAGCTTTCTCGGCATGGTTCCTCCAACGGAAATTTGGATCGCTACCCGCTCAGACAGCGGTGCGTCAGGGCAATTCTGAAGCCGGCTCGGTCGCAGGAGCACTCAGTTGTATTGCTGCCTCGCTGGTGGGGGCCACTTCGCTCGAGGGCTCGGCCGGCACCGGTTCTGGCTTTGATTCGGCGGGTTTGGCCGCGGGCGGAGGCGCGCTGGGCAGCTCCATGTCGATGGGCACCGAGAAGGTCAGGCTGGCCACGTCGCCCTGAAAGCGCGCGTAGGCGTCGTACTCGTGCGAGAACTTGAGCGTGATCCCCAGGAAGTCGGCCTCGGGGATGGTCACCGATACCTCGCCTCCGATGGCATGGGCGGAGTTGGTGATCTGGTTGTTAAACCCGAAGCCCGCGCTGGCCGGGTTAAGCTGCCATGTGTCGTAGCCGGTCAGGCCGATCGTCCACTGGTCGTCCAGCTTCTTGCGAACGCCCCAGTCGAGCGAGAAGTAGTCGCCGGGGTAGAACCCGTTGGAGCGGGTGGTGTCGGCTTCGTACGTGCCCACCGCGTTGAGGCTCCAGGTGCGCTCCTCGTCGAGGTAGTAGGCTCCCCCGAGCTGAAGCTGGTTCGTCCAGAAGCCGCGGCCCACGTTGAGCGGCGCGCTGGTCGAGTAGGAGCCGGTGGGAGCCCAGATGCCGTAACTGAACACTGCGTCGTACTTCTGGCCGTGCCAGCCCAGGATCAGCGGCAGGATGAGCGCGTCGCCGAGGCCGAACTTGCTGCCCCCCACCTGGCGGGCCTGGACCAGGCCCACGTCAAGCTGGGCTCCTGCGCTCGGCTGCATCAGAGGAAGCAGGATCATGGCGCCGTAGTCGGCCCCGAGGAACTTTTCCCCGGTCTGCCACATGACGATCTGATTCGCGGCGAAGATGTTGGCGTCCAGATTGAGCGTGACCGGCAGGCGCCCGTTCAGCAGCGTGCGGTCCAGTTGAGCCTGGCCGGTGTAGTAGATGAAGTTCTCGGAAAAGTACACTCCGGGAAAAGCAGGCATGTTGGTGAGGGAATCCAGCGGGAAGATCCCCGGCTGGTAGTGCGCCTGGCCCAGGGCCGGAGCGGCCAGCAGGGCAAGCGTCAGAATCAGGAGGCGTAACCGTGACATGAGTGGACCCTCTTTCTTGAAGTTTCCACCTGTGCGCACTTGGATGTCTGTTTTCCTTCGTATGGATCTACTACGCTATGTCGCACACGACATATGCCATCAACTCTTCTGGGCCGGCCCGGGTGGACGACAATGAGGCTTCCGCGTCTCGCTCCAGGCGTGGTGCGATCGCCGCTCAGCGGTTGCCCAGGGCCGAGGCTCGGTCGATCAGCTCCTGGGTCAGGGCGAAGAGGGCCGGATCGGTAGCTTTGAGGGCCTTCGGATCCTCGTAGTAGTGGGCCACTCCCTCGGCGATGTACTCGCGCGGGCTGGCCTGGGCGTACTTGCTGACGGTCGTCCCGTCCAGGGCCTTCTGGTAAGCCTCCATCAAGCGGGGCTCAAAGCCCTGGTAGAAGTTGGGGTCGGCCTTCTGCACCGCGCCTTCGATGGCATGGCCCATCTCGTGGATGGGGGTATCGCTCTTCACCTGCGAGTCGCGCACGAGCAATCGATTGACGTCCTCGAAGTACTGCCCGGCCAGCACGCTGCCCTCGCCGGTCTTCGGGTCCATCAGGGGCGCCGCGGTGTTCTTGCCGTCGCCCCAGTTGGCCAGAGAAAGCTTGTCATGCTTGCTGAGCCGACCGTTCTCCACGTAGTGCACATTCGGCACTACGATGTTGTGGGCTCGATGGTCGATGGGGATCTGGGTGGGGTCGGCCAGTGCGGCGTCCAGGTATCCCTGCAGCCGCTCGCGATCTTCAGGCTTGGCCGCCGCCACGCGCGAGCGCAGGCTTTCCAGGCCTTCTTTGCGGGCCACCTCCAGCCGCTCGCCGTTGAGGCCCACCATCAGCTGCTCGAATTCTTTCAGGCGCTCGGGGGTGGTGGCACCGTGGATGTCGGCCATGGCGGAGGTGGGGAGCGGGCTGTTGGTCACGTTCGTGGCCATGGTCACCAGCTCGTTGTTGCTGGCTTCCTTAGCCGACAGCGGGGGCAACAGGGGGCGCGCGGGGATGCCGGACGTCTCCAGCGACTGCGCCAGCTCGAAGGTGCGCTGATCGCGCAGGCTGGAAAGCTGCTGCTCGAGCTCACCCCGCCTGGGATCGTCGGCCTTGAGACCCTGGAGCTGGGTGGTGAGAGCGGAGATCTGGGGGCCGAACTTCTGATCCAGCCCTTTGTCCATGGCGTCGATGGCGGCCCGGTGCTCGGGCAGCTTGCTCTGGAGCTGGTTGATGTCGACCTCGCGCAGCACGCCCATCTGGTACATGTCCTCGCCCGGGCTGACCACGCCGATCTTGAGTCCTTGCTGTTGCACGAGCCGCAGCGTGCCAGCGTCCACCACCCCCAGTGAGTTGCGCAGGGCTTCGGCCTCCTGGGCCGATGGGGCGCCGGGGCCTTCGGTGTAAAGCATTCCGTTGATCAGCTGCTCGCGCTCGCGCCGGTCGGCCACCTGGGCCAGGGGGCTCCTGGCCGGGGTCTCACCCGCCTCGGAGAGCTGCACCACATCATTGCGAGGATGGTCGACCTCGTGCTGATGGGAGACCTGCCCTCCCCCAGCCCTGTTGGCCGCCGCCGTGGGGGCGGGCCCGGAGGTGGAAGGGCGCGCAGCTCCGGGGGAGGTGCGGACCGAGGAGATCGAGGAGGGCGCAGCGTGGTCTTTCATCCTTCGTATTCTAACCAGACCATGTTGCCTTTGTGTTACGATTTTGTGCCGGCGTTGTCAGGCTTTCAGCCGGTAGCCTACCCCCGGCTCGGTCTGGATGAAGCGTGAACGAGTCGGATCGCGCTCGAGCTTGGCGCGCAGGTTGCAGATATTGGCGCGCACGAGGTGATTGTCTTCTTCGTAGCCTCGTCCCCAGACCTCGCGCAGGAGCATGCGGTGGGTAAGCACCTTGCCGGCGTGCACGATCAGGGTCTTCAACAAATCATACTCGGTGGGCGTAAGGCGCACAGCCACCCCGTCCACGCTGACCAGTCGCCGGGAGAGGTCCACCTCCAGCCCCTCGTAGCGGAAGACCGGCTCGGGAGAGTCACCCAGGCGCGAACGCAGGGCCACCCGCATGCGGGCCATCAGCTCTCCCAGGCCGAAGGGCTTGGTCAGGTAGTCATTGGCGCCGGCGTCCAGGGCCTCGATCTTGTCCGCCTCGCTGCCTCGCACCGAGACCACGATGATGGGCACGCGTGACCACTCGCGCAGACGCCTGGTGACCTCCACGCCGTCGATGTCGGGCAGGGTGAGATCGAGCAGGATGACCTCGGGACGCTCCAAGGCCGCCTGCTCCAGGGCGTGCTCCCCTGTGGAGGCCTCCAGCACTTTGTAGCCGTGCGCTCCGAGTGAAGTGCGCAGGAAGCGCAGGATGGCCTTTTCGTCATCGACTACCAGCACCCGGGTCAAGGCAGCCTCACGCTGACGACCGTATGGCCGTTCTCGCAGTGCATGCCGATGCGTCCACCATGGGCGTGCACGATGGCCTGGCAGATGGAGAGACCCAGCCCCGAGCCTCCGGTGGGGCCATGGAAGAAGGCCTCGAAGACCCGCTCCAGCTCACTCGGTGGGGGGCCTTCGTTGAGCACGCTCAGCTCCAGCTCTCCTTCCAGCTCTCGGGCTCTGATCAAAAGGGGAGTGTGAGGAGTGGAGTATTTCAGGGCGTTGTCGAGCAGGTTGACCAGCACCTGGTGGATCAACACGAAATCGAGCATCCAGGCGCTGATCTCCAGCTCGACCTCGACCGTGCGCTCGCACCGAGCAGCGTCGCGAGCCGCGCTCACCAGCTCAGCCAGCTGGCAGAGCTCGAGGCGTACCGGGCGGGCTCCTCCCTCCAGGCGGGTCAGGTCCAGCAGGTTGGTCACCAGCCGGTTGAGCCGCTCGGCCTCGGCGCAGGCGTTGTCGGTCAACTCCAGCCGGGCGGTGTCGTCGAGCAGCTCGCCGTCCTCGCGCAGGCTGCGCAGGGCGCCGGTGATCGAGGCCAGGGGGGTTTTGAGGTCGTGCGAGACCGAGTTCAGCAGGGCATTCTGGAGCTTCTCCTTGGCCTTGAGGAGCTCATGCCGGCTGGCCTCATCGGCCAGATGGACCCGCTCGAGGGCCAGCCCGGACTGGCTGGCAAAGGTCTCCAGCAAACGTCGTTGCTCGCGCGAGACCGAGTCGAGCTGCACGGCCACAACTCCCTGGCGACCCAGAGGCAGGTACAGCGAGCTGGCCTCCGAGTGGGTGTCCGTGTGGCGCCCGGCGGGCAGGCTCCGGGCCAGGGCCCACTCGGCCGCGGCTTGCTCCACTCCGCTCAGGCCTTCGGGCAGGGGGGTGAACACGCCCCCGAAGACCCGCTCCCCGTGACGCTTGAGGATGGCCAGCACCGCATTCGCGTCAGAGGCGGCCACCAGGTCCTGGCTCAGCTCGCAGGCTGCCACGGTGGCCGTCTCGCGACGACGAGCGGCAGCCACCTGCGACCTGGCCCGGTGGGCCAGGGTGCTGACCACCAGGGCCACGGCCACCAGGGCCGCCAGGTTGAGCGGAGTGAAGGGGGCTAGCAGCACGCTCAAAGCCGCCGCCACCAGGGCCGGCCCCCGCCCCCAGTAGACGGCCGAGGTGAGCACGGCCATCAAGCAGAGCAGGACCGACTCGGCCCCCTGGGGCCCTCTGGCCGGCCAGGCCAGGAGCAGGGCCAGGGCGACCAATCCTCCGGCCCCCAGGTAAGGATGAAGCTTGCGCCGAGGGGTCTCTCCGATCAAGTGCAGGTCGATGTCGCCGCTCTTCTTGAGCAGCCTCTCTCCCAGTCCGCCGGCCTTGCTGGCCAGGATGCGGGTCACCTGGTGCGCCCGGGCGTAGTCGAGCACCCCCTCACAGACGTTTTGACCGGTGATGGTCGCGCTGCGGGCGCCCAGCTCCTCGGCCTGGTGCAGAGTCTGACTCACCGACTCGCGCTGCTCTTTGGTGTGCCAGGGAGTCTCCACATAGAGCACGGTCCAGTCAGCATGCAGTCCCGCTGTCATCCGTCGGCCCAGGCCCAGAAGGCGCCTGTTCTCGCTTTCGGGGCTGACGCAGACCAGGATGCTCTCAGCGGCTACCGGCTGCTCCATCCGCGAGGCCAGCGCCTCGCGCTGCCCCGCCAGCTCGGCAGCTTTGCGCAGGGCCAGCTCGCGCATGGCCAGCAGATTGCCCCCCTCCTCCAGGCGCAGGCGTAGCTCGGGTGCAGAGAGATCGACCAGCTCGACGTGGTGGGCCAGGTCCAGAATGCGATCGGGCACCGTCTCGCGCACAGTGATGCCGGAGAGGCGCGCTACCAGGTCGTTCAGGCTCTCGATGCGCTGAACGTCCAGGGTTGCGAAGACGTCGATGCCGGCTGCCAGAAGCTCCTCCACGTCCTGGTAGCGCTTGCGATGGCGAGCGCCGGACTCGTTGGCCCGGGCCAGGTCGCTCACCAGCACCAGCTCGGGGCGGCGCTCGAGCAACTCCTCGAGGTTGTCCTGGAAGGACTCGACTCGCATCCCTCCGGCTGCCAGCCGCGCTCCCTCCGCTTGCATGGTGACCCTCTTTCCGGTTTCCTCAGCGTAGCCGAGAAACACCGTCAGCCGTCCCCGGGTCAGGGACGGCTGCCGACCGGTCGTGGGGGAGGGGATGGTGAGCAACTCGGGGCGATTATACCAGAGCCGCCACCCCCTGCCAGAGTCTCTTGATCTTTTCTGGATCCTGTCGGCCGGGTTCTGGACAGCCGACGGACAGTAGACCTCAGCTCCGCGTCAAAGCCTGACTGCCGATGTCGATTCGCCTGCTCGAGCTGGTCAAACGCTACGGCGACCTGACGGTGGTCAACCGGGTCAACCTCGAGATCGCCGAGGGAGAGCTCTTCGTGCTGCTCGGTGGGAGCGGGAGCGGCAAGAGCACCATTTTGCGCCTGATCGCCGGTCTGCTCGACCCCGACGAAGGACGGGTCGAGATGGGCGGTCAGGACGTAACCCGAGTGCCGGCTCAAAAACGAGGCTGCGGATTCGTCTTCCAGAATTACGCCCTGTTTCGCCACATGTCGGTGGAGGACAACATCGAGTTTGCTCTACGGCTGCGCGGGGTGAGCCGACTCGACCGCCGGCGCCGCAGCGCGGAGCTGATGGAGCTGGTAGGCCTGACTGGATTGGGGCGGCGCTTTGCCAATCAGCTCTCGGGAGGCCAGCAGCAGCGAGTGGCGCTGGCCCGAGCGCTTGCCTTCCGACCCCGGGTTTTGCTTTTGGACGAGCCCTTCGGAGCTCTGGATGTGAGCATACGCGGGCAGTTGCGCCGCAGTCTGAAGGAGATCCAGCGCCAGACGGGGGTGACCTCCATCCTGGTGACCCACGATCAGGAGGAAGCCTTCGAGCTGGCCGATCGCATCGGGGTGATCGAGCGCGGCCATCTGATCGAGGTCGGGCCGCCGCGCGAGCTCTACCATCGCCCCCGCCATCAGTTCACGGCCTCGTTTGTCGGCGCAGGCACGGTGCTGGTAGGTCACCAGGAGAGGGGTCAGGTCCGCCTGGGGACCGCCATGGTGGAGCATCCTGAGCCCGAGGGCGAGGGCGCCCTGGTGCGGCTCTTGATCCGGCCCGAGAACGTGCGCCTCGAGGAGCAGCGCTTCGAGGGCGCTCTGTGGGAAGGAGAGGTGTCCGAGCAGGTCTTCGCGGGCCCCCACCAGCGGGTGCGCCTCAAGGTGGAGGGCCTGCGCGGAGCGCGTGTGGTAGCCCCCACCCCGGGCCACGGCCAGCGCCCCAACACACTGGAAGCGAGTCTGCCGTCGGGGCGGGTCCTCGAAGTCGGCCAGCGGCTCTTCATCGGGCTATCGCACTATCACCTGCTCCAGCCCACCGGTCTCAGGACCCTGATCTGCTCAGCGCCTGACCAGGTGGGCACATTCGAGGCCGGCCGGCTTCTGGCCCGCGCGGTCGAGGCCAGGGCCTGTCGGCTCTGTCTGGGCAGGGCCAGCCCTTCCCCGGATCCCGGTATCGAGCTGATGCTCCGCTCAGGCAGCCCTCCGGTGGAGATCGTGCGGGCCGCTCAAGAGGGCAACTTCGAGCTGGTTGTGTTGAACAGCTTCGGCCAGACGGCCATGCGAGTGCTCGAGCACACCGAGTCATCGGTCATGGTGGCCCGCCAGGCTCCCGAGCAACTGGCTCGGATCCTCATCCTGACGGCCGCGGGCGAGCCCGGCAAGGCTGACGTTCGTATGGGGGGGCGCATCGCCGCCCGGGCCGGGGCCAGTGTGACCGTCCTCCACGTGGCCCGCCCTGACGCCCCCGACTGGGTACGCGACCGAGCTGAGCGCCACCTCGAGCAGGCTCGCTCCTCGCTGGAGCTGGCCGGCGTCAAGACCAGTACCGAGATCCGCGAGTCTGGCGATGTTCCGGCCACCATCTTGCGGGCCGCCGAGGAGCTTGCGGCCGACCTTCTGGTGCTGGGGGCCCCTGACGGCCCGGCTCGGCTGGCCCGCACCATTTGCGAGGGGACCAGCCGACCCATTCTGCTGGTGCCACTGGTGGAATCCTGACATGCGAGGAACTTTGAAAACCTGGCTGCTTCTCTTCCTGGCCGTGACCGTGTGCGGCTGCTCCAATCCGTCCCAGGGGGAAGGCAGCACGCTGACCCTGCTCAATGTGTCCTACGACCCGACCCGCGAGCTCTATGATGAGGTGAACTCCGCCTTTGCAGCCGAGTGGAAGCAGAAGACCGGCCAGACCGTGACGATCAACCAGTCGCACGGGGGCAGCGGCAAGCAGGCTCGAGCCGTCATCGAGGGCCTGGAGGCCGACGTGGTGACGCTGGCACTGGCTTACGACATCGACGCCATCGCCGAGCGCGGACTGATCGCTGCCGACTGGCAGAAGCGATTGCCCCACAACAGCTGCCCCTACACTTCCACCATCGTCTTCCTGGTGCGCAATGGCAATCCGAGGGCCATCAAGGATTGGGACGATCTGATCCAACCGGGCCTCAACGTGGTGTGCGCCAACCCGAAGACGTCGGGCGCCGCTCGCTGGGGCTACCTGGCCGCCTGGGGCTACGCTCTCAACAAGCATGGCAACGACGAGAAGAAGGCCGAGGATTTCCTCAGGGCGTTGTTTGCCAATGTCTCGGTGCTCGACTCGGGGGCACGCGGCTCCATGACCACCTTCGCCGAGCGCGACATCGGCGACGTCTTGATCGCGTGGGAGAACGAGGCCTGCCTCTCGGCTCGCGAGATGGGCAAGGGCAAGTTCGAGGTCGTCTATCCTTCGATCAGCATCCTGGCCGAGCCGCCCGTGGCGCTGGTCGACAAGAACGTGGACCAGAACGGCAAGAGGGCCCTGGCCGAGGCCTATCTCGGGTATCTGTATACCGAGCCCGGCCAGGAGCTGGTGGCGCGTCACTACTATCGCCCGCGCGACCAGAAGGTGGCAGCCCGGCATGCCGAGCTCTTCAAGCCGCTCGAGCTGTTCACCGTGGACGAGGTTTTCGGGGGGTGGAAGGCCGCCCAGCAAAAACACTTCGACGACGGCGGCATTTTCGACCAGATCTCCGAGAAGCGCTGACTTGTCTCCCCGCCCCAAGCTCCCGGGCTTCGGTTTGACATTGGGCACAACCGTGCTCTATCTGGGCCTGGTGGTGCTCGTTCCGCTTTCGATGTTGCTCGTGAAGACGTCTGCCATGGGGCCCCAGGCCTTCTGGGAGGCGGTCTCGTCCCCGCGCGCCGTGGCCGCCTACCGGCTCACCTTCGGAGCCGCCCTGCTGGCCGCCCTGGTCAACCTGGGGGCGGGCCTGCTGGTGGCCTGGGTGCTGGCACGCTACGAGTTTCCGGGCAAGCGGGTGGTGGACGCCTTTGTGGACTTCCCCTTCGCGCTGCCCACGGCGGTGGCGGGCATCACCCTGACCACACTCTACGCTCCCGAGGGGTGGCTGGGCCGCTTTCTCGCCCCTCTGGGGATCAAGGCCGCCTTCACCCCGCTCGGCATCGTGCTGGCCCTGATCTTCATCACTTTTCCCTTTGTGGTGCGCACCGTCGAGCCGGTCCTGCGCCAGTTTCCCCCCGAGGTCGAGGAGGCCGCCGCCAGCCTGGGCGCAAGCCGCTGGCAGTCTTTCTGGCAGGTCATCCTGCCCACCCTGGTGCCGGCCCTGTTGACCGGCTTCAGCCTCGCCCTCGCCCGGGCCATCGGCGAGTATGGCTCGGTCATCTTCATCGCCGGCAATCTTCCGATGAAGACCGAGATCGCTCCCCTCCTCATCATGATCAAGCTCGAGCAGTATGACTACGCGGGCGCCACTGCCATCGCCCTGGTCTTGCTGGGGCTCTCCTTCTCGTTGCTGCTCCTCACCAACGCGCTGCAGGCCCTCAGCGCCCGCCGGATCGGACAGAGCCTGTGAGCCCCCGAACCGAGTCGCCCCCCGTGCGACTCGTCCTGATCGCTCTGGCCCTGGGCTATATGCTGCTCTTCTTGTTTCTGCCGCTGATCTGCGTGTTTCTCAACGCCTTCGGGGAGGGGCTGTCGGTCTATCTGAAGGCGCTCCGAGAGCCAGACGCGCTGGCGGCCATGCGTCTGACGCTGATCACTGCCCTGGTGGCCGTGCCTCTCAACCTCGTCTTCGGAGTGGCGGCCGCCTGGGCGGTGACCCGGTTTGAGTTTCGGGGAAAGAACCTGCTCTTGACATTGATCGATCTTCCCCTGTCCGTCTCGCCGGTGATCGCAGGGCTCATCTTCGTGCTCCTCTTCGGGCTCGAGGGCCTGCTCGGCCCCTGGCTGCGGGCTCACAACCTGAAGGTCATCTTTGCGCCGCCAGCCATCATCCTGGTCACCATTTTCGTGACTCTGCCCATCGTCGCCCGCGAGCTGATCCCCCTGATGAAGGCGCTCGGAACCGACGAAGAAGAAGCGGCCATGACGCTGGGTGCCGGTGGCCTGAGGATCTTCTGGCACGTCACCTTGCCCAACATTCGTTGGGGCCTGCTCTATGGCGTCATCCTCTGCAACGCTCGCGCCATGGGCGAGTTCGGGGCGGTGTCGGTGGTCTCGGGTCACATCCGCGGGTTGACCAACACCTTGCCACTGCACATCGAGATCCTCTACAACGAGTACCACTTTACCGCCGCCTTTGCGGCCGCTTCCTTGCTGGCCCTGCTGGCGCTGTTGACGCTGGTGGCTCGGGCCCTGCTGGAGTAAAGGTACGCTTTCTTGATCCTCCCGGGCGGGATCGGAACTTGATCCAGGCGGGAGATGGACCGGCCCGGGGAGCATAGGGGGGCCATGGATGTTCGCAGCATCGCAGGGGGAGTGCTGCTGGCGCTCTGGCTGCCGGCCGGGGCTGCCCCCCTCTTTCCGGACGTGCCTGAGCAGCACTGGGCCCGCGAACAGGTGGCCTCGCTGGCCGCTGGCGGCCTGCTCGAGGGTTACCCCGACGGCACCTTCAAAGGGGATCGGGTGGCTTCGCGCTGGGAGCTGGCCCTCGAGGTGGCGCGTCTGCTGGCCCGGATGGAGCAGGACCAGGTGAGGCTTGCCAGCCAGTCCGAGCTGGAGCAGCTGGGCCAGCTGGTGGAAGGTTTGCGCGAGGAGCTGGGCGCGCTCGGAGTGAGGGTGGACAACCTGCAGTTGGAGAGCGGTCGGTTGGACCAGCGGGTCACCGAGCTCGAGCGCATCACCTTCTACGGCCGCATCGAGACGGTGGTGATCGCCCAGCACTTTCACAACAAGGGGCCCATCGGCTCGCCGCCCAATCCTGAGGTCGGGGGCGGTGCCGCTGCCCAGCTGCGCCCTCAGCAGCACGGCCTCTTGCCGGCCGTGGACTATCAGCGCTCTCGGGCCCTTACCACGGGGGCCGGCTTCACCTCGCGGGCCATGCTGGGGTTGAAGGTCAAGCTTTCGCCCGACTGGGACCTGCGCACGGAGCTGGCGGCCTACTCCACTCAGGGCGACGAGTTCGTCGATGTCTACTGGGGAGCGACCCCGCCCAATCCCCTGGGCCTGGTGACCGGCACCGCCAATAACAATCACGCTCCCTTTACCAACATGGTTCTCGACCGCATTCGCCTGGATCACAAGCCGAGCCGCACCCGCATCAACCTTGGATCCTACGACGAGGTGAGCATCGACCCGCTGGTCTACGCGGGCCAGCCCAACCTGAGCGCCCGTCCCCCCGCTCGATTCGTCGGCTTCGGCTATCAGGTTCAGGGCAGCACCGCCCCCGAGAAAGAGGACCGGCTGGTCTGGGAGGCCTTCGGAAGCCGTTTCGGAGAGGGCAACGTCTATCAGGGACTGGACTACCAGCACCTGGCCATGGGCGCCGATGTGGCCTACGAGTTTGGTGCCGGACGAGGGCGCCTGAAAGCAAACTACGCCCGCTTGAGCGACGAGGCGCCCGACGGGCAGCCGCTGCTGGCGGGGTTGAACACGAACACCAACGTGGCCTACGGCAACTCCAACGGCTGGACCCCGGTGCAGTGGGTCAATCCGCCCGGTTACTTCGCGGCCGATCGCCCCGGGCCGGCCGTTGCGCCCGTGGCAGAGGGAGACCCCAACCCGTTTCGACCCAACACCGTGGAGACTCGCCCTATCGCCGGCTGGCAGCCATTCGCCGATACCAGCGCTGGTTTCACCTCCGGTGGAGGCAACTATGGCCCGGGCCTGCAGAATACTTTCGGAGCCTCGGCCCGCTACAAGTTCGACTTCGGCCTGCGAGTGACCGGCGAATATGCTCACAGCGAGTTTCGCAGCAACCGTAACTCCCCGTTCCAACAGCCCGGCGACGCCTGGCGCATCGAGCTAGGGGGCGAGCTGGGCGACCTCGATCTCACCGCCGACTACCTCTGCGTCGCCCCAACCTACAATCCCGACCTCTACCCCAACGGGGCTCTGGGCCGGCGCTCTCCCATCACCGTCCAGGTCGGGGGGCGCTTCTTTCTCCACGACAGCGGCTTTTATCCCCACAATCGCAAGGGGTTTCGGGCGCGAATCCAGGGCCGTTTCGAGGAGGACGCGAGCTGGTGGGTGGGAGCCAACTTCCTTCGGCAAACTCGAACTTCGCTCTACGACGTGCGCTCTCCGGCCAATTCGCTGGGGCCGGCCAACCCCACCAACCCCGTGTTGGGGTTTTCGCCCGGGTTCATCGATCCGGTCTTTTACGGCTACGCCAACCCCAATCAATACGGGCGGAACTCGCAGGACTCTTTCACCGCCAACCTCGAGCCACTCGAAGATCAGCGCGGCTCGGAGACCATGCTGGGCGGAGGGCTGCGCTACGGACCGTTGACCTTCGGTTACGAGCACCGCCACTACTCGCGCCCCACGATTTTGAGCGCAGCTCAGGGTGGGAGCCAGAACCTGGTGGACATGTACACCCAGTTTCTCACCGCTCAAACGAGCTGGCCCCTGAGCGAGGATTTCAAACTGCGGATTGGATTGGATTACGTGCGTTGTCGCGGTCACCTCGACCCGGCCGGACTTTACAACCGCTTTGCCCTGCCGATGAACTCGGTCAGCTTCACCAACATCGACGGCTCTCAGGTGGTGCCTGCTCTGGGTTTTGAGTGGAAGCTGAACGACAAGCTCAGCTGGGGGGTCCTGGGGCGCTATTACCAGACCGGCGACCACGTCTCGCCGGACCTCTCCAGCGACCGCTTCGCTCATCCCTTCGAATGGGCTGGCCCCCAGATCACCTCCGAGGTGCGTCTGGACTTCTAAAGTGCAAGGCCTTTGGTCTTGCACTTTACAACGCGCTGGAACGCAGTTCCGGCGCGTTCGTCAGATTGTGCTAATGTGCAAAACCAAAGTGCGAGCACATTAGCGGGTCCGCAGCCGGACCCCGGGCATCACCAGGTAGCCGTTCTTCTCTTCCAGCGAAGCGCTGGGGGCCTGCATCAGCCCCACCACGCTCTGGCGTAGCACCTTGTCCTTCTCCTGGGCAGCGCCCTCGAGCTGATTCAGACCTTCTCGAGCCCGTTCCAGGGCCTGGCGCACGTTCGCGCGGTGGCTGTCAGCAATCTCGTGGGCCCTCACCAACACAAACCGGGAGGCCCAACAGGCGGCGCACACTGCCAGGCCCACGCCCCCAATGACCTGGCCGGCCGTCGTCCAGGCGGTACTCAGGGCTGCTCCCGCGAACGCGAGCGCAAGGCCACCCCGGAGCGCGTGGCCTGCATACGAATGCAACTGGCCCAGCCGGGAGGTTTCTGTCCGCGCGAGCTGGTCGTGTTGCTCCAGATGCGCGTACCGCTCCGCGGCTGTCAGGTTGGGCGGGATTCTTCCCGGCCGGGCCGGTAGTCCCAGGAACGAGCGCACGTTCATGCTCCTCAGTTTACCCGGGGGAGCCGAAAAAATCCTGAGTAACTCCCTGCTATCCACGCCCGCGTCCGGGAGACAGCCAGAGGATCTCCACCAGCACTCCAACCGGCACGCTGGCCGCGCCTGCCACCAGGCCAGAGCCCCCCGAGAACACGATCCCCGCGGCGACCCCCAGCGTCACCAGCGTTCCCGCCAGGCTGGCCCACTGGATGCGTCGGTTCTGGCCGCTGACGATGCAGTAGCCCTGCACCGTGTTCTGCAGCGCCACCAGCAGAGGGAGGCAGCAGCTGATGCGCACCATCAAGAGGGCGGGCTCGACCAGCTCGCCGCCCCCCAGCAGCAGGGCCATCAGCTCGCGACCGGGGGTCGAGAAGCCGAGCAACACCAGCAGCACCGTGGCAACCGCTCCAGCCGTGAGGGCCAGCCGGACGAGCAGCCCGGGCGGTGCCTGGCGGGCGTGGGTGATGACCAGTTGCTGCACCATGCGGGTCGAGTTGGCCAGCAGGATCACGAAGCCCCAGCCTCCGGCCCAGGCGGCCAGGGCCAGCTCGCCGTCCACCGCGCGGGCCAGGATGGAGACCAGCACGGCCCGTCCTCCCCAGACGATGACCATGGTGGTGGCCAGAGGGAAGTAGTAGCGGCCCACCGTCCGAAGAGTGGTGGGCAGGCTCTCGGGCCCGGCGTCGGGCAGCTCGCCCGAGCCCTGGCGGGCCCACCAGGTCACCAGGGCGGCTTCAGCGAGCAGTCCGCCCATGATGGCGCTGGCGGCAACCAGAGCCCCGTCCGGCCAGGCGCGGCCGAGCACGATCAGCAGGGCGCTCAGGCAGCCGATGCGAGCCAGCGAGGCCAGCCCTAGAAATCGGCCCCGCCCCTCGCGGATCAAGATTCCCTGAAAGTAGCGCCGCCAGGCGATCACCCCGGGCCACAGGCCCAGCACCAGCATGGCCGCCCAGCCGGCCTGGCTGACGGCCGGGCTGGCCGAGAAGAGCTGGCCCATGACGAAGCGATAGACCGGGGGGAGCGTCAAGACCAGAAACAGTGCGGTCAGGGCTGACCCGGCCAGCAAGGTGAAGCGCCACAGCGCCTGGCGCGACCGGCGGCTGGCCGAGAGGGCGGTGGAGGCGTGCAACAGCATGATGATGGGGCTCTCAAGAAAGTTGGCCAGGGCCTTGATGATGCCCAGGGCTGCCAGGGTGATCTCGGGCCCGGTCATGCGCGCGAGGGCGATGGCCACCAGCGGATCGCCCAGGGCCATGGCCATGTCGGAGGCCGACAGGGGCAGCAGGCGGCGCAGCAGGATGGGCAGGGTCAGAGGAGAGTGCAACGCAGGCCCTGGATGGCGCTCTCCAGGTCGGGGCCGCTCAACAGCTCGAAGCCGTTCTCGGACAGCCAGGCGGGGCTGTAGACCGTATCCAGATAGCGTTCCCCGCGGTCGGGGCTGAGCATGAGAATGCGACTGCCGGGCTCCAGCTCACGGGCCACCCGCAGGCCGGCGGCCACGATGGCCCCGGTGGAGGCGCCCAGCAGCAACCCCTCGGTCCGGGCCAGCGCGTGGCAGACCGAGAACGCGACCCGGTCGGAGACCATGAAGGCCTGGGAGAGACTGGCATAATCCAGGTGGGGAGGACGGAAGGAGAGGCCCATGCCGGTCATCTTGTAAGCTCCCGGCGCTCCGCCCAGGATCACGCTGCCCTCCACGTCCACGGCCACCAGCTTGAGGCTCGGGCGCTGGCGCAGCAGGCCGCGGGCCAGCCCGGTCAACTGGCCGCCCGTGCTGACCCCGGCGATGACGGCGTCGAGTCGCTCGGGGAAGGCCGAGAGAATCTCCTCGGAGGTCCACAACTCGTGGGCGTCGGGGTTGGCGGGATTGTGGTGCTGGCAAGGATACCAGGCACCGGGGATGGAGGCGGCCAGCTCCCGCGCGCGCTGGATGCGGGCCGCCTGCATCGAGCCGGTAGCGTCCACCTCGGTCGGCGAGAGTTCCACCAGAGTCGCCCCGTAGGCCTCCAGCATCCGGCGGAAGGCCGGGGTGGTCTTGCGGTCGATCACGATCATGACCTGGTAGCCGCGCACCGCGCCGACCATGGCCAGGCCCACGCCGAAGTTGCCGGAGCTGGACTCGATGATGGTTCCCCCGGGGCGCAAGCGCCCCTCGCGCTCGGCCTGCTCGACGAGCAGCACGGCGTTCTTTTCCTTGATCGAGCCGCTGGGGGTGCAGCCCTCGAGCTTGACATAGCAGTCCCGGTCGCGGCAGAGCCGGGACAGGCGGTTGAGCCGTACGATGGGGACCTGTCCCTGGCAACGGGTCACGTCCCGGGCCAGGCCGGGCTCCTCCTGGTCCAGAAAGAGCATGGCGTTCTTGGCGTCTGATGCGGGCACGGTCGCAGCATAGCCAATATTTGTCCGCGTGTTGTTAGCGAATTGTTACCGCAGCAGGCGGTCTTTGTTCAGGGCCACTTCCTTGACCGCCAGCGCGCCCGCGGCCACGATGTGGAGGGCGGGGGCCAGATGGCCGAACAGCCCGGCGCCGGTGATGGCCGCGCCCATGGCCAGCTCACCCGCTCCCACCAGCTTGCGCTCCAGGCTCCCCCCTTCGCGCGTGGCCCGCATCAGCTCGCTCAGGCCCAGGCCCATACTGGCCAGTCCGTGCACCACCTCGAAGGCGCCGATGGCGGCGTGGGGAACGTGCAGGTGGGCCAGGTGCTCCACCGCGTGCAGGGTGGAAGCGCTGGCCAGGGCCAGGTGACCCACCCCGGCCACCTTGTCGGGCCAGGCCTCCGAGCGCAGGCGTGAGAGGCCCCATCCCAGGCCCATCAGGGCCACCGCGCCGGCGGCTACGCCGCCCACCGTGGAGGCCGCACCTGAGTGTGCGTAGTCGAGGAAGATGTCGGTGCCCACGTGGGCGACTTCGAAAGCCTGCTCGCCCAGAGGATTCTCCTCGTGCAGGATTTGCACCGGGCTCTGGGTGGACTTGAAAGGGTCAGGTTGGCGTGGCTTGTAGCTGAACCATTCGGCGGGGCGCACTTGCATGGCGGCAGTGTAAGTCTCTGCTCGGGAACCTGAGATTGCCATCCTGTTACAGTCCGGTGGCTACGAGTTGATGGAGTTTTGACGGCCTCAGAGATTGCCCAGATCGACGACCTGGATGAAGTTGAAGAACTCCAGGTTGGCCGTGGTGGGATCGTCGCGCAGGGTCGGGGAGATGTCCAACTCGGCGTACAGCTTGCGGCGGGCCACCGGCTCGGTTGGGTCGCCCGCCTGGCCCACTATGGTGATGCGCAAGAGCGAGTAAGGGGCCTGGCGATAGGTGGTGTCGATGCTGACCGTGTAGCTTCCCACCGGGGTATTGCTGGCCAGATCTGTGAGCACCTCACAGTAGCTGAATACGGGCTGATCGTCAGCTCCCGGCGGCGGGAAGTTGTAGTCCACGTTCAGCTTGGTACGCACGTCCTCCAGACCGGCCCGGGCGCAGGCCAGGGCCTGAACGGCCTCGGCTGCTCGGAAAGAGCCCCGGTACTGGGTGACCCGTTGGGTCAGGAAGCCCATACCGAGAATCAGGAACAGGACCGCCAGAAACAGGGTGATGACCAGCATCGCTCCGCGGCGTCGAGCGGTCACTGGCGCACCACCGACAGCACTTCGTAGACCCGCTGCATCTTGTCTTCGCGGACTCGCAGCGTGAGCTTCACCGAGGTTGCCCCCTGGTTCTCGGCCGTGAAGCCGAGCACGTTCTCGGCGATCAGCTGTCGGGAAACCTGGGTGCCGACCTGAACGAATCGCACCAACTCGCCTGCGTCCACGGTGTAGCGAACGCCGATGAGAGGAACGCGGGGGTCATAGGGAGGGGGCGGGGGGGCCGGCAAGGGACTGGGAAAGCGGGAGGGGCTGTTGGGATCAATGCGGGTCAGCTCGAGCGAGGGGAATGCCCCCCCGACCCCGGGCGGGGGAGTGATCAGCTCGATCGCCTCTCTGGCCTCGTTGGCCGCCTGCTGAAGGCCCAGGGCGCTTCTGAGGGAGGCGTCCTTCAAGCGCGTGTGGGTCAGCACTTCCCGGTACTGCCGCACCAGGGTGGCCACCGTGGCCAGCAGCATGAAGACGATGAACGAGGTCAGAATCACCTCTGCCAGCGAAACGCCTGTCCTGGTCGCGCGGCCGGAAACCCCGTAGCCCGACCGCGCGACTTCAGGGCTGCAGAAGGAACGCACCCGAGACTCCTTGCAGAATTCGTCCACGATAGTAAGCGATGACTCCCATGCTGCAGGTCCCGCTGATGGTCAGGACCGGTCCCCCGTTCTGAGGCTGATACTCGTTGGTGAAGCGGCCAGTGCTGCCGTTGGCGGTGACGCTGACGGCCGTGCCGTTGCCAGGGTTGGCCCCCGTGGGAAGGCTGGACCACTGGTAGAAGAGATCGTGCAGGAGATTGCCTGAGGTGTCGCGTGCCGTGACCCCCTGCGTGAAGCTGGTTCCCGGAGCGAGGCTGGCCGGGACCACTCCGGAGAGCGTCAGTTGAGGATTGGGCTCTCGGTTGGGGGCGGCCATCAGCGTGACCAGGCGAAGAGGGCGTCCGTCGTCCTGGGCCCAACTGGCTGTCACACGCACCTTTTTGCAGCTCTCAACGATCTCGCGCGGACTGCCCGACTTGCTCTCGAGTTCGGTGCTGGGAGAGAGCAGCCGGTGATCCTCCACCTCACTGAGCAGCGTGATGCCGGGGAAGGTCGGGTCGGTGGTGGACTGGCCGTCTGAGGGCCAGCCGGTGAAGAAGTTATTGCCTGTGTTGGCCCACTCTCGGATCTCCTCGAGCCTCTTCTGGGCTGCCAGGGCGGCCATGGCGCGCTGCTGCGAGCGAGTCCCGTAGTTGAGCATGGAGTGCATCAAGAGCGCGAACACCACCATGGCTCCCACCAGGATGAAAACCGCCAGGACGGTCTCGGCCAGGCTCAGCCCCCGGGACTTCATCGAGTCGAGGCCGGTTGTCTTGTGACGTAGTTGTCGCCGTCGTTGGACGTCAATCGCCGCAGCCACGAGCCGTCGGGCGCCGCGTGGTAGAGATCCCAGAAGTCGTTGGGTTTGTTACTCATGTCCGAGGCGAAGATCAGGTTGCCCTGGGGCGTCCAGGCCGGACCGTAAGAGTAGTTGGAGCCGTTGGTGATGTTGGTGATCGGGGTGCCGCTGGCGGGGGCGACGATGATGTTGCCATCCGACTCCATGGCCAGGAGTCCGGACGCGCTCCAGGCCGGGCCCCATTCCCAGGTACTGGTGCGCCGGGGAGAGAAGAGAGGGCGGTGATTGCTCGTTGCCCCGGTGCCGGGCACGACGTCGATGAGGTAGACCTCGTCGTCCACCCAATCAGAGCGAATATAGGCCAGGGTATTGGAGCTGGGCGACCAGTCGCAGTCATAGACCCAGACGTTGTCGGGATCGGCATAGAGAATGCGAATGGGGGGCGCGCCGGTGCGCACGTTGGACCAGTAGAGGCCGTCGTCCCCCTCGTAAACCAGCGCTTGACCGTCGCGCGACCAGGTCGGGCCCCAGAAATAGAGGTTGCTGTTGGTGGGAGAAACCCGGGTGGAGTTGCTGCCATCCGCGGACAGCACAAAGATGCCCGAATCGCCAGTGATCCAGTCGTCGGCGGAAAAGGCCAGCCGGGTGCCGTCGGGCGACCACTCATAGGGTGGCCACTCGTCCAGGTCGGGCGTGTTGGTCAGCTGGTAGGCACCGGTTCCATCATAGTTCATCACCCACACGTCCACCGACCAGGTGTCCGAGTCCCAGACCCCGTAGGCGATCCGCTTGCCATCGGGAGAGTAGCTGGGATCGAGCTCGTCCTGCTCGGGGGTGTTCGTGAGCAGTCGCTCTCCGGTGCCATCCAGGTTGACCATGCCCACGTCGCCCCAGTAGTCGATGTTGTAGCTGGTGTAGACGACTCGACCACGCTGGCCCAGTCGAATCGTTCGGGCTCCCGTGCTCACGGCTGCCGAGGCAGCCTGGCTCCGGTCGCGTACGCGACAGGTCAGCACGACCTGGTCGTCGAGCGACATGGTGGAGTCGGGCCGCCACTCCCAGACCGAAACCCAGCAGTTTTGGGCAGGGTCCCACTCCATACGGTCCTGGGTGGCCGAGGAGAAGGTCCCCTGATTCCCGCTCGCCTCCCAGACGCAGTAGAGCGAGTCTCCATTGGGGTCGCTGGCCCGGGTGCGGAGGGTCACGTACTGGTCCAGACCCACCAGCAGATCGATGCCCCCCGGGAGCGTGTCGCTGGTGGAGGGGGCCAGGTCGACCGCCAGGATGGTGGGGGGAGCGTTGGTGGGGATGGTCAGTGTGGGAGGATTGGGCCCAGCAGGGGTGGGAATGCGTGTGGCCAGGTCATTCACGGTCCCGGCGGTGACCCCGGCAGTTACTGTGATCTGGCCCGAAAGGCTGATGTTGACGGTGTAGGGCTGGCAAACCAGGCTTGGCTGGCAATAGGCCAGGGCCCCTCCCCCGGGTGGAGTGCCGGCGGCCGAGGTGAGTCCCTGGGTGACCAGGACGTGGTAGCTGCCGTCGAAGTGGACTGCTCCGTTCGTCCGGATGGCGCCCGAGGGGGTGAAGACGAACAAGGTATCGCGCCGATAGGCGGTCGGGGCCCAGGTGCTGACCACGAGATTGTCCGAGCTGGAGTTGGACTGGACCTGGGCGGTGTTGTTCCCGAGCCCGGGGTTGTGCATGCGGGCACTATCCAGCGGCCAGAAGGCCTGGGCGATGAAAGCCCCGGGAAAATCGCCCGAATAGCGGATGGAGCGGGTCAGTCGAGGGTTGACCTCTCCTTCCAGTACATAGAGCCCCTGACTGACGGCTCGGCTGCCGTTGGCGCTTGGGAATCCAACGGCTACCGGGATGTGCCGCGAGATCGCCGAGAGTCGAGCCAGGCGCAGTTCCTCGGCCACTGCTTCGGCTACGGAGCGGGACTCGGCGCCCTCTTTGGGCCGGCGCATGCTCACCAGCGAAAGCCCCACGATCAGGGCCATCAAGCCCACCGCGAAGAGCAACTCGATGACTGAGAAGCCGCGGCGTCTCATCGGCGTGGAGAGCCTCCCTTCTTGCGCTCCCTGTGGACCTCGAGCATTTTCTGGTGGGCCTTCCCCCTGCGCTGCTCATCGCGAGCCACCTTCGGTCGTCGCTCCGGTGGCTCGGACGCCAGTCGTTTCAAAGGTCTCAGGGCCAGAACCGGGGTGGTGACCTGCCCGCCGGCCAGGTCGACCTCGCTCAAGGTGATGTCCTGACAGCCAGGCCGGCGGGCGGTGAGGCTGACGCGCCGGGGGGCCTGACTGGCCTCCAGGGTGAGGGTGGCGGTGAAGCTGCCATCGGGCTGCAGGTTTAGCTCACTGACGGGTTTCTCGAGGTCCAGGGTCAGCTCGGGGAAGTGAAAGACGACCCGGGTGCTCTCCAGGCTACCGCCGACCTCGGGCGCCAGGCTCAGCCGACCGCTGACGGTAACCTGGTGGTGCGAGAGAGGAGGCGGGGGAGGGGCTGCCGGAGCGGGGCGCTTGAGCAGCCCGGGCAATTGCCACATGACTCCCAGCGCGATCAGGAGGCCTACGATCACGAAACGGGACCTCGCGGCCGAGCCAGAGGGCCGGGGAGCTGCCGGTTCCCTGGCGGGTGCTCGGCCGACTCCGTGCGGCGCCGCCGCCGGGCGTGGGGGGCTCGTGCTTGGACTGCTCTGAGGAGCGCCCACCGGGGCCCGCAGTTTCTCTCCGGGCGACCCGGAGGGGGCCGGGCTGCTCGAGGGGCCCACCGAGTCGAGCCGCTCGGCCTTCAGTCCCAGTGTCTGAAGCACAGACAGGGCCTCAGCCCGATCGGCGGCCTCTAACGTGCCGCTTCGGATTCGACCCTGCTGGTCCAAAGCTCGGTAGGTAAACTTGCCCAGAATCCGCTCCAGTGCGTTTACATTCTGGCAACATTATAACCTGAAAAGGTGCTCGAGTCACCCTTGGGATCCTGGAGGATCCCCCGGGACGCTATTTGACCTGGTAACGCTCGCGCAGCAGCACCTCGCCGTGCAGGTCGGTCAACTCCACCTCCCAGTTGCCCTTTACCAGTTCGTAAGGATACTCCAGCGCGAAGATGTCGTGAAAGATCGGTCCCTCGTCGGGGAAGCAAGTGATCCGGCTCTGCAACTGGGTGCTCGGTCCTTGTTGGGGGTGATTCATTCGGGGGAACGACCAGGTCGAGATGAGCCCGATCGGCCGAACCGGGTCTCCCTTGAACCGGAAAGCCACGCCCATCTGACTCCCCTTCTTGCAGGGCACGACTTTCACGTTGGTGACCTCATCCGTCTTTGCATCCACCAGACCTGAGCTCACCAATTCGAGAGCGGTCGGGGCTTCGCGCCAGGGGCCCTGGCCTCGGGCCCAGGCGCGGGCGGCCTCGAATTGCTCGCGAGTGCCCCAGTGAGCGAGCGAGTAGCTCTCGGGGTCGACCTTCTCGACCGCTCGGGCTGCTGCGGCGCGGTCCTTCAGCTGGACGGCCCGGAAAAAATACTGGTTCCTAAGCTCGGAGGTGGCTTTGCCGCGCGCCTCCAGATCAGCCATTCCCTGCACCACCTGTCTCCAGTCGAGGTGACCCGGCGTGGTTGGGTCCATCAGCTGGCGACCTTCAGATTCCATCGCATTCAGGCCGACCACTGCCGCCGCCCCCTGTCCGAAGCTCTTGCGAGTGGCTTTGACGGCCTCGTCGGAAAGCTCGCGCAGGTCGCCGGGCTCACCGTACCAGCGGGGCAAGAGGGGAATGACCATGAACAGGTAGGGCTCCAGGCGATCGGGATAGCCTTCGGTGGCCCGCTTGAACGCCTTGACGATCTCGGCCGGCTCTCCCATACCCTGGTAGAGGCTGATGCGCGTTAGCTCGAGGGCCAGGTCTTTGTTGCCCTGCTCGCTGGCCTCCTCGATCGCTTTACTGGCTCTGTCCAAGCGTTCCTGAAAAAGCTTGGCGGCCTGGCGAGAGACCGTGTTGGCGTAGCCCCCCCCACGGGCTTTCCAGCCAATGTGGATCCAGTATTGGGCCAGGGCCAATCGGGCCTCGGACGAGTCCGGGCGCTCGGTTGTCCAGGCCTCGAGGTCGTCGCGGCGCGACTCCTGCTCGGGCTGACTCTCGGTTTCAAAGTCGCCTAGCGAGGCGTAGAAGTCGTGCAGGACGTCCGGAGTCTTGCGATAGGCCCTGGCCAACTCCTCCAACTCCAGGAAGCGGTGCTGGCGCAGCAAGCCGACCCACTGGTAGGGAAGGACGTCCGGACTGTTGGGAGGTGGGAAGTATTCTCGCTCCCAACCTACCGGAATCACGCTGGGCAGAGTCTGGTCGGGCTCGGATACCCCGGCCATCCCCCGAAGCTTCATGAACTCACTGGTCGACTTGAACACGTCCGGGTCGGGTGAGCGCCCGATCTTGCGCAGTTGCTCGCGAGCCAACTCGTAGTCTTTGGTGAGCCCGGCCGTCCAGGCGATGATGTTGGCCAGATACAGCGAGTTGGGACGCTTCTTCTGGAGCTCGAGCAGGGCTGGCTTGAGCTTGGGGTACAGGAACTCCTTGTAGATGAAGGGGCTGGGAACCCTGTTGTAGGTGAGCTTAACGGTCATGAAAGCTTGCGCGTACTCCTCCGGGCGGGTCTCCAGGCTGGCGCACCAAGCGTTTCGAGGCAACTCCTGTGTGGCCAGGTAGGTGGTCATCATCAGGTAAGGCTCCGTGAAGGCGGGGTCGAGCTGGTGGGCCTGGTTGAACATCCCCGTTGCCAGCTCGAGCTGGCTGCCGTGATTGTCCTTCACCGCGCCAATCAATAGCTTGGTATCGAGCAGGACGGCATCTTTGCGCCCAACCTGACCGACCAACATGTCCGCTAACTGGCCCGCCTGGTCGGTTGGGCCCAGGCTGTCGGTGGAGGTATCGGCGGGATTGGACTTGCGCAGCATCAGAGCGGTGGTGATGAGCCGGCAGTATCCATGGCGGGCCACGTCCGATTCAGGACGTTTCTTGAGCCACCGGCGATAACGGTAGGCGGACCCACCCCAGCCAAAGGGGATGCGGTCGCGGTCGATGAGGGCGTCGTAGAGGACGCCGAGGGGGCTAAAGTTGGCGATCACGGGCTCGGGCGGCCGCTCTCGCAGGTGGTTGGCCAGGTTCTCCAGGCCTTGATATTCCTCCCGGGCGAACATCTCGACCATCCTGATATGGATGACCCTCTGCCGCGTCCACTCGCTCGGGTAGCCCTGGCCCTGGAGGATCGCCTCGACCAATTTCGCGTCAGGTCGGGTGGGAGTCACTTGCTTGACGGGGGTGGGCGGCGGCGGGGAGGCCGAGGCTTCCGGCTCGGGAGGCGTCGTGCAGGCCGTCGAGAGGAGAAGCCACGCGACTGGTAGGAGCAAGGCTCTCATTCCTGGGCCTCCTTGCTGAGGGCGATCATTTTGATGACGTCCTGACTGAGCCACAGGGTCAGATGGCCCGAGCGGGTACGATAGTGCCACCCATCGTGGGGACGCTTGGGAGGTTGCCGCTTGGTGGACGTTTCCGGGTCTCCAAGAACCTGGCGGGCCAGCTTCAGGTTGTCTCCGCTCCTGAGAATCAACCTCCCGTTCTCCTCGAGGTTGGGGCCCACCACGATCGATACCTGATAGACGTCGCTGCTCTCTTGCCCCGTGAAGACAATCTTCTCGGTGCCGCCGTAACCGGTGAGAACCCAACTCGGCCAGTCTTGGTACTGGCTGGCCGCCTGCGAGAAGGACCCGAATCGGTCACGCACGGCATCTGAGGCCTCTGAAAGGCTCATGGTACACACCGTGAAATCTCGCTGGCTGGTGGGGGAGGCCAACCTCCGGGGCCGCGGGCTGAGATACCAGCCACCCAGAGCGATCAGGGCCAGGAAGACTGCCCCGAGAATCAGATTCGTGCGCACGGTGGTTTCCCCCTGGAATTCTTGGAGAGTATCCCTTACTCATTCTGCAGGTCAAGATGTCCTGACAGGATGCAGGTTTAGATCACTGTGGACGCTCGAAGCGGGCCTCCTGGAAGCGGTCGCCCGAGGCGGTCATGGCGCTGGCGGCGGTGGCCAGGACTTCCTCGTAGCCCACCGCCGGCCGGCTGCGCACCCGGTAGGTGGCGCCCAGCCTCAAACCGCTCAACAGCCTCAAACCGCTCAACTGCAGCTGGCCTTGCGAGCCGCCCACGTCCACCAGGGCGTTGGTGGCCAGCTTGGCCAGCGCCCCTGAGGGGCGGCGGAGCTGGGAATCCACCACCGCGGCTCCCTCCTCGGCGGCGTAGGTCTCCAGCCCGGCCTGCCGGGCCACTTCCAGGAACTGCGAGGTCCGCTGGCGGTCGGTGCCCTGCACCACCGGCTTCGATTGCTCTTCCGGGGTGGTCAGGTTGAGCCCGAAGACGACTCGGCCGGCTCCCGCCTGCTCGATGAATTGGCTCAGCGAGGCCAGTTGCTCTTGATATTGCTGGCGGTTGAAGCGGTCGATCGGCTCGACCCCGGAGTTGTCGAAGGAGAGGGTGGAGAGCTGGGCCTCGCTCACCTGGTAGTGGGCCGGCAGCACGACCAGGAGCGAGTCCTCCTCGCGGCTGGCCCGGGCCAGGGGCAGGTTGTTGGTGACCCCGCCATCCAAAAGCTGCATCCAGTAGACCTGCGAGCCGCGGGCGATATGCAGCTGAGGCGAGTCAAAAAAGAGTGGGAACGAGGCCGAGCCCAGGGCGCATCCCACCACGTCGAAGTCGGGCGTGTCCTCGCGGTTGAAGACGATGCTGCCGTCAGGCGCGATCAGCTTGCGCAGCGGGTCGTCCTGAGGCAGGTTGGTAGCCTGCACGGTGCCCGTCAGGCGCAGCTTGAAGGGCAGGTCCTTGAAGGTGATGGGTCGATCATGGATGCCCAGCTTGTCGGCCAGCACTTGCTGCAGGGTGCGGTGCATCTCTTGCATGGAGAAGAGCCCGGTGCGGTCGAGGCCGCGTACTTTCGGGTCGTGGGCGCTCTGCAGGTTGAGAAAGTCGCCGTTGAACTTCATGAAATCGAGCCGGGTCATGATGTCGCGCAGCTCCTGGCCGTGAAGGCCGGCCGCCAGCAGCAAGGCGGTCAGGGCCCCGGCCGAGGTGCCTACGAATTCGTCTACCACGACCTTTGCGGGCCCGGCTGCGAGCTGCTCGCTCAGGGCCTCGATGCACTCGGGGAAGCAGAATCCCTTGCCCCCGCCGCCCTCGAGCACGATGGAGGCGCGCACCTCTCGGGGGGCCTCGACCGGGCCCAGCGTCCGGCCGGTGACCGGGGTGGAGGCGTCCACGAAGCGGGTCTCCGGGGCGTCGAAGAACTGGCCGACACCGTAGGCACGGCTCTTGTCCTGCGAGGGGAGCTGGAACTGAGGATCGCCGTAGCGGCTGCTGGCGCCCGCCAGCCACTCGGCCAGGGCCAGGTGGCGCAACACCAGGGCCCGGCGAGGGGCCCAGTCGGCCGACATCCCGGCGTGCGGTCTCAGGGTCTTCTCCAGAGCCCGCAGGCTTTCCAGGCCACTTTCCACATCGGGATGGGAAGCGTCGACACGGCCCAGCATCAGATCGGTCCAGGGCAGACCGGGGTAGGAGAACAGTTTGTGCAACTCGCGTTCCCGCTCACGCACGGCTCCGCTCTGAGCCTGCACCTCGTCGCGCAACTGGGCGAGAAAGCGAGGCCGTTGATCGGGACCCAACCCGTTCAGGGTTCGGTCGATCACCCGGGTGAGATACGGCCCCCTCTCGTAGGCGTCGGAGAATTCCTTGCCCGCCCGGGAGTCGTAGGCCGGCAGGGCGGGAGTCTCGTCCGTCTTGCCGAGCAGTTCGCGAGAGACCACGGGGCCGACAGGGGCGCGGTTGAGGTCGACCCAGGCCCGGGCCACCAGTTCGAGCACCTTGGAGCGCCGCTCCGGTCCGATGTCGCGCAGGAATCGGGTCCAGTAGGACTGCCCGCCGGTCACGCTGTCGAGGGAAAGATTGACGACCAGGTCGGCCAGCCGGCCTGACTCGGCGTGGCTGCCGCAAGCCATGAGCGTTTCGTAGGCCAGGTCGACCTTATCCGGAGGGGTACGCCAGCCCAGCGGAGCGGCCTCGGCGCCATGCTCACGCCAGGGAGGGGTGAGCGAGCGCTTGATGGTGGTGAGCCGCGAGTGAGCGGTGGGGTCGTGCTGGCGCAGCCAGTCGCCCTGCACCTGGGCCCCGCGCAGGTTGGTCACCGTCTCGCGCAAGAAGTCTCGAGGATCGCTGGGAGCCGAGCCGAGCTCGTTCTTCCGCTGCATGAGGGAAGACGCCATTTCGCCGGCGATCATCTCGGTGGGAGTCTGCCTGGAGGGATCGCCGTCCAGGTCGATGTAGACCCCGAGTTCGCCCCGACGGACCTGGTCCATGACGTGCTTGTAGGCTGGAGCGAGGTCGGGCGGGATCACCGGGGGGACCACCTCCGGGTTTTTGACCATGGCGGGAACAATGGTCTGCAACAACTGTGCCTCCTGGGCCCGCTCGGGACCCAGGTAGATCAGGCACGGCCCCCCGTGCGCCAGGCTGGCCATCAGGGGGGAAGGCTCGCCGTTGCGCGGGGCCAGGTGGGCGTCCAGGAAGGAAGCAGCCTCCAGGGCGCCATGCAGGTTCAGGCCCAGGTCTTTCTCGACCGGCCCGTTGGCCAGCTTGACGACGGCGCCGGTCAGCGATTGGAATGCCTCCGGAGCCTGGCGCTGGGCCAGCTTGAGGGCTCGCTGGGGCAGCACCGCCGAGGCCAGCGCCACCCCCAGCATGGGGACGAGCGTCTGGCTGACGGTCTCGCCGGGGCTCTGGCCGGTGGCTTGGGAGAGAGTGCGCACCAACTGGACCAGCTTGCCCAGGACCGGCACCCTGAATCGCCGCGGCTGACCCAATTGGGCGGTATCGGCGGGGTCGGAGGGCCCGGCCTCGCGGCGCGTGGGGGTGGACTGGGAAGCGATGGGCAGGCTGGCGACCGAGGTGATCTCGCGCACCATGCATGATTCGCTTTGGTTTGGAGATGAACCTTTCGCTGCCCATGCTGGTGCTGGTAACAAAGTAACAAGCTCGATCTTGGCCGGCGAAAGCGACTGGTCTAATCTCTCGCCATGCTGGTCCAGGCCGTGAGCGCGAGCCCCATGAGCTACACCCGCCTCAAGCGTGAGCTGGGGCCAGACTTCCCGCGCCTGGCCGATCGACTGGAAGCGGACGAGCGCGACCGGCTGCTGCACGGCCAGCTCACCTTGAGGGAAGTCCTGGCCCATCGGGCCGACCCTCCCCGGGTTCCCAGCCAGAATCCCGACGTGCTCGTCATCGGAGCAGGGATGGCCGGGCTGGCCGCTGCTCACGAGCTGACAGCCGGCGGGCGCTCGGTCACGGTGCTGGAGGCGCGCGACCGAATCGGAGGCCGGGTCTACACCGACCCCACCGGGTTCGAGCATGGCGCCTACTGGTTGCACCAGGACCCCGACAATCCGAATCCCCTGGTGCAGATCGCCCGCGACCTGGGGCTGGAGCTGCGCCCGGACGCCCGCAGCGAGCTGGCCTACGACGGCTCATCCGACCTGGTCCGGGCGGGTAAGGAGTTCTCTGAGGTGAGGGACGCGCTCTACGAGCGCTGGGCCAGGGCCGGGCAGTCCGGCCTGGACGTGCCTTTGAGCCAGCTCGGAACCGGGGAGGGCAAGTGGAGCTGGACCGCCGGGCAGAGCCTGGGGCCTCACGACATGGCACTGGAGCTGGGCCAGGTTTCCAGTCGCGACTTCGCGGTCACGGCAGGAGAGGAGACCGACCAGACCCTCCCTCAGGGGATGTCGCAGCTGGTGGAGGCGCACAGCCACGGGATTCCCATCGAGCTATCCACGCCTGCCACCCATGTCAGGTGGGGCCAGGACGGGGTGGAGGTGACCGCCGGCGGCAAGACCTATCGCGCCCGGCACCTGGTCATCACGGTGCCGACCGGCGTGCTGCAGAGCGGGGCCATCACCTTCGACCCGCCGCTGCCCAAGGAGAAGGTCGAGACCATCAACCACCTGCCCATGGGGCATTTCAACAAGATCGCCCTTGTCTTCGCCGCCCCGGTGGCCTCGAATATCGAGCCAGGCGCCTTCCTGAATCTCAAGGACGAGCCGATCGAGTTCGTGCTCCATCCGGGCGGTGCCAACCAGGTGGTAGGGTTCGTTGGCGGCGACAAAGCGCTGGAGCTCCAGCATCAGGGCCCCCAGGCCATGATCGACTTCGCGCTCACCCGCCTGCAGAAGGTGTTCGGGCCCGAGCTGAAGCCGATTGGCTCGACCGTGACCCGGTGGGACCTCGACCCCTGGGCGCGCGGATCTTACTCCGTGGCCGCCCCGGGCTATCAGGAGGCGCGCGAGAAGCTGAGCCGTCCGGTGGGCCCCATCCACTTCGCAGGCGAGGCCGCCCACGCTCGCTGGGCCGCCACCGTGACCGGCGCCTACCTGACCGGTCGCGACGCGGCCCGCGACATCCTGGCTTCGTAGCCTCCCAGGTGGATTGCCGAGGGGGCTTAGTACTGCCTGCATAAAGCCGAGGTCGAGTTGACGCGCATAAAAATCTAAGGCAGAATATGTGCATGAATAGTGTGTATAATCTGGCTGCTCCAAAGAAGGCAACCAACCTTACGGTAAACAGCGACTTGCTTTCTCAGGCCAAAGCGCTGGGCATAAACATCTCGGCCGTCCTCGAGCAATCCCTGGCCGAACAGGTAAAGAAACTCAAGGCACAGGCCTGGGTTTGCGAAAACCAGAGCGCGATACAGGCCTACAACCAGGATGTTGAGCACAATGGCACGTTTAGCGAGGACTCACGGTCTTTCTGATGCAGTACGACGTTTACAAGAATCGGAACGCCGCTAGCAACAAGCGGTTTCCGTTTCTGCTCGATGTGCAAGCGGGACTACTGGAGGAGCTTGACACAAGAGTCGTCGTTCCCCTGGCGTCCAAGGAGCTTTTCGCGGGGAAAATCCTGACCCGCTTGATGCCACTCTTGGAGATCGTGGGCGTGGAACTCGTGGCCGTCACGCCCCAAATGGCGGGTATCGCCAAACGAGAACTTGGCGAGTGCGTCGGCAATTTAGGCTTGGCGAGACAGGAAATCATCGCCGCTCTCGATTTACTGTTTACAGGCGTCTAGCTGCATCCGGCAGGGTGGCCGCGACGCTGTCGATTGCGGCCCACAGGCTCAGTCCCCGCCCACCGTCCCCGGGCCCGGCGAATCGAACCGGGCCAGCAACCGGGCGCTCAGCGAGGTGGCTTTGGACTGCGCCCGCAGGAGCTGATACTTACGTACTTCAGCTGCGCCCCGCACCAGCAGGTCCGCCCCGGCGGTCGTGCTGGTGGTGGCCACCGCCACGCCCCCGGTGCCCTCGAAAGGACGAAACCGGAACACCGACCGGAAAGCCAGCGGTCCCTCGTGGTGCGTCGGGCTCTGGTTGTACATCGGGGGGTAGCCGTCCAAGGCCGAGCCGCTGGAGTAAACGCGGACCTCGCCCGGCGCGGCGCGCTGCCCCACCACGATCGTCTGGGCGCCGCCCTCTCCCGCCGACATCCAGTCGCTGGCCAGGGTCACTCCGCCCTTGTAGTCGGCCCCGAAGGCCAGGAATTCGGCGATCCGGGCCGGACCCGACCCGGGACCACAGAATTCCGGATTCTCGACCTCGTAGCGGAAGGCCCGGATGGTGGCCGGTTGGCCCGGTCCGGGGGCGGTGATGATGCTGTTGCGACCTGACGCGGCCTCGATCATGCCCACCGTCACGGTCACCCCGGCGCGCTGCCCGGGATAGGGAGAGAACTGCCCGAAGACCGCCGGGGCCTGGCCCGGTGCGGGCAGACGGGTGCTGAACACGCGCACCCGGCTCTCGGTTCCCGGGCCGGTTGCGACCACGATGTTGTCGGTCCCGGCGTTTCCATCCAGGTTCCCGGCCGTCACGCTGACCCCGCCGGAAAAAACCGGGTCAAAGGGCGAGAAGCGGGCCAGCTCCTCACGAAACGGCGGGCTGCCCGCCCCCGAGTAGGCGACCACCTGAGCGGGGACACCGGGGCCTGTGCCGGCGACCAGGTCGAGCACCGTGTCCCCGTTGACGTCCCCCAGTGCGAGGCTGAGCGGGCCGGCGCCCGCGAAGGGCTCCACCGTGGCCAGCAGCCTGTCGCCCTGGCCGTCGCGAACCTGCACCGAGCCCGCTTGGGCCACCGCGTAGCTCGAGACCGACGGGATCACGTTCACCATGGTCATCAGCCCGTTGTCCTCGTGGTTGAGCCGGTGGCAGTGCATCACGTAAGTACCCAGAAAATCGGAGAACTTCGTGCGCAGGCTCATCACTCCAGGTGCGATCACGGCTTCTCCCGGGCCCATGAGCGGGGCCGGGACGTTGGCGTTGTCCTGCCCCCAGGGCTGAAAGGCGGCCCGGGTGCCAGCCACGGGATCGACGAGCTCGGTCACCTGGAAGTCGTTCACGTGGATGTGGATGGGATGCTCGTCGTTGTTGAAGTTGGTGAAGGTCCACTCTTCCACGGTATCGAGGCGGGGGCGCAGCAGCGGGGTGTGGGGAAAGGCCCGGCTGTCGAAGGCGTAGATGAAGGCTTTGGGGTCCTGGTTGCTGGCCAGGGGGTCCAGGAACCCGCCGTTGATGATCAGGCTGCGTTTCACGGCAGGCTCCATGCCTCGGGTCTCTACGAACGAGGTGGGGGAGCCCAGGGCCTGACCCGGGGTCAGGGCCACCGTCGTGCCTGTGTCTGCCGTCGCGGCGGTGGCGCGCAGCAGCACTTGAGTCGGGAAGAGGAAGAAGCCGTCAAAGTAGCTGATGAGCTCGGGATCGACGCTGAGCGTCCCGAGCACCGCCGAGGGCGGCTTGGGGAACCGGTTGGTGTAGGCCACGCCGGGCCCCCGAAACTCCTGTTTGAGATCATGGGCGGGGGGCATCTCCAGCACCAGCTCACCCTGTTTGGGAATCGTCACCGCGAGGGCGTAGCGCGAAGCCGGTGGGATGGACAGCACGGTTCCCCCCTCCTCGGTGGAGGTCTGAACCTGCGGGTAGGGCAGCCCGTCCTGGCCCACGATCAGCAGGCGAGGGTGCCGGCCGGTGGCGGTTTCGGTCAGTCGAACCCGCACATAGGCCACATCGGAGATGTTGGAGAGAACCCAGATCTCCGTCTGCCCCGGGCGCGAGCGGATCTCGGGCTGAAACTGTCCGTTGACAGTGTACTGGACGTCGCGCTTGGAGTCGGGCAGCGACGGGTCGGGCGCGACCTCCGGCCCGCTCTCGGGGCGGAAGCGCAGCAGGTTGCTGGGGATGCACTGGAACTGCCCGCGATGATTATTGATGCTCAGGGGCCCGGTGTACCAATTGGTGATGAATTGTGTTCCCACGGCCGAGCTCTGAAAGTTGACCGGCGCGAGCAAGGGGCGGTAGCTGCCCGACTCCAGCTGGCCCGGCGCGGGCTGGCGCCGAGTGCTCACGAATTGCGGCCAGTACGGGTTGGTGAGCTGGTGCAGCCCGCCCTGCCGATCGAAGACCATGTTGTACTGGATGGCCATATTGCGGATGGGGAGGTTGGCCTCGGTTACGGCCGGCAGGTTCCCGTCCGCGCGCCCGATGATGAGCAGTCCCGCCAGCCCGAAGTAGGTCTGGGCCGTGGTGAGCGTGTGCAGGTGGCCGTGATACCAGTACATCCCCTGGGGATGGTCGCTGGGAATCTGATAGGAGTAAGTATTCTTGGCGCCCGCCGGCAGGCTCAAGAGGACGTTGTCCGAGTTGCCCATCGGGCTCACGTGCAGGCCGTGGGTGTGGAGGTTGAAGGGAGCCTCGCGCAGAGTGGGCGGAAGCAGCGGGACCTCCTGACCTGTGGGTGTGAAAGCCGGGTTGAAAAAGTCGGGAATCGAAAGCCCGTTCAGCTTGTTCTCGAGGCGGACGATCAGGGTGTCGCCGGGCTGGACCTGCAAGGTGGGACCGGGATACAGGTTCTCACCCGACCCCTGGCCATTGCTGGCCCGGCCCCTCATCAGCCGGTAGCTGAACAACATCATGTTCTTGACCGGGAGGGCCACCGTGTCCAGTTTGCCCTGGCCCTGGCGGGCCGACAGCACCACCTCCAACACCCCATCCTGACTGGAGAGGACTACCGGTTCGGTGAAGGGGCGAGCCTCGCTGGGCACGGGGGTGGCCAGGCCTATCCTCCATGTGATGGCCGTGGCCGTCAGGGCGACCACCAGAGTCAGCCAGATCAGTCGCATGGATATTATCACGTTCATAAGCTCAGCTGCTCTGAGGCCACCAGGCAGTGGGTCTGAATCCGCTGGGTGGTGGCCGGGGTGTCCAGGCGGAACCAGCAGTCGTCTCCGGTCTGCTCGCGCCGAGCCGCCAGGATGGCGCGCTTGAGCGCGAAGTAGGCCGAGATTCCCAGCACCAGGCCGGGCTCGCCGGCGGTCTTGGAAGACTTCACGGCCACGCTCTCGGCCCGCGACTCCTCGAGATCGCGGGGGGTGTTGGGAGTGCGAAGGCGCACCCGGAAATCCACCGGGATCGTCTTGCTGCAGGGCGGCTTGTAGCTCCACGTGTTGTCCGTCACCAGGCCTCCGCGCTCGTCGTAGAGCACTTCCTCGGTGGTGACGAAGCCCACCCCCTGCACGTAGCCGCCCTCAATCTGGCCCACGTCGATGGCCGGATTGGGCGACCGGCCCGCGTCGTAGAGCACGTCGGCGCGCCGAATCTCGAACTCGCCGGTGAGCACGTCCACCTCCACTTCGGTGGCGGCAGCGGCCCACACGAAGTAGAGGAACGGGTGACCGCGGGGGTGGCGCTCGCTGCTGCCCTCGTAGTGGGGGGTGCCGTAGAGCTCGGCCGCGCTCAGTCCGACCCGGTGGCTCCAGGCGCGGCCCACGATCTCTTTCCAGCAGCCTGCCCAATCGGTGCGCCAGCCCTGGATCGAGTCGTGGGGGAGGAACTGCTCCAGATCGCGGCAGAAGCGCTCGAGCCGCGAGCGCAGGGTCTGGCAGGCTTTCTCCACCGCTCCACCGTTGAGGTCGAAGCCGGTCGAGGCGGCCGTGGGCGGCGCATTGACGATGACGTCGGAATCGGTGTCGCCCACCCGCACCAGGTGCATCGGAATGCCCAGGGTGCTGGCCGCAACCTGGGCGATCTTGGTGTGCAGCCCCTGGCCCATCTCCACCCCGCCGTGGATGACCACCACCGAGCCATCGCTCATGTTCACGTTCACCAGCGCGCTGGAGGCGTTCAAAGAGCCGCGCGGCTCGGTGAAGCCGATGCCGTACTTCTCCGCCAGCATGCAGATGCCGCGCTTTCGCCAGCGGTTGTTGCGGTTGAACTCCTGCACGGCGGCCTCGCGCGCCTCAAAGTCGCACGAGAGGTGGAGCTCGTCCCACAGCTCGGTGATGGCGCAGAAAGGAAGAGCCTGCCCGTAGGGGGTCTCGTCGCAGTCGCCGATCGAGCCGGTGCGGTAGAAGTTCTGGCGGCGCAGCTGCTCGGGCAGCACCCCGAGCTGGTGGGCGGCTTGCTCGACGGCATCCTCGAATACCAGGTAGGGCTGCACCGTCCCGAAGGTGCGAAAGGCCGTGTTGCTGGGCTTGTGGGTGCGATAGACGGTGCCGTTGGCCTGAAACGTGGGGATCTGGTAGCATCCGTCCGACATCATCAAGCTGAGGTCCATCACTGCAAACGAGCAGTCGTAGGTATGGCCCGCGTCCGAGGAGAGGTCGGTGCGCAGCGCCTGGAATTTGCCGTCGGCGTCGAAGGCCAGCCAGTAGTGGCCCAGGTAGGGGTGCCGCTTGCCCACCATGGTGGTATCGGTGGCCCGCTCGTAGAGCAGCCGCACGGGGCGGCGGGCCTTGCGGGCGGCCACGGCCACCGCGCAGCCCACCAGGCCGGCTCGGTGCTGCTTGCCTCCGAATCCACCGCCCAACTGCTCGAGCACCACCGAGACCTGGTTGACCTGCACCCCCAGAGCGCGGGCGATGGTGCGCTGGTCCCCGTTAGGATTCTGGGTGGAGCTGTGGACGGTCATGTGGTCGTAGGCTCCCGGGATGGCCAGGGCGCACATCGTTTCGAGGTAGAAGTGAGCCTGGGCCCCGGTCCGCACCGTGCCGGTCACCATGCGGGGCGACTCGGGGTTGCGCAGCCAGCCCAGGTCGCTCCCGACCCGCGTCACCGAGGGAAGGCGCTGCTGCACGTCGTCGTCGGGGTCTTTGGAGCGACGAAGCATCGGCATGGAGGTGTCCTGCTCGATGGCTTCGTCCAGAGTCAGCACGGCGGGAAGCTCTTCGTAACAGACCCCCTCTCGCTCGACCCAGGCGGCCGCCTCGCGGGCGGTGGAGGCGGATTCGGCCAGCACCAGGGCCAGGGGGGCGCCCACGGCCGTGACCACGCCCTCGGAGAAGACCGGGTCATCCTCGCCCAACCCGACCAGCTTCTGGCCCGGAATGTCGGCGGCCGTGACCAGTCCCTGGAAATCGGGGAACTTCCCCGCCAGCAGCGCCTCCAGGTCGGGGCGGAAGGTGAAGTTGGCGTGGGCCCGGCGGCTGGTGACCATCCGGGCGTGCAAGCCGCCCACCGGGAGCGGCAGGTCTTGCGTGTAGCGCGCCTCGCCCGAGGCCTGCACGAAAGCCGCCTGCTTGATGATCGGGCGGGTGAGGGGAAAGACCGTGGGCTCGACCGTGAACTCTTGCTGGCCCCGGGACAGCTCTCGCACGTGATGCTGAGCCGCCGAGCGGTTCCTCGGATCGACCTGGTCGGCCGCGTGCAGGAAGAACTTGTAGAAGAAGTTGCGGGCGAGGTCGCGGCGGTACTCGCTGGTCAGGCCCTCTTCCTCCATGGGCACGGTTCGGGCCGCGATCTCGGCTTGAAGGATGGGAAGCACGCCGCGCAGGGTCTGGTTGGTCCAGCTCTTTCCCACCAGGTAGCGCTCCGTCTCCTCGGCTCGGAAGAACCCGGTCGCCAGTCCCCCGAACACGGCCGTGAAGGATCGCACGCTCTGATCCTCGGCCCGGGCCAGGCGAAATCCGGCGGTGACGAAGGAGTGGGAGTTCTGGGGGCGGCGGGCCACCCGGTAGGTCTGCACGACTTCACCCGGGCGGCTGAACGGGATGGTGAAGGAAACGATCACGCCGTCGTCGGGGACCGACAGCTCGAGCAAGCCGAACACGTGCGACCCACCCTTGTCGCTCACGGTCGCGGTCGTGTCCAGGGCCGCCAGGATGGTGAAGAGATCGGACGGGAACACGTGGCTGAGCGTGATGGCGATGTTTCCGCCCACGCTGCCGGCGCTGCGAACCTGCACCCCGGCGATGAGCTTTCCGTGGCGAACGAGCTCGCGCAGGCCGGCGCACTCTTGGTGAGGGCGACGCTCGATCACTTTGGCGGCGAAGTCGAGCAGGTGAGCGATGGGCACCGAGGCCCCCACCTCCAGGCCCTGGGGCGTTTCGCGGAGGGCAAAAAGCTCGCTCAAGGCTGAGATGTCGATCAGGTGCCGGGCCGTCTCGTCGGGATAGATCCCCACTGCGGTGTTGCCCGCGATGAGCCTCACCGTCTCCGGCCCGAGCTCGCGCTTGAGACGCAGCACCTCGGCCAGGCTGTCGGGGCGCCACCAGTCGTGGCGCTCAGAGCGAAAGTGCAGGGCTCGCGGGGCTACCTCGGGCAGATGCACCTCGACGCCGGTAGGTCGGACCCGGATCGGGAACGAGTCATCCACCTCGCAGGGAGTGTTGGTAACGCCGGCCGGATCGTAGTCACTGGCCAGGCTTCGCACCGATTGCAGGATGGGCCGGTAGCCGGTGCAGCGGCAGATGTTCCCCCCGAAACCGTCCTCGAAGTCCTGCTCGCAGGCCCGATTGCGCCTGAGCACGTGGGCGCACATGGAAAATCCCGGGGTGCAGAAGCCGCACTGCGTGCCGTTACCGGCGGCGATGCAGAACTGGGCAGCGTCGAGTCCGTCGCGGACGTTTCCGAGCCCCTCGACCGTGGTCACGGCCATGCCGTCGAGCGAGCAGAGGGGTTTCAAGCAGGCGTAGATGGCCCGGTGGACGGGGGTGCCATCGACGGGGTGGCGCTGGGACAGCATTACCGTGCAGGCGCCGCACCCCCCCTGGCCGCAGGCCACTTTGGTTCCGGTCAGGCCCGACTCGTGGAGGTACTCAGCCAGGGTCGTGGCGGGGTTCGGCTGGGCGATTCGGACTTTCTTGCCGTTCAGCACGAACTCGAGCTCGGTGGCGTAGACCGACTTTGCGGGCGCGGCGATCTGGGTATCCAAGGTCCCTCCGATCAAGGCTGGCTCCGGCGTTTTGACCCGGAGGAGCAAGTTCCCTTTGACCGTGCGTCGATAAGCCATCGCGCGCGGGCTGGCGGGCAGACCCTGGCGCTGGACGAGACCCAAAGAGAGGCTGGCCACCGGCCCATGCCTCTCGCGCAGCGCATCGACTGAGCCTGCATGGCTCTTTCGCCTTTCGAGCAACCCATCGGGGGTGAAGCTCATGCGGGTCACCCGGCCGCCGGGCGAGGTGACGGCGGTGACGTAGCCGTCGGCGTTGGTGGTGAGCGCGGTGAGCTGGCCGAAGGGTCCGACGATGGCCGAAGGGTGGCCGCCGGCGTCGCGCTCGATGACGGTCGTGTTGCCGTCGGAGTCGGTCACAAACGAGAGCTGGCCCTCGGCGTCGTAGCCAAAGGAGTAGAGGAGCGCGCCGGTGAGGGCGCTGTAGGTCTCGAGGTGTCGGCCCGAGCCGCTGATGCGCCACAGCTCGCTGGCGTCGCGGCTGGGGATGAGGTGATCGGTCAGGTTGAAGCCCGGCAGGGGCTGCTGCAAAGCCCACACCACGCTGATGGGGGTGGAGGCGCTGATGACGTAGACCTTGCCGTCATGGCCGGTCTCGATGGAGTAGATAGTGCCGATCTTGGACTTGATGGCCAGGTTGCCCTCGTCGCTGGTGTCAGAGATGATGCCGCCGTCCACGCCGGCCACCCGGGTGATGCGGCCGTCGCTCTCCACAGCGTCGAGGTTTGAGAAAACTTCCAGGAAAACGCCAGTTCGCCCCCTCCCGGTCTGCCGCTCCGTGATGGCCACGCTCGAGGCGTAGAAGGCCTCTTCTGGCTCTTGCAAGGCCCTCTCAGGCGATTTCCCCCTCCCGAGCCTCCAGAAAGCCCGAAAGGCAACTGCAAACGAGGCAAAATTTCCCCATAACCACGCTATTCTGAAGCATCGCCATTTTTGACAGTCGGACCCCGTTTCGTGTAATCTAACAGTGCGAATGTTCACGATGCTCAGCAAAGCC
>BTUM01000015.1:0-118253 GCA_045863235.1 Candidatus Xenobia bacterium | reverse complement strand
TAAAGCCTCCGCCTGAAAGGCGGGGGGTTTTCGGACCCAGGGTGGGACACTAAGAAAAAAAGAGCCCGGCTTGGCTGCCGGACTCCCTTTCGTGCGCGGGTCGCCCTCAGGCGGCCAGGTCGGCCTTGAGAGCGGTGTCCTGCACCGGATCGGCCATGCGACGCTGCACGTCCGCCCACAGGAACGAGCTGACCGAGGCCAGCAGCACCAGTGCCGCCATTGCGAACACCACGGCCTCAGCCCCACTCACCGGCGCCGTCGGGAAGGCCCGGGTCAGGGGAGTGTGGCTGGTGGTCAGCGAGGGCATGAAGGTCAGGATGGCCGTGACCGGCGAGGCCACTTTAGGGGCGATGAGCAGCGAGAAGGAGACACCGGCCAGCGAGAGGGCCTGAGTCCTTCGATTGAGTCCCAGACAGAGCAGAGCTCCCATCAGGGCCAGGGCTGCCAGCAAACCGCCCAGACCCCAGTTGAGGGTGGGGGCCAGCAGGAAGGCCGTCAGCACGCACAGCAGGGCTTTGCCGTGAGCCTGGTGGGAAGTCGTGCTGGTGGCCGAAGCCCACAGACCGACCATCCCCGCCGTGAGCATCACGCCCAGAGCGTAGAGGTAAAGGGCCACCATCTCGGGGGCCGAGAGGTTGCCGGTGAGGACGAAGAACCCCACCACCGGGAAGGCCAGAGTCATCTGGAAGGCCATGATGAGCAGCGCGCCCACCAGCTTTCCGGCCAACGCCCGCTGGGGCGTGATGCCGGTCAGAGCCAGGTCTTCCCAGGTCTTGCGGTCGCGCTCGCCGGTCACGGCGGTGGCCAGGAAGCCCGAGCAACGGATGCCCAGGTAGAGCAACAGCAGCACGACGGTTCCGGCCAGACCCACGGCCATGGCGGCGCGGTTGAGGCGCTTCTCGGACTCGGCGTCCAGGACCCGGCTCGAGCCTTCCTCGCCGGGAACATACAGGCCGTAACGCTCGGCCATCTGATCGTCGATCGGAGTGGCCTGCACCGGGTTGATCTGAGGCTGATATCCATACCGGGTCTCGGTTCCATAATCGACCAGCACCATGCCCTGGCGCGGCAGCGGAATCTGGAACGAGTAGTAGAGGTAGAGGCGCGAGCAGAGGTGGCCGGTGTGGCCCTTCATGAGCAGGCAGTTGCCGTCGCGAGCCTCCAGGCGCACATGCTGGCCGCTCAGGTCGACCGGCTGCTGGTCAGGCTGGACGGGATTGACGACCCGCGGCAAGGGCTGCTGGGAAACCTGCAGCTGGGTGTAGCCGGGGGCGTCCAGGCTGTTCTGCACGGCTTCCTTCACGGCCCAGGAGCGGGCGTAGAAGAACGGGGCCAGGAAGAGCACGATGAAGACGGCGTAGCCCGGCCAGCGGCCGGCGCCGGCTCGGAACTGGGCAGCCATCTCGCGCAAGAAGGCGGGGTTGGAGCGCAGGCCGGGCAGCTTGCGCTGCAGCCAGGAAGGGCCCCAACCGCGGCGATAGACGGGGTGCACCACCCGGTCGGTCAGGGACGCGCCCTGCACCAGGCCGGCGTCAAAGCGGCGGGCCGCCAGCCAGAAGCAGAGGCCGGCCGCGGCCAGCATGGCCGCGGGGCCCAGCAGGGGCAACCAGCGGCCCGTTCCTTCGGCCAGCTCGGGCACGAGGATGATGGACAGGGTGCTCAGCGGATTGAGGAAGGCGAAGGCGGCCACGGCGCGGTCCTGCACGAACACGGCGCCCAGCACCAGGTCGAAGATGGGAGTGATGAGCAGCCAGACGCCGCGCAGGGTCCAACCCGTGACCACGGCCCGAGAGGTGGTATCGCACAGGCTCGAGACCGCGATGGCCAGAGTGCCCGAGAGCAGGCCGCCGGTCAGCGCCACGGCCAGCACCTCGAGCGAAGATGCCAGGCCGCCCGGAGTGTAGAGACCGGCCACCAGCACGGTGGGTCCGAAAGCCAGCATCAGCCGGCCCAGCAGTTTCAACTCGGGCCACAGCTTGGCGGCCGCGATCTGGGCCGCGGTCAGCTGGGTCAGCCGCAGGCTGTCCAGCGTTTTCTTCTCGCGCTCGATGGTCAGAGCACCGAAGGCGCTGTTGCCCACCAGCAGCGTGGTGGCCAGCACCAGCACCAGGCTGGCCAGGGTGAACAATGTGCAGCTGCAGGCGCCCAGCGCCATGGGCAGGAAGACCAGCGCCGCGAACAGCAGCGCCAGGACTCCGAGCCTCTGGCCCCAGGCCAGCGATGCCGGTGTTCGGTCCTTGGCCAGTGCCAGGGAACTCCCGAGAAACGTCCTCACGTCGCGACCTCCCATCCTTTTCCAGCCTTGGTAACGTTCAAGTAGGCCGATTCAAGAGTGGCCTCATCTTCGCTGAAGCTCACCAGGGGGAAACCCCGCTCCACGACTTCTCGTAGCAGGGCGGCCAGATCTTCTTCCTTAGCCTCTTCGTAGCGAAAGACCACAGCTTCATTATCCCACCGAAGTCCCTGAATGCCAGCCTTGCGCTCAAGAAAGGCAAACAGCTCATCTTGCCGGGCGCAGGCTCGCAGCCGAATGCGACGGGCCCCACGCTCCTGAATCAACTGGCGCGTCTCCTCGACACACACCAGGTTGCCTTTGGTGACAACACCGATTCTGTCGCACATATCGGCAAGATCTTCCAACACGTGGGAGCTGATCAGGACCGTGGCCCCGGAACGCTGCAGTTGCCGCAAAATCTCGCGCAGCTCGAGGCGAGCCAGGGGATCCAGGCCCGAGGCCGGCTCATCCAGCAGCAGCAGGCGGGGCTTGTGCAGGATGGCCCTCCCCAGCCCCAGGCGCTGCTTCATGCCGCGGGACAGGCCGTCCACGGGCTGGTCGGCCAGGTGCTCGATGCCAACCTGGCGCATGGTCTCCTCGATGGTGTATCCGAGGACGGTTTCGCCGATGTTGGAGGCTCGGGCAAAGAACTCGAGGTATTCGCGCACGAGCATGTCGTCGTAAACGCCGAGCACGTCGGGCATGAAGCCGATCACAGCCCGCACTTCGCGAACGCTGGTCAGGCTCAATCCGCAGATGCTGGCCTGACCCTCATCGGGCGGAGTCAGGGTGGCCAGGATGCGAAGCAGAGTGGTCTTCCCGGCGCCGTTGGGGCCGACCAACCCGAAGATCTCGCCCGAATAGAGCGTCAGGTCGACCTTGTTGAGGGCCAGGGTGCCGAGATAACTCTTGGTCAGGCCGGTGGCCTCGACCAGCGGCTCACCCACGGGCCTCGCACCGGATTCGACCTGTGCGGGGGACGCGACGACGGGCGATTCGGGAGGCATCTATGGTAAATTCGGAGCCCTTCTGCCCGTCCCTCCCATGCAAGAAGGCAGGTCTTACGACCTGCCTTCTTACTCCCGCGTGTTCAGAACTCGAACGAGTTCTTCGGAAGGTTACGGCGACTGACTCAGTAGTAGGTCTGAGCCCCCACCGTCCCGGGCGGGGCCGGGTAGGTGGTCTGGGTCGGAAAGGGTCCCGGACCGGCCGGGTAGGCCGTGAACGTCCCGTTGTAAGGGGTTCCCGGAGGAGGCGGATATGCTCCCGCCAAACCGGTCTGGGGCACCATCCCGGGCGTCATCCCAGGCGTCATCCCGGGCATTCCCGGGGTCATCGGCATCGGTCCCATCGGGGGCATCATTCCGCCGCCATAGGGATTGAAGGCCGAGCGCCACATGTTGGACATGTTGGCCTGACGCATCTGCTCGTTGGCGCGAACCTCTTCCTGGGTGTTCTGCCAATCTTGCTGAACGGTCTGGGCGATCTGGGCCCGAGCCGCCACGCGAGTCTGTCGGTCCATCGCCATCTGGGCGAAGACGCCGCGCAGGTCGTCGTCGTTGGGGTCGAGGTCGACCGCCTGGTTCAAACTGACCGCGTCCCGGGTCGCCGGGGCAGCATCCTGGACCAGCTGGGCCAGGCTGCTGACGACCGGGGCAGCCGTCATGGCGCGGATCGGCTGACTGGCAGCCACGGGCTCGTCGAAACGAGGCGTCCAACCGTCGTTTTCCAGCGAGGCCCGGCTGGGAAGAGAGCTCGCTTTGAAGGCCGTCTGTGTGATCTGTATGGCCACTTGGTTCTCCTGGTGGTACGTTTCGAGAATCCTGCCAGAGCGGGATCCTCTGTTCACCTGAAAGATGTCTTAAAAGATCGGACTGAAAAAAACCTGAAAAGTCGGTCGAAACCTCGAGCGGGCGGGCGCGCTCCGACCTCGAGTCGAGCACTTGCTCAAGTCCGTCGCCTCTCGGAGATGGCAACATCCCCTTCCGATATCAGGGTTTCGGGCACCACTGCGAGATGCGCTTGATGACCTCAGGGTCGAGGTAGTTTTGCTCTTCGTATTCCTCGGGCCGGGCCTTCCCCTTGCCCGGCGCAAACAGGTGGTTGAGGGCCGGATACAGCTGACCGCTGACGTCAGGACGGCCCTTCAGAGCCTCCATCCAGAGACGGTAATCGGGCTCGGTGGACTGGTAGTCACGTCCCCCCTGCAAGATCAGGATGGGGCACGAGAGCTGACGGGCGGTCTGAAGCGAGCGCTTCTGATAGGCTGCAATCTCTCGCCAGTAGCCGGCCGGGGCCCCAAGAATCGTTTTGTCCTCATCAGGCAATTGCTCGAAACGGCGCAAGGCTGCGATCATCTCATCCACCGCCGCCTTCTGGGCCGGATGCAGCGAGCCCACATACTCGAGCTGGTCGATCAGCACCTTGTCGAAGGGACGGGCCGGGGCGGCCATCAGGATGAGCCCCTGCACACGCCCATCCCGACGCGCGATCTCGGGGCCCAGGATGCCGCCCAGACTATGGCCCAGCAGGATGATGGGTCGCCCCTTCAGCTCGGGCCTGGCCCGCAGCAATTCCAGGGCAGCCAGGGCGTCCTCCAGCACCTCTTCCTCCAGGGTGGGCTTCTTGAGCGCCATGGCCAGGCCGTAAGTCTTGGTGCGCTTGTCATAGCGCAGTGTGGCCAGGCCCTGGCCGGCCAGCCCCCGAGCCAGGTCAAGGAAAGGCTTGTTGGGCCCGATGGTCTCGTCCATGTCGTTGGGCCCCGAGCCGTGCACCAGCACCACTCCGGCCCGTACCGGCGTGGGAGGCAGCGCGATCATCCCCGGCAACTTCCACTTGCCCACCTGCACCCTGTGCTCGATGCACTTGACCTGACGGTAGGCGGGGGGCTGGCTGGCCACGTGCGAGACCCAGAAGTAACCCGAAACCTGGTTTCTGGTGTTGAGCACCACCTTGAGCCGGCAGCGATACTTCTGAAAGGTGCAGGGAATGAAGACCGCCTGGTAGGGTGGGATAGCCTCCACCGTCGCCGTCCCGAACTTCTGGAAGGGGCCGTGCTTGTCGGTCATGACCTTCCACGACTGCACGAACGCCTTCTGGCTGACCACCCGGGTCATGTCCGGGTCGAACATGGCTCGGGCTCGGAGAAAGTCGCCCGAGCGCAGGTGCTCGGCGAACTTGCGGGCGGTGCCCGGGATGTCGTCCTGGGCCCAGGCCAACGCGCCCAGCAGCGCCAGGACCAGAAGTCCGGCCGAAAAACCCCTGTGGCGTCGGAAAAAACCTCTGCCACCACTCGATGTCTTTAGCACCATCTGTTGGCGTCGCGCAGCGGGAAGGCCCCCGCCTGCGCTCCCGGGAGGGGGCGCTTCACTTGCCCTGAGCCAGTTCCCTGACCACCACGCTGGCGCAGGCCAGGCCAAAGGCGCCGGTCACGAAACTGGCCGTGCCGTAGATGACGTTGCGCTCTTCACAGGAGTGAAACTCGTTCTTACCCCCGGGGCACACGCAGCGGAAGCCCTGGCCCTTGTCATAGGTGAGCGCGCGCGGCTCGGCCGGGGTTTCGGTCGAGAACACGGCCGGAATGCCAAAGACCGCCTTGGCCGGGAAACCATACTGGTGACGCAGGATCTTGCGCACCGCCGAAGCGAGCGGGTCGACCCGGGTGCGGGCCAGGTCAGCCACGTGCACCAGGGTGGGGTCGATCCGCCCGGAAGCGCCCGTGGAGGAGACCACTCGGACGCCCAGCTCGCGGCAGCGAGCCAGCAGGTGACATTTGGCGGTGACGTTGTCGATGGCGTCCACCACGAAATCGGGTCGGTCGGCCAGCAAACGCTCGGAGGTCTTGTCGTTGTAGAACAGACGGATCGGCAGGACGCTGCTCTGAGGATTGATCTTGCCGAGCCGCTCGGCCAGGATCTCGGCCTTGGGCTTGCCTACGGTACCCTGCATAGCTTGCAGCTGGCGGTTGGAGTTGGTGATGCAGACCAGGTCGAAGTCCACCAGCTCGAGCCGACCGACCCCGCTTCGAGCCAGCGACTCGGCCGCAAAGCTGCCCACCCCGCCCAGGCCGATCACCATGACGCGCGAGCGAAACAGGCGCGCCATGCCGTCATCGCCTACCAGGCGCCCCATGCGGTCGAAGCGACGGTGGAGGCGGTACTCGTCCTCGACTTCTACGTCAATGGCCATGGGAGCTGAGTTCTGGCCAGCGGGCGGGGCTCCCTGCCGGCTCAGCGAGCCTCCAGCACGGTTCCCATCTCGCGCCGCATGGCCAGATACTGCTCGGTCCAGCGATTGCTGGCATCGCGCACCACGAAAGGGGCCGGGTCCACCCGCTCCCCCTCGAAGGCGCAGGTAAAGAGCGCGATCAGGGGCGTGCGCCCGGGACGCACCACCACCTCCTGGCGGGCCAGCAGCCGCATTCCGGCCTGAGTGATCGCCTCTTCGGGGCGCTGATCGCCAGCGGCATGCACGAAGACGAAACGACCTGATGGCTCGAGATGTCCCGCTGCCGCCCGGCAGTAATCGCGCACGTCTCCGTGCAGCTCCATGCGGGCTGCCGCCCGCTGGGGGTGAGGCGAGACCAGCGCCTTGCCCACCGGAAAGTAGGGCGGGCTGCCGGTGATCAGCTCGAACCGGCCGGGTAGTTGGAGCTCGCGCAGATCGCCCAGGTGGAGATCGACCCGATGGGCAAAGCCATTGAGGGCAGCAGTGCGCTGAGCCAGAGCCAGGCTGACCGGCTGTACCTCGACCGCGGTCAGGTGAGCTTCGGACCCCAGTCTCCAGAGGGTCAGAAAGCCCACCGAGCCGATGCCACAGCCCAGGTCGAGCAACCTTCTGGCAGTGGGAAGCGCGCGCGCCGCCGTCCAGGCGGTCAGCACGTCGTCGGCCGAGAAGCGGTGACCGTACTTGAGCTGGTAGATCCGCCAGTCGCCGGCCAGGTGGTCGCAGGTCTCAGGCTCGCTCGGGAACACGCCGTGCGGTTCGGGGCAGAGAATTTTCAGGCCTCCTCGGTAAGCTGCAAGAAGAAATCAGGGGAGGTTGCTCACAATGTCCATCGCAGTTCCCGGCTGGGCCCAGTCGGACATCGCCAGTATTCGCAACAACCGTTCGCTGGGCGAAGGCGCTACTCGACAGAATATGCCGGCCGAGCAGGCGAGCCAGATCGATTCCCTGCTCTCCGGATCCATGGATCAGCTCAAGCAGATCGACGAGGGCCCCACGGACCTGGCCAGGGGACGTCCAGGAGTGGTGCAGCAGGCGCTGGCCCTGCCGCCGGGCATGGAGATGCCCGTCAAGATCGATCCGCCCACCACGACCTTCGAGGGGGATCGAAACCAGGGCTCCTCGGTTACCGTGATGGAGAATCCGATGATGAACACCGTCACCGTCACCGACTACTCACCCGACTCGATCACCTCGATCACCGTGCTGGGCGGCATGATGCCGGGCACCCAGTTGATGCACGTCGACCGCAAGAATCCCGGCAACAGCTTCATCGAGCTGAAGGGCGAGGTGTGGAACATGATGGGTGGCGTCCTCGGAGGCGGCCTGCCCGGCATGATGTAGACTAGACAATCGGAGGATCGAAGAAGGGAGGCACTGGCGTGCCTCCCTTCTTTGCGTCCGAAGCCTCTTGGAGGTCAGGCCGCGCCGGTGTACTGAGCGTCCCCGAAGCCGAGCATCAACATGACGATCGGAGCAAAGAGCACGCACAGAATGCCCCACATGGCATCCTTGCCAAAAACCTGAGGCAGCTTGAACATACAGTAAAGGCTGAACAACGCGCCTACGAAGGGAATGAACATGATCAACATGTAATAGCCAGGGAACCCGATGATCTCCATGAGGACCCAGGCGCTGTAGAACGGAATAATACAGGCCCACCCGGGCTTACCGGCCTTCTCAAAAAGCTTCCACATCCCGGCGATGCAGACCACCACAACCGCCAGCATGATCAGGCCGAACAGTACTCCTACTATTCCTCCGCCATTTCCGTCTTCCATTCCAGACCTCCCTCTCCAAGTTCGGTGTTGCTAGATTCCGTGAGTTGAAGAAGTTTCCCTCCAGGCCGCACCAGCGTGTGCTTGGACCCGCCGCGCTCATTGACGACGCGGGTTGCTCAAGCCCCTTCCATGGCCGCGTTGTGCTCCATCGTCAGTTGCCCCCGCTGCAGGAAAAGCATAAAGACTCCGTAGAGCCCCAGCCCCAGCAAGAAGCCAACCAGCCACGAGAACGAGTAGATCCCTTCGAACAGCCAGGCCGCCGATGGCACCAGGTTGACGTTGAGCTTGAGCAGGAAGCCAGGAATGTTGGGCAGGGCAGCCAGCGCCAGGGCGGCGATGGCGGCCCAGTTGAAGCCACCGGAGTAGTGATACATCCCGCCCTTGAGGTAGAGCTGACGAACCGTCAGGTGGCGCTTACGCAGGACCCAGAAGTCGCAGATCATGATACCGGCGATGGGCCCGAGCACGATGGCGTAGCCGTCGAGCCACACGAACAGGTAGTTGGCCGAGTTCTCGAACAAATACCACGGGCACATGGCGATGCCGATCAGCCCGGTGATGGTGCCGCCGATCTTGAAGTCGATCTTGGCCGGCCACAGGTTGGCGAAGTCGAAGGCGGGCGAGACCACGTTGGCGGCCACGTTGACCGACAGGGTGGCCACTGCGATGCTGACCAGGGAGATCAGCACCACCAGGGGATGGCCAAACTCGGGTTTGGCCAGCAGGTCGAGCGGGTCCCAGATGGCTTTGCCATAGACGACCACAGTCGCCGAGGTGATGATGACGCCCATGGCCGAGAAGATGGTCATCGTGGGCGGCAGGCCCACCGCCTGACCGATGATCTGAGCCCGCTGGTCTTTGGCGTAGCGCGTGAAATCGGGCATGTTGAGAGCCATGGTGGCCCAGAACGCAATCATGGCCATCAGGTAGGGCGGAACAACCCGCAAGTAGTCTCCCACCGTGGGGTAGAGCCCCGTCTGGTGCAGAATCGGCCCCAGCCCGTTGGCCCGCTGCACCATGTAGACCAGCAAGATCAACGTGACCACCAGGATGGCCGGGGCCGCCCAACCCTCGAACCAGCGCACCGTGTTCATGCCCTTCCAGATGATCACCATGTTCAGGGCCCAGAAGAGCATAAAGCAAACACCCTTCATCCAGGGCATATGCACCAGCGCCGGCCAGGTCGCGGCCAGCAGGTTGTAGAGCGCCTTGCCCCCGATCCAGGTCTGGATGCCAAACCAGCCGCAGGCAACCAGGGCGCGCAAAATGGCCGGGACGTTGGCCCCCAAGGTCCCGAACGAGGCGCGGCAAATGACCGGGAATGGCAGCCCGTAGCGCGTTCCGATGTAGGAGATCATCAGCATGGGCATGAGCACGATGGTATTGGCCAGCAAGATGGTGAAGATGGCCTGCTGCCAGGTAAAACCCTTGTCGATCAGGGTGGAGGCCATGGTGTAGGTGGGGATGCAGTGGGCCATGCCGATCCAGAGGGCAGCGTAGTTGTAGGTTGTCCAGGTGCGCTGCTCGGGGGTGGTGGGAGCCAGGTCTTCATTGTGCAGCGAGTCGTGCAGTTGGACTTCCTCTTGGCTCAAGACACACCCCCAGACGATCGGGAATTTGAATGCCATTCGACTTTCGCCCGGAGGGATCCTGGCGAAAGCCTGGTATATGCGCAACCATGTTTCCCAAGAACGTGGCTTCGCTGTTCGAGGAGATCCGCAAGGGCTCGCCCTTCCCGTTTGCCTGGCTGGGCACCGGCGAGGGTCGCGTGCGCACCGTGCGGGTGGCCGGCTTCAACCTGCAACAGGGCCGGTGGTATGTGACCACCCACCGCCGCCACGCCAAAGTGGAGCAAATCCGGCAGTTCCTGCGCGGCGAGCTCTGCCTGGTGGAGCTGAGCGGACCGCTGCAACTGAGGCTGCGCTCGCAACTCGGCTGGCTCGGCCCCGACAGGGAAGCCATGCGCGAGAGCCTTTGGCGCAAGGTGCCTGGCCAGGACCGCTGGCGCTTCTACGGCAGCGAGCCCACCCTCCTGACCCCGGCCAAGGATTTCCTGGTGCTCGAGGGCCTGGTAGAGGAGATCGATCTGCTCGACCTGCGTCCGGAGTATCCGGTCCGACGGGGTTACCTCCGACGGGGCGATGACTGGGTGGAGGAAGAGCGTCTGGTCTGAGGGCTACTCCAGCGGACGCTGCTGCACTCCGGGCAGGACGGCATCCACCGGGATGGTCTCCTCCTCGGGGCCTTCGTCGCCCTCGCCCTCACCCTCGTCGCCCTCTTCTTCCTCCTCCTCCAGGGCGTTCGGGTCGGGGCATTCGATCTCGCCCAGGTCGCTGGACTCGAGCTCCATCGGGTTCTCGATCTCGAGATCGGTCAGCGGCTCCCCGCCGGGCCCGAGCAACTCGAGCAGCATGGACTGGTTGACGGGAACCGTCTCGTCCGGTCGTCGATAAGGAAAGCTGAAGGTACCGTCCGGGCGGCTGGTGACCCAGGTGCCAAACCACTCCATAGCCCCCTCATCGGCCAGAAAGGTGACCTGGACGGCGATGCCAGCCAGCGGCACCTTCTCCTCATCGGAGATCACCATGCCCTTGAACACCGGCACCTGGATCTCGCCCAGGTCGACTTCAGTCTCTTCACCGAACTTCAGCTCATACTCGCTCAGCCAGTCGTCTCCCAGCGCGCTCAAAGTCAAAATGAGCGAGGCGTCCTTGCACTGGGCCAGATCTTCGGCATCCAGGGCGATCTCGAAGGTGCCATCGGCCCGGCTGAAGCTCCAGCTCAGAGCATCCTCCACCTCTTCATCCGAGTCGGCCAGGTCGACGAGCAGACCGCCCAGCGCATCGCCCCCCTCAGCCACGATCTTGCCGAACACCCGGGCCGCTCGCTCGGAAGTCACCGGCTCCCAGCCGATGTCCACCTCTTCGCGCTCGGTCAGGGCCTTCTTCAAGATCTCGAGCGCCCCCTCGCTCATGCCGGCCTCGGCCAGCAGGGTGAGGGTTTCGGGGTTGAGGTAGTAATCGGCGTCGGACTCGTCGTCCTCGGTGAGAGCTTTGTGCAGCACCTCCATGTCATCGCCGGAGATGTCCCCGAGTACCTCGCCGTTGAGCCGATCAACCAGCCGAATCATCTTGCAATCCTCGTTTCCTGGCGTTCGGGCAACTGCTTCAAAGGTCTCGGGGGGGATTCCTGTCGAACCGCCGGCACCCTGGAAATGCAAGTGCAACGCGCCCGCCTCACCGACCTGGGCTGGATTCGTGAGCTGGCCGCCGAGGCCAGCCTGGCCTCGCCGTATCGCGAGGGGGAAACGACTCGGCAGCGGCTGGCTCAGCTCGAGGCCAGCCGGTTGATGCCAGACCTCAAGCTGCTGGTGGCGGGCGAGCGCCAGGGGTTCGCCCTGGTGCACCTGGCCGGGGTGGAGGACGCCACCGGTTTGCCCCAGGCCGAGTTGCTGGAGCTGGTCGCCCACTCCGACGAGGCCCTGGGGGCCCTGGTGGACGAGGCCGCCCGCCTGGCTCACCGGCGTGGGCTCGAGCACCTGGCCTGGCGGCTGCCGGCCTGGTCGGAGGGGCTGCTCGACCGGGCCGAGCGACTGGGCTTTCTGGTGGAACGATGCGAAATCTTGATGCAGTGTGCCGAGACGGGTCCGATCAAGGCCTGGCCGCAGGACCCGGCTCTGACGCGCTTGAGGGAGGGTCGATGAAAACTGCTGTTGTGATCGGGGCTGGCACCATGGGGGCCGGAATCGCCGAGGTGCTGGCCCGAGCCGGGCTCCAGACCACGCTCTGCGACCGCGAGCTGGCGCTGGCCGAAGCTGGACTCGAGAAGGTGCGGGCCTCGCTGGGTAGGGCTGTGCAAAGGGGCAAACTCGACACGGCGGAGCCCGTGCTGGCGAGGTTGCAGACGGCCCAGGGCCTGGGACCGCCGGCTGACCTGGTGGTCGAGGCGGTCTATGAGGAGCTGGAGCTGAAGAAGTCGGTCCTGGGCGAGCTCTCCCGGCGCAGCGAGGCAACGCTGCTGGGTAGCAACACCTCCTCGCTCTCGCTGACCGAGATCGCTTCCGCCTGCCAGGCGCCCGAGCGCGTCATCGGGCTGCACTTCTTCAACCCCGCTCCCGTCATGGCGCTGCTCGAGGTGGTGCGGGCCGAGCAGACCTCTCCCCAGACCCTCGACCGAGCCTTGGAGCTGGCTTTGCGCCTGGGCAAGACGCCCGTGGTGGTGCGCGACGTGGCCGGTTTTGCCACCTCGCGCCTCGGGATCTTGCTTGGCATGGAGGCCATCCGCATGGTGGAGAGCCAGGTAGCCAGCGCGGCCGACATCGACCGGGCCATGGAGCTGGGCTATCGCCACCCCATGGGTCCCCTGAAGCTGACTGACCTGGTGGGCCTGGACGTTCGCCTGGCCATCGCCGAGCACCTCACGCGGGAGATCGGTCCCCAGTTCACCCCTCCCCCGCTCTTGCGGCGGCTGGTTCGGGCCGGCTACCTGGGCAAGAAAACGGGTCGGGGCTTCTACCGCTGGGAGGGGGAGCAAGCCTTGGAGGACTGTTAATCCTCCGGTAACGACCTGAGCGCCAGGGTAAGCTACACTCGTGGGGACTCGACCAGCAGGAGGCAGCATGACCATCCAGACCTTCAACCCCGGTATCGGTTTGCGCGGCTACGGCACGGTGGCCTCCACCCAGACCGCTCCCACCAGCGAGCTGGACAAGTTCAAGCGCTCGGAAGAGACCAAGAAGAAGAACTCCCTGTGGGGCAAGATGGGAGTCACCGCCCTGGGCGTGGGCTCGGTGGCCGGGACCGTGGGCTGGGCCCTCAAGGCCAGCCTGGGCTGGGCCAACGCCTTCCCGATCTGCACCATGGTTGGCCTGGCGGCGGGCGCCGCGCTCGGCGCCACAGCCTGGGCCATCGAGCACAACAAGGCCAAGGAAGAGCGGGAAGCCGCCCGCCAGTCAGCTTAAGGTTCCTTCAGGAACTCGCGCCGCGCCGTTCAACCTGATTGTCTCCATTCCCGAACAGGCGGTAGCTGCGTTCCAGTGGTGGCGAAGCAGAACTCCGCCACCACTGGTCTGCATCAGTCCGTTAGCTTCGTCAGAATCCGCACCAGCTCACCGGCAACCCCTTCCACCCCTTTCTGGTGGGAGGGGTTTTTCAGCTGGCCCGCCTCGTCGAAGGCCTCATGAGCGCTGGAGATTGTGACCTGATGGTGCAACACGTGCACCTTGATGTAGCTGAGCACGGTGCGAAGCTGCAACAGCCCGCGCAGGCCGCCAAAGCCACCGGGCGAGGCGGCCATCAGGCCGGCGAACTTGTCGGCGAAGGGGGTCAGGTTGACCGAGCCCGGTTTGACCCGGCTGATCCAGTCGATGGTGTTCTTGATGAGCGGCGAGTAGCCGCTGTTGTATTCCGGCGAGGCGATCAAGAAGCCCTGATGCTCACTGAACAGCTCAGCCAGGCGCCGGGCATTGTCAGGCACCCCCTGGCTCTCGAGATCGGTGTCGTAGACAGGCAGGCGGTAGTCGCGCAAGTCGAGCTCGGTGACCTCTCCCCCGGCCGCCCGTACGGCCGCGGCCCCGAGGGCAATGAGCTTGCGATTGAAGGAGCCCTCCCGGGTACTGCCGGAAAAGGCGAGAATCTTAGGCATAGTCTTCTTCCTTTCAGTTCAAATCAAACAACAAAATCTCGGCCGGGCCCTGCGAGCGCAAGCGCAAGGACTCCTCCTGGCTGACCGCCGCTCCATCGCCGGCCACCAGTTGAAGCCCGTTGAGCTGAATCTCGCCCCGGGTCACCTGCACGTAGGCGTGCCGATCAGGAGCAAGAGTGTGCTCGAGCTCATGTCCGTCCTCGAGCCGGCCCAGGTAGAGCCGCACGTCCTGGTGCAGGCGGAGCGCCTGCTCCCCCCCCTCGGGCGAGGCCACCAGGTGCAGGCCGAGACCGGGCGGGGTAGGCTTCTGCTCATAGCTGGGGGCCAGCCCTGACTTCTCGGGGTAGATCCAGATCTGGTAGAAGTGCACCGGATCGGACTCGGATGCGTTGAACTCGCTGTGACGAATGCCGCTGCCGGCGCTCATCTTCTGCAACTCGCCTGCTCCGATCACCGAGCCGGTTCCCAGGCTGTCCTGATGGGCCAGCTTGCCTTCGAGCACGTAGGTCAGGATCTCCATGTCGCGGTGGGGGTGCGTGGGAAATCCCCCTCCCGGGCCCACCCGGTCGTCGTTGATGACCCGAAGATCGCGAAACTCGACATGACGCGGGTCTTGATACTGGCCAAAAGAAAAGCTGTGGCGGCTGTCCAGCCAGCCCAGCTGAGTTCGACCTCGTTCTTGCTCAGGTCTCAGAGTGATCATAAATTTGTGGCTCCTTTGATTTAATATTAAACTAATGACCAAGAAAAAATCTTGTTCAGCCTTGCTTGCCCAGGCGCTTACAGAGCAGGGCGAGGCTGTCTTGCTCGGCCGCGGAGAGGACCTCCATCTGGTCGGCGATCGAGCGGGCGTGGTGGGGAAAGAGCTCCACGATCAATTTGCGGCCTTCGGCCGTCAGGGCCACCTGCACGTAGCGGCGGTCCTGACGGTCTCGGGTGCGCTTGACCAGATTGCGCTTCTCGAGGTTGTTGATCACCATGGTGATGTTGCCACCACTCTGGAGCAGTTTCTGCCCCAGCTCTTTCTGGCACATCGGACCGAGGTGCAGCAGAGCCTCGAGCACCCCGAACTGGCTCACCGTCAACCCTGCCCGGGTCAACTCGGGCTGCAGCCGGCCGTTGAGTGACTCGACCGCCCGCTGCAGCTTGATGAACGCGTTCAGGGCGCGTACCTCGCGCTCGTCTCCCTGGTAGTGCGTGGGCATGCTTTAATATTAAAGCATTGGTTCCGATGCGTCAAGTCCTGGCGACGGCATGGAGTACCAGGTGGGTCCACCAGCGGGGCCGAGCTTTTGACCCACGAAGGCCAATGGCCACTGCGCCGAAAGCAGCAGCACAGCCTGTTCCCGCATGCCGTGGATTTCCGGAGGAGGCCCTGGCGAACCTCCCGAAATCGACTGCGATGACTCGTATCTTGCTGGTGGTGGCCCTGCTGCTGGTGAGTTGCGGGCCTGGTGACCCGCGTGAGCGCGAGCTGCGCGCCGAGTCGGCCTACGCTCGCAGCCTTGCCGAGCACTCGGTGGTCCGTAACCTGGCTCGCGACCCGCAGACGAAGGCGATGACTCCCAGTTCGGTGGTGGGGGCAATGTTCTCCACCATGGCCGCGGCCAGCCTGCCCGTGCGCCAGCGCTCCGAGGGCCAGCAGGTGAACGTGGGCCGCTGCCCCGGAAAGCCCGAGAAGGGCTGGATGGTAGGCGTTATCCCCGACGACGACAAGGGCGTGATACGGTTCGAGGGCTACGGCGAGAAGCTCGACCAACCCCTGTTCGTGGAGACGGTTACGATCCGGTAACATCCGATCAACCGCTCATGGCGCAAAGTGCCGGCAGACGATTCTGCACAGGGAGTTCTCAATGAGCGTGCGATTGATGGCCGGAGTGCCAACAGGATATCTAGACCCCCAACTTCCCTTCCCACCCAGCCTGCACACCGCTACAGTCGGAATCGAGCTGGCCCCGGGCCTGGGTATCAGCCTGGACGGCAAAGCTTTGCTGGTGGGCCACCGTGAGCAGCCAGGGCAGACCACCATCATCGGTCATCTGGAGGACGGTACCTTCCCTCAGCGCGACTTCACGGTGATCTCGGACGGCCAGGCCACCGAGGTGGACGGCCTGCACCACTTCCAGGACTATCGCCTGGAGAAGCAGGGAAACCTGACCGTGGCTGATTGCCAGGAAGACCTCAACGACTTCACCATTCGTGATGACGGCACCACGCTGCGAGTGGACAGCATGTTCTCCGGGCGGGCCTGGACGGCCACGCGTCAGGGCGATGCAGCCGAGGTGCGCAGCGACTGGGAGGATGGTGAAACCTTCCGGCTGACCCAGCAAGGCGATACCACGCTGGTGGAAAGCAACCTCCCCGAGCAGTCCTTCAGCCTGACCCGCCATTCCGACGGGCGGATCACCATCGACGGGCACTACGCCTTCCAGGACTTCGAGCTCTCCCCCACCGGCGACGGCTTCGTACTGCAGGGTCACTTCCCGCAGCAACGCTTCGCCATCAGCCAGAGCTAGACTTCGTCGCTGTTGGACCGTTCCGGGAGCAGATAGCGGGAGCCGGGGAGCGCCAGGTCCTGCCTGGCAACAAGCTCGCAGTGCCGGTTGGATCCCAGGCAATCTTGGGATCCCCAGGGTTGGGGTGGGATATCCCACGGCCAGACGGGGGATCCGCATGAAAACTCGGAGCGCGTATCGCGCGTCAGGGTCGCTTCCCGGGAAAGAGCAACTGAAATCTGGGCGAGAGCTGTCGGTGAGCAGATCGCTTTGTGCGGCTCACAAAACGGCTTTGCCGGAGGACATGCGCTTCACAGTGCACGCTGGAGCTCAGCTCCAGCGGCAGGCTGCTCAGGCGGCCCCCTCCAGGCGACGAAGGCGGGCCTCGATGTCGGAAAGCCTGGTATCGTGTCTGGTCAGGCCCTCCAGGACCGAGGCCCCCAGACGGGTTACGGCCTCATCGGACTGAGTGAGTCGCTGGCGCACCGCCAGTTCCTGCTCGAGCAGAGCCAGGCTCACTTCGGAAAAGGCTCTGTCGATTCGTTCTCGCTGGGTCGCCATCACCAGGAGCAAATGGTCGTGATCTCGTTTACGCTCGGATTCCATACGGGCAAGCTGATTCTGGAGTCGACGAATCGGTTCGGTCACTGCTACCTCCGTGCGTTGGAATGAGTATAGCATACCGGGCCGGAGCCAGATGAATCGGTGATCCGCGATCACAGAAGGGTCAGCCGAACAGAACCCGACGAAGCTCGTTGAGGCGGTCGGCCTCGGCCAGGCCGATGAGCACGTCGCCCACCTCCACCACCGTCCCACCGTGAGGCAGGATGACCTGGTCGCCGCGCACCAGCGTGATGATGAGCGTGCCCCCGGGCATGGAGATCTGGTGCAGGGCTTTGCCCACGCAGGGGGCTCCGTAGGGGATCTCGCCCTCCACCATCTTCATCCCCCCGCGCCGCAGGGTCATCAGGGGCAGCAGCTCGGCGCTGGGAAGCTCGTGCTCGATCACCTGGGCGATGGTGGTGGTCGTGCCTACGATGGCGTCGATGCCCAGCTCATAATAGAGAGCCTCGTTCTTGGGATTGTGCACGGTGGCGATGGTGCGCACGGGAAGCTGGAGCAGGTCGACCAGGTGGCAGATCACCAGGTTGTCCTCGTCGCGAGGCTCACATGCCACCAGGGCATCAGCCCGGCGCAGTCCAGCCGACTCCAGGGTAGCCGGATCCCAGGCCTGGCCGTCGATGGCCGAGCAGCGACCTTCGAGCCGCTTGACCATGGCGTGGTCGCGACTCACCACGGTCACCTCGTGACCCTTACCGACCAGGTCCAGGGCGAGGTGAAACGCGACCTCGCCGCCGCCGCAAATCACGAAGTACAAGTTGGACTCCTCAGGTGGCCAGGATGATGCGCTCGGCCTCGGAGGCCAGCACGGCTGTGGGGCAGAGAATATGGATGCCGGCCGACTCCCACAGGTTGACGCTGCGGGGGTCGGTGATGCGAGCCACCACCCGCTCCACCATGAAATGGCGCTGGGCGATCAGAGCGGCGGCCAGGTTCACGCAGTTGCGGTTGGTCACGGCCACGCAGACGTCGGCCCGCTCGATGCCAGACTCCTTCAAGATGCTAAGACTGACGCCGTTGCCCAGCACGGTGCGAACCTTGACGTCGTCGCTGAGGCGCTTGAGCGATTCGGGGTCGTTGTCGATCATGACCAGGCTGTGGCCGTCACGGTTCAAGATACGCCCGAGCTCGGCTCCCGTGCGCCCGCAACCGACGATGACGATACGTTTGGGCATGAGAGCTAGGCTTCCAGGTCGCGCTTGCCGTTAGGATTGGGATTGGGCTGACAGCCAATCCAGATGGGACAGGGAGCGTTGCGCAGGAGGTAGCCGATGGTCTCGCCCATGGGCTCATCGGGATGGTGAGCGCTGCGCACCCCCGCCACCACCAGGAGATCGGCGGGCAGCGACTCGGCCACTCGCACGATGCCCGGACCGACCTCGCGGGCCTGCATCACCTCGACCTCGACCTGGATGCCATTCCGGCGGGCGATCAACTCGGCGCACTCGAGCAGTTGATGAGCTTCCTCCATCTTGGGAAGCGCGGTGGAAGGTGCGTCCTCGGGCAAGGAGAGCGGCACCTCCACGACCTGCAGCACCGTGACGCTGGCCTTGACAGCCTTGGCGTAGCGGCAGATCTGCACCAGTAGATCTGACTCCTCGTCCACCCCCGTGTAAGGAAATAGGATCCGTTGGATATTCATGTGGAGTGTTTCAGGCCTCGTTACGAAGAATGGCGCGCGATGGGGCGCAAAGGTGCGGGCCGGGCCCGCCGGGGGGGACTATCTTCCTGGGCGATCGATTCGATTCCTCACCTGTAGCGGCATCGTTCCGGCCTGACAGCACGTTTCCTCCCGGCCAGAGCACTCTGCGATTCTTACCATGGAGCGAGCGACTTGGGAAGAGGGGGGGTTGTTAACTTCAGCAGTCAAAGGGAGGTCTCTGCCCCCTCGGGAAGTTGCCCTGGTGGACCCGATTGTGGCGGCGGTCTGTCTGGGGGGAGCCGCGGTGGCGGGGGCCTGGTTCTGGCGCTCGACCAGGGACTCTCCCTCCTCGACCACCCCTCATCTGGAGCGCGTCTTCAGCGGGCTGTCGGCAGACCGCTTTACCGGGGCACGTCTGGCCAACTGGCGCCTGTTGCGCCCGGTTGGCCGGGGAGCCTCGGCGGTGGTGTACCGGGCCGTGCCTGACGCCACCCTGGAGCTGTCCGAGGCCTGCGCCATCAAGGTTTTGCACCCGGAGGTCTCGCGCGATCCAAGCTTCCGGGCCCGCTTTCAACGAGAGGTGCAGGTTCTGCGGACGCTCTCGCATCCCCACATCGTTCGCCTGGACGACTTCGGTGAATTCGAGGGACTGTTCTATCTGGTTACCGAGCTGGTCAACGGTCTGCCCTTGCGCCGCAAGATTCGAGCCAGCGGCCTGAGCGCCCAGGAAGCCGGGCCCTGGCTCCTGGCCCTGGCAGAGACCCTCAGCTATGCCCACGGTAAGGGCATCATCCACCGAAACCTCAAGCCAGAGAACATCATCATCCGGGCCGACGGCTTTCTCAAGCTGGTCGACTTCGGCCTGGCCCGGCCCATGCAGGCGCAGGGCAACCTGACGCTGCCGGGAGCAATTCTGGGCACTCCGGCCTACATGGCCCCCGAGCAGGTGGTCGGCCAGACCGACCTCGACGGCCGCTGCGATCAGTACGCGCTGGGAGTGCTCCTGCACGAGCTACTGACCGGTCGGCGCCCCTTCACCCAGGTCCAGTCGGTGCAGCTGCTCTATAGCCAGGTTCACCTGGAGCCGCCCAGCCTGCTGGAACGGCGCCCCGATCTCAGCCCGGAGCTCGACCGGGTCTACCGCCGCATGCTGTGCAAGGCCCCCGAGCACCGTTACAGCTCGATGCAGGAGCTCTTGCCCGAGCTCAAGCGTGGCCTGGGGCTGTGACCACCGGAGCGGGCCCGAAGTTCTCCTCGTAGCGGGCGAAGAAAGTTTCGGGGGTGTAGCGATGGTTCTGGGTGCCGTAGTGCTCCACCGCGAACACCGCCGCCACACTTCCCATCCGACCGCAGACATCCAGGTCGTGGCCCCGGACCAGTCCGGCCAGAAAGCCTCCCCGGTAGGCGTCGCCCGCTCCGGTGGGGTCCACCACCTCGCGGCACTTTGCCGGCGGGATCTTCACGCTTTCCGAGCCGCGACGGAAGATCTCGCTGCCTTGCTCGCCGTAGGTGACCACGATCAGCTCGACATCCTCGAGTAGCTGGTCCTGCGTCTTGCCGGTCTTCTCGAGGAAGACCGCGAACTCGTAGTCGTTGAGCAGGACCGCCCGGGCCCCCCGGGCCGCCTGGTAAAGCGTAGGACCGTCCATGGCGGTCACCTGGAAGCTGGGGTCAAAAAGGAAGGGGATCTTCCCTTCGCGGCATTCCTGACAGTGACGCACCATGGCGGCGGGGGCATCGGGAGCGATGATGCAGAAACGGGGATTGGGCCCCGCCTCCTGACGAAGGCTGATCTCCCCGGCCCGGTTCATGGCGCCCGGATAAAACCCGGTGATCTGGTTGTCAGCCGCATCGGTGGTGATGAAGCACGAGGCCGTCACGTCCTCCTGAAAGATACGGATCCCCTGCACGTCCACGCCCTGTTGAGAGAGCCATTCGGCATACTCGGGGAAGTCGCGGCCCGCGGCAGCCACGATGCGGGGACGCTCGCCCAGCAGAGCGAGCGTGTAAGCGATATTGGCGGCGCAGCCCCCCCGCTGGCGCTTCAGCTCCTGGACCAGGAAGCTGATATTGATGATGTGCACTTTGTCAGGCAGGACGTGGTCCTTGAAGTAGCCCGGAAAGTTCATGATGTTGTCAAAGGCCAGTGATCCGCTGACCAGGATGGAACCGCGCGCGTCAGTCAATGCTCTCTACCTCTCAAAACCTCAGGTTTATGGCACGGAAAGGGGCTGCCTGTCAAGCTGAAAGGCGGCCTGGAAATCTTCGATCAGGTCCTGTGGGTCTTCCAGGCCAACCGACAGGCGGATCAGCCCTTCGTCGATGCCGGCTGCCCGGCGCTCGTCTACGGACAGGCCCGAGTGAGAAGTGGTGGCCGGTCGGGTGACCAGGCTCTCTACCCCGCCCAGACTGGCCGCCACGACCGGTAGGTGCGTGGCCTGCATCCAGGCGTCGGCCCGCTCGGGCTCGAGCAGCTCAAAGCTCAACATGGCCCCGAAGCCGTCGAGCTGGCGCTGGGCGAGCTGGTGGCTCGGGTCGCTGGGCAGGCCCGGATAGTGCACCCTCTTGACGGCCGGATGCTGCTCCAGAAAGCGGGCTACCTCCAGGGCCGTGGCAGTCTGGTGGCGCAATCGCACGGCCAGGGTCTTGAGCCCCCGGTGCAGCAAGAAACAGGCGTGGGGGTCGAGCGAGCCGCCCAGATGATTGAGCAGGTGACACACCCGGCGCACCCTCTCGCCCGAGCCCACCACCGCCCCGGCCACAATGTCGGAATGGCCGTTGAGGTACTTGGTGCAGCTATGCACCACCAGATCGAAGCCGTGCTCGAGGGGACGGTAGTGGATGGGAGTGGCGAAAGTGTTGTCGATCAGGGCGATCAGCTTGTGCTGGCGGGCAAACTCCACCACCTTGTCCAGGTCGAACACCTGCATGAGCGGATTGGAGATGGTCTCCACGTAGATCGCTCGGGTCGAGGGGGTGAGCTGGGTGGCCCAGCTCTCGGGCCGGCTCAGGTCGATGAAGGAGGCCGTGCGCCCGAACTCAGGCCAGTCGTGGGTCAGGAAGGTGTGGGTCCCACCGTAGAGGCAACCCTGAGCCAGCAAGTGCTCGCCGTGTCCCACGCTGGCCAGCAGCGCGGCAGTGATGGCCGCCATCCCGCTGGCCGTGACCAGGGCCGCTTCGGCCCCCTCCAGGCTGGCCAGCTTCTGGTGCAGAGCCACGTGGTTGGGGGAATTGTTGAGGCGGATGTACTTCAGGTCGTTGTAATCGCTCTCGCCTGCGAACTCGTAGTTGGCCGACTGGTAGATGGGAAGCACGACGGCGCCATCCTTGCCGGGACGAACTTCCCCGGCGTGAATCACCCGTGTATCCAGACGATAGCCCAAAGCAAAACCCTCCTTGGCGCGTGGCGCCGAGGGGGGTTCTCAGCCGAGGGCAAGTTTCCTGTTGCTGCAGTCCGGCGCGTGGACTCGTTCAGGTGCTGAGCCCGCAAGGCTCTGGGCGCGCGGACCCCTCAGTGATAGGGATCGTAGCTGTAGGTTCCGTCCGGGCCGCTGTAGGTGTCGCCCCCGCCGCGTCCGCCGAAGTCGGGGTCGTAAACCGAGTCAGGTCCGTCGTCGTTGCGCCGGTTATCCCCAAAGTCGGGGTCGGAAGTGTCATCTGGCCCGGGCTCGGGGCGGCTGCTCTTTTGTTGTTTGGCCGCCGCCTGAGGAAAGGTAGCCAGGTTTGCGATCTGCATGGTTGGTGCTCCTCCAGGTCCGCATTTTCGGCCCGAGGATAACCCGGCCGGGCTCGGTCCCGGGTTGACGGCTTGTTACCGTACGGTCAGCTGGCCTGCCGGCTCTTCTCCTTGCGAATGCGGTTGCGAACGTGCACGTCCAGGATCTCCTTGCGGATTCGGATGCTCTGGGGGGTGACCTCCACCAGTTCGTCATCTTCGATGTACTCCAGAGCCTGCTCCAGCGAATGGCGGCGCGGCACCTCCAGGCGCAGGCTTTCCTCGGCGCCGGAATTACGAATGTTGGTTACGTGCTTCTTCTTGGCCACGTTCACCTCGAGGTCTCCCGGGCGGCAGTGCTCGCCCACCACCATGCCGGCGTAGACCCTCTCGCCCGGGTCGATGAAGAACACGCCGCTCGACTGCAGGTTATGCAGGGCGTAGGTGGTGGCCTCGCCGGCCTCGGAGGCGACCAGGGAGCCGCGCGTGCGCCCGGCGATCTCGCCTCGCCAGGGACCATAGTCGTGGAACAGGTGATTCATGATACCGTAGCCCCGGGTCAGGGTGAGGATGTCCGAGCGTAGTCCGATCAGGCCCCGAGCCGGGATGATGAACTCCAGGCGCAGGCGACCGGTGCCCGAGCCACTCATGTTGATCATCTCGGCGCGGCGCAGACCCACCGTCTCCATGACCGGGCCAAGGTTCTCCTCGGGCAGGTCGATGATGAGTTGCTCGAGCGGCTCGTGCACCTGCCCGTCGACCATCTTGGTGAGAACCCTCGGAGCCGAGACGCAGAACTCGTAGCCCTCGCGACGCATGGTTTCGATCAGGATGGAAAGGTGCAACTCGCCCCGTCCACACACTTCGAACACGTCCGGTGAATCGGTGGGATTGACCCGCAAAGCAACGTTGCGCTCCTTCTCACGCATCAGCCGGTCGTTGAGGTGACGCGAGGTCACATACTTGCCTTCGGTGCCGGCCAGCGGGCTGTTGGATACCAGGAACATGGCCGCCAGGGTGGGCTCGTCCACCGAAAGTCCGGGCAGGAGAGCAGGCCGCTCGATTTCGGTGATGGTCTGACCCAGGCCCACCTCAGCCAGACCCGAGAGTGAGACGATGTCCCCGACCGTGGCCGACTCCACCGCTTTGCGGCTCAGACCCTCAAAACGAAACAACTGGGCCACCTTGCCCTTCTTGAGCGTCTCTCCGGGCGAGCCAAAGGCCACCTGCCGGGGAGCCGTCAGGGTTCCCTGGCTGATGCGCCCGATGGCCAACCGTCCGATGTACTCGTCGTAGTCGAGGCTACTGACCAGCATCTGCAGGGGCGCTTCGGGATCGCCCTCGGGCGCGGGAACATGCTCCAAGATTGCCTCATAGAGGGGCTGCAGGCTCTCAAAGGGGCCCTTGGGGTCGAGCGAGGCCACCTGCTGCTTGGCCGAAGCATAGATTACGGGGAAGTCGATCTGCTCGTCATTGGCACCAAGGTCGATAAACAGTCCCAGAACCTCATCCACCACCTGCTCGGGTCGGGCGTCCGAGCGGTCGATCTTATTGACCACCAGGATGGGCAAGAGCCCGGCCTCCAGCGCCTTCTTGACCACGAAGCGCGTCTGGGCCATGGGGCCCTCGAAGGCGTCCACCACCAGCAGGCAGCCGTCCACCATTCCGAGGATCCGCTCGACCTCGCCGGCAAAGTCCACGTGGCCCGGGGTATCCACGATGTTGAGAGTGATGCCGCGGTATTCCACGGCCGTGTTCTTGGAGAGGATGGTGATGCCCCGCTCGCGCTCGAGCTCATTGGAGTCCATCACGCGCTCGGCCACGTCCTGGCCAGGGCGGAAAATGCCGGCCTGGCGCAGGAGGCCGTCCACGAGAGTGGTCTTTCCGTGATCGATGTGGGCGATGATCGCCAGGTTGCGCAGATCGTTTCGTTGCATGAAGGGATTATACCGACTCGTCAAGCCCCGAGAGGAAGGCCCAACGTTCCCGCGAATTTCCTGGGCCGATGAAGAAACTGTGGGCCACTCTGCAAACCTACCTCCCCGGCCACAAGCCGGCTTTGAACGAGCGTCGCCGAATGGTGCGACTGGCATGTCGGGTCCTGGTCGAGGTGCGTACCCAGAAACGGACCTTCAGCGCCGGGATCACCGATATTTCGGTGGCCGGGATCCGGCTCGAGAGCAAGGACGGGCTCAGCGCCAAGGAGATCGTGGCCGTCATGGTACCTGGCTCGGGCAAGGGGGCGGTCAAGTGCCGGGTCGTCTGGACGCGTCGTCTGGCCATCGACCGCATGAGCGCGGGCCTGATCTTTGAAGACACCGACGAGGCCAAGGCCAACAGCTGGGTCAAGGATACCCTGGCCGCCCACGGATTCTCTCAGAACAACGTACGCGAGCGGCGCCAGCACCTGCGCATCAAAGCCAACGGCCTGCCAGCCTATATCACCAACCGCTCCGACGACGTGCTTTGCGAGGGGTCTCTCATCAACATCGGGCGAGGCGGCGCTCAACTCTCTTCCACCACCGAGGTGCGCATCGGCACCAAATGCCGTGTGCGCCTCGATCAGTACGGAGCCCTCCCCTCCATGGCGGTAGACGCCATCGTGCGCAGTTGTCGGCGCGATACCCGCAGCCAGAAGTATTATCACGGTTTGCGTTTCGAGGTTGAGGACGACCCCTCGGTCATGCGCATCGTAGCCATCCTGAAAGCTTGAAACTTATTCCAGAGTCATCCTCTCAATGAAATCCTTATCGGTAAAGGGTTTCATTCTTCATTGAAAGTCCTTGGAGGAGGTTCTGACCCCCCCGGCGAAAGGCCGGCAATTCAACCTCCCCGATCTCGGTCCGGCTTAGCTCCCGTGCGGAGTTGAGTCTCAGAGCGTGGCGGGGGAAGAAGCGCCAAACCAAGTCGGGAGTTGCTATGAACTTCAGAAAATTCTTCAAGGTCCCGATGGGTGTCATGCTCGCGACCACACTTTTCGTGGGGTCCGGCTGCGGCGGGGATACGACCACTAAGGACCTTCCCGCTGGATTCAACGGGCCGCCGGTGGTGACACCGACGACCACGACGAACGTGACTTTCGACCCATCCTCCACCACGCTCCAGCTCAGAATTCCTCTTCCCAACGACCTGATTCGAAACCCCCAGACCGGGCAGAATGCTCTACCCGGAACCGGTGAGCCCTTCGATTCGATGAACTCGATCTCGGGTTTCTCCACGGCTGGCCCGATCTTCATCCCGTTTACAGCAAACATCGATGCCACCACGGTGAGCAACCGGACGATTCTGGTCATCAACGGCGCCACCCGCCAGCTGCAACCGATGACCTTCGAGGTGGGCACAGGCGACGTGGGCGACCAGTCACTGGTCATCGCCCAGCCGGTCCGACCGCTTACCCCGGGTGCGCCGCACATCGTGGTCATCACCGCCGGGGTGCTCGACAGCAATGGCAACGCAGTCGCCTCGAGCTACGCCGAAACGGCCTTGAAGTCGACCACTCCGCTGGTCGATGGAAATGGCACTTCCGTTTTTCCCTTCCTGAACGACCAGCAAGCCGGTGCTCTCGAGCCGGTCCGGGCCGCCTACCAGCCCATCTGGCAGGGGGCCGAGGCGGCCACGGGTCAGCCTCGCGAGGACATTCCGTTTGCCTTCGCCTTCACCACTCAGCAGCTGTTCCAGACCCTGACGGTCATCCATCAGAGGGTCGAGGCTGAAACCCCGACCCCCACGATGATCCCGCAAGCCCAGTTCGTGGGACCGGCTGCCGTCACCGCCTTCCTGAACAGCCTGGGGCCTACCGGCCAGCGGATCCTGGCCTCGCAGCCCCAGTTCCCTAACGTGGTGGGCGCCATCCGCTTCGGCGTGTTCCCGGCCACCCAGTACATCGGGAACGTCAACACCGCCAACGAGACCTTCTTCCAGGGAACGCCTGACAACCCGACCCCGCAGGGCACCCTGAACCTCCAGTTCATGGTCTGCCAGCCGGCCTCCCCGCCGGCCGGGCCTGGCCCGCGCCCGACGATCGTCTTCCAGCACGGCCTCACCCGCTCCAAGGAAGACATGCTGGCTCTTGCTTTCCTGGCCTGTTCCCAGGGCTTTGCGGTCATCGGCATCGACGCCGTCGGCCACGGCAGCCAGACCCAGGCGGGCCTCAACCCGCTGCCTCCGCCGGCCGGCCAGAGCGGCACGGGCTTCATCAATCCGGCCAACCTGCGCCTGACCCGCGACCATATGCGCCAGACCGTTGCCGACCAGATGACCCTGGCTCACATGATCGCGCGGGGGGCAACCGATTTCAACGGCAACGGCATCCCCGACCTGGCACCCAATCCGCCGGCACGCCCGGTCTACATCGGCCAGTCGCTGGGCGGCATTCTGGGCGGCATCTTCCTCGCCCTCGAGGAAGACATCACCACCGGCGTGCTGAACGTGGCCGGCGGTCGCCTGACCAACCTGCTGCTCAACTCTCCCACCATCAGCGCCCAGCTGCTGCCGGGCCTGGCGGCCAACGGCCTGGAGCCGGGCACGATCTCCTTCCGGCAGTTCTTCTGGATTGCCCAGACCGTGCTCGACGACGCCGACCCCTACAACTACGCTCCCCGCATGCTGGCCGGCTCGCTCAAGGGCAATGTGCCCACCGCGATCCTGGTACAGGAGATGCTCAACGACCAGGTGGTTCCTAACTCGGCCACCACCGACCTGACCATCGCCATGGGCCTGAATCAGGTCAACGCCAAGCAGGTGATCTCGGTAACCCCTCCGGGTCTGCCAGCCATCACCCTCAACCAGGTGACCGCGTCCACGCCGTTCGCCTTCCCCGCCCCCATCGGCAACACCCTGGTCTTCAATGGCTCAGGTGTGTTCCAGGAGCAGGGTGGCTCCCACGGCTACCTGCTCGACCCCGCCCAGGGCGGACCGGGCGGCCAGCTGACCCTGCACGGGCAGTTGCAGGCCGGCGCCTTTGTCGCCACCCAGTTCCTGGTGCCGAACACCTTCCCGGTGATTCAGCGCGGACTGGCTGCGGTGCCCGGTGGCATCGAGCAGATCTGGGACTTCAGCTCACTCATCTCCAAGTAAGCTGACCTCCAGGTCCAGTGAGAAAGGCCGGTCCCTTGCGGGGCCGGCCTTTCTCTGTCTGACCGCATCGCGCTCCGGGCGACCAGAGGACCGCTCTGGGTCGCCCACGTCTGGTCAGGTCAGTGCGCCGAGACCGCGGAGAGTTCAAGAGATGGCCGGACACAGCACAGCCCGCCCATTTGCGGCTTGCTGGATTGTCCGTGACTACGGGCCCTTGCGAGGGTGGCGCATGAAGATGAAGAACACTCCGCCGATCAGGCTCCAGAACAGGATGATGAAGGTGTTGAACACGGGGATGATGCCCGCCTCGGCCGGGGCCGCACCGCCTGCCAGGAAGAAGGTCGACAGCACCAGGTCGCGGCCCCCGAACCCTGCCGGCGTGATCGGGATCGCGGCCACGGTGTTGGCGATCTGGGCGGCCAGGAAATAGCTCCAGAGCCCCAGGTGGGTCTCATGGTAGGCCCGCCCGATCAGAAAGACCGTCAGGGCTGCCAACACGTGGGTGAAGGCCGAGATGGCCAGAGCGGCCCCGATGACTCGAGGGGCTCCTCGGTAGAGGTCGAGGGCCCGCACCAGGCGGTCGAGAATGTGCACCACCCCGGCCGGCAAGCGCTGGCGGCCGAGAGCGATCAATCCCGACACCAGCGGCAGCCCGGTGAGATGGCGACGGAACATGACCGCCAGCACTCCCGCGATGCCGGCGGCGCTGCCCATTCCCACGGTAATCGTGGCCAGTTGCACCTGGCGGTTGGCGCCCAGGATGAAGTCCAGCGAGAAGATCACCGAGACCAGAGCCACCAGCAGCAGGCCCAGCAAGCCGATGACCCGATCGACCATGATGGTGAGCACGGCCTCGGTGCGGCGCGTGGGGGCATGGCGGGCGATGTAGACCATCTTGAGCACGTCGCCCCCCACCGCGCCGGGCAACACGCTGGAAAAGAACATCCCCACCATGGTGAGCGACAGAAGGTCGTGCAGCGAGACCTCGATCTGCTGGACCTTGAGCAGCCATTGCCAGCGTACTGTGGTGATCAGAATGGAGACGAGCTGGATGGAGAGGGCCACGAGAAGCAACCACTTGATGCTGCCGGCGGTCTGAGCCCAGACATCCACCTTCTGCCTGGAGATGACCACGCTGATGAGGTAGAGGGCCAGGCCCACGCCCACGCAGGCCCTGAGCAAGTTAAGAAGGGCACGACGGCGGCCGCGGCGGGCGGTCGGATGGACGACCTCCTCGACTGCCTCTTCCAGTGCCTGAGGATCATCCGCAACCGACATGGAATTGCTACGCGACGCACTCCGACAAGGTTCAAAAGGCCCACTGGCCTTTCCTCATTGTTCGCGCCCAGGCAGGACACTCCTCGAATGATCTTCATCAATGTCTGCAGAGATGATCTGGCCGGCTGCCGCGATGATTCTGGCGGCCCTGCTGCTCCTTCGCGGCGGGGCCCGCTGGATGGCTTTTCTGCTGGCCCTGGGCGCGCTTGCCTGGGCAGGCTACCTGGCGGTGGCCCCCTCGGAGGTCGAACAGCGGCTGGCCAGGCTTCCCCAGCCCCAGGCTCGGGCTCTGGAATGGGTCCTGCGCCAGATAATACCCGGGGAGACCTGCCTGAGTCAGCCCGAGAATGACGTGCTGCCGTCTCCCCGCCTGCATCCCGACCAGCTCAAAGCATTCTGGGCCACGGGGCGGGTGGAGTTGCTCGGGCCGAGCTGCCGCTGGCTCATCCTTCCCACGGACCAGAGCCCCGAGATGCAAGACGGGCTGAAGTCTTGTAAGCGCTGGTTGAGGGCCGGTCCGACCTTCGAGGGACTGCAAGCCTACGAGATCCTGGCCCTCCCGCGGGCTGCCGCCCCGTCCCAGCCGCCTTTCCGCGTAGCTTTGAAACTCTCTCCTGGACCCTTTCCCGCGGGCCAGGTTGTGCCCTTGCGACTGGAGCTCTACAACGCCACTTTCGAAACGCGCCGGTTGGGTTGGATCAAGGTCCAGCTCTTTCGAGAAGGCCAGCCCCTGGAGCCAGCTCTGGACAGACTGGCCGGCTTCACGCCGCTGCCAGCGCGAAGTGGAGATATCGTCGAGCTGGTGATGGTGGCCCCCGAGCAACCAGGAGACTACGAGGTGCGCATCTCGATGCCCCATACGATGAAGGGAGATCCGCTCGAGCTCTTTCGCAAGCCCTTCTCGGTACGAGCAGCGGGCGCCCCGTAAGGCGCCCGCATGGTGGTTTGTCTCATCGTGCAGTCGGCCTGCGGTTCAAGCCGGATAGGGTCCATACCAGACATCTTCGACGGCTGGTCCCCACGGGCCCGGATCCGCAGGAGCGGCCTCGAGTGCCTGGTTGGGCAGCTCGAGGGAGTCGAGCTCGACGAAAATCGCCTCGAGTCTCATCGCGGTCGTCCTCCGGTTTCAGTCTGACCGGGAGGGAAGAGGTTCCAACCCGGCCACCTCATATTATACCATGCGTGGCCGTTCCCTACCGTGATCTGGTTAACAAAAGTCGTCTGTGGCTCCAATGGTCGAAACGAGTTTTCAGTCCCTCCTGTCAGCACTGGAAAACCTTATGCCGCTGGAATTCTTGGGCCGCGACCACCTCTGTCCTCGCTGGGATCTTGCTCCTGGTCGCCCTCCAACTGTCCGGCTGCAGCGGCGTGCCTTCCGACGCCCCCCGCACCATGCACAGCCTTCAGGACGCGCTGCGAGAGCCTTCCAACGCCATCGGCCTGGTGCTCAGCCAGAGCAAGCTGAAACAGGTCCCCCCTGAGGTCGGACAGCTGAAGGCTCTCAAGGGCCTGGACCTGAGCGAGAACGAGCTGACCACCCTGCCCGACTTCCTGGCCGAGCTGACCGAGCTCGAGCTGCTCGACCTGCGCTCCAATCGGCTCACCGCCATCCCCCCCGTTCTGGCCCGAATGCCGAAACTGCGCAAGCTCTATCTCTCGGACAACCAGCTCAGCTCCGTCGATCACCTTCCCCACGGCCTGGAGGAGCTCTATCTGAGCCAGAACCAGCTTCAGAGCCTTCCCGCGCTGCCGACCAGCCTGCGGCTGCTGCACCTGGCGGACAACAAGCTCGATGCCTCCGATGAGCTTGCCAGGCTGACCCGGCTGGAAGAGCTGAATGTCAGCAACAATCGACTGCAAAGCCTTCCGGCCGGCTTCTGCGAGCTGGATCGTCTTCAGACTCTGATCGCCAAGAACAACCGCATCAGCGAGCTGGGCTTCGAGCCCGCCTCCAACCACCGACTTCTGCTCGTCCACCTGGAAGGCAATCCGATTCCCCCCGAGCTCCAGGCCCGGCTCAAGAAACAGCAGCCCCGGGCCGAATGGAGGTTCTCGAGCGAGCCTCCAGAAGAGGGCGGCCCGTGAAACGTTTGCTTGTGATCCTGCTTGTCTTGTTGCAACCGTGTCTGGCCCAGACCCCGCGCGAGAAGAAGCTCTCCAACGACGTGCGCTACCTGATCAGCCAGGAGGGGCAGCGCATGAAGGCCGGGGTGGCCATCGTGCACCTGGCTACGGGCGAAAAGGTCTCGGTAGACGGGTCGCGGCCCTATCCCCTGGCCAGCGTCTTCAAGGTGCACGTGCTGCTCGAGCTGGCCCGCCAGCTTCAGGCGGGACGAGCAGGCCTCAGTCTTGAGCAGGTGGTCACCTTGAAAGAGACCGATCGGTGCATCGGCTCGGGCACGCTGCAGCACCAGCCGGCCGGCAGCAAGGTCAAGATCCAGCGCTGCGTGGAGCTGATGGAGAGCATCTCGGACAACACCGCCACCGACGTGCTCTTCAACCGCATCGGCACGGACAGCGTGAACAAGATGCTGACCGAGCTGGGCTACAAGAACTCGGACGTGTTCATGACCAATCGGGCCGCCTACCTGATTGCCCTGGGTATGGGTCAGGAGTGGCGCGGGATGAGCGGTCGCGAGATCGCCGCCCGCTGGCGCAAGCTCGACCACGCCCAGCGTCTGGCGGCCGTGGGGCGCATTCTCAAGGAGAACCAGGGCCTGACACTGAGCCGCTTCCAGGCGGCCGAGAACGCTTCCGCCGCCCAGGCCGCTTACGCCGACGACGTGGCCGTGGCCACGGTAGTAGACAACCTTGCCTCGCCCGATGACCTGGCCGACCTTCTGGGGCGACTGTATAAGAACGAGCTGCTGGACAAGCGCTGGACCGAGTATGCGCTGGGCATCCTGGCCCAGTGCAAGTACAAAACCCGCATCCCCCGGCTATTGCCCCGAGGCACGACCGTCTACCATAAGACCGGCACCATCGCCGGGGTGGTCAACGACGCCGGGATCATCCGCCTGGAGGACGGCACCGGGCTGGTGGTGGTGGTGCTGGTGAAGGACGTGGCCCGGGGCAGCTCGGACCGGGCCTCCACCCTCATCGCCCAGATCGCCGAGCTGGCCTACAACGCCTACTCCGAATGAGCCGTGTGCTGGTCCTGGGCAACCTCGAGCTGGGAGAACTGTTGCCCGACCTGGAGGTGGTGGCCGCCGACCTGGCCCCGGAAACGCAAACGGAGGGAGAATTCGACCTCATCGTGCTGCCGGCGTCCATGCTCGAGCGGGCGCTTGCGCTGCGCAGGGGCGGGCTGACACCCATCCTGGTGCTGACCTCGCAGGCCGAAAGCTTTGAGCTCGCAGCGGCGGACTCTTTGCCCTGGCCTGCCGACCCTTCTATCCTGAGAACCAGGGTGGGGCTGCTCTTGGAGCTCGCCCGCAGGGCCCGCGAGGTCAAGCAGCTCGAATCCGAGCTGGAGTCCATCGTCTACTCGGTCTCCCACGACCTGCGCGCCCCCCTGCGGGCGGCCGAGGGCTTCCTGCAGCTCGTGCTGACCGGCGATCAGGAGCTGAGCGAGAAGAATCGCAAGTATCTCGACAACGTGACCCTCGGCCTGGAGCGACTCGAACGACTCGTCAGCAGCCTGCTCGAGCTCTCGAGGGTCTCTCGGGCCCCCCTTCGCATCCAGAGGGTGGATCTGACCGCGCTGGCCCGGGAGATCGTGGACGAGCTGGGTTGCGCTCCGGCCAGTGTGAGCATCCAAAGCGATCTCACCCTCCAGGGTGACCGAGACCTGTTGCGGGTGGCTCTGCGCCACCTGCTCGACAACGCCCTCAAGTTCAGCTCGCGCCGAGAGCAGCCTCGCATCGAGCTGGGCGGTCGGAGCGGGGAGAGTTTCTTCGTACGCGACAACGGGGCCGGCTTTTCTCCCGACCAGGCCCATCGCCTGTTCACTCCCTTCCAACGCCTGCACCACGAGCGTGACTTTCCTGGGACCGGGGTGGGGCTGGCCACGGTCCAGCGAATCCTGCGCCGCCATGGTGGCAGCGTCAAAGCCGAGGGCAGTCCCGATCAGGGAGCCACCTTCCACTGCGCGATTTCAGGCAACTTTCATCCGTAGCTGCCAGAATCAAGGCATGATCGATCCCGTTCAGCGCCGCGCGATCACCCGGCTGGTTCGCTCGAATGTCGAGCCGGAGTCGCAGGCGGCCATCAAGAAGGCGGCCCGCCAGAGCACCAGCCAGGACCTGGTGGAGTTCAGCCTGAGCCTGCTGGAAGCCATTCCCCCTTCGCCTGTCTCGCATGTGGAAGGGGGCGCGGCCGGACTTGCGGTGCTGGAGTACCTGGCCAGGCAGAGCGAGGCTCCGGCGGCCATTCAGGTGGCGGCCCAGGCCGCTCCCAAGACCATGTTCCCCACCTCGCGCCGCGATCTCGCCACCATCGCCCTGGAGTCAGCGGCTGCGGCCAGCCCCAGTGCCTTTGCCCGCATGGGCATCGAGATGGTGAACGCCTGCTATCCCCCTTACCCCTTCGACGGGGCCACGGCCGGAACGACAGTACTGGAAGCCCTCTCCCGGATGCCTCTGGACGAAACCACCCGCTCCTACCTCTCCGAGTCCCGCCTGCAGCTCGACAGCCTGAGCGACCACGAGCAGCGAGCCGAGCAAGCGCTCAAGGTGCTGGCCCAGGTGGTCACCATGTCCGAGCATGCCCAGGAGGTGTCCTCACTCGCCCAGAGCACCCAGGGGGGCTCGATTCAGGAGACCCCCTCGGCAGTTCGGGTCGGCGGCGTCCTGGTCCCTCGCCGGCGCTCGCTCAGCTGAATCGCTCCAGCAGAGCCTCCAGCATCATCTCCTCCTGCTCTTCGGCCGACAGGTTCTTCTCCAGCTGCACCACCGTCCCGGTGGGGCCGGAAGCCAGCCAGATCACGTCGCACAGCTCCAACATCAGCGAGAAGCCCATGCCCAGCGAGACCTTGGTGGAGAAGCCGGGCTTGAGGATGCTGGCGGGCAGGTCTTCGGGGCGGATGCCCGGACCACCGTCGAAAATGCGCGCCACCATGCGCTGCCCGGCCAGGCGCACCTCGCAACATCCTTCCACACCGTGCTTGATGGCGTTGGTAACCGCCTCACCAGCGGCCAGCAACAGCTCCTCCAGGCTGTCCGAAGGCATGCCCACCTTTGCGCCCAGGGTCCGCATCTCCCGGCGCAGACAAGCGTAATTTTCGGGCTCCACCAGCGTCAAGGAAAGCTGCAGCTCGCCCTCCATGGGTATCTCGCTGGCCTCGCACAGGTGCAATCGGCCCTGGGTCACGGCCAGCAACACCTCGCGGTAAAACCAGCGCTTCTCCTGCTCGGCCGTCAGCAGTTGTTGCTCGAGCCGGCGCCGCTCGGTGATGTCGGTGACCATGCCAAGGGTAGCCGTCCAGCGGTCTTCGGCGTCCAGGATGCCGCTGACCGAGACCAGAGCCCAGACCACCTCACCATCAAGCCGCTCCAGCGCCAGCTCGAACTGCTCGGGAGCCGGTCCGGGCTCGCGGAACATCCCCCGGGCCAGCTCGCGCGACTCGGCTGCCACGAATCGAAACAGCGGGCGATGAATCAGTTGCTCCACGGGGCATCCGAGAATCTCGGCCAGTCTCTGGTTGGCAAAGGTCACCCGGGCGCGCCGGTCCACGATCCAGATGCCTTCCGCGGCGGCCTCGACGATGCGCTGGTAACGCAGCTGTCCCTCGCGATGCGAGCGCTCGGCCAGGCGGCTGGTGCGGCGGTTGCGGGCCTCCTGCAGCTCGCGCTCGAGCGCCGGCCCCAGCCGGGTCAGGTTGTCTTTCATCAGGTAGTCGTGGGCCCCGGCCCGCATGTACTCGACAGCGGTGGTCTCGCCGATGGTGCCTGACAAGACCAGGAAGGGCACATCTTCGCCGCTCTCGCGCACCAGTGCCAGAGCCTGCTGGCCGGTGAAACCGGGCAGGCTGTGATCGAACAAAATGGCGTCCCAGCCGCCGGAATGCCATGCCAGGCGCAGGCCTTCCAGGGTATCCACCCGGTGGGCATGGACTTCGTAGCCGGAGCGCTCGAGGGTGGCCACCACCAGCTCGGCGTCCAGTTCGTTGTCTTCGACCAGGAGCAGCCTCAAGACGGTCTGAGCCTGCACCTGCATGCGGCTTTGGACCATGTGGACGGATTCGACGTCCGACGCAGGATTTCTCCTCGGATGGCTACGAACTTTGCCGGCACTGTGAGCAAGAATTTCGAGTATCTCCAATCGGTTGCCCAACGCCCTTCCGCGGTCGAGTGGTTCCGAGGCGTGGTCAAGCGGGCCCACCTGAACGTCCTGGACACCCGGGAGCAGTTTACCATCGAGCACAAGGGCGACAAGCTCGAGGTGCATGAAGGCCTGAAGGACAAGAAGACCAACGTCATCATTCCCCTGCAGAGCGAGAACCTCGAGTGGCTGGCCGGGGCCTTCTCAGACGACAAGATCGACGCCGAGGAGGAGTATCGGATCGTCAAGTATCTGCTCGAGCCATGTCTGAAGGCGGCCCTTGAGATGCCCATCCTGAAGAACCCGGCCTTCAACCGCATTCTCCGGGTCGACCATCACTGGCAAGAAGCGCTGCTCGATCCCGAGGGCAAACCCGACGTAGAGTTGACCATCCTTTACGTGAACAAGCAGTGGCTGGTCATTCATGGCTTCCATGGCAAGCCCCAGCGCCGCCTGGTGATCACCGCTCCCCAGTTCATCGACTTCCAAAAGCGCGTCTTTGCCGCCGATGCCAGCGGCAACCTGGCCGAGTGGCTCAAGCTGGCCCAGTGGTACGTGAAGTGGCGCGATAGCATCAGCGTCTCGCCCAATTGAAGTGCGTCTTCTGTGACATTGTGGCCGGCCGCCTGGCGGCCCGGGAGGTCTACCGAGACTCGGGCCTGGTGGCCTTCCTGGATCACCGGCCGCTCTTTCCGGGGCACGTGCTGGTGGTGCCGTCGGAGCATCACGAGACCCTGAGCGACCTCCCTCCTGAGAAGCTACCCGATCTGTTCGGGCTGGTCCGTCGTCTGAGCCAGGTGGTCCCCACGGCGCTCTCGGCTCAGGGCAGCTTTGTGGCCCTGAACAACAAGGTCAGCCAGAGCGTGCCTCACCTGCACGTGCACGTGGTTCCTCGCAGCAAGGGGGACGGAATGAAAGGCTTCTTCTGGCCTCGCCAGCCTTATCGCGATGAAGCCCATATGGTCGAGGTGGCCGAACGGATCGCAGCTGCCCTCAAGGATTGAGGCACTTATGGCCGCGCCCCATCGTCAGAGAGCCGCAGCGATTGCAGGGGCGGGCGGTGGGCAGGGTAGCGGCCAGCTCGTCGGCCAGCCCCAGCCACAACCAGCCCAGCAGGTTGCGGGGCCAGCGCTGCACGTGCAACTTCCCGCCAGAGAAGCTGGCCCGGACCTCCACCCACTGCGAAAGGGCCGTGTCGAGCTGGCCGGCGAGGTAGACCAGCACGGCCTCGAGATTGTCGCGCCGGGCGAACTCGCCCTCAATCAGGTCACAGTCCGTCTCCTGCAGACTGAAGGCCTCTGCGGGGGGCTTGAAAGCGCTGTGGCGCACGCACAGGAAGGCGCGATTCTGCTCACCTCTGATGGTGGTGCCGGCCGGATGGTAGCTCATCTGCCCCCAGCGCACCAACGGGGAGAGCCGCTCGGGATGGGCTACCGCCTCGAGGAGCCCGAGCAGGTTGCGCATCTCCCGGGCCTGGCGCCACCAGCGTCCCAGCGGCTCGGCCAGGGCCTGACCCGCGTGACGGGGAAGAAATGGCGCGAACCGGCCCACCCGGGGGTCGGGGGGGATGAGTTGAGCCACGCCCAGCGGACCGTAGCGATCAGCGAACTTCTGGATGGCTTCCAGAGTGCGGGCCGGATTGTGATTGGCCAGGGCCGCGAAAGTCCGGTGCAGCCGGGGCGAGGGCGAATAGGCCTGGCGAGAGGGCTCGACCTCGGCCAGGAAGGGCACCTCGCCCCCGATCCCATCGTGCCGACTCACCCAGGCGTAGGTGCCCCCGCGAGCCCACTGAAACCGACCCGAGGGGGCCTGGGGGCGAAGGAAGGGTTGTCCGCTGCCAAGCTCGTACTGAATCATTCGATGTCCCTTCGCAGGATGGACCGGGTCTTCCCTGCGGTGAATCGCAGGACAATCGTTTACATGAAGTTCATATTAGCAACAAGCCGTTAACATCGCACACCCATCCTCCGCCCTTCATGGCACCTATCCTGAGAGCAACAACCTTCAGCTAAAGGACGGACAAGCCATGAGCAACTATCCTCCGCCGCAACTTGCTGGCTCTCTTTGGATTCGCATCACCCACGTTCGCAAGTAACCCCTCAGTTCTTGACGGCGTGCGAGCGCACGTAGGTGGCCTGGCGCCCGTCGAGGTAGAAGCGCACCAGGGCTGACTCGACTGCTTCTCCCGAGCGGGCATCACTCTTGCGCTCGGCGATCCACAGATCGCGCGAAAGACGCAGGGTGTAGGGTCCACAACGCTGCACCTCGCGGATCACGTCGGTGGCGCACACCCGGGTGAGGTTCTCCGCCTTGTGGGTCCAGGCCGGGCTGGCCACCGTGTCGCTGATCTCCTCGCTCAGGCGCAGATCCCTTCCCTGGTAGACAAAGGCGACCAGCATCTGGGTCAGGCCTTCGGCCGCGTACTCGGTCCAGCGTGCCGTCACCTGTTTGGAGCCATCCTCGCTGCGGGCAAAGAGCAGCTCTCCGGTCTTGCCGGTGGGGCGAAAGCTGCGCTCGATGTCGACGCTTGTGAGGCGCCGCACCGGGATTTCCCGGGCCGAGGGGCCCGAGACCTTCTGGCGCCGACGCTTGCCGAGCACCATGCCGAGCGCCACGAGCAGGGCCAGGCTGGTGACCAATCCGAACAGATCGAGACTCACGCGGATGGTTTTGGATGTCCGCGCCGGCAACCCTCTGTCGGTGTGCTACCTGGAGGACCGGCCGCACGACCCAGAAGCCTGCAGCCGGTCCTCCCTTGATCTGCCGGCCGAGGGATTTCGGCCGCTTCTCCTACCGCTGAACCGGGAAGGCGGACAGGCAAAGGGGCGCGTTGCGATAAAGCAAAGCGTTCCCTCGCAACTCGCGCGTTTGAAAGCGCAGCGCCGAGCCGCGCCGCTCAGGGTTGTCCACACAGCGAAGCCGGGTCAGAAAGCGAGCCGCCACGGAACGCCTCCCCTCCCCCAGTGCCCGGCGCGGTCGGGTGGTGGCCTCCAGGGCCAGGGCCGCCAGCAGCTTGTCGTGAGCGCTCCGATAGAGCTCGTGCGAAGCCAGGAGCTCCAGGGAGATCACCGAGTCGCCCAGCAGGGCAACCATCCCCACCTGGCCGGTGAGTGGCCTGAGTTCGCGTCGCAGCCGCTCCAGTGCAGACTCCTGTGTGTCGAATGCCGCCGAGAGAGCCTCGGTGCTCGAACGGGTTCGGGTCTGGCGCAGCCGAGTTTGCACCCCTTGCCAGACCTGCTGTTGATCCTGCGATCGGAGCGTGGCCGGAGCCAGCCGACCGCTGGGTTGAAAGCCCCGTCGCGTGCCGTTGAAAGCCCAGCGACCCCGCTCCACGCAGCTCACGGAGAGCCTCACTGTCTGGTTGGGGGCGATCAGAACGTGATTGCTCAGCATCCGGTTCTGCCTTCCTCCGACCAGCTCTTCGCCTTCCAGCAAGAGCACCGGTCGAGGGCCACCATTGACGGCCTGCAGCTCGTTCACGGCGTCCAGCTCGCTGATCCGAACGCGCGAGGCTCTCCCCAGCAGCTCGACCTCCAGCTCCAGTGACTCGCCCAGGAGGGGCACGAGATGAAGCTCTCCAAAGCTGGTCGGGGGGCCGAGCCGCAGGCTCCCCAGGCGATCGCGCACGCGCTGCCATGGGCTCGGTCGCGAGCGTCTGGCCGGGCCTCCCCAGCGCGAGCTGGCCCGGTCGATCAACTCGGCCACCGGCGTCGAGCCCGGGCTGACACGAGGCTCGAGGGCCTCCAGCCAGCGCCGGGGAAAGGCCGAAAGGCCGTAACGAGCCCCCATGGCCGCTCCCACCAGGGCGCCCAGAGTGTCGTTGTCATAGGTATCGTTGACGGCCCGCAGAACAGCCTCCTCGCTCTCGTGGCCGTGGCGCTCGAGCAGAAGCAGCAGGGCGGGCAGGGTTTCGACCAGAGACGCCCCCGAAGGGATCTCCAGCACCGGGATGGAGCGAGCCTCGGCCTCCTCGAAGGCGCGCCGAGTGGACCGGGCGAGCCGGCCGTCCGGCTCGCAGCGCTCCATCGTTGCCAGGAAGCGCTGGCAGGAGAGGCTATCGGGGTCTTCCAGTAAACCGTGCAGCAGCTCGACGTAGGCCAGGCAGGCGGCCACCGATCCGCCCTGGCGGTGGGTCATCGCGGCGGCCAGGGCCACGCTGGGCCACAAGTTCTGGGGCTGGCTCAGGAATGGCAACAGCACCGGGGCGATACGCATCAAGGCGCCGTTGCCCAGCGACTCCACCGAGCACTCGTGCCACGGGAGCCCCCGGCTGATGCCTTCCAGAAACCTGGTCAGCGAGCGTCCCAACCCGCTGACGGGCTCACTGGCGAAACGCACAGCCAGCTTCTGGGGCTTGATGCGCTCATTCTCGAGCAGGTGCTCGAGGGTCCAGAAGGCCAGCTGGCTGTCGTCGGAAGCTCGGCCGCGCTCGCCGAGAAAAGTGTGCAACTGACCGAAGCGAGCTCTCCGAGTCAGGGGGGGCTGGCTCTCGCTGGGATTTCCCAGCGCGTCACCCAGGTACAGCCCCCACAACATTCCCCGCAGGCGGTCGGGGTCGGGCAGCAGGGGCCGCGGAACGGGGGGAGTGTCCTTCAAGGGCATCCAGCCTGTCTGCATCAAGTGGTCGAAGATCACGTTCAAGCAACCTCCCTTTTGATTTCGTGTTTATTATACACTATCTATCAGGAGAGGGCAAGCTGCCGTCGGGCGGCGAAGGCCGAGTCGAAGCCAGGCTCGGGAGGGACTATGAACGACAAGCTGTATGCTGTCTATGGCGCCGGCAATGACGCGGTAGGACTGGTGGAGCGCATGGCCGCTCCCCTGGCGGAGCTGGGCGCCAACCTGATCGACCTGCGCCAGGACTCGCTGCACGGGCTCTTCACCGTCTACCTGGTGGTGGACGCCAGCGCTACCGAGCTACGTCTGGAGCAGCTCAAGGCCCTGGTGGCCCGGATCAGCGAGGATACCGGGCTCGACCTGCACGTCTCGCGCTACGTACCCTCTGCTCGCCCGAGCGAATCGCGCAATCTGCGACTCACGTTGCTCGGACGCGATCGGCCGGGCATCATCGCCACCGTATCGCGTGACCTGAGCGCCCACAAGATCAACATCGAGTTCTCGCGGATGATCGCCCGCGAGGGCATCTTCTTGATGGAGCTGATGACCGACGTAAGCCACTCCTCTCTGCCGCCCGAGAACCTCGAGAGCACGGTCAAGGAGCACATGGCGGCCATGGGGATCGCCACCATGTTCCAGCGTCGCAACGTCTTCAATCCGCGTCCGCGCACCCTTCTGCTGCACCTCAAGGGCAGCCTGCTCGCTCGTCCGGAGCTGGCCGAAGTGCGCGAGCAGGCCCGCCTGCAAGACATCCCGAACAGCCTGCTGGCCGCTGCCGGCCGGTTGGAGGGGTTACCGCTGGCGGCCCTGGAGCAAGTCGTGTCCAGCCTGCACGTGTCGCGCGACAGCGCCGAATTGATCCAGAGTCTCAGGCGCATGGGCTTTGGCACCATGCTGCTGAGTCAGGCCTTCACTCCTTTTGCCGAGGTGCTGCGCGAGCGCCTCGGCCTGGAAGCGGCCCGGGGCGGGGTCCTGGCGGTGGACGACGACTCGCAGACCCTGACGGGGCAGGTTCGACTTCCCCCTTCCCCGGCCGACTTTCTGGCCCAACAGGGACTGGACGCAGCCCACGTGCTGGTTCTATCCGACGAGCCCGGGGACAGCTGGCCTCTGGGTTTGCGCCTGGAGCTCGACATGCGGTTGCTGCTCGAGCTGCTCAACTCGCACGTGCTCAGCCGCGAGAGCCTGAGCGGACTGCTGGCCGGCTTCGGGGAGCTGCGTTCGCCGTGAGAACGGACATCGACATCGCCCAATCGGTCGAGCCCCGGCCCATCCTCGAGATCGCCGAGCGGCTGGGTCTTTCGGCCGAGCGCATCCTTCCCTACGGCCACCACATCGCCAAGATACCCGTGACCCTGCTCGACGAGCTGGCCGACCGGCCCGATGGCAAGCTGATCCTGGTCAGCGCCATGACCCCCACCAGCGCCGGCGAGGGGAAGACCACCAACACCATCGGGCTGGCCCAGGCCCTGAGCAAGATCGGCAAGAAGACCATGGCGGCCATCCGCGAGCCCTCGCTGGGCCCGTGCATGGGCGTCAAGGGCGGGGCGGCGGGGGGCGGCTGGTCGCAGGTGCTGCCCATGGAGGAGATCAACCTCCACTTCACGGGCGACATCCACGCCGTCTCGACCACCCACAACCTGCTTTCGGCCGTGCTTGACAACCATCTCCACCAGCGGTCCGAGCCCGCTATCGACCCGCGCAACGTGGTCTGGAAGCGGGTGATGGACATGAATGACCGCGCCCTGCGCTCCATCCTGATCGGCCTGGAGGGCAACGGGGTCAACGGCGTGCTGCGAGAAGACGGCTTCGAGATCACGGCCGCCTCCGAGATCATGGCTATCTGGGGGTTGTCCAACAGCCTGGCCGAGCTCAAGGAGCGGATCGGCCGCATCATTCTGGGCTACGACTCACTCAAGAAGCCAGTTTTTGCCGCCCAGCTCGGGGTGCAGGGAGCCATGGCGGCGCTCATGAAGCACGCCATCCACCCCAATCTGGTGCAGACCATCGAAGGCACGCCCGTCTTCGTGCACGGGGGCCCCTTCGCCAACATCGCCCACGGCTGCAACACCCTGATCGCCACGCGGCTGGCCCGCAAGCTGGCCAACTACGTGGTGACCGAGGCCGGCTTCGGGGCCGACCTGGGGGCCGAGAAGTTCATGCACATCAAGTGCCGGGCCGGCCGGCTCACCCCATCGGCGGCCGTGCTGGTGGTCACCCGCCGGGCCCACGAGCTGCACGGCATCGAGAACGTGCAAAAGCACGTCGAGAACCTGAGCGGCTACGGCATTCCTGTGCTAATCTCGATCAACCGCTTCCTGGATGACACTGACGAGCAGGTGGCCCACCTGCAAAGAGAGTGTGCCGATCTGGGGGCTGTGGCCGTCGTCACCGACTTTCGCGAGAAGGGGGGGGCAGGTGGAACCGAGCTGGCCGAGCAGGTGGTCCGAGCCTGCGAGCAGCCCTCGCAGTTCCGTTTCCTCTACGAGCTCGACCTCCCCCTGGCGGCCAAAGTCGAGCTGCTGGCCACCCGACTCTACGGGGCGGACGGAGTCGATTTCAGCTCGCTGGCCCAGCGCCAGCTCAAGCGCATCGAGGAGCTGGGCTACGGCCAGCTGCCGGTTTGCGTCGCCAAGACCCCGGCCTCGCTGTCGGACAATCCGGCTTTGAGCGGACGGCCGCGGGGCTTCAAGATCAGCGTCAACGGGGCCCGGGTCTCCGCCGGGGCGGGCTTCGTGGTAATCTACACGGGCTCGATCATGACCATGCCGGGTCTGCCCAAGAAGCCTTCGGCCCTGGCCATCGACGTGGACGAGAGAGGGCGCATCAGCGGGTTGTTTTAACCCCTTCCAGCATCGTCCGCAACAAGAACTCGGAGGTTTCCCGAGACGATTTCAGCTTGACAGCCAGGTCGGGAGCGCCCTGGCCCCTGGGCTGGGCGCTGACCTCCAGAAAATCCAGCCCCTTATCCTCCAGGCTGACGCTCAAGCCATTCTTCAACTGACCGGCCAGACTGTTGGAAGCCTGTGACTGGGCCACGATACTGGCGATCAGGTTGGACAGCAGTCGAGTGGGCAACAGATCGGTCGGATCGAAAGGCAGCGGCTCTTTCGGATTGGTCATCCGCACTCCGTCGGCGACAGGCTTGACTTCAAGCTTTCCCTGGTGGGCCTTCAGCTCGAGCGGCACCACCACGCCCGTATTGACCTTGGCATCGAAGAAGACGGCCCCCTCGCTTCTGGCCCGAATGTCGAAGGTGATGGCCGGCTTGCCGCTGGTCCGGTCATAGATGAAGCGAGGCTGGCCGCCCGGCCCGAAGCTCAGCTCCTTCAGTCCCTGCGCCTTCCGCATCTGGTTGAGCAGGCTCTGCCAGTCGATCGTGTCGCGCAGGCGCGCATTCAGCTCCTCACCCGGCAGACGCAAGCCGACCTCGCCCGGCTTGAGGCTGAAGGGCAGGCTCACCTCCTGCTGGCTGGCCTTGGAAGGCGCACCCATCTCCACCAGCATCCCCTGAGCCCCAACCTGTACCTTGCCCACGCCATAGTGCAGCTCCCTTCCGCCCGTTCCGGCCAGGGGTGGCACCTGCATCTCCACCCCTTCGGCGTAACCGCGGGCCAGGGCCTGGTTGCCCTGCTCGGCCACCCAGGGGTTGCCCTTCTCGAGCTCGGCTCCCAGCCGCTCGATGGCGGCCCGGCGGAGACTGTCGGTTGCGTCCGGAAGCGCCTTTCGAATCGCCTGGGTAAAGGCTTTCTCGACCTGCTCGTGAACCAGGCCGGGCAGGAAGCCGTCGGGTCGCTGACCCTGGCCGTGCAACTCGTGGAGCTCGACCTTGAGCCCTTCCAGACGGCTAAAGTCATTTTCGCTGGTGAGATGCAGGTCGGAGCGACCGTCCCCGGTCACGTCCCGCCCCATCCAGACGTGGTAGGTGGCCCGCGCCAGGGCATCCGGACCGGCCTCGAGGCTGGCCTTGAAGGCCACTTGCTGATCTCCGAAGGCGGCTCGCACCAGCTCGCGGTCGGGCAGGCTACGACCCTGCTCGAGCAGGTGCTGGTGACGAGCGATCAGCTTCTCGAGCTGGAGCGCCCGGGGCGACCCCGGCGCAACCGCCTTCAGTTTGCCCTGCAACTCGCCGAGTTGCTCTCGCAGGGCCGAGCCATCCTGATCCAGGCTCAAGCTGAGGCTGCCCTCCACCGGCAGGCTGCTCTGCCGGGGGCTCACCGAAACGCGCACCGAGCCCAGGTAGACTCCTTCCGCCCCCAGCGAGGCGGGGCGCGGAGGAGCCTCGGCCTGGAAGGTCTCCAGCCCCACCTTGAGGGATGGCGCCAGCGGGCTGACCCGGTAGCCGACCACCAGGGGAACCTCCCGAAACTCGAAGTTGCTGACCCCCAGCGAGGGCAGATTCACCGGCCCCACGTGGAAAAAGGCGCGCTCGCCGGTAGGGAGAGGCAGGCGGGCGTCGAGCAAAATGTGGCCCTCGGGAGCCTGCTGCTCGGACAACACCTGGCTGAGCGACTGCTGAGCCTCCAGGGCACGCTCCTGCAAGAACTTGTGGGCCAGCGGGCTCTGCTGGGCCTGGCCGGCGATGCGCGAGAGGGTGGAGCCGGGGATCACCACCGCCACGCGGTCGACGGCCACGCGCATCGAAGGCGGCGGGAGTGGCCGCGGGGCCGGCCCGGGAGTGGTGGGGGTGGCTGCCGGATTCTGATCTGCCAGCACCGACACGGCCGGCTGCTCCCGCAGAGCCGGATTGCCCACATACCCGATGACCCCCAGCGAGCCGGCCGCCAGACTGACGCCCACGGCCGTCCAGACGGCAGCCCCGGCCAGACGGCGCAGCCAGGAGGGCCGAGCCGCTCGGGGCTTGCCCAGCTTCTCAAGAGTGCGCGCCGGGGCCACCTGGTCGGGGTTTCCCACGGGCAGGGACGAAGCCACCGTGCCCTGAGGGCGGGCGACGGGCAGACCGGACAGACGGACGGGGGTGAGGTCCATCCCTGGAGTCTAACGAAGCAGGCTCAAAGAGCCCTCAAAGACTGTGGACCGGTCAGCCCCAGCCTTCCAGCACCGATCGCAGCTCGGGCCGACCCGGTCCCAGAGCGGCGCGACAGGCGGCCAGCTCCTCCCGGGTGGGGGGGATCTGGCGCAAGTTGTACTGCTTGAGCCAGACCGCCAGCTCGCGCTCCACCTCATCATGGTATCTGGGCGCGGCCTGCAACAGGTAGCGCAGGCCTGTCCACTTGGAGCCCTGGCGCAGCAGGGCCAGGAGTGGGGCCGCGTTCTGGGGAGTCAGACGGGCGAAGAGGTCGGCCGGATCCAGCCGGCCCGCCACGGGAGCCAGGGCCCGATAGGCCCCGCGCTCGAGCAACAGCTCGAGCGAGCGGTCCAGGTCCAGGGCGGCGATCAACTCCAGCGCCCGGCGACGAACCCGAGGACGGGGATGGTCGAGCAGCGCTCGCCCAAGCTCGGCGTCCTCGCGGCGCCCGCAGTTGACCAGGGCAGCCAGGGAAACCTCCAGCTGTCTGCCCTCGGCGATGGCCTGGCGGTATAGCCCGCGATAGTCCAGCGAGGGCTCCAGGTAGCGGGCCACCTGGCGCACGCTGGGACTGGGATCGAACCGGGCCCACCCCGGCACCGGGTGGCTGCGACCCCACTGGAGCAAGCCGCGCGTGCGCACGGCTGCCGAAGTGGAAGCCAGCATCTGTTCTAAGAGCTCGTCACTGTGGGGCTCTTGGCGGCAGGCCCAGAGGCGGATGACCAGGTCGGGGTCGGAGAGAGCACGCGCCAACACTTCCTCACGCTGACCGCGCTCCAGCAGCGCTGGATAAAGCGCCCGGCGCAGCAGCCGTTCCGGGCTTTCGAGCGCCGTCCAGAGCTGCTCCACCGGCAGGCTCTCCAGGATCTGTCGGCGGATGGCCGAGTGGTCAGCCCGAGTCCAGCTCTCCAGGCGCATCACCAGAGGCAGGCACTCGAGCCAGCGCCCGCTGCGCTCAGGCACCAGGTGAGACTGAACCAGGTCCAGGGCCCGGGCGCGCACGGCCGGAACCCAGTCGTTGAGGCGTACCAGCGCGAAGGGCAGGGCCCAGCCGTCACCGTCCAGCTCAGCCAGGTGACCCAGAGCGGCGGCCCGCACGTAGCCACTGCGATGACAGCTCAAGGCGGCCAGCAACCAGAGCGCCTCAGGCTCGAGCAAGAAACGCTCGACTCCCAGAACCGTGCAGGGAGCATAGCAGCGGCGCAACTCACGGTCGATGCCGATGACTTCCAGCGGCTGAGCTTGAGCCAGCTCGCGAGCCAGCGCCTCACAGGCCCAGGACTCGTGAAACAGTGCCCGATCGAAAAGATGGGCCAGTCTGCTCAGAACAGGCTGCCCAGCCTCTCCCAGCCGCGCTGCCAGATGGGCAGAACGCCCCGCTCCGGCTCGACCGGAGCGGTCTCGCCCTGCACCAGCTGGCGAGCCAGCTCGCGGGGAGCCTGGTTGGAGACGCTGCCCATCAGGGTGTAGTCCAGCTGCCCGTCGGACCACTGCAAAAGCTCCATCTGGCGGCTGCGGGCGACCTCCACCAGGCTCTCGTCCCCGGTCGACTCGCCGGTATGACGGGCCTGCAGAAGAGAGAAGGTCTCCAGGCCATCGGAGTAGACCAGCCGCACCGATGGACGGCCCTGCACCTTCTCCGACCAGAGCTCCACGAGCTGGTAACCTTCCGGGAGCCAGTTGGGAATCTCTGGCGTGAAGCCCACGCGGGCGGCGGCTTCCTCGAGCGAAGCGGCCGACTGGGGATGCTCGACCTCCAGGGCCGGGCGCACCGTGGTGGGAGGCTCGAACAGCTCAGCCGGCAAGGACTCTTTGAACTCGATGGCGGTGAGCTTCCAGCCCGAGTCTGGCTGGCCGTCCGAGCCGTAGGACTGCATCCCCACCACCACCTGGCGAGCCGGCTGCACCCAGTAGCGCCGGGTCATGCGGTTGTCGCGGCGGCGGAAAGCGGTCAAGGAGAGCAGTCCCCCTTCCACCGGCTGGCTCTCCCAGCGGTAGTTGGTGGAGCAGAGCTGCAGACAGGCCACCGGCCGGTTGCTTCCGGGCCGACGGGGAATGTGCCAGCCCTCCTTCACCGTGGGCCAGAAGACGTAAACCGCCTCGGGCCGCTCGAGCACCACCCGGGCCGGCTGACCCGGCCGGGCGGTGTACTCGAAGCGCACCGACTCGCCGCTTCGGGAGACCCGGGCCTGAACGTCCTCGCGCTGGCCGTCGGCCACCACCGAGGAGGTCTGCTGGGCCTGGAAGACGGCCTTCGGATTGCGGGCTGCCTCCATCAAGAGCTGGGGAGCGGACCGGTTCTCGGGACAGTGCTCAGGCATCACCGCAAAGAGAACGCCCCCCGTGAGGAGGGCGGCTCCGCAGAGCAACGCCAGTTTGCTCAAGGCCTGGCCCCCGGGTTGTAGTTGGCCGGGACAGCGTACTGCGAAGGCGAGCCGAAGACCGGTCCTGAGGGCGGATAGCCCAGCGAAGGAGGCTGATAGATGGCCTGGGCCCCTTTCACCTCGCGGGGCTCGCTGACGAGATAGTGCCAGCGCGCCTGATCATCGAGCGGATCGCTGGCCTGCGAGAGGGCGTGACCCTGGATGACGGCCCCGTGATCTCCCGCCGCAGCGGCCGTCTCGAGGATGGATGTATCGCTCCAGCCCAGGAAGGTGAGCCCGCCCAGGAAGACCACCAGCATGGCGGCCACCGCCTGAAAGACCTTCAGGCCCACGGGAGCCCAGCGACGCGGGGTTAGAGTCGCCACCCGAGCCGGCTGCCCGGTCGGCACCACCGGCACGGGCTCGACGACTGGTGTCTCCTCGGATGGGTGGCTGACGATCTTCTCCAAAAGACGCCCCCAGGCGCCCTCCGGCATGGCCGGGGGAGACATCGAGCGCATCAGGGCCCGGTTGGTCTGAAAGTCCTGTCGCGCTTTCTGGCAGGCGGGGCAGTCAGCCAGATGATGACGCAACTGCTCGGCCTGGCTTTGCTCGAGCAGCCCATCGACGTCTTGAGAAATGAATTCCAGTGCTTGCTGGCAGTTCATCGACCAGACTCCAATTTCTGTCGTAGTTGCATGCGCGCCCGCGCCAGCCTGGAACGAACCGTTCCCAGCGGCACTTCGAGCATTTCAGAGATTTCCTCGTAGCTGAGGTCTTCCAACTCTCGCAAGATCAAGACCACCCGGTACTCAGCCGGCAGGCTGTCCAGGGCCAGTTGCATCCGGTCATCGAGGGAGATTCGCTCCACTTCGCTGGCCGGGTCCCAGCTGGTGTCGGTGATGGCTTCCTGGGCGGCCGACCAGAGGGCTTCGTTGGTCTCGGCCTCCTCCAGGGATACCTGGCCTTTGAGGGCTTTGGAGCGACAGCGGGTGAGGTAGAGGTTCACCACGATACGGTTGAGCCAGGCTTTGAAGGAGCCGCCGCGATACTGGTCCAGGAAGCGGTAGACGCGGATGAAGGTCTCTTGCATGAGGTCTTCGGCATCGCTGGCATTCCCCGTCATGCGATAGGCCAGATGATAAACCAGGCCGGAATACTCCTGGTAGACCGACTCGAAAGATTTCAACCGTGAAGCGGGTTTTTCTTCCGACAAATTGTTTCCCCGTTGGCCCGGCACCGCCTGGATGCGCGGTCTCTCTACGGCTTCAAGTGTCTTGGCTGCCAGCATCGTCTTCCCTTCCATGCTCCACCGGCACCCTGCCGGTATGTCCTCGTATGACTTGTTGACGAGGGTGCCAGGTCGAAAGTTCCACCTGAACGGTTAGAAAGTCGTTAGAGCGAAGTGCAGAAGTCGGGCCCGTAACTCTGCCGCGAAGAACTTGTTCGGACGAGCTGGTAGGAAAGGCCGACTTTTCTTCACGGACCCAATCGGGTATATTGGAGAACGTATGCGAAGGATTTTGCTAGCCGGTCTGTTGTTGACCCTGACCGCAGCGGCCCAGCAGCCCGAAACGCCCTCCTCCACCAGCGTTCCGGCGGTCGTCGAGAAGCTCCGGGAAGACTACGGCATCCATGATAGCCGGCCGGCCAAAGGCGACGTGAAGGGGCTGGGCGAGCTGGTGGCCTTCCAGCAGCGCTACTTTCCGAGCGCCTTCGTCAGCAGCACCTTCTATGACTGGCGAACGGTCTCGGTTTACCGGCGCAACGCCGGACTGCACCTGGGCTACGATATCGCCATGCCCTTCGGCACCCCCTGCGCCGCCGGCTGGGCCGGCACGGTCATCTCCATCGCCCACTGGTACGGTCCCCAATACGGAGTCACCGTCCAGATGCCCACCGGTTGGACGGTGACTTACGGGCACATCAGCCCGAGCGTCTCAGTGGGCCAGCAAATCCTGCCCGGCGACGTGCTAGGAACGATCGCCCTGGACCACGTGGACGTCAAGATGCGCGACGCGGTGGGCAACTACATCCCCTTCGGGGAGGGGGCCACCATCCCCAGCAGCCCCTTTGCGGGCCTGGCCAGCAACTCCACCGAGTCCTTTCTGGTCACCTGGCTGGTGGCCAAGGCCACCCTCCAGGAGTCCGACTCCGAGCTGGCCATGCGCAAGTGGGAGCGGGTGCGCCTGAAAGCAGACGCGAAGTCGCTCAAGAACCGCGTGCCCGAGCTCGAGAAGACTCTCAAGCAGATGCAAGACTACGCCGAGAAAGGCCTGGTGGCCCGCAAGGAAGTCGAGCAGGCCCGCCAGGAGCTGGCCAACGCCAAGAAGCGCTCCAAGAACGTGGGCCCTTTACTGGCTGTCAACGAGCGCTCGCTGGCCATGCTGGAAGGCCAGCGCAACCAGGCCGCCAGCCGCCTGGCTGTCATCGAGCAGGAAGCGAAATCGCGAGGCCTGAGCTGGAAGAACGTGGAGGCCATGGTCAACCGGGTGGTGGCCAAGAGTCCCCAGCTCAAAGAAGAGGTGCTCGACTACAAGAAGAACGCCGTTGAAGGCAAGAACACCAAGCTGGCCCAGCTCAAGAAGAAAGTCACCGATGGCCGCGAGCACCTCAAGAAGCTGGAGGAGCTCTACGAGATGGGCGGCCTGCCCAAGGTCGAGATCGAGGCCGCCCGTGCCCGCCAGAAGGCCCTGGAGAACGAGCTCAAGTCGATTTGAGCGGGGAAGTGCCGCTTCAAACGCGAATTCGCTTCAAAGAGTGAGAAGCGCGCTGTTGGGGGTCACGTTCTGCTTGCTGACGCAGTTGGCTGCGGCCCAGCCGCCTCCCAGCGAGCATCGAGTGACGTTCCACACTCGCCCGCATGGAGCCGTGGTCAAGCTGGGCCCCCGCACGCTGGGGCTGAGCGGCGCCCCGCTGGCCGTTCCCCTGAGCGGACAAGACGACCGGACTCTCGAATTCAGCTTCAGCCTGCCCGGTTATGAGGTCGAGCCCTTCTCCATCCAGGAGTCGCGCCTCAAGCTGGCCCGCGAGTTGCCACTGGGAGCGGGAGGAAAACCGGCGCCCGTAACGCTCAAGCCAGCCAGCCTGGCGGCTCACCTGGCGTCGCTAAGGCTCCCGCTGGCCCTGGCAGCCCTGCTCCTGATCGGAGCGGGAGGCACGGTGCTGTTCTTGACCCGCGGCCACCGCCGGGCCCGCCAGCTAGAAAACCTGCTGGCCCGGGCCGAGGGCGGCCTGCTGGAAGGAGCTGAGCTGGGCGGTTACCACCTGCTGGGCGAGCTGGGCGCGGGAGGAATGGCCCGGGTTTACCGGGGCCGCCGGGGTAGCGAGGAGGTGGCCGTCAAGGTGCTGCAGGCCACCCTGAGCGGCGACCCGGAGCTGTTCAAGCGCTTCAAGCGCGAGGTGCGCCTGGGCAAGGAGATGGATCATCCCCACATCGTGCGTCTTTACGATTGGGGCGAGGAGCACGGGCTGGTCTATCTGGTCATGGAGCTGGTGGAAGGCGGCACCCTGCGCCAGCGACTGACCGGAGAGGGCCTTTCCCCTCAGCCAGCAGGCCAGGTCCTGCTGCCGCTCTTCCAGGCCCTGGCCTATGCTCACTCGCGCGGGGTGATCCATCGCGATCTCAAGCCCGAGAACGTCATGTTCACAGCTTCGGACAAGCTCAAGGTGATGGATTTCGGCCTCAGCCGGGGAGACAACTCCACCAACCTGACCCAGACCGGCACGGTGCTGGGCACTCCCGCCTACATGGCCCCGGAGCAGATCCAGGGGGTGAGCTATGACAAAGCCATCGATCAATACGCACTGGGGGTTATGGCTTATGAGCTCTTGACGGGGCGTCAGCCCTTCCAGGCTCCCGATCCGCTCCAGGTGCTCTTCAAGCACGTGGGCGAGAAGCCCGAGCCCCCCTCGCGCCTGCGCCCCGACATGCCGGCCGAGGTGGAGCAGATCGTGCTGCGCATGCTGGCCAAGGCTCCCGAATCGCGCTTTGCCAGCGTGGAGGAAGCCGGGGCCCACCTGGTGGCCGCGCTGGGTCGTTGGGGGGGCTGATGGAAACCCTCACCGACTCCAGCATCGCCAGGCTCTTCCAGGAGTCGTTCCGGGTCCTGGACGGCCTGCAGGCCGAGCGGGTGCTGATCCTCTACGACCGCACCGGTTCGGGAGAGCTCCAGGTGCAGGCCTCGCGGGGGATGCGTGGCCTGTGGAGCGCCTCGATCAGCCTGGGTCTGGTCCGACAGGTGATCGAGTCGGGACTCCCGCTCCTGTCGGGAGATCTGCGCGAGGACCCGGAGTTCGCCGAGAGCTCCAGCGTGCTCTTGACCGGCATCCGCTCGGTGCTGTGCGTGCCCGTGCAAGACGCCGAGAGGCGCGTACGGGGAGTTCTTTACGCCGACCACTGCTCCAGGGCAGTGGCCTTCTCCTCGCTCGACCTGATGAAGGTTTGCAGCCATGCCCGCGACCTGGAGCAGAAGCTGTGGCAACTGGAGCGACCTCCCGCGCCCGAGCTGGTCCCCCTCCCCCCCCTCCAGGCCCCTCCTCCGTTGCCCTCGGCCCGCAAGACCTACCAGCCCGAGCCAGCCAGCAAGCCCGCGCCGGACCGAGCCCTGCGCCTTTCCAACCGCTCTCTGGTGGTGCTCTTGCGCTCGCTGCCCGTGCTGCTCTCGGCCGGCGTGCCCCTGACCCGGGCCCTCACGGTGCTGGGGGACGAGCCCTCGGCCGTGGCCGTGTGCCGACGCATGCTGACCGAGGTGGAGCAGGGCAAGCCCCTGTCGGTGGCCATGCAGAAGGCCTCTCCCTCGTTCACCAACTTTCAGCTCAAGCTGATCAAAGTGGGCGAAGCCACCGGCAGCCTGGTCGAGGTGCTGGCCCGGTTGGCCGACCACGAGGAACGGGCCCGGGCCCTTGCACTCCGATTGCGTTCGGCCCTCACCTACCCCGCGGTGCTCTTCGTTCTCTGCATGGCCATGATCGTGGCCGCACCACCTTTCCTGCTCAAAGGTCAGCTGAAGATGCTCGACCAGATCGGGGGCGAGCTGCCGTGGCTCACGAAGGCCCTGTTCACGCTCTCAGACGGCCGCGTCTTGCTGGCCCTGGGCGCCGGGGCGGCTTTCTTCTCGGTTCTCAGCTGGCGCTATCTTCAGACCGAGAAAGGCCGCTACCAGCTCGACCGCATCATGCTGGAGATGCCCCGAGTCGGCCGGCTGTGGCGCCTGGTGGCGGTGGCCCAGTTCTCCCAGGCTCTGGCCTTGCAGCTGCGAGTGGGCCTGTCTATCCTGGAAGCCGTTCCCCAGGCCGGCGCGGCCGCCAACTCTCCCGTGCTTCAAGAGCGCCTGCAAGCCAGCGTGAATGCCCTGCGCGAGGGGGCTGGCCTGGACCAGAGCCTGGCCGCGGCCGACTTCTTCCCCACCGCCTTTCTCTCCACCGTCACCGCCGGCGAGGAGTCGGGGCACGTGGCCGGCACCCTGGAGTGGCTGGCCAGGCTCTATCAGCTCGAGCTGGAGGCCACCATGGAGATGGCCGCCGCCGCCCTCGAGCCTTTGATGATGCTGGCCATGGGCCTGATGGCCGGGGTGGTGGCCCTGGCCACCCTGCTGCCCCTGGTCAAGTTGGTGCAGACCCTGTGAGGCGGCGCGGAGCCTCGCTGGCCGAAGCCATTTTGTGCTTTGCCATCCTCACCCTGGTGGTATTACTGATCTTCAACCTCTACCCCACCTCGGTGGCGGCGGTACGGGTCTCCGGCCAGCGGCTGCAGGCCAACGCCCTGGCTGACTCGATCCTGGAGGAGCAGCTGACGCGCCCCTTCAGCCAGCTGGTGCCCGGGCCGGCCCAGGCCCTGCCAGCCGTGCCCGGACGGGGAGCCACCTTCCAGCCCTCCGTGCAGTTCTTCACCGTGAACCGGGCCGGGGTGGACCCGGGCCTGCTGGTGGGCGTGAGGGTGCGAGTAGTATGGATGGATCATCAGGTGCAGCGGGAAATCCTTCGCGAAGCGGTGCGGTGCGATGTGCGAATCTAGAGTCCCGCGCAGAATCAGAACGCGCTTGAGCACCGCGCTCAGTGGTGGAGAGTGCCACGCGCGGCGCCGACGGGCCTTCGGTCTACTCGAGACGTTGATGGCCATGGCCCTCTTAATGATCTTGCTCACGCTTTTGGCCCAGGTACTCGTGCCCATGGGCCGGGGCACACGGCGGGGAGCCACCCAGATCGAGCTGCAACAGCTGGCCCAGGTGGCCATGGACCGCCTGGCCGCCGACCTCTCCAGCGCGCCCCGGGCCGGAATCAACCTGGTGCCGCCCACCAACGCCGCCACCGACTCCACCCTGCTCTCGATCCAGCCTCTGACCACGGTCACCAGCACAGGCGGGCAAGAGTGGAGCACGACCCTGTTCTTGTATCGCTACGACCCGGTGGAGCGCAAGCTCCATCGTCGCCAGTGGCCCCCCGAGCCGCCCTCGGTGGGACGCCTGCCCCAGCCCGACGAGCCCTTCTTCGAGCAGCCCAACCCCCCGCCGCCCGCCGCGCCTATCGCCACCGAGCTTGCCACCCTGGCCGGGGGGGGAGCGGTGCTGGCCGGCCACGTGGAGAGCTTCACGGTGGATCTGAGCGTGGATCCGCCCCGCATTCAGCTGGTCCTCAAGCTCGGAGAGGAGAGCTTCGAGCTGACCCGCCGCCTGATGCTGCGCAACGTGCGCTACTGAGCTCCTTCGCGCCAGATCAGGATGCGCGCGCGATCCTTCGTGGGCAAGAGCTCGGCCGGGTCGAGCACCAGGGTGTAAGTGGGTGCCGAGCCACCCGTCCCGGGCAAGGGGGGGTCAATCAGGCTGTCTCTCAGTGGATCAGACCGATGTCCAAGAGACGCCAGACTATTCAGGCTGGGCGAGGAATCCATCGGGTAGCCAGGGTCATCCACCCATCCCCCGGGAGGGACCCGGTAAGTCCGACTGAAGCTCCGAGCGTTTACCTGCACCCTTCCATCGGGGAGGAAGGTGGCCTCAACTTTGGAGTAGCCGAACCTGGTCCCGTTGACCGGATTCGCAGGGGGGCTCGGCGCAGTCTTGAGCATCGGACCCGGACTGGCAGCAGTCCCGTGGATATAGCGAACCTCGGGCACGGGCGTCACGTAAGGCAGGGTGTTGAACGGTGGTTGCAGGAGCCCTCCGTCATTGAGCAAGCGAGCCCGATCCAGCTGAACCGGAGGCTGATTGCGCGAAACCAGAGCCCCCTGCAGCTTGAGCTGTTTGGCGTCCACCCCGCCCTCAGCGTAAACCAGCCCCTTGATGCTCGAGCCCACCGGACCGTTGCCTGCCAGGGTGATCTTCCCCTGGCTGAGCATGGCCACCCGGCTGTCGGCCACCACGCTGGCCTGTCCATTCACTGTCAGGTTGCCGGTCGTCACCAGCACACCCGTACCGTCCACGCCCCCGTTGATCTCCAGGTTGCCATCGATGTACACCAGAGCCCGGTCCAGCTTGAGGGGCCCGTTGACAGTCACCGTGCCGGACCCCCGCAGAGTTCCGGTAAAGGTCGTGCCCGAGTAGCTCGATTGGAGCACCAGGAACGGATGACCGATGGGTGCAGGCTGATCCGGGTCCAGTCCGGTCACGCTCATGACGGGAACCAGACGAGGGGCCTGACTGGTCAGCACCCGGCCCCCGACCTGAACGCCCGGATCCAGGCTCACCCCGCCGCCCGAGCGCAGGTCGCCGCGCACGTTGGTAGCCGGCCCCAGAGTCAGGGCTGCCAGCCCGGTGTCATTGGTCAGCAGGTCAGCCGGCAGCAGGCGGTTGGGGGGGGAATTGGGATCCTGCCCCGGTCTTAGCGAGCCCACGACCAGGCTGCCAGGAGACACGATCGGCCCGTCCGAGGCCGCCGCGAACGGGAAGGGCGGCAGGTGCACGACCGCTCGTACCCGGCGGGTCACCCCCCGCACGGTGGCCACCCCCACCAGGTAAGCCCCTTCCTCGGGCACCATCTGGTTGTCGGCGGCCAGTTTGGAGCTGCCCCCGGTCAGATTGTTCTCCGACAGCGGGATCCCGAGGCTGGTCGCCTGAGCAGGGTCGAAGGTGAGTTGTCCGACCGCTCCGCCCGGACCATTGACGGTCACCGTCTGGCGGAAGTCCTTGTCGGTGAACAGGTGACCGAGTGCCACGTGCACCGAGCTTCGGGCCAGATCGAGGGCCATCGAGGCGTTGCCGGTGTGGGTCATCAGGTTGATGTGGGTCACGCTGGCGCCGGCCAGGGCAAAACCCAGCAGGGCCACGATCGCGGTCACGATCAGGGTGGTTCCCAGGCCGACGCCCCGTCGCCTTGCCATCCTGAAAGTTTCTGGGTGCACCTGCCGTGGACCTCTGACCCTGGCTACCCGGTCTACGATTCACGGCAGGTCAGCCGATCAAGAGCCAGGCCAGCAGCAAGGTGACCACCGTGGTGGGCACCCCGGCCCGCAGGTAGAAACCGAAGGTGAGGTCGACCCGAGGCCGGGCCTGCTCGGCCACGATCAGGTTGGCCACCGAGCCGAGCAGCGTCAGGTTCCCGGCCAGCGTGCTGAAAGCGGCCACCATCAGCCAGGCTTGCTGCGGGTCCCCCAAACCTCCTACCAGCGGTCGCAGTAGCAGCACGGCCGGCACATTGGACACCAGGTTGCTCAGCGCGGCTGTCAGAATTCCAAGTTGCACCAGCCCTTCTCCGGTCAGGCCAAGCAGCAGCTTGACGATCTCGGCCGACCAGCCGCTGGTCTGGATGGCGCCGGTCACGATGAAGAGACCGCTGAAGAAGACCAGCAACTGCCAATCGAAATCGGCAAAAATCCTGGGAGGATCCAGCCGCCGCGAGATCAGAAGGCCGCTGGTGCACAGCAAGGCCGCTTTGGCCACCTCCACCCCGGCCACGAACATCACCAGCAGGGCCGCGATGGCCACCAGGCATTTGCGCAGCAGCGGCAGGTACAGGGAATACTGAGGCTTGTGCGGCAGCCACTGTTGCTGGCCTCGAAACTCGGCCGGATACACCGCTACCAGCACGACGAAGGCGGCCACGACGCCAACCAGCGAGACCGGCGCCAGCGCCAGGAAGAAGTCCACATACCCGATCTGGCTGGAAATGCCGATCAGCATGTTTTGCGGGTTCCCGGTCAGTGTGCAGACCGAGCCGATGTTAGCGCTGAGCGCCACCGCCACCAGGTAGGGACGCGGGTCGCGTCCCACCGCCAGCGCGATCTCCAGCACCAGCGGCGTCAGCATCAGGCAGATCGTGTCGTTGAGAAAGAGGGCGCTCAGAGCGGCGCAGGTCGCCAGGATCAGCGCCAACAAGCTCTTTGGCCCGCGCGCCAGACGCATGACTTTGGAGGCCACCCAACCAAAGAAACCGCACAGCCGAAGATTGGCGTTGAGCACCATCATCGAGAACAGCAATGTGAGCGTGGACAGATCCAGGGCCGCGAAGGCCTGCTCCAATGTGATAGCGTTCAAGCCCAGCAGGACCGCCGCTCCGAACAAAGCGATCGCGGCACGATTGGCCCGCAGCCACGGCCAGCGCCCCACAGCCACGCCCACGTAGGTGGCGATCGTGACCAGCAAGACAAGGTTGTGCTGCATCCTCGCAGTCTGCCCGGGCGGGCTGAAAGGGCATTGAAAGCGTGCTTGAATTATATTCTAACAAACAGCAGGTAAACCAGGGCTGCGCCAGGAAGCAAGCCGGCACCATGAGCTGGAAAGTGTTCACCCTGTGGTGCAATCTGGCCGCCTTCTTCGCCCTGGTCACGGGCTTCGCGGCCGTGTTCCTGTGGCCCGAGCAGCTGGCAGCCGTTGGCTTCACCCGACGAGACGGCACAGTCTTGTTGCTGCAGCTGGTTTCCTTCCTGCTTCTCTCAGCCGGTTTTCAGAAGAACCTGGAATCGTCCTGGCGCCGCTCGGCCCTGGCAGCCTCCTTCCTGGTGCTGAGCCAGGCCTCGCTGCTGGCCTGGATGCCGCTCTACCTCAGATGAGCCCGTCGGGAACCGTGCACGAGGCTGTTCAGCGCGTGCTGATCGACAGCGACACCCTGCAGAGCCGCATTCGCGAGTTGGGTCAGCAGATCTCGGCCGACCACGCCGGGCAAGAGGTGACCCTGATCTGCATCCTCAAGGGCTCCATGCTCTTCACGGCCGACCTGATGCGCACCCTGGACGTGCCCGTGGTGGTCGACTTCATGGGCATCTCTTCCTATGGCGCCTCCACCAAGAGCTCGGGCGTGGTCAAGATCGTCAAAGACCTCGAAGAGCGTATCGAAGACCGCCACGTCCTGGTGGTGGAAGACATCGTGGACACGGGCCTGACCCTGAATTACCTCCTCAACGCGCTCACGCTGCGCAAACCGGCCAGCCTGAAGGTCTGCGCCCTGCTTGAGAAACCGGCCCGGCGTCAGGTCGAGGTGAAAATCGACTATCTCGGCTTCACCATCGACGACCATTTCGTCATCGGTTATGGGCTCGACTACAACAACCATTATCGCCAGCTGCCCTACATCGGGATCATCCGGCCCGAGATGGTGAGCGAATGACCTTATCGGCCCGGCTGCTCGAGCTCGAGCGGCTCGACCAGGAGGCCGACCGATACGAGAGAGAGCTGCGAGGGCTGGATGTGGCCGGTGCGCTGGCCCAGGTGCAGGCCGAGCAAAACGAGGTGGCCGCTCGCGTCAAGAGGCTCAAGCAGCTGCAAGACCGGCTTCGGCAGGGCGAGCAAGATGTACGAGCCCTGGAGAGCAAGACCCTGGCCCTGGACCAGAAGCTCTACGGCGGTATGGTGACCAGCCCGACCCAACTGGCCGCGCTCGAAGCCGAGATCGCCGGCGTCAAGAGCGACAAAGACCGACTGGAGACCGAGCTGCTCGAGCTGCTCGACGAGGTTGGCTTGCTCGAAGCCGAGTGCGCCCAGCAACTCGCCCGCGTGGAGCAGGCTCAACAAGACCTCAAGAGTCGCGAGCATGAGGTCGGGCAGCGCCTGGAGGTCATCCGCCAGAACCTCCTGGGCCTGCGTCGCACTCGCAACGAGTTGGTGGCCGGTCTACCCGACCACACGGTGGCCCTCTACGCCAAGCTGCGTGCCGCCAAGGGAACCGCCGTGGCGGCGGTGGAGTCAGGGACCTGCGGGGGCTGCAAAATGGGACTGCCCGACCACAAGCTGCGGGCACTATCCAAAGATGAGCTGGACCGCTGCCCCAACTGCGGGCGCATTCTGGCGCCTAAACCTTGATCTTGCCTTTCAGCATGGCCTGAATGGGGCCCCCGATGGCCGAGCTCAGCTCCTTCTTGTCGCGCTCGGGCAGGTGGGGCAGATCGGGGAACAGACGGGCCGCCAGCTTGTTTCCCACCGTTTCGATGCGAATGTCCACCGGAAGCGGCCGACGCGGCGCGGGAGCGAGATCGGTGATGTTGTTGAACAAGCGCATGAGCCACTGCATGATGAAGTCTCTCCATGCGCCGTCGGGCGGGAACTCAAAGGGCACGCTGGCCATGTCCCAAAGCTTCTCGAAAGCCTTCTCGTCGTTGGCCTCGTACAGCCAGCGAGCCCCCTTGCGCAACCAGTTGATGCGGGGCGTGTCTTTCATCAGGTCGATGCCGGAGGCGGTCGCAGGCATGGCCAGGGGGGCCAGCACCCGGGTGTCGACCTTCTTCTCCAGGATCAGAGCCAGCCAGAGCACATTGGCCTGCTCATAGTCCAGAGCTGCCTTCTGAGCCTCCGACACGGGCAGGCCAACGCGGGCCGCCGCCTCGGCTATGGCGGGCGTGCTGGCCGACTCGGTCTCCAGCGCCTGCTTGCAGAGCCGGGGCAGGACGCTCCGCGGATCAGCCTGCTTGAACAGCCCCCCCACTGTTCTAGAGGGCGGCCTTCTCCATCCCGCGCGAGTCAGCGAACGGGTTGGCCTTGTCCATGACCGCCTGAGCGGCGATGAGAGGGAGGCTCTTCTTCTCTTTGTCGTCCCCGTCACCGAACCGCTTGGAGGTGGAGTAGATCTGATAGGCTGTGCGGGCCACGAAGGCACCGGCAGCCACGATGGCGGGAATGCGGGCCATTCCGGCCGGACCGAGCAAGCAGGTAGCCACCGCGGCCAGACCGCCGACGGTCTGCAGAGCGCCGTCGATGGTGCCGTCCATGTTGCGGTTGATGGCCGAGTGCTTGGTCATGGCCACACCCGTGGCCACGGTGTAGCCCGAGCCGATGAAGCCCAGGCCCGGGATGCCGAACAGTCCGCCGCTCGCGCTGCCGGAAAAGACGCCGCCGGCGACGTTCCAAAAGGAAGCGATGCCGCCGATGCCGCGGAAGAACTGGTCCACCGAGTTGACGAAGGCGAAGCTCTGCTCGAACTTGCGGCTGCGATCAGCCTCTTCGATGCCAGCGGTCGCAAGGCCCGTCGAGCCCGAAGGGGTCGAGGCCAGAGCCAACGGCTGGGGCGAGCTGCCCGGAACGGAAGGGTTGGAGGGAGCGGCGGGCTGGGAGGACGGAGAAGAAGCTTCTTTCTCCTCGCCGGCGCGCGCAGCCTGGGCTTTGGCGTAGGCGGCCACGCCCTTGCGTCCGGCCCAGGCGGCCACAGCCACACCGGCGGCGACGGCGCTGGCAACGCCCGGGCCTCCGAAGGCGGGGGCCAGGGCGGCGGCATAGGTGGCCAGGCCCTGCACCACTTGCAGGCTGCCGGCCAGCGATCCCAGGCCGTCGCGATTGACGGCGGCCTGCTTGGCGGCCGAGGCGCCGCGGGCGATGTCGAAGGTGCCGGCCACCAGGGCAGCCGATCCGGCCAGGGGTCCGGCCTGGAACCCGGCCAGCGGGCCAGCCAGACTGAGAACCTGGCCCGTCTTGGCGGCGATGTCTGTCAGGGCGCCCAGAGTGCCCACGCCGTTATAAATGGTTTCGAAGGTGCGCTCGTGACGGCTGGGGCTGTTGGCCTGGAACTCGTCCACATCGGGCTTGCCGGCGGGCGGCTGAGCCGGCTGCTGGGCCTGGGCAGGCGGAGCGCCGGTGGCGGGAATGGGCCGATGGGCGGTCATCTGGACGTTCACTTTGATAGAACCCCTTTCGTTCTCGGCTGGCCCATGGAAACCGACCAGCCCCTCAGGTCGCTACCATCCTATCCGGTGACCGGGTCGAAGGTGTTACCCGGATGTTTCTACAGTGACACGAAGGCCTGTTGGACCGTCGATGCGAAATTGGCCGAGGCATGCGGGCGGTTCGGGTGGTGGTGCACGGGGACGTTCAGGGGGTGGGGTTTCGTTACTTCACGCGCAGCCAGGCCGGACGACTCGGACTGATGGGCTGGGTGCTGAACCGACCTGAGGGCACCGTGGAAGCCTGGGCCGAAGGCTCTCCCGAGGCGGTAGAGCACTGGCTGGCGGCCCTGCGTCGGGGGCCGGAAGGCTCCTGGGTCCGCCTGGTGGAGCAGAGCGAGGAGAGCCCGCAGTTGCTGCGCGGATTCGAGGTGCGCTGGGCCTCGCCCTGATGACGCACGCGCTCGGAATCGCGGGAGGGTAAGGCGCCGCGCGTCGAACGCTTCAGGAGTTGGCGCGGCGCCGTTCAACAGATTGTCTGCGCTCCCGCGCGTTCAGACAGGTCAACGCGCGGGAGTGTAGCGGGAGGACGGCTTGCGAGGAAGACGCGGAGCGCCGGTCAGGCGACCGATCGTCAGGCGGCCTGGAGAAGGCAAGCTGGAAGGCCCGCTGCCGCGGCGCGAGGGCAAAAGGCCCGTGGGGATGCGCTGGGATTTGCTGCGTTCGTTGCTCACGAGCGGAATCTAGCACGCCGAAGCGATCCAGCTTGTTAACGAAAGGTATCCTCCTCGTCGCGGTGTACGCGTTTCTTGCGCCAGTAGATCACTGCTCCGCCCCAGGCGAACAGGCTGACCGCGATCATCTGCACCGCCAGGAGAGCGACCAGAAGGCTCAACTCAGGCCCCGGCACGCCAGGAAAATCCTGCAAAAGAGCCGGGTTGGAGGGGTCGGGTGGGATCAGCGACAGCACCGGGAGCCCGCCTGCCCAACGCGGATCCCCGCTCAGCCGGCCGGCCAGGAAGCCCACTGGAGCAAAGACGGCCAGGCTCAGGAGCAGCCGGATGCTGACCCAATCCTCTTGCTCGATGATGGGCTGCATCGCCTCGAACAGGGCCCTGGCTTGCGCCTCGCGGTCGTCGTGGTAGGTCTTCTGCAGGCTCTCCACTTTCTGGCTGAAGTTGGGCAGGCTTTCCTGCGCCTCCACGAACAGCCAGCTGGCCAACACCAGGTAGCCTACCTTGACCATGACGATGACGGTGAGCCAGAGCACTCCGTAGACAAAGAAGGTGCGAGTCCAGCGCATCAGGAGCTGGCCTGCCGAAAGATAGCCCCGAAGTAGTCCTCTACCGTGGGCAAGCGCACCGAGCGAAAGTCTGGACTGGCCTGGACCGCTGTCCAGGGGACCAGAAGACCTCGACTGTTGGAGTCGGCGCCCCGGGTGTGCACCGAACGCCAGGAACCCTCATTGAGAAAGCGACGTAAGGCGGCCACACTGACAATCAGCCCTCGCTCGCCTTCCCCCAGCACGTGACACCACAGGTCGGCGGTGGTGGCCATCACCCCGGAAGGCTTCTGCTGACGGGTGTTCTCGACTTCGAAGTAGAGATTGCCCGACTCGGAGGCTCGTTTATCCCACTTCACCTCCACCGAGCGCGTGCCATCCTGACCGGCTCGCATCAAGGTGATGTCGTAGCGTCCGTTGGTGAAGCGAATCTGGCTGTGGTAGCCGCGCAGCATGAAAAGCAGGGCCACTCGCAACTCGTTGTAGTGACCCTCGCGCAGCTGCGCCTGAAAGGCCTCCGGCGAGTTCTGGAGCAGGGTCAGAGAGCCTTTGCCCGAGCCACCGCCAGGGTGGGCCCCATCATGCCGATGCCCATCGAGTTGGAGTCGAAGTCGCCCTCCAGTTCGAGTTTCTGGCCATCTTTGAGCAACTTCTCGTCCAGCCCGGTCAGGTGAAATCGCTCGCCCGACTCGGTCACGAACACCCATACGCCGCCCTCGAGGTCGGACTTCTTCAGCATTCCGGTATACTTGCTCACGCTCATCCTCCTGGTGTCCTGGTAACGACTGATTCCACTTCGTCGCGAAGCCCTCGTCCCCTCATCCTGGCGGCTCAGAGATCCACGTAGGGACGAATCCCTTCGAGCTTCTTCTCCTTGATCCCGGGCACTTTGAGCAGATCGTCCACCGAGGTGAAGCGCTGCTTCTTGCGATACTCCAGGATGGCTGCCGCCGAGCTCGGGCCGATGCCTGGCACCGACTCGAGCTCACCGCGGGTGCCTTTGTTCAGGCTGACCCTGGCCACGCTGTCGGAAGGCTTCTGGTTGATGTACTGGCTCCAGTCGGTCTGAGACTGGGGGCCCGGCGCAGGCGGGGATGACTCGGGCGGAGCCGGGGGCTCGCCTCCCGGCTCGGCGGCCGTTTCGGAGGGGTCCGGCTCGGGTCCGGGCCCCTGCGCTTGCGGTTCGTTCTGATCGGGGGCAATCGAGGGCTGCACCTCGACCGGGGAGGCGTCCGCCTGGCCCCGAGCCGGCACCACGATCATCTGCTCGTCCTTGACCCGCGAGGCCAGGTTGATGGCCAGAGGATCGGCCCGCGGGGTCATGCCCCCGGCTTTGGCCAGGGCGTCCTCCACCCGACTGCCGGCAGGCAGGGCCACCACTCCCGGCTTGCGGACCTCGCCTGCCACGTAGACCTTGATGGTGCCCGATGGCTCGGGCACGGGCGGCAACTCTCGCCGCGAGGGGCTCGGCGAAGGGCGGGCGGAGGGCGAAGCCAGCACGATCGCCTCGCTGTCGGCCGGGCGCCGGTAGTAGTAGCCCAGGACGAGCAGCGAGAGCACCACCAGCACGCCCAGCGCCACCGACAGGCTTCGATTGCCCAGGGTTGGCTCGTCGAGCTCGACGTCGGCGTCGTCAGCCATGCGCCGGCGATGGGACGTCGGTCTCCAGCGTGAGCCCCTGCGGGTCGAGCTTGACGTCCATCACCTGCGCCCCCGCCCCTGTCAAAGCCTGTGTCACGGCCGCCCTGGCGCTGGGAGGAGCCAGTGTCAGCAGGCATCCTCCTCCACCGGCTCCGCAGATTTTCGAGGCCAGGGCCCCGGCCTCGGCGGCGACGGCGATCATGGCATCGATCTCAGCGGTGGTCACTCCCTCGGCCAGGCCCTTTCGGTTCTCCCACTCGCGCCCCAGCGCCCGGGCCACCTGGGCCAGATCCTGAGCCTGCAGGGCGGCCTTCAACTCCCAGGCCGTCTCGGCGATTGCCCGCATGCGGGCCACCGTGTCGCCTTCCTTCTCGATGTAGCGCTTGAGCATGTTCCAGTTGGAGGTGCCCGAGAAGTGGCTCACCCCCGTGAACGATACGACCACCGCCTGCTCGAGCTCTTGCCAGAAGGCCGGCGAGAACTCCAGGCTCTCGCGGTGGCTACCCTCGGCGTCGAAGCGCAGCGCCTGGAAGCCGCCGAACATGGCCCCGAAGTAGTCCTGCAAGCCGGTTGGAATGCCCAGGCTGCGAGCCTCCAGGCCCGAGCCGATGCGGATGATCTCCTCGCGGGAGAGGTCGCGACCGGCCTTCTTGCAAAGCGCCGCCGAGAGGGCCATCAGCAGGCTGGAGGAGGCCCCCAGACCCGAGCCGCGGGGAGCCGTGTTGCGCGTGGTCACCGCCACCCCGCCCCCGGGCAGATAGTGCTGAACCGCCAGTGAGAGCAAGCCCAACTCGCCGTGCGGGTCGAGTTGGGCGGGGCTGTCAGCCTCCACCTGGCGATCGAAGTCTTGCGAGCGGATGCGCACCTTCGTGCCAGGAAGCTCCTCCAGTGTCACGTGGGAGCGGAGGCTGATCCCGGCGTTGACAGTCAGGCTGCGGGGCTCGAACAAGAAGAGAGGATAGAGGTCCAGCGTGCCGCCGGCCAGATCGATGCGAGTGGGAGTGGAGGCGGTGATTCTCATGCAGGGGCTCCAGCCGTGACGGGTTTGGGGGCATAGTCGTAAAAACCGCAGCCGGACTTCTTGCCCAGCTTGCCAGCCTCGACCATCCGACGCAGCAGCGGGCAGGGACGGTATTTGTCGCCCAGCCCCTCGTGCAGCACCTGCATGATGTGCAGGCAGACATCCAGGCCGATCAGGTCGGCCAGGGCCAGCGGCCCCATCGGATGGTTCATGCCCAGCTTCATCACGGTGTCGATGGCTTCGGGAGCGCCCACGCCCTCCATCAGGCAGAATACCGCCTCGTTGATCATGGGCATCAGGATGCGATTGGAGAGAAAGCCAGGGAAGTCGGAGCACTCCACCGGCGTCTTGCCAAGCTTGTGGCACAGCTCCACCACGAGGCTGCGCACCTCGGGAGCCGTGCGCTCTCCCGGAATCAGCTCCACCAGCTTCATCAGCGGAACAGGATTCATGAAGTGCATCCCCATGAACCGTTCGGCGCGCCCGGAAGCGGCCGCCAGGCGGGTGATGGAGATGGAGGAGGTGTTGGAGGCCAACACTGTCTCGGGGGGGCAGACTCCGGCCAGTTCGCGAAAAACGCCTTCCTTGACGGCCGGATCCTCGAAGACTGCCTCCACCACCAGCTGGGCTCCGGCAGCCTGCTTGAGGTGGGGGGTGAACTGAAGGCGGCCCAGGGGGCCGGCGGCATCGCTCAACACTCCCTTGGAGACCAGCTTGTCCAGGCTGGCCTGAATGCCTTTGCGAGCCCGCTCGAGAGCGGCCTCGGAGGCGTCGATGAGGTGGACGGTATAGCCGCTCTGGGCGAAGACCTGGGCGATGCCGCTGCCCATGGTACCCGAGCCGATGACGGCGACGGTATCGACTTGCATGGGAAAAAGCTCCTTACGGGCGCCCGCTCTTCTTTTGCGCGCCGGCCAGATCCTTCAGCGCGAGCGCTGATTGTCGAGGATGAACTGAGAGATCAAGTCGCGCGTAATAGGCGAGATGTCAGGTGGGAAGTGGATGGCGACCAGAAAGGTGCCATCCTGCTGACGGATCGAGCGCACCACGGTCGCCCGCAGGTGGAGCGGAAACTTCCAGGCCAGCAGGCGAATCTCCACCTCCCGGGTGGTGTCGAAGTTGCGGTTGCAGCTGAACGCCAGTCCGCTCAGGCTGACATTGATGGTGTGAATGCTGAGCGGTGGGCCCAACTCGTGGTCGGGGCGCACCTCGCGACACTCGCCGGGCAGGTCGGCCTGAATGCGCAGGTGCTTTCGCTTGCCCTGCCCCGTGCTGCTGGAGAACTCTTTGTTCCTCTGGACCGGGGGCGCAAGCAACACTTCGTTGGGGCGGTTGTTGCCCGGAGTATGCTCGACGCGGAGCACGGGACAGTCGAAGATGTGTCGCTCGCCTTGCTCCACGACCACCACGGTCATGGTATCTCCTTCCTTGACCAGATAGGAATCGGGGTCCTTTTCCTGGGTCACCCAGAAGCCTTCCTGGTCCAGGCGAGCAATGCGCGAGTCCCAGGTGCGGGGAGTGCCCGGCTGGCGCTCGGGGGCCAGCTTGACCGTCAGGCCGCCGCGCAGCAAGGCAGGGATATTTGGATGGGAGGTGCGGTGGCGCGACTCGGGCAGAGTGGCGGGGGGCAACGAGGAGGTGGGAGGCCGGGGCGGGGGGGTCGTCACCTCGCCGGCCCAACTCAGGTCGGCCGAAGCCTTGGGCTCCGGCTCGTCCCCCGGGTCGGGCGGCGGCTTCTTGAAGAGATTAAAGAACACGGCTTGGGCGCGGCGTTAGTTCTTCTCGCCGTGCCCGGTTCCTTCAACTCACGCTTTCAAAAGCCACCGCCACGCCATTACCGCCTCCCAGGCAGAGCGTGGCCAGACCACGCCCGCCTCCGCGTGCTTGCAGAGCGTGCAGCAAGGTGACCACGATCCGTGCGCCCGAGGCTCCGATGGGATGACCCAGCGCCACGGCGCCCCCGTTCACGTTGATCCGGGCGGGGTCGAGGCTCAGCTCCTTCTGGACGGCCAGGGCCTGCACCGAGAAAGCCTCGTTGAGCTCGATCAGATCGAAGTCGTTGAGCTTCCAATCGGGATTGCGCCCCAAGAGACCGCGTACGGCCGGCACCGGAGTCAGCATCACCCAGGCCGGGTCCACCCCCGAGCTGAAGGCGTCCAGCACCCGGGCCAGGGGTTTGAGGCCCAGCTCCTGAGCCCGGCTCTCGGCCATCACCACCAGCGCGGCCGCCCCGTCGTTGACGGAAGGGGCGTTTCCAGCCGTGACCGTGCCTCCCTGCACGAAAGCGGGCTTGAGCTTGGCCAGGGTCTCGGGGCTGGTATCCGGCCGCGGCGACTCGTCACTCACCACCCGGGTAGGCTCTTTCTTGCCGGGCACCTCCACCGGCACGATCTCAGCCTCGAACCGACCTGCCTTCTGGGCCTCGATCGCTTTGCGGTGACTGTGGTAAGCGTATTCGTCCTGCTCGGAGCGGCTCAGACGGTAGCGCTCCGCCACCAGCTCGCCGGTGTTGCCCATGTGGAAATCGTAGTAGCAGTCCCAGAGGCCGTCACAGATCATCGAGTCGAGCAGTTGTCCGTGTCCGAGTCGATAGCCGGTGCGGGCCCGGTCAAGCAGGTAGGGGGCCTTCGACATCGACTCCATGCCACCCGCGACGACCACCTCGGCATCCCCGCAACGGATGGCCTGACTGGCCAGCACGATGGCTTTCAGACCCGAGGCACAGACCTTGTTGATGGTCATGGCCGGGGTGGAGCTGTCCAATCCGGCCAGGATCGTGGCCTGGCGGGCGGGATTCTGACCCACGCCGGCGCCCAGCACATTGCCCATGATGACCTCGTCCACCTGGTCGCTGGAAAGACCCGCCTTCTGCAGGGCCGCCTGGATAGCCACCGACCCCAGCCGCGGAGCGGTCAACTCGGACAGTCCCCCCAGAAAGCGCCCGATAGGCGTCCGCACGGCCGACACGATGACCGGCTGGGCCAGGTCGGGGCGGGATCGGCGGGGCTTCACCCTCGGACTGAGCTGGGGCTCGGGATAGCGGGCTACATCGACTGCCATGGTCTGTTCAATCCTTTCCTACCGTAAAGAGCGGCTCGCCGGGGTTGACCGTCTGGCCAGCCTGGACAGCCACCTCGGTGAGCCGGCCGGCCACCGGCGCGGCGACCTCGTTCTCCATCTTCATGGCTTCCAGCACCAGCACCACCTGGCCGGCTTTCACAGCCTCGCCAGCATGAGCGAGCATCCGGACCACCACTCCATTCATCGGGGCTTTCACCGTTCCGTCGCTGGCCCCCTCGCGCCGCTGGCGGCTCTGTCCCTCGCGCAGGTAGCGCACGGGGATCACCTTGCCGAGCAGGACCACGGCCCGAGGGGTGCCATCCGGGTTGCGCACCACCTGGTAGGCCACCGAGCGGGTGCCAAGCAGCAGGTGGCCGGGACGGTCGTCCACGTGCAGCTCGCGGCCATTCAGCCGCACCTGACCCGTGGCGATCTCGACCGTACAGGGGACCTGATCGACCTCCAGCTCGTAACGCACCAGCGCGCGTTCTGTCGCAGCCGCCAGGATCCTGCCTCGGGCCGGCAAAGAGAGGCCCGGTGAGCAGCGTCAAGGGCTTCTTCTTCGACATTGGGGGCGTGATCGTGCATGCCGACATGGATCGCTGGATGCTGGTCGGAGCTGGCCTTCTGCAGAGCAGCCCGACCGCCGTCCGACGCGAGGTGCTGGCCCTGGTCCCTGAGCTCGAGCGGGGCAAGATCGACACGCAGAAGTTCTGGAAGCAGGTGGGCGAGAACCTGTGGCGAGCGGGCCAGGGCCGTCCGCCCGAAGGGGACGAATGTCGCTGGCTGTGGCGCGACACCATGCGGGCCACCGCTAAACTGGATGAGGACATGCTCACCTTCTGCTGGAACCTCAGCAAGCGTGGTTACACGGTTGCGGCCCTGAGCAACACCATCATCGACCACGTCAAGGTGTTGCACGATCTGGGGGCTTACCAGCCTTTTCGACCCTGTGTGCTCTCCTGTCAGGTGGGTCTGCGCAAGCCTGAGAAGGAGATCTACAAGCTGGCCGCTCAGCTGGCCAAGCTCAAGCCCAAGCAGTGCCTGCTGGTGGACGATCGGGAGGACAATTGCGAAGGGGCCCGCTCAGCGGGCTGGCAGGCGGTGCTCTTCTCCAGCCCGACCCAGCTGCTGGTCGACCTGCGCAAGATGGGCCTGCTCAAAGGCTGAGCCGCCGGAACTCAGGCGGCCGACCGACCGGGCCGACGCCGCCTGGCCCGCTCGTCCACCTGCTCCAGGTGGACCGGGGCCTCCAGCCGGCAATGGTGGCAGCCTACCAACAGATCGCAGTTGGGGCAAACGGCCGCCCCTGTTTCTCCGGCCGATCCGGCCAGCTGCTCGCAGACAAGCTCGTCGCGCAACCGACGCAGCTCCTCGGGGACCAGTTTCCACGGATTCTCTTCGAGAAGATCGCACACCGAGCACTCGAGCGGCCGGCTGCACTGGTAGCAGTTGCACTCGAGCTTGTAAAAGGTTGTGGCGACGACGTTGTGAACCATTGTGGGAGCCCCCGACATAGAATTTTTCTCAACTATTGTGCTGGTCGAGGCCTTTGCCAGAGGCGCCAGAACTCCTCTTTTCGGCCCCGGCGGACCCGAGCAACCGCGGGAGCAAGGTTCCGGCAGGGAGGCCGCGCTCCGGCTGCGAACGCGTGGCCCGCTATGAGTGAGTGGATTGAGCTGGTGGCCCTGGATCAGCTGACCGAAGGCCAGGGCAAAAGCATCAAGGGGCCCGACGGCCACGTTTACGCGCTGTTTCTGCACGGTGGCCAGGTGAAGGCTCTGGATGACGAGTGCTGTCACCAGGGAGGGCCGCTGGGCGAGGGCGATCTGGACGGCGGGGGGGTCGTGAGCTGCCCCTGGCACGGTTGGCAGTTCAACGTCGACACCGGCGAGTGCCTGGACATTCCGGGCGAGTGTGTGCGCGCCTACCCCACCCGAGTCGAGAACGGCAAGGTCCAGGTTCAGGTCTGACTTCAGGGCGAAACTCTTCGACCCCCCGCCGGTTGAACAGGGGGCCGACCCAAGGTGCCGAAAACGAAGGCCGGAACAACCAAAGGAGACGATACAAAACGTATGCGCAAGCTGTCTGTCATAGTCCTGACCTTGAGCCTGAGCTTGCTCTTGGGCGCCACCGCGCGCGCCGAGGGAGACTGGCTGACCTCCTGGGACGAAGCGGCCAAGCAGTCCAAGAAGTCGGGTAAACCGATCCTGATCGACTTCACCGGCAGCGACTGGTGCGGCTGGTGCATCAAGCTGAAGAAAGAGGTCTTCGATACACCGGAATTCGCGGCCTGGGCCAAGAAGAACGTGGTCCTGCTGGAGATCGACTTTCCCCAGAGCAAGCCCCAGAGCGCCGAGCTGAAGAAGCAGAATGCGGCTCTGTCGGAGAAGTACGGGATCGAGGGCTACCCCACCATTCTGTTCGTGAACGCCAAGGGGGACGTGCTGGGCCAGTACGGCTACGACCAGGGCGGTCCCTCGGTGTGGACCAAGAACGCCGAGAAGATGCTCAAGAAGAAGTAGTTTCTCCCGGCGGGGCTATCGATCGAGAATCCCCCGCCCCGGCGGGGGATTCTTCGTTTCGGGAGGAGACTTTGAACCAGGTTCCTGGAACCAGCGCGCATGGCGAGCCGCTTCGGGCGGGTCTGGCTCGAGCCGAGGCCAGTCTGCGCGAAAGCACGCGAACGCTGGTGGTGCACCTGGACGTGCTGGCGGCGCCTGTCGTTCGCCCTCGCGATCCCCTCGATCGATTGCTGCGAGCCCTGGGCGAGGGTCCGGGCAGGCTGGTGGTGCGCACCTCCCAACTGGCCGCCCTGGGAGCGCTGGCCGGGCTGCCTCAAGTGCGGGTGCTCTGCCTGAGCCCGCTGCACGATGCCGAGTCGATCCTGCTGACGGCCGCCCGCGAGGACGAGCAGACGGTGGTGCTCTACGAGCCCCCCGAGCTGCTCGAGCAGCCGCTGCAGCTCGAGCTGGGCCTGGACAGCTGCGCCGAGCCCTTCCCCTACCCTACCCGGCTGATCCGCGCGCCCGGCCCTCCCTCACTGACGCTCAGCTGCACCGGACCGGATGCAGCCACATGCATTGCGCTTCTGGCCCACCTGCCGGGCTGCGAGCTGCTGGTGCCGGTCGAGCTGCAACCCCTGCGGCTGACCGCCTGGGAAGACTCGCTGCGCCGCTCGGACGGGCGCCTGCTGACAGTGGGAGCGTTGGGGCTCTGCTGGCCGGGCGAGCTGGTGGCCGCCTGCAGCGAGGCGGGCTGGCTCAGCAGCGTCGACTGCCTGCTCGAGACAGGTCCCGAGGCCATCCTGCAGGCGGCCCGCCGGCTGATCGAGCGGGTCTAAAGGCGAGCATTTTAGCTCGCAGCCCAGACGTCCAGCCGGTAACGGTTGGAAGCCGCCAGCTCCTGCAGCCACTTCTCCGCCTCGGCCTCGCCCTGGCCGGTCTTCTCCCGGTACAGCGCGGCCAGGGCGGAGCGCACGTCGGGAGCCATGTGGGCCGCGTCGCCACACACATAGATCACGCCTCCCTGCTGCAAGAGCTCCCACACCCGCTCCTTCATCTCGGCCAGCTTGTGTTGCACGTAGACCTTACGGTTGGGATCCACCCGCGAGTAGGCCACTACCAGTTCGTTGATCCCCTCGCGGGCGTACTCCTCGAGCTCATCCTGGTAAAGAAAATCCTGCTCGGGATGGCGGCAGCCAAAGAAGAGCAGAGCCGGGCCCAGCTCCTGCCCCTGGGCCTTCTGCACGGCTCGCTCCTGCAGGAAGCCCCGGAAGGCGGCCAGACCTGTGCCGGGGCCCACCATCAGGAGGGGCGTGGCCGGCGACTCGGGCATGTGAAAAGCCGGGTTGGCCCGGACGAAAGCATACACCGTCTGTCCTCTGGGGGTACGGGCCAGGTAGTTGGAGCAAGCCCCCTGGAAGCGCCCGTGGCCGCTGCGGGCCGGCTGATCGAGCACGCCCACGGTGAGGCTCAAGATACGGTCGCCCGCCTGGGGCGAGGAGGAGATGGAGTAGTAGCGCGGCCGGAGCGGCGGCAACATCTCCAGGAAGACGTTGAAGGGTAGCTCCACGGAGCGATGCTCTTCCAGCAGGTCGAGCACCGAGCGGCCTTTCTGTCGCACCCCCTCATCGTAAGCCGCGTCCTCGGCCGCCAGGGCCTTGAGGGCGAGTTTGGAAGGAGGGCACTCGGTGTGGGCTGCCAGAGCTTCGAGCTGGGCCCGGGTGGCCACGTCCTGCAGCTCGACGTACTCACTCAGAAGATGGCTTAACGAAACCACCCGGTCCACCGGCAGCACCGTGCGCGAGCCCGCCTTCTGCTTGATGCGCAGGCGGGCCTTGGGATCGATCCGAAAACGATCGGCCACCCGCTTGACCAGGCTGTCGGCGTTGCGGGGGATCACCCCCAGATGGTCCCCGGGCTGGTAGTCCACCCCTTCGGGCAGCACCAGCTCGATATGGCGGGCGCTGCGCTCGCCTTGGTACAGGGGATGATTCTCGACCACGGTCATGGGACGGGCTCCAAACGAAGCCACGAAGGGATTGTCGCGCGGCTCCTCCAGGAACTCGACCTCATACTGGTCGCCCCGCGCTTGCGCGGCGGCCGAGGCCTGATCCAGCCCCAGTTTCTCGGCCAGCGAGGTCCACACGGGTCGATACCACTTCTGAAACTGCCCATCGAAGTCGCCCCGCGCGTCGGCTTCTCCTCGGGCCAGCACTCGCTCGGCTCCCAGCTCCTCCAGCCGGCTGTCGATCAGCTTGGGAACAGCCTGAAACGAGCTGGCCCAGTCGCGATTACCGCAGCCCATCACGGCGTAGCGCACGCCTTTGAGGGACTTCTGCTCGCCCTTGAGCCATTCCACGAAATGAACCGCGTTGTCGGGCGGTTGGCCGTTGTAGGTGGAGGTCACGATCAGCACCACGCCCTCGGTGGGGAGCTTGCCGACGTACTCGTCCAGGCTGGCCACGGTGGCCCGGTATCCCCGGTCGCCGCCGTCCTCGCCCACCAGGTGAGCGAAAGCCTCGGCCGAGCCCATGTTGGAGCCGAAGAGCACCAGCAGGGGGGTGTTGTGGGCCGCCACCGCCACCGGCTTCTCCACCGGCGTCTCGGGCTGCTCGGCCTGCTTGACCGGGGTTACGCTCTTTCGCTCGGGACGCCGCTCGAGTTTGATCTTGAAGTCGCCCGGCTTGATGGTCAGGCTCTGCTTGAGGTGCATCTGGTAGTGCTCGAAGTCAACGAACTTGAAGCGGGACAGCAGCATGCCCAGCACCAGCATGGCCTCCTGCAGGGCGAACTGACGCCCGATGCAGGCTCGCTGACCGTTGCCGAAGGCTTTGAAGGCGTTGGCGGGGCGCTTCTCCTCCAGCTCAGGAGCGAAGTTGTCGGGATTGAACTCGTTGGCGTGGGGACCCCAGATCTTGGGGTCTCGGTGCACTTTGGTCAGCAGCAACTGCACGGGCTGGCCCCTGGGAATGAAGTACTTCCCGCCGATCACCGTGTCCTCGTAGGGGGTCAGCGAGAAGACCGGGGCGGTGGGCCAGAATCGCAACGTTTCCTTCAAGATCTGCAGGATGTACTGCAGCTCATGAATCTGGGTGAAATCTGGCTGGGGCCCCAGAACCCGATCCACCTCCTGATAAGCTTTGGCCAGCACCGCGGGATGGCGCAAGAGCTCGTAGATGGCGAAGGACAACAGACCGCTGGTGGTCTCGTGGCCGGCGATCAAGAAGGTGACGATGTTGGCCCGGATGACGCTGTCGGTCAGTTTCTCGCCCGACTCGCGATCGACCCCGTTGAGCATGAAGCTCAACAGGTCGTTCTTGCCGGACTGATCGGGCTGTTTCTTGCGCTCAGCCACGATGTTGTCCACGTAGGAGTTGATGAACTGGCTGTCCTTGCGAAGCTGGCGCTGTTTGAGCACCATCATCTTGTTCACCAGGGCGGGACGCCGAGCGTTTTCCTGCATGGCACTGAGGAAATTCATCATGGCCTGCACGAACGGGTGGGGCTGATCGTGCTTGAAGGAGTCGAAGCGATAGTCGAACCCGCACAAACCGATGGTATCCAGGGTGAGCCGGGTCATGTCTTCGGGCACGTTGACCTCGTGGCCCTCGGCCGCGGCAAGTTCCCATTTCTCGACCAGCTGGTTGGCCATGTCGAGCATGGCCGGGACGTAACGCTTCATGGCCGCATGCGAGAAGTTGGGCAACAGGATGTTGTGGGCTTTGCGCCAGTGGGCCTCGTGGGTATAGGACGAGAAAAGTCCTTCTGAATTGAGGATGCGCACCTGCTTGAGGCCGGGCCCGATGCCTTTGTCGAAGCGCTTGGTGTCACACAGCTCGTCTGCCAGCTCGAAGCTGGAGGCGATGATGATGCGATTGCCCCCGACCTCCAGCTGAAACAGGGGGCCATATTCGTCGGCCAGTCGGCACATCGCTTCGAAGGGCGTGGGGCCGGAGGTCAGCTCGTTCAAGTTGCCCACCAACAGGCGCTTGGGGGGCTGGGGAATGGGTTCGAGCTGGTCTTTGTGGGTTTCCAAAAGGGCCGTTTCCATGGGAGCCTCCTCGCTTGCTCATGACCCGGCCGCAACAGCCGTGCCGATCAATTTCCTGTGACTTTTTGAAGAAGAGGGCCCGGCCGGAACCCTATCGGCGCCGGCCGCCATAGTAGTAGGGGTAGCCCACGTCGTAGTAAACGCCGCCCTCCATCCACTGGGTGGTGCCGGGATAGTTCTTCTCGATCAGCGCCTGGTCGTTGGCGCTCAGAGCGCGCCAGTTGGTCAGGCATTGGCGCTGGGTATCGGTGGTGCCGATCAGGTCGCCCTCATTCACGTCCTGCTGGTAACGCTGGATGCTGGCGGCCATGGCCTGATACGCGGCACTGAAGCCGGTGGCGGCCGGGTCGGGGGCTCCCCAGCGGGCCGTCCGCTGTTGGGCTGACTGCTGCTGGGCCACGGTGATGACCTGCTGGGCCAGCTGGTTCATGCACTGGCTGTTGAGCTTCTGGGTCAGGCCGGCCAGAGTGGCATCGTCGGTGCCCACAGGAACCACCGTGCTGCGCACCACCGAGAGCGGCTGGTCGATGACCACCTTGCGGTCCGAGGCCCGAAATGCCCAGAAACGAGCGCCTCCTGCCACGGTCAGCACTCCGGGCTGCCCCCCGACCGGGGGCTGATACTCCGGAGTGAAGCGACACTGCAGCCAGACCGCGTTGGTGGTGGAGTATGCCGAGCACAGGCGAGCCGCCTCCTCGCTGCTGGGGGGCTGGTCCTGGGCCTGATACTGCAAGCCCGCCAGGTCAGCGGGGCGAGCCAGAACCAGCTTGGCGTTGGGAGCCATGCGGGCGGTGTCGGTGATCAGGTCCTGAGTGAACTCCTGACCCGAACCAGGCTGGTAGTCGCCCAGCATGGCCACCGGCAGCAAGAGGATCTGGCGCTGGTCCTGAGCCAGGCCCGCCAGCGTGAGACAGAGGATCACCAGGATGCAACGCAGGTTAAGCAACTGAAACGACCTCCAGGGAAGTTGGGCGAGATTCCTCGGCGACCGGGGAACTCCTGGCGGGCCCCGTCCGGTCTTGAGGGCATCCTGCCTTCACAGGCTCAGAAAGAGAGGTACGCACTCGTGCGCATCTGGTCTCTGATCGTGTGCCTCTGGCTGATCGGCTGCTCGGGCGCTGGGCCCGAGTCGATCGCTGAGGGCGGGGGTGGTGTGGATCCTACCGTGACCGGGGCCTCCCAGTCAACACAATCAGAGCAACTCCGTGTTTTAGCGGGCGCGGAGTATCGGGTGAGCTTCAAGCCCGGCTCGGACTGGGGCCAGGGCTATGTGGCCGAAATCGAGATCGCCAACCTGACTGACCAGCGCATCAACAACTGGAGACTGGCCTTCGACTTCAACCACGCGATCAGCGCGATGTGGAACGGTCGCATCGTCTCTCGCCAGGGCCAGCGCGTGGTCGTGCGGGGAGAAAGCTACAATGCCTGGATCGAGCCGAGGGGGACGGTCAGGTTCGGCTTCCAGGGAACCCCGGGGAACCTGGCGGCCCCCGGCAACTACCGGCTGACAGGTGACACCCCATCCACCACGACCACGGGTGGCACGACGACGAGCGGAACCACGGGCGGCTCGACTTCCGGGGGCACGACCGGTGGCACAACGAGCGGCAGCACGGGCGGCACGACTTCCGGGGGCACGACCGGTGGCACGTCGAGCACGGGTGGGACGGGAACGACCCCCACCGTGCGCTGGCGTACCGACGACGACTGGGGATCGGGCTTCGTGGGCACGGTGGAGATCATCAATCCCGGGCCTGCCGACTTGCTGGACTGGCAGGTGGACGTGACCTTCGCGGGCACCGTGACCAACAGCTGGAACGCCCGGTCGATCAGCCGCACAGGCAGCGTCTACCGATTCGGGTCGGTGGAGTACAACCGCGTGGTCAAAGCCGGAAGCTCCGTCAGCTTCGGATTCCAGGGCACCCCTGGTGGGGTGAGCTCTCTGGGAGTGAGTCTGGTGGGAGCCACCGGAGGAACCACCACCGGAGGCACGACCTCGGGCGGCATCACCGGAGGAACGACCACCGGAGGCACGACCTCGGGCGGCACCACCGGGGGAACCACCACCGGGGGCACGACCTCGGGCGGCACCACCGGGGGAACCACCACCGGTGGGGCGGCGGTCGGAGCGGGGTATTTCCACACCGATGGCGCCCGCATCGTGGATGAGCAGGGTCGCACCGTGCGGCTGACCGGGGTCAACTGGTTCGGACTGGAAACCAGCGACTTTGGCCCGCACGGACTGTGGGCGCGCTCGCTCAACTCCATGGTCGACCAGATGGCTCAGGAGGGCTACAACTGCATCCGACTGCCCTTCTGCAACCAGATGCTGGACGCTTCCAGCCGGCCCGGCACCATCAACTACGCCCTCAACCCCGATCTGGTGGGCAAGAGCTCACTGGAGATCATGGATCGCATCATCGCTCGGGCTCAGTACCACGGAATGAAGGTCATCCTGGACCGCCATCGCCCGACCGGGGACAGCCAGAGCGAGCTGTGGTATACCTCGGCCATCTCCGAGGAGCGCTGGATCAGTGACTTCGAGATGCTGGCCCGACGCTACCAGGGCAACCCTACCGTGATCGGCTTCGACCTCCACAATGAGCCGCACGGTCAGGCCAGCTGGGGATCGGGCAACCTGGCCACCGACTGGCGACTGGCCGCCCAGAGGGCCGGAAATCGGATCCTGGCCGTCAATCCCAATCTCCTGATCATCGTGGAGGGCGTGGAGACGGCCGGGGGACGCAACTACTGGTGGGGCGGCAACCTGAAGGCGGCCGGCAGCCATCCGGTCGTGCTCAACGTACCCAGGCGGGTGGTGTACTCCACCCACGACTATCCGGCCTCGGTCTACAACCAGGTCTGGTTCAGCCAGTCCGGATACCCCAACAACCTGGCTCCTCTGTGGGATGAATGCTGGGGTTACCTGGTCAAGCAGAACCTTGCCCCCGTGCTGGTGGGTGAGTTCGGCACCCGCTATCAGACCCAGCTCGACCGGCAGTGGCTGACCACCCTGACGGGCTACATGCAGAGCAACGGGATCAGCTTCACCTACTGGTCCTGGAACCCGAACTCGACCGACACAGGCGGTCTCTTGCAGGACGACTGGCAGACGGTCATCGCCGACAAGAAGGCGGTTCTGGCCCCTCTGCTGGGGCCGCTCTTCAAGTAAACTCAGCGAGCGGTCGACAGTCTTCCGCCCGTCCGCGGCCGAGCGGGGCCGCGGGCGGGGCGGGAGTCAGCGCAACCCGAGCGAGATGCCGTCCGATGAGCGCTGGTCCTGCTCGAGTCGGCGGGCCTCTTCCTCCAGGCCCTGCTCGCGCAACAGCTGGGGCATGAGGCTCTTGAGCCCGAGCGCACCCTGAAAGACCTGCTCCCAGCCCTGGCTCAGGTCGCTGGCCAGCCGGCTGGAGGTCACCCGGCGCATCTGCTGGATGCCGTTCAGGCTGCGCTCCACCTCGCCCAGGATGGGCGACCCGGTCATGCGGGCCAGGCGCTCGAGGGGGGCCAGGCTGGTCTCCAGCGGGCCCAGCCGGGCCAGCATCGGCGCCAGGGGACCTTCCCCATCCATGACAGCGCGATAGGCTCGGTAGAGCTCCAAATACTCAGGGCTGAGATAGGCCCCGCTGACATCATCCTCCTCGCTGGGAGGCACGGGGATCAGACAGTCCAGACCGCAGGCCTGGCAGCGCATGCTGGCGTCGCGCGAGCCGCAACGCAGGCAGCGCGGCACCGGAGCCTCGGCCCACTCTTGCAAGAAGCGAGCGCACTCGCTCAGCCGCTGCTGGCAGCTGGTGAGGTTGGTCAGGTCGACCGAGCCCGGCTCATGCTCGAGGCACTCCAGCAACGAAGCCAGCTCGCTCTCGATCTCGAGAAACACGCCCTCCAACTCAGCCAGGCCTTCAGCCAGCTCCTGGGCCAGTGGCTCCTCGAGATCGGCTCTGGTCTCCCGGATGGCCTCGGCGGTGTTGCGAGTGACCTCTTCAAGCGAGGTGAGCACCTCTTCCAGGTCGAGCTCACCGGCCTGCCAGAGGCGCACCAGCGAGAGCAGTCCGCTCAAAGTCCCTGGATCTTGCAGGGCCGGTCCCGAGCCTCCCCAGTTTGCTTGCAGCGCTGACAACAGTCCGTCCATGCCAACCTCCTCGGGTCAAAGAAGGCCGGGCCTTGTGGCCCGGCCTCTCGGTTGAGACGCAGAACTCTGCGTCTGGTGTCAGCGTCAGCCACCTACCTTCTTGGCTCGGCAGGCTCCGCCGCAGGCCTTGCCGCAGCTGCCGCCTTTGCAACCCCCGCCGCCGCTGCCGCAGGCGCCGCCGGCACATCCGCCGCCGCCCTGGGAGCCGCCGGCCTGGGGCCCCTCACTCTGCTTGTCTTGTAAGAGCTTCATGAGGAGCGCGAGGATCTCCTCACTCCCCGAGGCACCCGCTTCGCGCGTTTTGGTCGCTCCACCCGCGCCACCCGCTTGTCCGACGGAACTCAAGGCGTTGATCATCTGGTGACCTCCCTTTACTTTTTGCTCTGAGGTCAGGATATACAGGAGAAGCCCTGTCCAGGCCCATCCCGAAGTAGACATTTTGTGAACACTTGTTAACTTTGTGAACCGGATGTTTCCGATTCCGCTGCCGGAAGACTGAAGCGCACCGTCGTTCCCTTGCCCGTCTCGCTTTCCAGCTCGAGGACCCCTCCGTGCGAGCGCGCGAGCCGATCGGCGATGGCCAGCCCCAACCCGGTGTTGCGTCCCGACGAGCGGCGAAAACCCTTGCGCACGAAGGGTAGATCCTCGGCCGGTATCCCGAAACCGTTGTCGGCAATGGTCAACCACACCCGACCGGCCTTCTGCTCGGCCAGCAGGCGCACGGTGACGTCACCCCCCGCGTGCAACACGGCGTTCTCCAGCAAGATCTGCAAGAGCTCGCGCACCCGACCACGGTCTCCCTCCACCTGCCAGCGAGAATCCAGACCCTGGAAGGAAAGCTGCACGTTGCGGGCGGCTGCCTGCTCCTCCAGCGTCTCCACCACTTCCATCAGAGGATCCACCAGCTTGAAGGTCTCAAAGCGCAGTTCGGGGTCGCTCTGCTCCCAGCGCGAGAGCTCAAGCAGCCGGCGCACGCTGCGAGATACGAAGGTCAGCTCGCGCTGGATGCGCTCGAGGTGGCGGCGCTCTTCCTCGGGGCTGCGGGTCAGGCCGTCGAGCATGGCCTGCACCCAGCCCATCGAGGCCGCCAGGGGAGTCATCAGGTTGTGCGAGACATCCCCCAGAAACTCACGCCGAGCGGCCTCCGAGTCGCGCAGGGTCTCTACCGAGTGCTGCAGCCGGTCAGCCATGCGGTTGAAGGAGCGGCTCAACTCGGCCAGCTCTGTGGGGCCGTGCTCAGGGATGCGGTAGGTCAGATTCTCGGGCCCGAACTCCTCCGTGGCCGCCGCCAGACGGCGCAAGGGCCGGGTGAAAGCCCGGCTGAAGGCCAGGCCCACAAGAACGCAGATGACAGCTGCCAGCAGGCCGGCCCGCAGGTAACCCATTCGCACCATCTGCTCGAACTCGGCCGGCCGGAACGGGGGGGGTGGCGCCATCAGGGCCAGCACCTCCCCACCCGAGAGCATCACCAGACCGGTGAACCCGCCTTCCTCGGGCAGGTCGGCCACCACCAGCTTCCCCTGACGGGCCTCGGCCAGCTGCTCGGGGCTCACGTCCACCAGCTGTCCCTGCAGGGCCCTGGGAGTCCCCTCAGCGGGATACACGGTTCTTCTCGAACCGGCCGGGAGTGGAGTTTCAGGGTTGGCACGCAGGTCCTCGAGCACCGTGTGGGGCGGACGCGGGCGCGGGGCCAGCGAGGGGCGCGCCAGAGCCAGGATGCCGAAGAACAGCGCCACGACGGCCAGGTAGCTCAGGGCCAGACGCAGCCAGAGGCTCACGGATCGTAGCGGTAGCCCACGCCCCACACCGAGCGGATGGGCGCCGGGCGCCCCGGCCGGTTCAGCTTGGCCCGCAAACGGCTTACGCACAGATCGACCCGCCGGGTATCGCCCAGGTATTCAGGGCCCCAGACCCGGTCGAGCAGCTCCTCACGGGTAAAGTTCTTGCCCGTGGCCCCGGCCAGCACGCGCAACAGCTCGTACTCGATGGGAGTCAGCTCGAGCAGCTCGCCGTCCAGCGTCACCCGGCGATTCTCGGTGTCGAGCAAGAGCGAGCCCACCTTGGCGGTGCTGGCCGCAGGCAAGCGGGATCGGCGCAAGAGTGCCTTCACGCGAGCTACCAGCTCGCGCGGCATGAAGGGCTTGGTGAGGTAGTCGTCGGCCCCCAGCTCCAGGCCGATCACCCGGTCGGAGCCCTCGCCGCGGGCCGACACGATTAGAATCGGGATGGCGCTGAAGGCCCGCAGGCGGCGTACCACCTCGAGCCCGTCCAGATTGGGCATGAGCAGGTCGAGCACCACCAGGTCCACCTCCTTGCCCACCAGCTCGAGCGCTTTGAGGCCGTCCTCGGCGGTCAGCACCTCGAAGCCCTCCTCCTCGAGATAGCGGCGGATCAGCTCGCGCAGCTCGGGCTCGTCCTCGGCCACCAGGATGCGCCCACGTCCGGACAGGGATGAAAAGCCCACCTTACCTCCTGGCGAAGCTCGGATCGGGCGCCCCCGCGAACCAGCGCGGCACGAACGGGAAATTCTCGGTCAGGTGGTAGTGGTAGGTCCCGTCCTTGTGCTCGGGAGTGCGTCCCCAGTGCCCGTTGCACAGGTCCAGCTCGCCCTCCTGCCATTCGTAGTCCTCGGTGAAGGTGCCATCGTACTTCCCCCCGATGCCTGGCCGCAGACCCGGCCTGAGCTTGAACGAGCTGCGCAGCTTGCGCCCGTCGAGCTCGCGGTCGTTGTAGACGGGGAAGCCATCGGCCGCGTAGCCCACCAGCGTCATGCGCGTCCCGCTGCCCACTCGCTGGATCAGACCCACAGGCATGCCGTGGTAGTGGTAGGACCCGGTCGGCTGGACGTGAGCGTGGTGCTTGTCCAGCCCCAGGTCGAGGGAGCCCCCGATGGCCTCGTAACGCCATCCCTGATAGCGCTCGGCGGTACCCGGGTCGAAGGGCACGCCGTTGAGTGCCACCCCGAAGCGCATGGGGGCGCTGGGGATGGGAGACAGGAGCCGCACCGGCCGCGCGGGCATGCGGTAGAACAGGCGCTGGGGACGGATCGTGTTGGGGTTCCCCTGGTTGGGAAACTGGCCTGGAGTGTGGTCAGGCAGACCGTTCGACTCGCAGTAGCGATAGTCGCCCTCGAGCCAGAAGTCGACACTGGCCCCGGAGATGGCTTCTACCTGGGGGGTGGTGGGCCACATTGCAGCCAGCAACAGGACGAGGAGGATCAGTTGGGCTCGCATGGCTCGAGCTTAAGCGAAGGGAGTATCCTCCAGGGGCCTGATTGTATCCAAAGTGTATCGGAGGCAGGTCGCCTGCTCCAGGACTTAGGAACAGGCTCTCCTCGGCTGCAGGCTGTCGATCTGGTGAGAGGCGGTGGTCGTCATGCTCTCCTCTTGAGGCGCACGGGACCGATCTGGATGGCGTCCCCAAGGTTCTTGATGCTGCTCACTGAAGGCGGACTGCTCAGCATCAGGCGCGCCTCTTCGCCGTGGCAGGCTTGTAGCGCCTCCTCCAGAGGCTTATTGGAGCTCAGAAAGCCATCCAGGACTTTGCGCCGGTGCACGACCCGCTCGGGGCCCTCGGCGTGCAGCCAATCATAGGCTTCCAGCGCGGTCCTGGTCTGCTTGGAATACACCTCTTTGCGGAACTGGCGCAGGCCGTCCAGCTTCTCGGGCTGCTCCGACCAGGCCAGCGCTTCCAGCGGGTCCAACCCGAGCGCGCGGAAACGGCAGTATTGCTGGCCACGCCATTCCAGACCCGGGCGCTCCGGGTCCAGTTGCTCGCGCACTCGCTTCATGCGATCGCCGTAGGGGCCCGTCACCTCGCCCCGGCCGGCCAGCGTGAGCGGGCCGTCGGCCCTTCCCTCCAACTGGTCAAACAACTGCCTGGCTTCGTCCCGCTTCCAATCCGTAAAGGCGTAGCACTGGCTCATCAGAATCAAGTTCTGCGGCGTGCCCCGCGCTCCCAACGCTTCAAAGAGCGCGCGTCGAGCGTACTCATCGCCTATGTCCAACTGCTGGAGGCGCTGGTGCGTCTGCTGCAGGCTCTCGTCAGGCTGCCGCTGGCGCCAGCAGCAGAGGAGGTCACTGGTCAGGCCGCTCCGCCTCTTCGGCTGCAAAGCCAGCTGCTGCTCGTAGTACGCCTGGACGGATGCGCGCTCGGGCCCGGCCTCCTCCAAAAGCTTGAAGGCCTCCTGAGCGGCCATCCCACCGGCTAACTCGCCCTGCATCGCCTTATGGCAGTATACGAGGAGCTTAACCCGCTCCGGATCGGGGGCGACGTCGAAGAGATCCAGGTCGCGGCGCGTATCGGACACGGAAACTCCGGCGGCCAGTAAGGTATCGATAGCCTCACGCCTTCCAGGAGCGGCGAACTCCGCTTCCAGCAGCATCTTCGCATCCACGTTGCCTGAGATTCCAGGGAGACAGAGAGCGCGGTACTTGAGATAGCGCTCGGTCCGGTCCCCGTGCAAGAGCTGGAGGTCTCTGGCGTCGTCGAAGTTCATCGAGTAGATGTCGTTGTTCTTGGCCAGCTCCGCAAAGAGGCCCTCATAGCGCCCGAACGCCTGCGTCAGCGTCTCCCCCGGCTGCATCGACTCGGCGATGAGAGTGTAGTCCTGGGCGGCGGCCTCGGCGCCGCCGTAGGTGCCCAGCGGCGTTCCGTGTGACTTGCGAGGAATGGCGGCCTGATACAGCTTGTCGTACACCGCCAGGCGCTCGTCCAGCGGAGATTCCAGTGGAACCTGCAGAGCGTTGTAAACCTTCTCAGCGGGCAGACGGTACTGCACCCGCTGCATCGCAGCTCCCAGGAGCTCCAGACAATCCGGCTTGAGCTGTATGGCCAGCTTCAAACTCTCCGGTAAAAGCTTGTCTGGAACGAGGAGGTCCAGTCGCGCCGCCAGGGCGGCCGTCTCGGGCGTGATGTCCCTGGCCTCGCGGAGGTGCTCGAGCAGCCTCCCGGCCCGCTCGAGCTTGGGAGAGAGTGTCGCCAGGAGCTTCAGTTCCTCGGCGTTGGGCTTCAGTTTTCCGAGCAACTCCTGGACCTCGCGCGGGTGGGCTTCGGTCGCGAGCGCCACCTCGAGCACGCCGCGCCGGTTCTCCTTGGGGCCCCGGTAGCGCAGGGCCGACTGGTACTCGTCCCAGATCGCGGCGGGCCGGTCCCCCCGCTTGCGCATCAGAGCGTGCTCCAGGACGAACTCGTCGGCGAGCTGGCCCAGGGATTCAGCGCCGGAGAGGTGGCTGCTGGCCATCGCCCAGGCCTCGAAGCTCTCGGGAGTGGGGCTCTCGATCGCCTCCCCGACCTTCTGGAAGGCGGCCTTACGCTCGGCCTGCGAGCCCGGGCCCCACTCGGACGTGCTGCGCAGCAGGACCGAATCGGGCACCTGAGCCATCCAGCCGCCGGGGACCTGGCTCAGCTGGCTGTTCGGGTCGAAGGCTTCGAAACGCCGATGGGGCTGGATGGGCTGTCCATCGCTGAGAACGACGCCGTCCACCGGCTCAGACTCTCGCCTGGAACTCGAGGCGGCGGACTGGGGCAGCGGCGAGATCGGATTGAACCCGATCGGAAGGAGCATGCTGCGTGATTCGCCGCTGGCGGGCGTCATGCCTTGAGGGGAGTCTGGGCGGCCCGGAAGCGGATCTTGATCCGGCCTGGAGCCAATCCCCCACCCGGGCGGCCCGACGGCCAGGTCCAGTCCGGAGGCTCCAGGAACAGCCCCAAGATCAGGCGGCGCGCCCGAGGGCACATCAGAATCGACTTCTACTGATGCTCTACGCGGCCGCCTCTGTCAATCGCCGGCCGGAGCGCTCAGCGCCGTCGCCACGATGCCTGCACCTTGCGCAAGATCTCTCGGCGCTTGACGATGGGCGGGTGCGTCTGCCCGCCTTTGAGAGCTGCATCACCAAAACGCTTGAAACCGTCTTGCTCGAGCTTGCCAAGAGCCTGATCGAGACCATTCGAGTCGTAACCTGCTCGGGCCGCCAGCTCCAGGCCCTTCAGGTCGGCGTCGATCTCATCGGAATGGTTGTACTCGGTCTGGTGATCGACCTGATACCCCACGCTCTTGAGCCGCGCTTTGGCCGAGTCGACCCGGCGCCTGACAGCCACCATCCGGCTGCGATAACGATCCTCGGCATTGGGGTCGCCGGCCTCCTTCTGGTATTCGGCGTAATAGCGATCGGCCAGAGCCTCGGCCTCCTCAAGCTCCTTGAGGGCCAGCTCGAGCTGGCGGTTCAGGTCGGACTTGCGCAGCGTGTGTCGCTCGGTGCCATGAGCGACCTCATGGGCCAGCACCCCGGCCAGCTCGTCATCACTCAGCCCGATGGCCAGCAGGGGCTCGGTCACGAAGACGAATCCCTCGCCGATGGTAAATGCGTTCGGCTCGTCGGCCTGCACCAGGTAAAAATGCCAGGGGATGCCTCGGCCGGAGGCTCGGGCCAGCTTGTCGCCGATCGTCTTGAGCCGCTCGCTCTGGCGGGCATCGCGCGATTCGGGGTACTCTCGCAGCACTCTGGCCAGCATGCGCTCGGCGATGCGATACTCGTTGCTGGCCACCTGAGCGCGCCCGGTCGCTGTCTGCTGAGGACGGCGCAGGAACTGAACCTGATCGCCCGAGCGGGCCTCGTAGACCCCGCGCAGGGAGATGACCGCGCTTCCCGGGCCGGCCTTCAAGACGGTCGCCTCCCCCAACCTCTGCTCGCCCCGCGTCACCTGGACGATGTCGCCAGGCAAAAGCTCACCCTGGCACTGGATGCGGAACACCCCGACCTGAGACGGGTCGGGTGCGCTGATGCTTCCGGACTGACACAGGCCTGCCAACGAGAGGGCCAGCACCAGCGCCAGCAGGGTCGCCTTCCTCACGAGCCCTCAGCGTCTCTTTCTCTCCCGATCGGTGGGATCGGAGGAAGAGCCGGGGAGATCCGGGACGCCGCTGCCAAGGTCCACGGCTCTGCGCACCGCCCCAGAGTCGGGCGCTTGACGACGCGGATTGGTCGTGAGAGGCGGCGTCTGACGAAGCGGGTAGGTCGTGAGAGGCGCTCCCTGCCGGACCACGGTGGCGCGGGGAAGCGTGGTCGCCGGCTTGACGGCTCGGCTCACCCGCAGGCCGGCACACCCGAGGCAGGAACTGCCCAGAACCAGGAGAGCCAGCGCCACCAGCAAACTCCGCATCGAGGGAAATTCTCCGATTTGATCAACCGACCTCCTCCAGCCAGCCCGTCTCCGGCCGGGGGGCGTCGGCGCCCACCAGCTCACGCACCCGGGCGATCAAGCCAAAGAGATTGCAGGGCTGGAGCTGCACCGAGCGCAGCTTGAGCAAAGGCAGCGGAATCCGACCGTCGAGCTCTCGCCCGCTCTCCTCGACCATGACAGCCACGAAGCGGTTGCGTCCACCCTCGTTCAAACGCAGCAAAGCATCGGGGCGAAAAGTGTGACCGTCGACCTGGACGGTGGGAAACAAGAACAACAGCAACTCAGGACGGCGGCACAAGAGCCAGGGCATGGGGTGCTCTTCGGGGGTGGTGAAGGTGACGACTCGCATCATCGGGGGTTCCTCCTCAGTTTGTTTGCTGAGGAGATCGTATCCCGGGCAGGTTACCCGGTCCTTGCCGACTTGTAGCCGGCTGATTGCCGAGAGGTTTCCGAAAAATGAACCAGGTCAGCCCAGCAGAACGAGCAGGGCCGCTCCCGAGAGCTCCACCGTCTCGCGCCGCGAGGAATCCTCCCCTTCGACGTGACCGATGGGACTGTAGCCATAGGCCGAGTTGTGCACCAGCCCGTCGGCGTCCACGCGCCCCACCGGGCTCCAGCCATAGGCGGAGTTGTGGATCATGCCGTCCTCGTCCACCCGTCCCACCGGATTCCAGCCGTACGGGCTGTCGTGCACCAGCCCGCCATGGTCACGTCGCCCGACCGGTTGCCAGGCGTAGGGATTGCCGTGGAGCGAGCCGTCGGGCTCAGCGCGCCCGACCGGGCTGTAACCCCAGGCGCTGTTGTGAATGAGTGCCATGGCAACAGGTTACACTCTCGCGAGACCCCGACCCAGGACCTGGATGTTACCGGCTTGACAAGCCCCCATGATTCGATTATTCTAGAAATATGGATGAATTTTTGGAAGCTTACGCTGACCGCCTTGCCGCCCTGGGAAACCCGGTGCGACTGCGCATCCTCAAGCTGCTGGTAGAGGCCTCTCCCGGCGGACTGGTGGTGCAGGAGATTCAGGAAGAGCTCCAGATTCCGTCCTCGACCCTGTCGCATCATCTGGACAAGATGAAGAACGAGCAGCTTCTCAGCGCCACCCGGGAGGGCACCTACCTGCGCTACCGGGTCAACTGGGAGACGCTGCAGGGCCTGCTCGGGTTCCTGACGGCGCAATGCTGCACCCGCAACCTGCCGTCTCGCGCGTCAACCTGTTCAGAGTCAGAACGCGCGGGACTGTAGACAAATCGATTGAACGGCGCCACGCTCACCCCGCGGCGCCATGAAGGAGGACTGCTGTTCATGAGTGACGTACGCGAAATCGTCAAGGAGAAATACGGCCAGGCGGCCCTGCAGGTCAAGGAGGGCCGGGCTTCCTGCTGCGGCACCTCGGCCTCCTCGGCCATGCAGGTCGACCCGATCTGCTCCAATCTCTACAACGCCGAGGAGATCGGCCAGTTGCCCGAGGAGGCGTTGCTGGCGTCACTGGGGTGCGGCAACCCCACCGCCCTGATCGACCTTGAACCCGGGCAAACCGTGCTCGACCTGGGCTCGGGAGGTGGCATCGACGTGCTGCTCTCGGCACGCCGGGTAGGGCCCACGGGAAAGGCATACGGTCTGGACATGACCGACGAGATGCTGGCCCTGGCCCACGAGAATCAGAAAAAATCTGGCCTGACCAACGTGGAGTTCTTGAAAGGCGAGATCGAGCACATCCCGCTTGGGGACAACACGGTGGACGTCATCTTGTCCAACTGCGTGATCAACCTCTCGGCCGACAAAGAGCAGGTTTTCCGCGAGGCCTACCGGGTGCTCAAGCCCGGCGGGCGACTGGCGGTATCCGACGTGGTGACCCGCACGGAGTTGCCCGAGATGGTGCGCCAGAGCCTGGAGCTGTGGGTCGGCTGCGTGGCCGGCGCCCTGACCGAGCAGGACTACCTGGCCCAGCTGCGGGCAGCGGGCTTTGAAGACGTCTCCATCGAGCCGACGCGCGTCTACCAGGTGGAGGATGCGCGCGGCTTTCTGGAGAGCCAGGGAATCGACCCGGCCAGCCTCTCGCCCGAGCTGGACGGGGCCATCTACTCAGGCTTCGTGCGAGCGCGCAAGCCAGGCAAACAAAGCTGCTGCAGCCCGACCTGCTGCTCTTGAGGCCTGCCGGCAATCGCGCGGCTTGGATTTTGAACGCGACTCCCCACGGGCCGGCGGGAAGCCGGACCCCTGGCTGCGAAGCCGGCCCGCGTGGAGTCCATCTTTCGACCCGACCTCTTCGAAGGCCAGACCGTCCTCATCACGGGAGGAGGCACCGGCATCGGGAGAGCCATCGCCCGCGAGCTGGTCGATCTGGGGGCCCGGGTCCGGCTGGCTGCCCGCCGGGAGGAGCCACTGCAGGCCACCTGCGCCGAGTTAGGTGAGCGGGCCAGCTACCAGCTGGCCGACATCCGCGACGAGGCCCAGGTGGCCTCGCTCTTCGCCGAAGGCCCGCCCTGGTCAACAATGCGGGCGGGCAGTTCTTCAGCCCGGCTGAGGCCATCTCGCCCAAAGGCTGGAGGGCCGTGATCGACACCAACTTGACGGGCACATTCTTGATGTGCCAGGCCGCCCAGAAAGCCGGCGCCAGGGCCATCGTGAACATCGTGGCCGAGATGTGGCGGGGTTTTCCTGGCATGGCCCACACCGGCGCCGCCCGCGCCGGGGTCGTCAACCTGACCCGCACCCTGGCCGTGGAATGGGCCGCCCGAGGCATCCGGGTCAACGCCGTGGCTCCCGGCCTCATCCAGAGCTCGGGCCTGTCCAGTTACCCGCCCGAAATGCAGGGAATGCTCGAACGGGTGGTGCGGGATACCCCCGCCCAGCGCATGGGCACCGAGCGCGAGGTGGCCGCAGCCGTGGTCTTCCTGCTCTCCCCGGCGGCCGCCTTCATCAGCGGCGAGGCCCTGAGAGTCGACGGCGCCGGCTCCCTCTGGCGCAAGACCTGGGACATTCCCGCTCACGACAGCTTCCCCCGCTACGACTGATGTGCTCGCCGTCTGGTCTTTGCCCAGCAAGCGCGTTGAACCCCTCAGGGTCTGGCGCGGCGCCGTTCAACAGAAGCGTTTTCTCATTCTGAACACTGTCGCCCAACCTGACACATTCCAGCCCGCTCAAAAGTTCAAGACCACAGGCCTTGCACTTTCAGCTCACCTGTTCGAAAGGTTTTCGAGCTGGCTTGAATAATCTTCTGCAACATGCTGGCCGGGCTGCTCATTTTGCTGATTTTCCTGGTGCTGGCGGGGATGATGATGACCAAGCGCATCCCGGCCCTGCTGGCCCTTCCCCTGATGGCCCTGCTGATCGGACTGGTCTCGGGCCTGGCCGCCGGCCTGCCCTGGACGGGCGCCACGGCCGACGATCCCAGCTTCCGCAAGCTCATGTTCGACAGCATCCTGCGCGACGGTACCAAGCGGTTGTCCGAGGCCATGATGTTTGCTATCTTCGGGGCCGTGCTGTCTCAGGTGGTGATGCGTCAGGGCATCGCCCAGCGCATCGTGCGCGTGGCCGCCGAGTATGCCGGGGACCGCAAGCTCTTGCTGGCATTCTTCATGACCGCCGCCATGGCGGGCGCCTTCTGCTCGCTTACCGGTCTGGGGGCGGTGGTGATGGTCGGGTCGCTGGCCCTGCCCATCCTGACCGGCAGCGGGCTCTCGGCCAACTTCGCCTCCTGCCTGATGCTCTTTGCCGTCAGTCTGGGCGGCATGTTCAACGCCTCCAATTGGGGGGTGTTCAAGGACGTGCTCAAGCTCAGCGAGGATCAGATCCGCCCGGTGGCCATCGGCATGGGAGTGCTGATGGCCCTGATGGTCATCGTCTTCCTGCTGGTACAGGGCTTCCGCGAGCGCCGGAACTTCGCCTGGGCCGCCCTGGAGGCTCCCCCACCCCAGAACGTGCCCCTGCTCAGCCTGCTCACCCCCATCCTGCCGGTGCTGCTCATCCTGGTGGTCCAGTGGCCGGTTCTGCCCGCTTTCCTGGTGGGCATCCTTTACGGCTGCCTCACCACCGAGCCGCTGCGCCTCATCCCCAATCTCACGGCCGCCTTCCTCGAGGGGCTGAAGGACGTAGCTCCGGTGCTCGGCCTTTTCATCGGCATCGGCATGACCGTGACTGCCCTGTCCGATGATAGCGCCAGGGCGATCATGGGTCCTCTGATCAAAGCGGTGGCCCCCGGGCGACCCGCCACATACGTTCTGTTTTTCGCTCTCCTGGCACCCCTGGCGCTCTATCGAGGCCCTTTCAACACCTACGGACTGGGGGCCGGATTCATTGCTTTGTTGTTTGACAATGGGCAGGGCACACTACCGGCCCTGGCTATCATGGCCGCCTTCATGGCCGTGGGCCAGATCCAGGGCACCTGCGACCCGACCAACACCGCCAACGTCTGGATCGCGAGTTTCACCCACACCACCACCGAGAAACTGCTCAAAATGACGATCCCCTTCGTCTGGGCCTTCGTGCTGCTGGCCCTGATCTACGCCGTGCTGGGGGCCGGGGTGATGACTCGATGAGCGCCATCCGGGTCGGCATCGACGTAGGCGGCACCTTCACTCACGCCGTGGCGATCGACAACGCCAGCCTGGAAGTGATCGCCCACGCCGTCCACCCGACCACCCACAGCGCTGCCGAGGGCGTGGCGCGGGGCATCATCGACGTCTACACCAAACTGGGCCAGAGCCTGCCCCCGGACGCCCGCGTGGTCTTCCTGGCCCACTCCACCACCCAGGCCACCAACGCCATGCTCGAGGGGGACGTGGCTCCCGTGGTGACCGTGGGCCTGGGCAGCGGCCTGGAAGGCATGAAGGCGAAGGGAGACATGGAGGTTGGCTCGCTCGAGCTCGCCCCCGGCAAGCACCTTACCAGCCGACTCGAGTTCCTCAACCCCAAGGAGCCCAACTTCGGCGAGACCCTGGAGAAGCTCATGCAGAGCCTCAAGGACTGCGCCGTGGTGGCCGCCGAGGGCTTCTCGGTGGACGACCCCAGCGGCGAGCTGGCGGTCATGGCGGCCGCCGCAAAAGCCGGCCTGCCGGCCTGCGGCACCCACGAGATGAGCGGGCTCTACGGCCTGCGCGTGCGCACCCGCACGGCGGTGCTGAACGCCTCCATCTTGCCGCGCATGATCCAGACCGCCGAAATGACCGGCTCGAGCCTGCGCTCGCTGAACGTGACCGCCCCCTTGATGGTGATGCGCTCGGACGGCGGCGTGATGAGCCTGGACGAGGTGCGCCGGCGCCCGGTGATGACCCTGCTGAGCGGCCCGGCAGCAGGCATCGCGGCCGCCCTCATCTTCCTGCGGGCCACCGACGCCCTCTTCCTCGAGGTGGGGGGCACCTCCACCGACATCTGCCTGGTCAAGGACGGTCGAGCCGCCCAGCGCTCGGCCCAACTCGGAGGCCACCCCACCTACCTCAAGACCCTGGACAGCCGCACGCTGGGCATCGCGGGCGGCTCGATGGTGAGCAAGTCCGACGTGGGCCCGCGCAGCGCCCACCTGGCCGGCTTCAAGTATGCCACCTTCGTGCCCCCCGACGAATTGGGCAGCCCCCTGAAGGTGGTCGAGGTCACGCCCCTCCCGGGCGATCCTTCCTACCTGGTGGTGGAGGGACCCGGCGGCACCCGGGCGGCGGTCACCACCACCTGCGCCGCCAACCTGCTGGGCTACATCAAGCCGGGCGACTACAGTTACGGCCACCTCGAGTCGGTGCAGGCCGCCTTCGCGGCCCTGGCGACTCATCTGGGCACCACGAGCGAGGAGGTGGCCCGTCAGGTGCTCGAGCGCGCCGCCGCCAAGGTGATGCCGACCCTGCACCAGCTGCTCGACGACTACAAGATGAAGGACCGGGCCGTCAAGCTGATCGGGGGCGGTGGCGGAGCGGGCGCCATCGTGCCCTTCGTGGCCGAGAAGATGGGCTTGCCGTTCGAGATCGCCCGCCGGGCCGAGGTAATCTCGGCCATCGGCGCGGCCCTGGCCATGGTCAAGGAAACCATCGAGAAGAACATCCTCAACCCCACCCAGGCCGACCTGGCGGCCTTGCGGGCCGAGGCCGAGAAAGCGGTGGCCCGCATGGGAGCCGACCCGGCCACCATCGAGGTCACAGTGGAGGTCGACGCCCAGAAGAACCTGGTCCGGGCCACCGCCACCGGCTCGGTGGAGTTCGTGGCCCAGGACCTGTTGCAGCAGTCGGTCAGCGAGGAAGAGCGCTTGAAGACCCTCAAGGAAGCCTCCCAGCGCGAGGACGACTATCGCCAGTTGGGGCAGACCGACTTCTTCTATCTCTACGAGAGCACCCGCACCGAGAAAGTGCTGTTCAACCTGCTCAAGCGCAAGAAGAGCACCCTCTGGATCACCGACGGCAAGGGCAACGTGAAGCTGCAGGTGCCCGGCGGAGTGGTGCAGGAAGGACGCGGCAGCGGGCTCGAGACGGGCCTGCAGGGAGTGTTGCAGCGCCACACCGCTTACGGCGATGCGGGGGCGCTGGTTCCGCCGGTATCCATCCTGGCGGGTCGCAAGGTGGTGGACCTGACCTCGCTCAACACGGCCGAGCAGATGCTTTCGCTGGCCCGCCAGGAGCTGGGCAACCTGGGGGCTGAGGAGCCGGTCTACTTCCTGGTCCACCCGCGTGCGTGAGGAGGCCGAGCGCTGGCTGGGTTGCGCCCTGACCGAGCAGCGCTGGCAAAGGGCCCAGCGGCGAGTCGAGCAGGCGCTGGCCCGGGTGGGAGAGACCAGACCGTTCGAGTTTGCAGACCAGAATGGATTGACCGTCGAGCAGTGCAAGGAACCCCTTTCGATCGGCTCGACGCGGTTCTACGGGCGCCTGGAGGGGCAGCGCATTCTGGTCTATCCCAGCGAGCTGCCGAGCGAGCTGGTGGTGGCTCACGAGCTCTTCCACTGGCTCGATCCAGGCTCGGACGGCGAGCTGGCCGCCCATCTTTTCGCCACCCGCTGGTTGGGATTGGAGCGCTTTGTGTGAGCGACTCAGCCCGGTCGAATTAGAGCCCGCGCAACCTTCTGATCGACCACTTGCTCCACCTCCGCGCTCAGGCCGTCCTGCTCCACCCTGTCCCCCACGCGGGGCGGGCGGCCCAGAAGCTCGCGGATCCACTGATCGACGGTCGCCGCCTCGGAAGTCGGAACCGGACCAATCTGGGCCAGGTCCACTCTGGCCAGGTTGCCGGCCACGCTCCAGCCGTCGGATCGAGGCTCGAGCTGCAGGCGCTCGTCGGTATCGAACTCATCTTGCAGCTCGCCGAACAGCTCCTCGAGCAGGTCCTCGATGGTCAGCAGGCCAAGGGGCCGCCCCTCGGAATCCTGCACGACCGCCAGGTAGGTGCGAGCTTCACGCAGTCGCTCGAATGCTTCATCCAGTGGCTGATCAGGAGGCAGGGTCAGAGGGACGCGAAGCACCTCCCGAGGGGTCACTGCCGGCTTGCGCACGAGGTCTTTGAGCAGCAGCACCCCGACCACCCTGCCGTCCTGCAGCGCGGGATAGCGCGAATACTGCTCCTGGCGGGCCACCCGAGTCACCTCTTCGCGGGTGAGGTCAGGCGAGAGCGTCTGAACCTGCTCCCATGGCACCATGACCTGCTCGACCCGTTTTTGTCCCCAGGCGAGCACACGCCGCAGGAGCCAGTGCTCCTGGTCGTCGAGCATCCCTCCGTCGTGGCTCTCATCGAAGACCAGGCGCATCTCCTCGGCCGAGTAGACCAGGGCCGTGTCCAGAGAGATGGGCAGACGCAGGAGGCGCAGCACCAGATTGCCCAGCTGGTTGAGAACGAAGACCAGAGGCGCGAGCAAGGTGCCGCACAGACGCATCGGGACGGCCAACCCGGTGGCAGTAGCCACTGGATAATGCAGGGCCAGACTCTTGGGCACCATCTCCCCCACCACGATGTGCCAGAAGGTCAAGAAGGCCAGAGCCAGCAGGGTGGCCAGGGTATGAGCTGCCCCTTCCCCCATCCCTCCCAGGCCGTTCAGGAAGGAAGAAGCCCGGTCGCCAGGGAGTGCTCGCCATACATGCCCAGCCCCAGGCTGGCCAGGGTGATGCCCACCTGAGCGATGGCAATGAAGCGGTCCTGGCTGGCGGTATTTGAGACAATGCTCAAGAGGCGGTGGGCCCAGGACTTGCCCGCCTCGGCCTCCTGCTCGAGCAGAGTGCGGGGAACCGAGATGATGGAGAACTCGGCTGCCACGAACACCCCGTTCAACACGATGAGAAGAGTGCAGACCGCGGTGACGAGAAGGGCCTCAAACACGACAGCGCACCTCCACACGCACGATGCGGGCTCCGCGCGTCTCGCGCACGGTCAACTCCAGGCCCTCGAGCTCCACTCGGTCACCCACCTCGGGACGACGCCCCAGCAGGTGCATCACCAGGCCTCCCAGCGTATTGACCGCGGGCAACTCGGAGGGCAGGCCAAGCTCCTGGGCCAGGTCCTCGAGCAGTAGCTCGCCCCGCATGAGGCTGGCTCCGTCCGCCAGGGGCTCCCTGGCGGGCCGGGCAGGGTCGGACTCGTCGTGAATCTCCCCCACCACCTCCTCGACCAGGTCTTCCATGGTGACCAGCCCCTCAGTGCCGCCGAACTCATCCAGCACGACTGCCATCTGGGCCTGGGCCCGGCGCAACCTCTCCAGGGCCACGGTCAATCCAAGAGTGCCAGGAAGAATCTGGATGGTGCGCGCCGCGCGCAGCAGGTCCGGGGGACGCTCGCGGGGTAACAGGGCCAGGTCCTTCACGTGCACCAGGCCCTTGATGTGATCCAGGTCGCGCTCATAGATCGGATAACGAGAGTAGCCGTTCCTGGAGAGTATCTCGTCCACAGTGGCCCAGTCGCTGTCCAGGGCAAGGCCCTGGATGCGTGTGCGCGGAACCATGACCTCGCTGAGCGTGCGTTCGCTGAAGTGAAACACTCTTCGCAGACGGTCATGCTCGCCTCGCTCCAGGGTGCCAGCCCGCACGCCGTGAGCCAGCATGCGCTCGAGCTCTTCCGGCGAGTGCACATGGCGGTGGCCCTGGGCGGCCACTCCCAGCCACCGGAGGATGAATTCTCCGGTGCCGTTGAGCACTTTGATGAACCAGGCATAAAGCCAGAGTGACGCGATCATGGGCCAGGTCAGAGCCAGGGCAACCGACTCGGGAAAGCGCAAGGCCACCGCCTTGGGCACCAACTCACCGAAGACGACTTGCAGTCCTGTCAACCCCAGCAGCACCAACCCGGCCGCCAGCGTCTCCAGCACCTTTCCCTCCAAGCCCAGACCAGAGAGCAGACGGTGCATGGCAGCGGTCAAGGACCCCTGACCGAACGCGCCCAGAAGCAGGCTGGAAGCGGTGATGCCGATCTGGCAGGCAGCCACGTAGCGGTCCAGCGATCGGACGTCAGCCAGATAGGGCAGGAGTCGGGCGGCTCGCTTGTTGCCGGCGGCAGCCATGGCCTCGAGCCGGAACGTTCGAGCCGCCACCGTGGCAAACTCGGCAGCCACATAAAGCGCGTTGAGCGCGATCATGAGCGCAATGAGAAGATACGTCATCGGACCGTTCCCGGTAAGATTGTCGTCTGGGCCGGGTCAGATGGGCGGAGCCCGCGGTGCGGTCAAGGTGTACCGCTCGAGCTCGGGAGGGAAGGGGACAGCCATCGGCGATAAGCTCGGGAAATTGCATTCGGCGCGGTGGAGCTCCAGGCGCTTTCGCGCGACCTGAACCTGCTGCTGGGAACGGGCAAATCCGTGCCGTTGGCAATCGGGGGGCTCCACCTCGGCAACCGCCCAGCCCGCAATCCAGGTCGAGCAGAGCAGCAAGACCAGCAAGACACGTTTCATCTAGCAGCGAGTTTCTCTCCCGGTAGGGGAGTCCTGCTGCCTGGCAGAGATGGCCGAGCATCAGCCTCTCAGCGAGCAGGTTCCTGCTCTCCCAACCTTCCGGAGGACGCATCCAGTCCCACCAGGGCTTTGAGATACTCGCCCTGTACCTCCAGGCGACGCAGCTCGGCCTCGGCGGTGGCGCGCTCGCGCTGGTTCACGAGAAAGACGGTGCTGTCACCCATGGAGAACCGATAGCGTTCTCCCTCCTCGACCTGGCGAGCCAGCTCGAGCTCTCGCTCGGCGGCCAGAAATCGTTGATAGGCAGCCCTGACTGCCGACAGAGCATCCTCCACCTCCAGCAGGACTTTGCGGGTCTGCAGCAGGGTTTTGAGATCGAGGTCCTGGATCTTGAGTCGGGCCAGCGCCAGCTTGCCGTCCGCTTCCCGGGTCTGAAGGGGAATGACCAGCTCCAATCCTCCCTTGAAGACGGGCCCGACCCCCTGATTGCCCACGTCCAGGCCCGGACTGACGATCACGTTGAGAGCTGGACGCTGGTTGTTCTCAGCCAGTCGCTCGTCCAGCCAGACGATCTCGCGCTGCACCTTCAGGCCTCGAAACTCAGGCCGGAGCTGCATGGCGTCTTCCCGGGCCCGGGCCTCCTCCTGAAGGGAAAGCGGGCGCGGGGCGTCCAGTTGCGGCGGGGCCTGCTCGCGCCCGGGCGGCTTCTCGTTCTGCCAGAGGAAGAAGGCCAGCTTCAAGCTGGTGCTCTCGCTCAGGCGCTGAAAGCGTGTCAGCAGGCCGCGCCGACGCTCGAGCTCCTGCTCGGTCTCAGCCACGTCGATGGGGGCGAGGTCCCCCGCCTCCACCCGCTGGCGGACGACCGCCAGGCGCTCGTCGGCCAGGTCGAGCAAGCGCTGATTGACATCCACCATCTGCCAGGCGCTGGCCCAGTCCCAGTAAGACTCTCCGGCCGAGCGCAAGAGGCCCAGACGCACCAGCTCGCGGTCGGCCTCGGCCAGAGGAAGGCCAAGCATGGCCTGTTGCCAGGCGATGGACTTTTCGTTGATCTCGAAGCCTTGAATCAGGGGGATCTTGGCCTCCAGAAAGTAGGTCCCGCCCTCTCCGGTCAGACTGGCCGGAGACTTCACGTCCCCCCGGTTGAGGTCCATCCCGGCTCCCAGCTTGATGCCTGAAGGCGTGGTCCAGGCGACCTCCATGCCGTTGGTGAAGGCCTCCTTGGCCTTGCCGGGGTCGCTGGAGCTGTTGTAGCGTTGATAGCCGCTACTCAGGGCCAGGGTCGGGTCAAAAGCGCCTTCCTTCTCGGTCACCCTGGCACGGGCCATCTCGAGCGCCAGGTCGGCCTGGCGCAGTACCGGGTGGTGGGCCTCGACCTGCTCGAGCAGGTCCCGCAAGGTGAGCGGCTGAGCCTCGACGCCCAGCTGCAGCACGACCAGGAGCACCAGAAGAACCAGGTTCCTCACTTGGCGCTCCGCTTGGGCTCGGAGGGCTTGTCGGTACTCTTCTGACCGTTCGGGAAGTTGGGGGGGAAGGCGTTCCAGCGTCTCCACAACTCGTAGTAAAGCGGCACGGTATCGAGCATGACCCAACCGCTGGCAGCGCTCCCCACCCGCAAGATCTCCCCATCGGGCCAGGGCTCGTCTCGACCGGAGGCGATCAGAGTGTCATCCGGGCGCACCAGCAGGCGGTATCGTCCGCTCCCATCATCCAACGCGTCGACCACCGCAACCCGACCGGCGAAGGTCCCCACCGTAGCCGAGGGCCAGCCTGAGAACTGGAGGGCCGGAAAGCCTGCGAAAACCAGGCGCACCGGGCGACCGGGGGCCACCAGCGGAGCATCGTCCTGGGACACGAAGAGCTCCACGGCCTGATCGCGAGTCTCGGGGACAACCGTCGCCAGCACGTCCCCGGGCTTGACCGTCTCGCCCCGGCCGACCTTGAGAAGCCGCACCACCCGGCCGTTCGAGGGCGCCAGCACCCGCTGCTGCCGGTTGCGAGCCTTCAGGTTGCCCAGGTCGATCTCCAGCTTGCGCAGGTCGCTGTCAATGGAGGCGATGGTTTCGCGCACCGAGTTGAGGTTGGCTTCCACGCCGGCCATGGCGGCCGAGGTATCAGCCAGCACCTTGCTCACGTCCAGACCGGCTGCCTGGCGATCTTTCTCGGCCACGTCCAGCCCCGCCTGGGCTCGCTCCACCTCGGTCGCCGTGCGCACAGCCTCCAGTTGGGCCAGCTCAAGATCGCGAGTGGAGCGCAGCCCACGGCGATGAAGGTCCTCCAGGCGCTCGAGGTTCAGCTGCGCGGTCTGCCTTGCCTGGGCCGCCGCCCGGAGGGACTGCTGGGCGGCCAGCACCCGATCCTCGGTTTGCCGGTTGCGCACTGAGGCCATCGGGAGGGAAGCCTCCTGAGAGCGCAGCATGGCCTCCAGTTGCCTGTTCAGCGCCCGCTCGCGGCTCTCGGCCGCCTGCCGGCGACGCAACAGGGCCTGGCGCTGCTCTCGCATCAGGCTCGCCTGGGCGGGGTCGAGGAACTTGGAGTCAACGTCCTCGAGCTCGAGGAGCAACTGGCCGGCTCTGACCGACTGGCCCTCGAGCACCCTCCAGTTGACCACCCGGCCCGGAATCTGAGCCTCTATCGTCTGAGGGCGGCTCATGGGGTGAAAGACAGTTACCTTTCCCACTCCCTTCACCGACTGCTGCCAGGGCGTGTAGATCAAGATGACCACAACCAGAACCAGCAAGAGCATGAGCAGCACGGCCAGCAGGCAGCCCAGGCGAGGAGTCTTGACCATCCGCAGGCTCAACGGCTCCATCAGTCTTCCCTCCAGCGGGCGGTCAACTCAGGGTGCAGTCGAGCGAGCAGGCCGTCGCTCTGATTGATCAACTCCTCGAACCCGCCCTCCTGGGCGATCTGTCCCGCCTCCAGCACGTACAGACGATCGGAAGCCATCATGGACCATGGCTCGTGGGTGACGTTGAGCACGGTCCAGCGATTTTTCTGCGGCTCCATGGCCTGGAGGATGGCGATCCGATCGCGCTCGTCGATGGAGGTGAGGGCCTCATCGAGCAGCAGCAGGGCCGGGCGGCCCACGACCGCCCGAGCCAGCAGAATCTTCTGGCGCATTCCCCGCGACAGGTTACGCCCTTCGCTGACCAGGCGGGTCTTGAGGCCATCGCGAGTCAGCGCCAGGTCGCGGTCCAGCCTGGTCAGCTGCAGGGCCCAGAGCAGATCACCCTGGTCGAGCTCGCGACCCACCAGGATGTTCTCCTCGACGCTCCCCTCGAACAGATCTTGCGGCTGCCCCACCAACACTGCGACCCGGCGAAGGCTGGCCAGGCAGGCGTCGCGCACATCCACTCCGTGGACCAGCAGCAGTCCCTGGCTTGGCTCGAGCAACCCTGCGATCAGCTCGAGCAAAGTGGACTTACCGGACCCGTTGGGCCCCACCAGGCTGATGAAGAGGCCGCGCTCGAGCCGCAAGCTGACGTCATGCAGCGAGAACCCCTCCGCGTAGTGGTAGGCCACCTGCCGGCACTCGAGCACCGGGCCATCGAAGGTTGCCGGGACAGCTCTGCCATCGGTTCGCTCGAGAGGAAGCTCCTCGATGACGCTGAGCTTGTCCAGGGCCGTCAGCAGATCGTAGAGCGAGGGCAAAGAGTGGACGATCTTCTCGAAGGCCTTGAGCGAGCTCAGCACCACCAGCTCGGCCGCCACCAGCTGCCCAAGGGTCAATCCGCGGTGGATGACCAGCCAGCCTCCTAAACCAAGAATGCCGGCGCTGCCCAGAGTGTAGACGGCGTAATGAGCGGCCCACTGTCGCAGGAGAACGAAGAAGTGCCGGCGCCGCTCGCGGATGTAGTCGACTACCAGTCGGTCGGCCTGGCGCTCGGCCAGCGGGCTGCCAGGGGCCATCTTGAAGGCCAGCTGGCAGCGTGCCAGCTCCTCCAACCAGCCAGCCACCTTGTATTTTCGGGCCGAGGTTCGAATGCTGCTGGAGAGGCCACCAAAGCCCAGCAGGAAGACGAGCAGCATCCCTCCCAGCAGCGCGATTCCATAAACCAGCAGATAGGGATGATAAAAGGCCAGCAAAAGGAGGCCCACCAGGACCTGAAGCACCGCCTGGGGACAGTCGAGCAGGATCTTGGCGGCCGCCTTCTGGAGCGTCAGCACGTCAAAGAACCTGTTGAGAAGCTCAGCTGGATTGGTGCGCTGGAAAGTCAGCAGGCTTGCGAAGGGGAGGCGCTGGCTCAATCGCAAGGTGGTGCGCGCCAGCACCCTTTGCTTGAGCAGTTCGACCAGGGCGAACTGGAGCATTCCCAGCATGCTGGCCAGAGCCAGCCCCAGGAAGAGAAGCCCTGTCAACACGACTACGGGCTGCAAGAACATACCGGCGGCGATGCTGTTGATGAGCGCCTGGGCAGCCAGCGGAGTGGCCAGGATCAGCAGTGCGCTGACCAGGTTGTAGCTGACCAGGACCGACAGGTCGAAGAAGTCAAGACGGATCAGGCGAAGCAGGCGAACCCAGGGTGAGGTGGTGGACCCTTTATGCATATGTGCATTGTTTATAACATATGCACATTAACCAGTAAATACCTTTCACCATGTCTTCATCTTGAGCGTGGTGGATCTTCACCGCTGACTGTCATACTTCGAGGTGCGAAGGGCCTGGTCAAAGCCAGCCAGGCCGATCATCAGCGAGCTCAAGGTGGTTCCCTGAAAACGCCAACCCCGCTTGCCTCTCGGGCGACCCGTCTCCCCCCGACGGTTCCCGAGGGGCTCCTTTTTTCCGGCGCCGTTCTCCTTGCGGGGAGCCCGCGGCGAAGGTCGAGCCTCCCAGGCCCACGAACCTCCAGGGACAGACTTGTCCGGGGAGCAGAGCACATGAGCAACGCGGTCGTCGCCGACGCCATCCACTACGAGAACGGTGAACTGGTCTTCCTGTCTCCGGTAGCGTTCGTGCCTGGCTATCTCGAGCCGCTGGTGCTGCACCTTTGCGACGGCACGACCCGCGCGGTGCGAGTGCGCATCAAGACCTGCCGCAGCCTGGACGACGGGCGCTTCCTGGGTGTGGGCTCGGTGCTCGAGGGCCTGGAGATGAAGGAGACGCTGCCCGAGCCCGGAGAGGGCCCCGAGGCCCTGCGCCAGACCACCCGCGTGCCCTACAAAGCGGGGGTGGCCTCCCCCGCCCTGCCCAACTTCAAGGCTGTCACGCTCGACTGCAGCCTGAGCGGGTTACAGCTGCAGACCGAAGGTCCCCTGCCGGTCGGACAGGTGCTGCTGCTGAGCCTGAACCTGTCCGAGTCGGGCCCTCCCGTGCCCTGCCAGGCCCGGGTGGCCTGGTGCCGCCATCACGCCGAGGATGGCAAGTATCGCGCCGGACTCGAGTTCGTCCAGCCGGTGGTGGAGATGGAGCTGGCTCTGCGTGAGGCCGCCTCGGATCAGACCGCCACCCACGAGCCAGCCTCCAACCTGCAGGCTCAGCTGAGCCATCTGCCCCATCTCAAGACCCATCCTGTGGGCGAGAAGCTCACTCCACTTCCGGGCGAGATCCAGAGCTGCAGCATGCAAGATCGCACTCTCAAGGTCGAAGTCTTGCTGGCCAGCGGACAGATGCACGTCGTGACCATTGACTACACCCGCTCGGTGCGCGACAACCGCGACCAGCTCGGCTCGCTCATCTCCGACCTGGGCTACACCGAGACGCCCGGGGGCGCCCGCTACCGGTTGCTCACTCCCAAGCGGGAGCCGGCCCTGGACATCGAGGCTGCCCCGCGCAGTGAGTTCCGCCAGCCCGGGCGCAAGGTGAGCCTCAGCTGAAGCGCATCCGGGCCACGCCGGTCACCACTTTCCTGGTGCTGGCCAACTTCGTCCTCTACGTCGTGTGGTGGTGGAACGCCCCCTCCGCCACGGTGCTCGATCAGCTGGCCGGCGATCCACGCCGGGCACCATGGTCATTGGTCACGTTCATCCTGCTCGAGCCGGGGCTGCTGTTCGGCTGGTTCAACGTCTTGCTGCCGGTCTACCTGATCGTCTTGTTCTGGCTGGGCGGCGACCTGGAGTGGCGCTGGGGCAGCAAGTCCTACGCCGGCTTCGTGGCCGGTAGCTCGGCCGTGAGCTATCTGGCGGTCTACACCGCCACCGGCCACGCCCTGACCGGACCGGCCCCGGTGCTGGCCAACATGACCATGGCCTGGATCAGCCTGCACCCCGACTACCAGCTGCGGGTCATGTTCATGTTCACCCTGCGCCCCGGCTTCTTTCGCTGGTGCACCCTGGCCCTGGTGCTACTCTCGAGCGGTTTCTACGCGCGCTTTCTGCCCGGCCTCTCGTCCCTGGCAGGACCCTTGTTGAGCTGGTGGTGGGCCAGCCGCATCGCAACCGCCAGCGAGAAGCCACGCTTCGTGCTCATTCAGGGCGGTCGGCTCGATCCCGAGCCAACCACGTTTGAAGAGACAGAGATCGACCGCATCCTGGACAAGATCGCCCGAGAGGGGCTGGCAGCACTCAGCGCCCAGGAGCGCGACCTGCTCGACTCCAAGAGCCGCCAGCTTCGGCGCGACTAGTTATCCCAGCTGTCGGTCAGGGTATGCGGCCGGGCGGGTCCGATCTCGACCGACTGCTGGCTGTCGAACTCCTTGCCGTATGCCGGCTCCAGGGCCCAGTCCAGCCAGCCCAACCCCGTATCCACCAGGTTCGGGTTGTTGCGGGGCAAATAGAGCGAGATGCGGGTGAACTCCGGAACGTAGAGCAAGTTCCTGGCCGTGACCGAGCCGGTCTCGGAGGTGGCCGCGCCCACCAGGTACTCGGTGCTGCAGGAGACATTGCCCCGAGCCACCAGGAAGCCCACCGCCACGGGCACCACCAGGCCCGAGGAGTTGACTCGCAGGTCGCCGCCCGAGTAGATCAGAACGCCCGTGCACTCGGCCAGGAGCGGCTTGACCGCACCTCCGTTGAGCAGGCTCTCGATCTGATCGGCCAGCGAGTCGAGGGCCATCTTGCCGCCTGAGCCACCGAGCTTCTGGGCATCGTCGGCCTCGGTCACCCATTTGGTCAGCTCGGCCACGGCCGAGCCGGCGAAGTCGCCCACCAGTGACATGGGAAAGCCCAGCTGGCTCTGAATGAGCGAGGTGACCACCTTGGACATCAGGTCGGCGATCATGTCCTTGCCGGCGTCCAGGGCGTAGTCCTTGACGTAGTCGACCACGTCCTCGGGCTCGGGCAGCACCGGCAGGCTGAGGCTACTGAGCCCGGCCAGGGCAGCCGGATCGACCTTGGGCAGCATGGGCACCACGCCCTTGCCCAGGATCCACCAGTCGGTGAAGGTGACGAAGTTCTCGCCCAGCACCAGGTTGAGCTGCACCTGGTAAATGGTGGCAATCGAGCTGAACATCGGGTTGAGCACGTTCTTGGGGGTGGGCAGCGGCACGGCCATGGGGATGATGGCCGGCGGGAAGGGCCATTTCACGATCTGGAAGGTCGTTGCATAGCGGGCAAAGTAGGGTTTGCGGCGATGGAAGGGTCCCGCCGCTTTGGCCAGGTTGCTCGAGACCGTGGTCAGAGCCGTGCTGGCCTCGGCCAGGGCCGGGACCAGGGTGGCCAGGCCGTCCAGAGTCATGGCCGGGTAGACCCCGTAGGGGATGGTCACGTCGCCCTGCACCAGCAAACCCGAGGTGACGGGGTGCACCTGGTTGACCGGCCCGGCCACCAGCACCGAGCCCGCCTCGGGCGAGCCGGCGCAGGTGAAGTCGCCGCTCACCAGCACGGTGGCACCCTCTTCCAGGCAAAGCCGGCCCTGAGGGGTCAAGAGGTCGTCGGAGGGGGCCACCAGCGGACTGATCAGGGTCAGGTCGCCATTGACCGTCAGGCTTCCGCCCTTCTGGATCCAGAGATCACCGCGCACGGTGAGGTTGCCGTCGAAGCGCAGAGCGCGACCTGAGGGCACGTTCAGGGTGGCCGGGCAGTCAAAGCTGCCGTCGGTGATGTTGAAGGTGGTCTTGTTGTCTTTGGGGCCGAAGTGGACCACCCGCACCCGGTGCAAGAACTGATTGGCCAGGCCCTCGAAATCGCCAGTCACCAGGTCGCCCAGGATGCCCAGGATCTTCTCGAACACCTTGGAGTAGGCCCAGCCCATCTGGCCGTCCTCGCCCAGACCGCCCTCGTCGGCGCGCGTATCGGGCCCATCGTCGTCGGGGTTGGAGCTCTGGATGTCCTGCTTGAGCTTGTCGGCGTTCTGCTCGCCGATCTCCTGGGCGTCGTCGACCAGGTCCTCCATCTCGGCCTTGAGGGCAGCCAGTTGCATGATGGCAGCGTCCCGCTCGGGACCGGGATCCAGGGTTGGAATTTTGGCCTCTAGCTCTTCGATCTCTTTCTGCTTGAGGGCCATCTTGTCGGTGATCTCTTTGAGCTTGTCGTTTTGAGCGTTGAGCTCGGCGGCCGAGCCGCTGACGGCGCCGTCGGGCGGATAGGGCATGTGCAGCCAGATGTTGGTCACGATGCCCAGCTCGTTGCCACCGGGGATCATGGGGAACGGAAACTCGAGCGACTGGCGCAAGCTCAGGGCTGAGCCGAAGATGGACTCGAAGCTCTTGCTTCCGGTGATGAGGTCCCAGATGTCATCCAGGCCGGGCAGAGAGCCCTTGATCGAGTCGGTCTTGTTCTGACCGCGCACCGAGAGCACCGAGTAGGCGTTCTGGATCTGCTCGCCCAGAGCCGCGTTGTACTCCTTACCATCGCGGCGAGTGCAGGGCAGGTAGCCCTGGAAGGCCACCACGCTGCCCTGCTCGAGGTCGAGCGGGCCGGCCTTGAGGTAGACCTCGCCGTAGTGCACCGTCTTAGCGGAGAGGCCGGTGCCGGCCCCCAGCTTCACGGGCACGGCCGAAAACATGATGCGGGCATCCTTGCCCACCGTCTCGGGGAAGGTGGGGTTGGACCAGCCCGCGGCGCTCTCGAGCGAGACGGCGCCCTGAGGGGCCAGGACGCCGTACGGGAGGGTGGGGCTGGTGACGGCCAGGAAGCGCCGGCTGGCCGGGGCCATCAGAGAGGGATTGAGGGTGGTCGGCTTGAGCGAGCGCCACTCGGGGCCCGGCAGCGCCTGGCGCGCGGGATCCCAGCTGACCGGCTCGGAGGCGTTCAGGGCAGGAAGACCGGTGTAGAGCCTGGACCCGAACTTGAGGTCGTAGGGGGGGGAGCTCTGCTGGCTGGCCTTGACCTGCACCTCCGGCGGGGTCAGGGGAAGCGTGGTCATCTCGTCGGCCAGCTTGAACTCGACCGACTGGCGGGCCTGGACGGCTGACTCTTCGCGCAGGTAGGCGGCCCGGGCCCGGGCCTGCTGCCAGTGCAGGCCCATGGCCAGGGTGGCCAGCACGAACATGACGGCCATCACGGTTACCAGCAGGTTGCCTGCTCTCGATCTTCTCATCTTGGACGGGTCACCTTACTCACTTGGTGGCTTGATTGAACTCCACCCGACAGACCTGCGACAGTGAGCTGGCTCACAACTCGTTATCGGCCCTTCACAATTCAGGCCGGTCAACCCTTTGCAGGCTCGACAGGTCGGCGCCGGTTCGTCGAACAGCATCATCTTGGCCAAGACCTGTTCACCACGGGGTAACGCCACTGCAGTCTCCGTCGCGAGCTTGACGAGGGGTGATTGCTTGTGTAGACTTTTGTGTGAGATGCCAACAAACCTCGCCATTGACGATGAGCTGCTTGAGGAGGCCCTGCGCGTCGGGGGCCATCGTACCAAGAAAGCCACTGTAAACGAGGCCCTCCGAGAATACATCCAGCGGCGCAAGCAGTTGGAAATTGTCGAGTTGTTCGGAGAGCTCGATTTCGCTCCCGACTACGATTACAAGGCCCAGCGCAGAAAGAGTTGAAAGTACTCGTGGATACCAGTGTCTGGTCGCTGGCCTTTCGTCGTAAGAAGGTTGAGGCTGGCGCGGTCGTCATGGAGTTGCGCGAGCTCATCCAGGAAAGCCGCTCCTGTCTGGTCGGGCCGATTCGCCAGGAACTGCTTTCGGGGATCTTCATCCCCGACCAGTCTGAAAAGCTAAGATTGAAGCTGCGAGCCTTTCCAGACGAATCATTGACGACGCGGGATTTCGAACTGGCAGCGAGCTGTTTTATAGAGTGTCGCGCGGCCGGTATCCAGGGCTCCAATACAGATTTTGTTCTGTGCGCCTTTTCTCTGGAGCGCGACATCCCGGTCTTCACCACCGACAATGACTTCGAATTGTATTCCGCCAAGCTAGGGGTCAAGTTGCATCGTCCGCGGAACTGATCATCCTGCGCTCGACAGGGACCAGAGCCGGGGACGAGAAGGCGCCGACCATGCGCTACATCATCGGGGGGGTGTTGCTCTGGCTCGCCTCCCAGAGCTTGTTGACCTGGCCGGTCCCGTTCGCCTGGGAGCTCGGCATCGGGGTGACCGAGTGGGGCCACTGGCTCGCCGTGGTCTGTCTGGGGATCGCGCTGATGATGGGGCGGCGCCGCGAAACGGCCCTGGTGGCTCTGGCCGGGTTGATCGCCCTCTTGCCGGTAGGGCGCGCCCTCGCGCAAGGACCCGTGTCGCTCGCGCACCTCTTCACGGGAGTCCCGGTGGGGCCGCATCGCGTGGAGACGCTGGAGTACGCGCCGGGGCGCAAGCTCGACCTTTATCTTCCGCCTGAGGCCGAGCCCGGCAAGACCTGCATCGTGTCCGTGCACGGGGGCGCCTGGGCGCGCGGCAACCGGACCGAGTTTGCCGGCCTGAACGGCTACCTGGCTTCGCGCGGCTATCCCCTGGCTTCAGTGGACTACCGCCTGGCGCCGGAGTTCAAGTTTCCAACGCAGCTCGAGGACCTGAGCAGCGCCCGCGAGTTTCTCGGGCAACGCGGTTTCGAGCGATTCGTCTGGCTCGGGCGCTCGGCCGGCGGCCACCTGGCGATGCTGGCCTGCTTCCAGCACCGCGACGCGGGCGTGGTCAACTTCTACGGACCCAGCGACATGGTCTGGAGTTACGAGCACCCGGGGAACCCGATGGTGCTGGATACCGGCAAGGCGATCCGGGACTTTCTGGGTGGCACGCCCGAGGACAGACTCGATGTTTTTGTGCAAGCCTCCCCGATTTGCGCTCCGGACCCCCTGCCGCCCGTCCTGATCCTCCACGGCGGCCGTGACGACATCGTTTATGCCGAGCAGAGCCTCACGATGCAGAAGAGTCGCGGAGCCCGCCTGGTGATCTACCCCTGGGCCAATCATGGCTTCGATGTCAACTTCAGCGGCCCGTCGGGGCAGCTCTCCACGCGTGAAGTCGAAAGCTTTCTTCAGAGCTCGCTCCGGACAGCTCCAGGTCGGCCCTGAGGCCCGGGGCTGAGAATTTCGCCCCCACGCCTGAAAGAAGCCTGAACTGATAGACGCTGGAGAGATTCAGAAGAATCTAAGGACCAATCCTTAGACTGAAGCCATGAGGATCAACGATGGTGGCGGCGGACCTGACCTTCGCTCGGAGCGTTATCGCGGCACGCTCAAGCCCGGAGACTGGGTGGACTATTCCTGCGATTTCCCCCGCTCGGATGGATTCTTCGAGGTGCCGGCCGGGATCGAGAATCTCCAGGGATGCCTGGCCAGGCTGGTCAACCTGCGAGGCGAGGTCACGAGCATCAACGTGAACGTGCTCAAGAGCGCGGCCCAGAATCCGTTTGTGCGCGGCCTGCCGGCCTTCAACCTGTGCAGCGTCCCCGGGCAGGGGGCGCTGGTCAACCTGATCACCCCCTATCTGGGCGACCACATCAACTCCGTTTTCAAGGACTCCCAGGCTCAAGTTGTGGGAATCCGCACAGAGCGCAACGGGAACGAGCTGGCCACCGTGCGCAACGAGCGTGGCCAGAGCTGCGAGCTCGGCCTGGGCCATCTCAAGCGCGCCGACCTGGCTTCCCAGGCGGAGGCTCTCCTGCGACGCCAGAACGAGGAGCTTTGCACCGGTGCAGCCGTGGGCATGGTGGGCAATGCGCTGGTGATGGGGGGCGTCCGGCTGGCTGTCCAAACTTGAGCCCGAAGGTGCCCCCGGAGGGGACTCGAAGCTTGTCCCGATGCGCGTTCACGTTACCCGACCGATCCCCCGGGCCGGCCTGGAGCTACTCGACCGAGCCGGCCTGAGCTACACCGTGCCGGAAGCCGAGGGACTTCCCGATCGGGCCGAGCTGCTTCGGGCGGTAGCCGGCTGCACCGGCATCCTCTCGCTTCTGACCGAGCGTATGGACGCCGAGGTCATGGAGGCAGCCGGGCCGGCTCTGAAGGTCATCTCCAACCACGCCGTGGGCCACGACAACGTGGATGTGCTCGAGGCCACCCGGCGGGGCATTCTGGTCACCAACACGCCAGGGGTGCTGACCGAGACCACGGCCGACTTCACCTGGGCCCTGATGCTGGCCCTGGCCCGCCGGGTGGTGGAAGGCGACCGACTGGTGCGCGAGGGCAGGTTCAACGCCTGGGGGCCGCTCATGCTGCTGGGCACCGACCTGGCCGGATCCACTCTGGGCGTGGTGGGCTCCGGCCGCATCGGCTGGGCGGTAGCCCGCCGGGCTGCCGGCTTCAAGATGCGCGTGCTGCTCTACTCCCCCTCGCGCCGACTGGAGAACCCCGAGGAGTTCGGCCTGTTGCGCAGCGCCCAGTGGGTGGATCTGGACGAGCTTTTCCAGCGGGCCGATTTCGTGAGCTTGCACCCTCCCGCCATTCCCGCCACCCATCACCTGGTGGACGAGCGCAGACTCTCGCTGATGAAGCCGACCGCCTTCCTGATCAACACCAGCCGGGGCTGCGTGGTGGACGAGCAGGCCCTGATCCGGGCCCTGCAGTCGGGTCGGCTGGCGGGGGCAGCGCTGGACGTCTACGAGCGCGAGCCTCACGTTCCCAAAGAGCTCCTCGAGCTGCCCAACGTGTTGCTCGCTCCCCACATCGCCAGCGCCAGCCATGCCACCCGCAGCAAGATGGCCAGCCTGGCTGCCAGAAACCTGATCGATGCGCTGGAGGGCCGCCCGCCCGAGCACATGGTCAACCCCGAGGTCTGGCGTGGATAGGCTGCTGAGCGAGCTGCGCACGGAAGGGAGGGTTGACTCCTGCGGGCGGTTCACACTCGACCTGGCCAGAGCGCTGGAGAAGATGCAGCGCTACCAGCTGGCCGAGCCCCGCGCCTTCGTGCTCAACCTGATAGCCGGAGCAACCTTGACGGGGGCCGAGCGCATCGACCTGAGCCTGGAGGCAGGCCTGTTTCGCATGGAGTGGGATGGCCGGCCCCTGACCATGGAGGATGTGCTGGGACTGTTCGACCCTTTCGATCGACAGACTCCGCCGGCCGTGAGCGAGCTGTCCATCGGCCTTTCGGCCTGCCGCGGGTTGGATCTCCTGGCCATGCAGGTGGAGTCGAGCCGCGTGCGCCTGCAGCTCGACCGCAGCAGCCTGACCATCGAGCCCCGCCAGTGCGAGGACCGCAACCGCATCGTGGTGCGCGAGAAAGTGCCCCTCTGGCGCCGATTCACCGGGCCCGACAGGCGCATCGTGGCCTTTCTGGAGGAGCGCTGCTCGCAGGGGCCGGTCAAGATCTTCCTGGAGGGCCGCCCGCTCAACGTGAGCGTCCAGGCCCACAACGCCGAAGCCCAGGTCGAACTCGAGGACCTTCGAGCCCTGGTGGCTCTGGTGCGCCTGCCGCGCAGCCAGCCGACCTTCACGGTCATCTTGAATCAGGTCAGCTTCGTGCTCGAGGATACCGGTCTGGAGTACCCGGGAGCGGTGGTGATCGCGCAAGCTCAGGGCCTGCGCAAGGAGCTCTCCCAGTCGACCCTGGTGCGCGACCAGGCCCTGCAGCAACTGATCGACCGGGTGGCCGTCGAACTCGACCGCCTGGCCCTGGGCTTGATGCGCGAAAATGCGCCGAGCTACCACGCCCACCTCGAGCCTCTCATCCGACGCTTGAGGAGGCGCCTCGGTCCCACCGAGCTTTCGGGCCGCAACGTGGCATTGGGCCCCTGGACCGAGTTGGCGCACGAATTCTGGGACCTCCCGGTGCTCTCCCGGGCCGACGGTAGCCTGGCCTCGCTGGGAGAGGTGCTGCCCATTTACGTCCGGACCGGCTACCTGCCGGTCACCCAGGCACCACAAGAGCGAAGCCGTGAGCTGGAAGACGGCAGCGTGGTGATGCTGCGTCCGACGGGCCCGGCGGCCGACGTCCTGGATACATTCTTCCCGGACCAGGCCCTGGTCCACTTCTCCACCGAGGGCTGCCATCTGACCGGCGAGCGAGGCCTCTCCCCGCGCCTCCCTCCCGATCGCTACCTGGCCCGGCGCTTCCTGACCGGCCTGCCGGGCGAGCTGGGGGTGGCGGCCCGGCCTCCCCTGGACCCGCCGCAGGTCTTCCTCACCCGGCGTGACGGCGACAAGCAGGTGCTCGATCCTGACGAGGACCTCTTGCCCCGAGGGCTGGTGGTGGTGGCTCGCCCGGGGCCGGAACGGCTGACCCTCCTGCGGGCGACCGCGGCCCGTCTCCCCGAGCTCTACGCCGCCCTGGACTGGGGTCGCGAGCACTTCCCGGAGGTCGAGGAGCGCGAGCTGGCCCGGGCTCACCTGCGCGAAGCCGCGGTCCTGGCCATCCGCCAGTGGCGCAAAGCCGGCCGGCCAACCCCCAGCCCGCGCGACTTTCTCTTCCTTCGCATGCACGAGGGCGGACCCGAGATCCGCTTCATCGATCCCGATCTCCTCGACGAGGCCCTGGACCCGACAGACGATGTCACCCGCCAGTACCGTTGTTAACAAACCGGTCAGAAGGTGAACTCAGGGCTCGGAGTAGGATGGCGGAAACAAACAAAACCATTTCTGGGGGTTTCCAAACCATGCAGATTCAGCCAACCAGCTTTGCCACGCCTTTGTCCGCGGCCCGTCCCGCGGCCAGCTCCGCCCCGGCCGCCGAGCCGGCCCAGTTGCCCGACACGGCCACCATCCAGGCCCGGGCCGCCGACATGGGCAGCTCGAGCGAGGTCAGCGCCGAGGCCGCCGCGGCCACCGGCTCCAACCTGGCCAAATACGGCACCCTGGCCCTGGTGGGCCTGGCCGCTTTCGCCGCCCTGGCCACCCCGGCCCTGGCCCAGCATCGCGGCCATCACCGGCCCCACCGCGGCGGCCACAACCACGTGCGTCCCTACCAGAACCCGCACCGCCATCACAATCACCGCCCCAACCGGCCGTGGATCCCGATCCCCATTCCGATCCCGATCCCCATTCCCGGCCCGAGCTACCCCGGCGGCGGCTACGACATGAACGCCTATCGCCATCACAGCCCGATGGGACACGCCAACCACGGGCCCCACCACTACGGCTACGGCGCCGACGGCATCTACCATCACTTCGACGAGTACGGTCACGTCAATGACAACACCGGCCACTACGCCATCTGCGTCACGCCCTTCGGCGGCTACTACTACTCCAACTCGGGCGTGTGCTGGTAGGCCTTGCAGGTCTCGGCCCTGCGGGTTCCGCCCGCCCCGGTCCGAACCCCGAAAGCTGTCTCCTCCCCTGAGCCGGAGCGGACGGCTCTTTCGTCTGCGCCCGACTTCTCGCTTTCCCTGAGCGATCATTTGACCAGCTTCGGCTCGGCCATCAAACGGGAGGTGAGCGGGGAAGCTCGGGCCGAGCGCCAGGCTCGGAGCCTGGTGGCCGCGGTCCAGGCGCAAGACCTGACAAAGGCCGACCTGAAGGCTCTCACGGCCGGCTTCAAGGCTCGCCTGGCGGCCGGCGAGAGCCTGGAAGAGCTGCAGGTGGAGGCCTATGCCGCCGCCCGCGAGGCTGCTCGCCGGGTCACCGGGATGACGGCCTTCGACGAGCAGGTGCTGGGGGCCGTGTACGCCCACCAGGGCTCCATCGTGGACATGAAGACCGGCGAAGGCAAGACCCTGATGGGCGTTCTGCCCACCTACCTGCACGCCCTGACCGGTAAGGGTGTGCACGTGGTCACCGCCAACCAGTACCTGGCCCAGCGTGACCGGGACCAGCTCGCTCCTATCTTCGCCGAGTTAGGGCTAACGGCCGGCGTGATCGTTCCCGACCAGGAGAAAGAGGCGCGCCGGGCAGCCAACCAGGCCGACATCACCTACGGCACCGCCTCCGAGTTCGGTTTTCAGTACCTGACCGACAACCTGGCCATCACCTCCGAGGAACGCGTGGGGCGCGACCTGTCCGGGGTGTTCGCGCTGGTGGACGAGGCCGACAGCCTGCTGCTCGACGAGGCCAGAACTCCCCTGATCATCGCCGACCGCATTCCCCAGGACAACCGGGTGGCGAAGGTGATGGCCGAGGTGGTGCGCCACCTCAAGCCAGGCCAGGACATCGGCACCGAGCCGGCCCGCAAGCTGGCCTGGCTGACCGAGGCCGGCAGCGAGAAGGCCGGCAAGCTGCTGGGCATCGCCAACCTGTACGAGCCGCAGAACGAGTCGCTGGTAAGCGCCCTGCACTCGGCCGTGACAGCCCGTGCCCTTTATCAGCGCAACACCCACTACGTGGTCCAACAGGGCGAGGTGGTGCTGGTGGACGAGTTCACCGGTCGGCTCAAGCCCGGCCACCGCTTCGCCGAGGGCCTGCACCAGGCCATCGAGGCTGCCGAGGGTCTGGAGATCGGCCCCGAGCAGAAGACCATGGCCGGCATCACCTATCCCAACTACTTCCGGCTTTACTCCAAGGTGAGCGGAATGACCGGCACGGGCGCCTCAGCTGCCCAGGAGTTCCGCGAGGTCTTCGGGCTGCCGGTGCGGCTGGTGCCCACCCACAAGCCGCGCATCCGGGTCGACCACCAGGACCAGCTCTACGCCACCTCGGCCCAGCGCGACGCCGCTCTGGCTGCCGAGGTCAAGCGCCTGCACCAGACCGGTCAGCCGGTCTTGATCGGCAGTCGCTCCATCGAGCGCTCCCAGGAGTTGAGCCAGATCCTGACCGAGCTGGGCATCCCCCACCAGGTGCTCAACGCCCTCAACGCCGAACGCGAGGCCGGCATCATCGCTGAGGCCGGCAAGAAGGGCGCCGTCACCATCGCCACCAACATGGCCGGGCGCGGGGTGGACATCAAGCTGGGCCCGGGCGTGCGCGAGCTGGGTGGGCTGGCGGTGCTCCTGAGCGAGCGTCACGAGGCTCGCCGCATCGACGAGCAGTTCATCGGACGATCCGGGCGCCAGGGAGATCCGGGCCGCTCGCAGTGCTTCTTGAGCCTGCAAGACGACCTGTTCCGCCTGCACGGTGAGAAGCTGCCCGAGGTGGGAAGCTCGCCCCTGACCGGCCTGAAGGTGCAGGCCGCCGTGGCCGCCGCCCAGGCGCGGGCCGAGGGGCGCGATCTGGAGAGCCGCCAGCACCTGCTCAAGTACGACGGCGTGGTCAACCTGCAGCGCCAGGCCGTCTATGCCGAGCGCGACGCGGTCATCGCCGGCGCCGAGGTCGACCTGGAGAAGATGGTGGAGCGGGTGAGCCAGGACGCCGAACAGCGCCATTTCGGCACAGGACTTGCGGTCAATCAACCCCAGCTGCAGAAGGAGCTGAGCTATCTGCTGGGCGGAAAGCCCGTGGCCGCGCCCAGCTTCGAGAACGGCCCCGCCCTGAAAGGCTGGCTGCGCGGCCAGCTGCAGACGGCGCTGGCGGCCCAGCAGGCTGCCCTCCCTCCTGGAGTGCTGGGCAACGTGGTGCGCTCGGCCTACCTCGAGGCCCTGGACCAGGAGTGGGCCACCCAGCAGACCTCGCTCGAGCAGCTGCGCGACGGCGCCTGGATGCAGGCCTACGGCGAGAAGGAGCCGCTGCGCGAGTACGAGCGCGGGGCCCACGAGCTCTATGGCGGCATGCTCGACCGGGTGGCCGCCCGCGTCATGCATTCGAGCCTGTCCTTGCGAGCGGCGTCCTGAGGCTGAACGAGCAAGCCGCCGTCCACTACGTCGTCGAACGAGCAGGCGCCCGATCCGTCCGCGCGCGCCAACTTACCTTCTGGGATCGTTACCGGCCTGAGCGGGCGGTATACCGCCCGGTGGAAACGGTAAGGCAGGAGCCGGCTCATGCAGTCGCTTGTAAGTATAGAATGAGTGCTCTATACTTACCGGTGAGGAAACCGAATTTCAGCGACGACAGGAGCGGCCGACAGATTTGAAGACCGACACGAAGCGCCAGAACTTCAACATTACGCCAGAACAGGAGGCAGAGCTTGAGTTCCTGCGAAGCGCCCTGGCAGCGCCCACGATGAAGGACGCGATCCTGCGGGCCGCCAGGCTGACGGCTGCTCTGGCTCGGCGGCTCAGGAATGGGGGAAAACTCTATGTCGGCACTCCCCCGAGCGATCTCGTTGAGGTGCTCATTCCCGAGTTGGAGGACGGTCGGGAAGGAGACCGGGCCTTTCTGGTGGCCCGTCCCCATCCGTGGAGGCGCCAGCTTTACGTCAAGGGCCGGAACCTGCGAGCTTCGACCGTCTGGTTGGATATGCAGACAAACCGACTGACTGTCGAGGAGGCGGCCGAGAACTGGGATCTGCCCGTCGAGGCGGTAAGGGAAATCGTGTGCTACTGTGAGCGGTCTCGAGATCTGCTCGAGATGGAGGCATCCGAGGAGCGCCGCCGCCTGTTCGCACAAGGAGTGCGGATTGAGCCTGCGTCTGCTCCTGGATGAGGACACGCAGGCCCGCAGGCTGGTCGAAATCCTTCGTCTGGCCGGTCACGATGTCCTCACGGTGAACGAGGCGAGCCTGCAGGGCCAACCAGACGCTGTCGTGCTGGAGCGAGCGCGCGCCGAGAAACGGGTCTTGCTGACCAACAACTGCGACGACTTCCGTCTCCTTCACGAGAGTGACCCGTCCCATCCCGGCATCCTGGCGGTCTTTCAGGACAGTGATCCGTCCAAGAACATGGCCTACGAAGCGGTGGCCAGGGCGCTCGCCAACCTGGAGGCGAGTGGCCTGGCCACCGCTTGCGAATTCGTCGTCCTCAACGCGTGGAGTTTCTGAGCCCTGGGTACGAAGAGCACCGGGCCGGCCGGAGACTCCAATGGCTGAACGAGGAGGTGCTGGCCCCGCCTGCGCAAGGTTAACAATTCGGTTACCCCGCCCCCACCGGCCATGACTACTCTGAGCCGGACGAATGACTTGGAGGCAGCCATGACCATCCGACCCACCGCCTTGCAGGGCACATCCGGGCGCCCCGCCTGGTCGCCAGACTCGAGCAAGGTCGCCCTGGAAAAAGAGCGCGAAGTGGTCGTCGTGGATCGCCGCGAGCAGAGCGTGGAGAGCCGCATCGGGCCCGAGGGCGCCTGGGTGACCAATCCCTCCTTCAGCCCCGACGGCAGCAAGATCGCCTACGCCGCTTACAGCCGCGGGCCGGGCCAGGACCTGCCCGACTGGGGCCTGTACGTGGCCAGAGCCGACGGAAGCGAGCCCAGGCAGATCTCCAAGAATCTGGGCTGGAAGCCCGAGTTCAGCCGGGACGGCTCGCTGATCGCCTTCACCGGCACGGGCGACGATGAGCGCGGTTACCATCTGAACGTCATCGAGGGCAACGGTGGACGCGAGCGCACCGTCAGCCCGGGTGGCACCTTCGAAACCGATCACAGCTGGGATCCCAAGGGACAGGAGATCGTAACCCACTCGGCCGGCGAGGACGGCACCCACCTCTGGGTCACCGACACCACCGGCGCCAAGGCCCGCCAGATCACCTTCGATCCCGAGATTCCAGTGTTCGACATGAATCCGCACTGGTCACCGCAGGGCGACAAGATCGTCTTCGAGCGGCACTACTGGGGGGGCGGCTCGGACCTGCACCTGGTCGATCCCTACGGCGACGAGACCAGCGAGCTGGCCCTGCTGCCCGGCAACCAGTACGACCCGGTCTTCTCGCCCGACGGGAAGTGGATCGCCTTTGCCGGCGAGACCGCCAGCGATCCGGGCAACATCGACCTTTACCTGATCCGGCCCGATGGCACCGGGCTCAAGCGGCTCACCGACGCTCCGGGGCAGGAGTTTCGGCCCTCCTGGTCGCCCGACGGCCAGGCGCTGGCCTACCTCACGCGCCCTCCGGGCGGTGAGGACGGCTACGGGATCATCGAGTTCTCGGCAGGTTAGCTCCGCCGGGTCGTTGAAAAGCATTCACGTGAGCTGGCGCGAGCAGGTTTCCCTGGCCGAGCGCACCACCCTCGGAGTGGGCGGTCCGGCGCGTTGGCACGCCCTGGCTCACACCCCCGCCGAACTGGCCGATCACCTCCAGCGAGCCGCCCGCCAGGGTTTACCGACCCTGGTGCTGGGAGGTGGCAGCAACCTCCTGGTCTCGGACGCCGGCTTCCCCGGGCTGGTGGTCGAGTATCTGGGTGAACGCATCGAGACGCTCTCGAGCAACGGAACCGTCCGCCTGGAGGTCGATGCGGGGGTCGGCTGGGACAGCCTGGTCGAGCACACCGTCCATGAAAACCTGGCCGGCATCGAGTGCCTGTCGGGCATTCCCGGCCGGGTGGGAGCCGCCCCCATCCAGAACATCGGGGCTTACGGCCAGGAGGTCGCCGAGCGCCTGGAGGCGGTGCTGGCGGTCGTGCGCGCCACTGGCGAGAGGGTCCGTCTGCCAGCTCAGGCCTGCGGGTTCGGTTATCGCTGGTCGCACTTCAAGGGCTCCTGGCTCGACCGCTACGTGGTCACCGGCGTGGAGCTCGCCCTCATCCCCGGAGGAGCGTCCACCCTGCGCTACGCCGAGCTGCAGAAGCGGCTCTCCGCCGACGCTCCCCTGGAGGAAGTACGGCGCACGGTGCTGGCCATCCGGCGCTCCAAGAGCATGGTCTACGACCCGACCGACCCCAACCACCGCAGCGCTGGCTCGTTTTTCATGAACCCGGTCGTGCAGTCCGCGCAGGTCGGCGAAGGCATGCCCAGCTGGCCGGCCGGCGAGGGCCGGGCCAAACTCTCGGCTGCCTGGCTGATCGAGCAGAGCGGCTTTCCGCGGGGATTTGTGCACGGTCGAGTGGGGCTGTCGAGCAACCACTCGCTGGCCCTGATCAATCGCGGGGAGGCCAGCGCGGCCGATCTGGTGGAGCTGGCCGGGCTGATCCGCCGGGGAGTGCGCGAGCGCTTCGGGGTCACGCTGGTGCCCGAGCCGGTATTCATCGGATTTGACCGCAGCGTGGACGAGCTGCTTGGCGCGTGAGGCCTTGTGGCATACGGATCCACACCAGAACATTCCCCAGGGCCAACATGCGCGCCTTCTCGGGCGCGAGGCTCATGGCTCCCAGGTCTCTCCCAGCACGCGCAGCCAGTTTCCGTGAGCCACCTTCTCGATTTCCTCCTGCGAGAATCCGCGGTCGGCCAGCCCCCACAGCACCTGCCCCAACTCGCTCGTGTCCGCGAGCTCGTCGGGCATGGTGGCGCCCTCGTAGTCCGAGCCCAGCGCCACGTGGTCGATCCCGGCCAGCTCGGCCACGTATTCCAGGTGATCGAGCACCAGCTCGAGCGGGGTATCCGGGTCGTCCTCGCCGTCGGGACGGAGGTCCGCCACGCTGAAGCTGATCCCGACCAGGCCGCCGGAATCGGCCACCGCCCGGAGCTGCTCGTCGGTGAGATTGCGCGAGGAAGGGCACAGGGCGTGGGCGTTGGAGTGCGTGGCCACCAGCGGGTGGCGGCTCAGATAGGCCACATCCCAGAAGCCCTCCTCGGTCAGGTGAGACACGTCCAGCATGATGCCCAGCTCGTTGCAGGCCCGCACCAACTCGCGTCCGCGCCGGGTCAGGCCGGGCCCCGTGTCGGGCGAGGAGGGGAAACGAAGCTGCACGCCATGCCCGAACAGGTTGGGCCGGCTCCAAACCAGCCCTAGCGAGCGCAGGCCCAGCGCATAGAGCTCCTCCAGATTGCGCAGACCCGGATCGATGGGCTCGGCTCCTTCGAAGTGCAAAATGGCCGCGAAGACATCCTCTTCCAGGCAGCTGACCAGATCAGACCACGAGCGCACCACGCACACGCTGCCCAGCGAGTCGCTCTCGAGCTGCAACAGCCTGTCCGACATCGAGAGGGCGACCTCGAAGGCGTACTCGGGATCGAGCGGGTCGGGCAGGGCGATGGCGTAGCCGCCATCCTCATCGTAGTAAGTCTCGTCGGGCTCGAGATCGGGAACCCAGGCAGCAAAGAATCCCCCGCCCATCCCGCCCCGTCGGGCCAGCGGCAGGTCCACCTGGGCCTCCGGATCCCCGAGCAGGAAGGGCAGGTGATCGCCCTCGCGCTCGAGGCGAAGCAGCACGTCGTTATGGCCGAGCAAAATGGGGATGTTCATGCTGGTATTGCCTGATCGAGGCCCGAGGGAAAGATTCCTCCGTGAGAGAGAGAAGGTCCCGGGGATGCTCGATGCGCTGCAACGCCCTCTGGAGAGCCTCCGGGTCTCGGTCACCGACCGCTGCAACCTGCGCTGCGGTTATTGCATGCCCGAGGAGGAGTACCGCTGGCTGCCCCGCGCCGATCTCCTCAGCTATGAGGAGATCGCTCGCCTGGCAGCCGCCTTCCGCGAGCTGGGGGTGCGTCGCCTTCGTCTGACCGGAGGCGAGCCGCTGCTGCGACGCAACCTGGCCGGCCTGATCGAATTGCTCGACTTTGAGGATCTGGCCCTGACCACCAACGGCATCCTGCTGGCCGCTCAAGCCCGCGAGCTACGCCAGGCCGGCCTGCACCGGGTGACGGTCAGTCTGGATACCCTGCGTCCCGAGCGCTTCCGCGATCTGGCCCGGCGCGATTCGCTGGAGCAGGTGCTGGAGGGGATCGAGGCCGCCCGACGCGAGTTCGGGACGCTCAAGCTGGATACGGTGGCGATGCGGGGAGTGAACGAGGACGAGTTGCTCGAGCTGCTTGCCTTCGCCCGCTCAGTGAACGCCGAGCTTCGCTTCATCGAGTACATGGACGTGGGCGGGGCCACCCGCTGGAGCCCCGACAAGGTCCTCTCGCGCAGCGAGATCCTCGAGCGGGTGGGACCGGCCGAGCCCCTGCCCGGCCGCGGCTCGGCCCCGGCCGAGCGCTTTCAAATGCCGGACGGGCAGGTCTTCGGCATCGTGGCCTCCACCACCGCGCCTTTCTGCTCGGACTGCGACCGGGCCCGCCTGACCGCCGATGGGCGCCTCTTCACCTGCCTCTACGCCACCCGGGGGACCGACCTTCGCGAGCCGTTGCGTTCCGGCGAGCGCCACGAGCACCTGGTGAAACGACTGCAGGCCGTGTGGGGCGCGCGCAGCGATCGAGGAGCCGAGGAGCGCGCCGCCCTGCGACGTCGTGGGTCCTTTGTGAGCTTGGAGCAGCTGCGCCAGAATCCGCATCTTGAGATGCACACACGGGGCGGTTGAGCTACAGTCAGCGCGGGCGGCTCAAACGTGGACCGAAGTGCGGCGCAAGGAACACTTCCGCGAAGGCACCCACACTCACTCCACTCACTCCCTCTTGACGGCGACAAACTCCGAACCAGCAGATCATTGATTGAGCGTTGATACCCCTGATCTAAACTCGGCGCAGA
>BTUM01000014.1:0-122877 GCA_045863235.1 Candidatus Xenobia bacterium | reverse complement strand
AGCCACCAGCCAGCCCGCAAACCCGGTCAGGACGCCATCGAAGAGTCCCCATGTAAGTTCCCCGGGTAGGAGCGACGATTCTTGCGTTTCGTGCGGGTTCGGGGAACCTCTGAATTCATTGTAAGCGAGCCGAGCGCCGCCATCGGTGAAGTTTTCCCAGACCCGCAGCCCGTGGGAAGCGAAGCTCGAGTTTTCAGGATTCTTTAGGGTGCATCGCTTAGGCTGCGGACGCAATGCAACTGACCGCAACAGCCGGATTCCGCCTGCCCACCGTGGCAGCCAACTCTCGGCCCGCCGAGGCCGAGCCCAAAGCCGAAGAGGCCAGCTCGCGCGACGTCATCGTCTACAACGGCGAGTTCCTGCGCGGCGGCCGCTACGACAACTCGGCCGCGACCGAGGCCGAGTACAAGGACGTCAAGCCCACCAAGCTCGACTACGCGGTGGCCGGGGTGATGGCGGGGGGAGCGCTGCTCACGGCTGTCAACATCGCCACCCAGGTGGCGGCTCTCCCGGGGCTCACGGCCAAGCTGGTGGGTGGGGCGGTCGTGGCCGGCTCGCTGGTAGCGGGCTACGCCAGCGCAGACCTGGCCAGCGGGGTCTTCCATCACTGGATCGACAACTATCCCAAGCCGAGCACGCCTTACATCGGCAAGCTGGCAGCCGAGTTCCAGGGCCACCACCGCGACCACTACAACCTGCTGCACACGCACTTTCTGGGCAACACCTCGCGCACCGGCATCCTGATGGCGCCGATGATGGCCGCCACCGGGCTGGCCAACCCGCACTTCGCGGTGGGAGCCTTCGCTCTGAGCTTCCTGGCCGGGGGCTTCATCGCCCAGGGCTCGCATCGCTGGACCCACACCGAGAATCCGCCCCCCATCGGCAAGCTGATGCAGAAGCTGCACCTGGCTCAGAGCAAGCGCAATCACGCCGAGCACCACGACATGCCGTGGGCCACCAACTACTGCATCGTCAACGGCATGTGGAACCCGCTGATGGAGAAGTACGACGGCTGGCGCAAGCTCGAGGCCCTCTACTACAAGATCTCCGGAGCCGAGCCCGAGACCTGGCAGGACGATGCCACCAAGAAGCTGGCTCTAGGCGAGATCGACAAGCCCACCTTCATCGAGATGCAGCGCGAGAGCCTCAAGGTCTTCGCCGACCGGGCCAAGGAGCGCTGGGAGAATGACTACGCCAAGCGGCTCGAGGATTGAGTCGCGACGCGTTGAGCGCTTCGTGAGGCGAGGCGGCAGCGGTCAACAGGTCCCCACCGGCCCTGGCTGCCTACCGATAGCAACGAAATGTGCGGGCAACATCGGCTCGTGAACGCGCGGGAGTGTCGCTCTCAGGCCCCCTGCTCGCCCTCGAAGTAATCCACCGCCTGGTCGACCTTGAAGAAGTGGCGCATCTTCTCCCTGCCCTCGGCCCGGCAGAAGACCCCCACCTTGTTGGCGTCAGGATATTCGCAGATATCGTGCTGCTCGCGCGTGCTCAGGGCCAGGAACTTCATGGGCACGTCGCCCGTATTCACGATCTGGTGGGCCACCGAGCGGTCGCCGGGAGGGCAGGCGATGATGTCGTTGGCCCGCACGGGATAGGTCTTGTCCCCGAAGCGCAGCGTGCCGCTGCCTTCGAGAATGAAGAACATCTCCTCGTCGATGCGGTGGTTGTGATAGGGACAGACCCGCTTGCCCGGGGGCAGGATGGTCAGGCTGTAGCCCAGCTTCTTCGCACCGATGCGGTCGGAGATGACCGCCCAGCTCTCACCGTAGATCCCCTGCTCGCTGCTCTCGAACTCCAACTCGTCCAGGTTCATGAAGGGCTTCACGCGGCGGGCATTCCTTCCAGGTACTGGGGCAGCTCATCGAGGAACTCTTCGTAGAACAGGTAGTTGCTCTCCGGCTCGAGCTCGCGGATCACGAACCACTCCTGAGGACGCGACTCGACATAGCGCTGGCGCAAGAGAAAATACCCCTGCAGAGCCTTCACCCACATATAGGTGAAGTAGTCCTCGCTGTCCTTGATCTCGGGCTGAAAGCTCGAGGACTTGAGGATGTCCAGCCGTCGTCCCTCACGGGTGAACGCGATGTAGCTCACCTCGTGAGTGACGAACGAGATCACCTCGTCCTCGAGCTCGATGGACCGGTAATCGGTCAACGAGGGCTGCCGGCGATCACCAGCTTGTCGAGCTTGAAGCCATCCTTGGCCACCGAGCCGTCCGACTCGAGCCGGAAGCGAAGCTGCACGTTCTTGCCATCGTAGGCCGACAGGTCCGCCTGGTGGGTGGCCCAGCCGCCCGAGCCGGTGAACTGCTTGAGGCCGTTCCAGGTCTGGCCGTCCTCGCTGACTTCCACGTGCACCTTGTCGTAGCGGTTCTCCAGGTCGTAGCTGGCGTCGAAGAGCAGGGTGCTGCCGGTCAGGCTCTCAAGTGAGATGGCCCGGCTGGTGAGCGAGATGTTCTGGTCGTCGCCGTAGTTCCCGGCCGGGCTATCGGTGAAGACCAGCCCGCGGCCCGGCTCTTCGGCCTGGCCCCAGCTGCCCTCGGCGGTCCAGTTGTCCGACGCTGCGTCCATGTTGTCCTCGAAGGCCACTGCCGCGGCCGGCACGGTGACCTCGATGGTCTTCAGGGCCGACAGGTTGCCCACGTTGTCGCGCACCTTCAGCCCGACGTGCAGGGTGCGCTCGGAGCTCGAAGGCAGCACCGTGATGCGGGCGTTCTCGATGGTGCCGGTGGCCGAGGGGGACCCGGTAGTCACCTGGGCGGCCTGCTCGAAGGAGGACTGGTCGCTGAAGGGCTGCTCGGAAACGCGCAGGTCGTAGCCCGAGGCCCGGCCGCACCAGCCGTCGTCGCCAGTGGCGGTCCACTGCAGGGTCACGCCGTTGGCCTGAGCCGAGGCAGCCGCCAGGTCGTTGGGAGCGGCCGGAGCGAGCTGGTCGTTCTCGAGCGCGTTGGCGGCGTTGAGGCGACCGGCCCCGGCCACCTTGCCCGAGAGCTGGGCCAGGGTGTCGGCCCCGCCAAGCAGGCGCGAGCGGATCTGCTCGTTGGTGGCGTCGGGGTAGGCGGTGGCGATCAGCCCGGCCACGCCGGCCACATGCGGGGTGGCCATGGAGGTGCCGCTGAAGCTTCTGTAGTTACCGCCCGGGGTCGTGGACAGAATGTCCACGCCGGGGGCGGCGATGTCCACCGAGGTGGCGCCGTAGTTGGAGAAGCGGGCCAGCTGGTCGTTGCGGTCGCTGGCCGCCACCGAGATGATGTTGGGCAGATCGTAGCTGGCCGGGTAGGACGGGTTGGAGCCGTCGTTGTCGCTCGACTCGTTGCCGGCGGCGCAGATGTGCAGCGCCGGCGAGGAGGCCAGCACGTCGTACTCGGCCTGGTTGAAGCCGCCTCCGCCGTAGCTGTTGGAGGTGATGCGAGCCCCGTTGGCGGTGGCGTAGGCCAGCGCTTTGATCTGGTCTTCCACCGAGCCGCCGCCCGAGCCGGAGAGGAACTTGGCGCCCATGATGCGGGCCTGCCAGTTCACGCCTACCACGCCCTGGCCGTTGTTGCCCTCGCCGCCGATGGTGCCCGAGCAGTGCGAGCCGTGGGAGTTGTCGTCCATCGGGTCGCCCGAGTCGTTGATGGCGTTGAACCCGTGCACGTCATCGATCACCCCGTTGCCGTCGTCGTCGATGCCGTTGCCGGGGATCTCACCCGCGTTCACCCAGGCGTTGGCGGCCAGGTCCGGGTGGTTATAGTCCACGCCCGTGTCGACCACGGCGATGATGGGGCCGGTGCGCGAACCGGTGGTGATGGACCAGGCCTTGGGAGCCTGGATGTCGGCCCCGGCCGTGCCGTTGTCCTGCCCCGTGTTGTTCAGGCCCCACAGGCGCGGGTCCAGGTCGTTGGGCACGATGGGGGCCCCGAAGGCGCGCCGGATGTCGTTGGAGGCGGCGTAGGCCACCCGGTCGTCCTTGCCCAGAGCGGCCATCGCTTCGGCCGTGCTCATTCCCTCGGGCAGCTTCAGCTTGACCAGTTGTCCGCCCATCTTCTGCTGCATGACAGCCGGGAACTCAAAGCGCGTGGCCACCTCGGCCCCGTAGTCGGAGGCCACCTGGTCGGCGAGTTGCACGCCGTCCTGCAGCTTCACCAGCACTTCCCCTTCCACGTGCTCGGGCAGCTTGCTGGCCAGCGAAGCGGCTTCGCGGGCGGTATTCTTGAGGGTCTGGGCGACCTGGGGGTTGATCTGCATGGCGTCCTCCGGGCTGAATTCGCCTGGAGAATACGCCGGCCTCAGGTTAGAAAGATGAGCGATTTGTGAACATCAGCCCAGGAACTGGACCTCGAAGTGCAGGGTGGAGCTGGGGGGGATCGAGCCCACGGCTCGCTCGCCGTAGCCCAGGTGAGCCGGGATCTTGAGCTTGCGCACCTCACCCGGCTGCATGCCCTCCACGCCTTCATCCCAGCCGCGGATGACCTTGCCGGCCCCGAGCTGGAACTCGAAGGGCTGGTTGCGCTTGTGGCTGGAGTCGAACTCGGTGCCGTCCTCGAGCTTGCCGGTGTAGTGCATCTTGACCTTCTGGCCCAGGCGGGCGGGCGCCCCTTCGCCCTTCTGCACGATCTCGTACTCCAGGCCCGAGGCCGTCTTGACCACGCCCTCCGGAGCGGGGGTGGGAGCGGCCTGCTCTCCCGGCTTGTAGATCAGGAACTCGTTGCTGGAAAGGTCGATGGCGTAGCGCACGTCGCTCTCCTTGAAGCCGAGCACCTGGCTGAACACCTCCAGCGGCTGGGTGTCGTGCACCACCACCTGGCTGGCCGGACCCGAGGAGATGACCGAGGCCTGGCGGGCCACCAGCCAGCCCGGATGGAGCTGGTCCTGGGTGACCACCTGGTCGGGTTTGAGGGCGGCCAGCATCTGCAGGTTGGGGCGATCCTGGGTGCCCACCACCGGCTCACCGATGGCCAGCTGGCTGATGGGGCGCTCACCGCTACCTTCCTGCACGGTCACGTCGGCCACCTGGTTCTTGTTGACGTCCAGGATGTCTACCGGCCCGATGCCCACGGTGCGCCCCTGCATCTCCTTCTCGATGCGGGTGTTGCGGATCAAAGGGAGCGAGAAGAGGATCTGGTTCTCGGCCCGGAACGAGGCGCTGGAAGGCATGATGCTGGGGTCCTCCAGGGTACAAATTGGATCGTCAGGTTAGCCTGGAGGGCTGAAAGAAAGCTGAACGATCAACCAATGTAGGCGTCGCATAGCGCATCCTCGTCGCGTGAGGCCACGATCCCCTCCTCGAGCTCCTTGAGCATCGCTTCTCCTTCTTCGCTGAGATTGCGGGCTTCTTCCAGCAGCTCGGGCTGTCCCAACTCGAGGAAGTCTGCCAGGCAGGCGACACCTTCCAGGATGAGCTCCCACCCCTGCTGGGCGGTCTCCAGGAGAGGCTGCAACTGCTGCATCGAGGGAGGCGTCTCCTGATACATCTGCACTTTGCCCTGCAGCCAGTGAGCCATGTGGTCGATCTGTCGCAGGTCCAGCTCCGTCGGCTCGGAACCGTGGGCAATGCGCTCCCACAGCTCGCGAAAGCAGAGGATGAGGGAGCTGTCCCGGGCCTGGTGGTTCTGGTTGGGCGACTGGAAGAGCTCATAGGCCAGAGTCATCTTGGATCAGGTCCTTTCTCAGGTCCGAATGGGCGCCGGGCTTTTCGCCCGGCGCCGGTCAGGCTAGCGTTGCTGACTCCGCTTCATCGCGGGACAGACGTTCAGCGTCAGACCTGGTTCTGCAGCCAGCCCACGGTCTGCACGTTGTCGACCGAGGAGCTGATGTTGAGGTAGTTCCCGTTCGGGTTTTCCATCGGAGTGAGCGTGTTCGTGACCTTGCCGTTGCGCGAGGAGACGGTATAGGCACCATCCTGCATCGTGACCGAGGAGGTCCGGTTGAGGTCCATGGTCTGGCCTTCCTCGAGCGTGACGGCCTCGCCATTCACGGTGAGAGCTCCGCTGGAGTCCACGGTCACGGCGTCTCGCCCCCGGCCGAACCCGGTGTTGACGGTGGCCGAGTCGACCACGGCCGTGCCCTCGTTGCCGCCCCACGGCACCGTCGTGGTTTGCAGCCCGAATCCGGCTCCCCGATACTGGGTCCGGGTGCCCACGTCCTGGTTGTCGAAGGCAGCATCCACGTTCTGGCCGTTGATGCTCCCGTTCACTGTGAAGTGCGGATCGCCGGTGATGGTGGTGTCGAACGACTCCTTGCTGCCGAGCGGGCTGCCGGGGAGGGGCTCGAAGCCGCTGCGATTCAGGTCGTAGGCTCGCACCTGCGTGCCTCCGTTACCGTCGGGACGGCTGACCACGGTGAAGTCGTTGTGCTGCTGGTAGCCCAGCGGACCGGTCCGGGTGACGTCCCAGTGGCTGGTCGGTCCGGGGGGATTGCTGGTTCTCGTGGCCTCAAAGCTCGCCCCGGTGGCCGTGTTGGTGCCACTCCATTGGCCCGGGGCGACCCTCTCGCCCACGATGGTCTGGCCACGTCGGTTGGTTCCCTCGAAGCTTCCCTGGTTGGCGATTCCTGTCAGTGCGGGCATCCTTGATCCTCCTGTTTCTCGAGGGGTCATCCCCTCTGGGACGAGGGTAGCTGATGTCCCTCAAGCGCAGGTCAGCGGGGACTCACAAGATTCTCAAAATCGATGCCAGACTGTTACAGTCTTCGGCGTTTCGGTGGCACTGTGGGTGTCCGACGTGGCAGGTTTTCACCTCGCGTTCACATTCCCGAGCCCACTTTCAAGGATTCTTTGAGAGATCGGGGTTAGGATCCGATCGTGAACGTTTCTCTGGTGACCTTTCAAGCTCTGTCGCGGCCTTCGACGGCTGCCTACGTGGCCCGCCCCAAGCAGGTTCAGGATAGCTTTCAACCGACCGAGCAGGGCCTGGAACCCTCCTCTGGCCCTGGCGCCCCGGCACCCGCTCTGGTCCCTCTGCAGATCAGGACCTATGTTCCTTGTGCTGAGGGGTTCCAGGAAGTGCACCAGTTTCCCATCGACCGTTACGCCCGCCCGGTGCTCAGCCGTTTCCCGGAGGGTAAGACCAGCTTCATCTTTCCCAACCAGGATGGCCTGCACTCGGTGCAGAGCGGTGGGCGGCTCAACTTCCTGAACCCGCTGCCTCAGAGCGGGCTCAAAGGGCTGCAGGTTCGCCCTGAAGATGGCCATGTTTTCGTGTTGACGGATGGGATGCTGCAAGAGCTCGACCCCACCGGGCAGGTCCTGATGACCCGCCCGACGGCTCCCGGCCAGACCCTCCTCATGGCCAACACGGGCAGCATCTATCTTTCCTCGGATGAGACCCTCGAGAAGCTGGGCGGCCCCAGCCTGAAGGTGGGCGGACCGGTGAGCCGGGTGGCCGAGCTGGCCTCGGGGCACACCGCGGTCGAGGAATGGCAAGCTTCCGTGGTAAGGGTCTTCGACCCCGAAGGCAAGCAGACGCTGGCCACCCCGAGCCGCACGATGCAAGCCTCCCTGTCCACCAGCGGCAAGCTGGTCTATTCCGCCGAGGACGCCGTTCACACTTACGACGTGAGCACCGCTCGCAAGACCAGCTTCCCCTTCAAGGGCTATCTCGAGGACCTGCTCCCCCTGGCCAACGGCGACCTGGCGGTGCACGTGCGCTCGGATCTCACCCGAGCCGACCTGATCGTGCTCGAAAGCGATGGCAGCGAGAAGAAGCGATTCGCCATCAAGGACGGCTGCATGGAAGACCTGCAGGCCACTCCCGACGGCAAGTCTCTGCTGGGCACCATCGACCGCTGGCACCGCAAGACCACCTCCACCGATCTGGTGCGTTTCGACCTGGAGGAGGATGGTCTGGGCACCCGTCTGGGCCAGCTGCTCGGCAACGAGCACGGGCAGACCGTGGTGCACTCGGTGCCCGAGAAGGAAGGCCTGGTGGCCGGGGTGCTGCCTACCGGCGACCTGGTGGTGGTGGAGCGTCGGGGCGCCTTCTTGAACGGCCGGCCCGTGGGCGATCAGGCCGCTCTGGAGGCCCGCCTGGGTCCGGGAGCCCGGTTGCATACGAGCGACAACTTGTTGAGCCCCAACTCGAGCGACCTGGATGGGGCCTTCCGCAGCGTGATTTCCATTCGCCCCCAGGCCGAGCTGGATCGCTTCTACCGAGGACAGGGGGGCGTTCCGGGCAACACGCTCGAGTTCCCGGGCGCCCCGGTCGAGCGTCTGCCAGGCCCTGACCTCTCGCGTCAGAGCCAGGCGGCCGTGGTCAAGAGCCTGCTGAGCGTGGATGAGAACCAGGCCTTGAAGGAGGGCGTGCTGCCCTTTGGTGGGCCGGGCGGAGCGCTCTTGCGCACCTCGGCTCACGAGCTGACGGTCGAGCTGCCCACCGGTGAGGACAAGTTCCGCAGTTTCTCGCTGGTGTGCGAGTGGGAGGATTTCGGCGGGGGGACTCACTGGGAGGAGAGCTGGACCCACGCCCAGCCGGTGCAGGTGGGCGAGCGCTACTATCTGTGCGCGGCCAACGACCGCAAGCAGGTCTTCTTCTTTGACCTGAACGAGCGGGAAGCTTTGATACAGGTCGATCTGGACTCGGATATCAGGAGCATGGCTCTCTCGGACGGACGTCTGGTGGTGGGAGCCGAGGACGGCACCCACCTGGTCATCGAGCCCCCTCGCCGGGAAGGCGACCGGGTTTACGAAGGCGATGCAGCTGTCGACCCGGGGGCCGGCAATCGGGTCATCGAGACGGTGGAGCGGGTGCAGGTGGGGGGGGTCACCGTGCGCAAGCGTCAGGGCTCTCGCTGAGGCTCAGCCCGCGGGGTTGCGCCGTTTCAACCGCACGCCACCGAAGGTCACCCCGCCGGCCTCCTCGCGCACGCCCGTGGCAGGCCGTTCCAGGACCTCCATGGCCCTCTCCAGAGAACCGTTCAGTTTGGATTGGGCGATCAGCCGCCCGGCCAGATCGGCATAGTCTTGCGGAGGCTGGGAGTAAACCCAGCTCAGGGTTTCCCGGAAGCCCTTCTCGGCCAGCTCGCCCTCAGCCAGAGCCAGCAAAGTCTTCAAAGCCTGGGGAACGGGCTCGGGGGCTTGCCTGGCCAGGTCCAGCTCGGACTGGGCCTGGACCAGGGGGCACTCGGCCTCCAGGCGGGTGAGCAGCGCCTGCTTGTAAGCTTCGTAGTGCTCTCGGGGTTGCTGCGAAAGCCACTGGAATGAGGTGGCCAGGATCGAGGTGTCCAGGCGAATGGGCATGTCCCTTTCCAGCTCTTTCAGGCGTTGGCCCGCTGCCGCCACCGATTCCCCCTTGTAGCGATGGGTGACCACGGTCTTCCAGGTATCTTGCTCAGGCCCCACCCGTCCTTCTCCGAAGGTGAGGGGGAGCGCCTCCAGGTCCCGGGTTGTGGCCTCGTGGTCGGGAAAGTCCATGGTCAAGGTGGGTAAGAAGTCGTAGCGCTCGGAGTGGCTTCGAAGGCGGGCCAGCCGGGCTACACACCCCATCAGGCTGAGGCGCTCCGGCAGGCTCTGCGTGAGCTTCTCCAGGTGCCTGAAATCCTTGATCAGGATGGAGGACGAGCTGTAATTCCCGGTGGCGGCCAGACTGGCCAGAGCCTGGCGGAGCTCCTCCTCGGGGAGCTTGCGGCCGAACTCGACGAGCTCCAGAGCCGATTTGCTGGAGAATCCGAGGTCCCGGTAGGTCTGCCAGGCGGACCGTTGCTCAGGCTCGGACAGTCCTGAGTTCTGAAAGGCTTCCAGGGGTGTCCCGGTCTCGGACCATCCACCCAGGAAGGAGGCAAAGGGGCGGATCGACTCCTCGGGCAGGTCCAGGGAAAAGACCTCCCCCGCCTGGCTCACGGCTCGCTCCGCGGTCTTCGTCGGGGACTCAAACAACCGGGGAGCCAGGAGCTCTTTGATGACATCGGACCTCAGACGACGTTCCGGCTCGGGAACCGAGAGCAAGCTCTGCAGGATGGTCCGGCTGCTCGCGTAGCCTTTGTCCCAGCTCAAGACCTCCAGGAGCCAGGGGGTCTGCTCGGCGGAGACGGCCAGCTCACGGGTCAGATCCAGGCCGTGATGAGCCGATTGAAGGGCCTTTTCGTCGCCCGTTTCCAGGAGCTTCTCGACCAGGGCAAGCCCGCCCGGAATCTGCAGTGCTTTGAGGGCCAGGTTGGCTCCGCCCGCCCGTTCCGGTGCATGCTGCAGGCACTTTTGAACTCGCTCCATGGCTTGCTCGTCGCCGCTTTGCCCCACCAGCCTGTTGAGCTCGGCGATCGTTTCGCTCTGGTCGATCAGTAAATGAAGCGGGCCCATTCCGGGAATGGCCGTTCCGGTCGCCTGCATGGCGCTGTCTCGGGCCTGCCGCTGCAAAAGACTGAGGTTGTAATGCCCGGTCTGCCCGGCCGCATTGCGCAGGCTGGCGACGTGTCCAGAGATCGTCTCGACCACCGGCCCGGTCTGGAAGTACTCGACCCTGCCGGGCAACTCGAGTCCCTCCAGGTTCAGCCGCACTACAGATCCCACCACGGGAAGGGTCGGCCCCGGGACCATCGCCCCCATCACGGGGGCGGCCTGCTGCAACCAGTGGCCAAGATAGGAGCGGACCTGACCGAGCGAGTTGACCACGCGGTAGAACTGATTGGGACTGCTCGCGTAGCGCTCTTCGATGAAGACGGGGCCCGAGTGGAAGAAGTCCTCGTCCCGGGCGTCGGCCTGGCGGTGCTCGGGGTTCAAGGCGACCTGCTGTCCGACTTTGAGGTCCGGAACAGGTGGCTGCGGGCGCTGCGGCCTGCTCTCTCCTGGTTTCATCCGGCTCAGGTCCATGCCCATTGTGTTTCGCCGTCTGGAGCGGTCTGCCCTGGAAGTAGGGCCACAGGCATGATACCCTCCTCAGATGCACTCCCTGCTGGCCGAGGATCACTGTCGCGCCTATATGTTCTGGAAAGAGCTTGGCGTGCGCGGGGCGACCTGCGTGCATGTGGACGCGCACCTGGACGTGGGCGACGCAGGCCTCACCCCCGCACGCCTGGCGGGGCTTGCGCGGGCCCGGAGCGAGGCAGAGATGGAGCCCTTCCTGGGCAGCACCTACGTGCCCGGGCGGGGTTTGAACTGTGGCAACTACCTGACCCCCGCCCTGCTCGAAGGGATCGTGGAGCACCTGGTTTGCGTGCTCCCTCCCTGGATCGAGCTATCGCTGGAGGGGGCGCGTCGCGAGCTGCAACTTTGGGTCGACCTGACGCTGACGGAGTATCGCAGCCTCAAGTGGGCTGAAGGCCGCGTGGAAGGGGTTCTGAGAGGGCGACGGCTCACGCTCTGCCGGGCGACCTCGCTGCCCGTCTGCTCTCACCCGCTCTTGCTCGACATCGATCTCGACTACCTGATCGACGAGCAGCGCGAGGTCTGGCAACAGCCGCAAGAGCTCCTGAGCGAGCTGGGAGAGCTGCAACCGGACGTTCTCACGGTGGCTAGCTCGGTGCACGGGGGGTACACTCCCCAGGAGGCGTGCTGGATGGGACCGGCTCTGTTACGCTGCTTTGGAATCGAGCATCCGGGTTTGGATGTGCCCGAATCCCCTCTGGACCGGGGGTCGGCCCTGTTTCGGCTGGGCTGGGCAGACCAGGCCCTGCGAGCCCTGGAGCTGGAGGACAGCCCGGAGAGTCGCTATCTTCAGGGCATGATCTGCTATCGCGAGGGGAACTATGCGCGGGCGCTTGAGCTGCTGAAGCAGCCCTTCATGCGGGGGGCAGCTCTCTACCGCGCCGGGCGCTTCGCCGAGGCGGTGCAAGAGCTTCACCAGGCGGTCAAGCGCGAGCCCACCCCGGATGCCCTGCACCTGCTCGGGCTGGCCTGGGCGGGGGCGGGCCGACCGGACATGGCGGCGCAGTGGCTTCAGGCGGCGCTGCGCCAGGCACCGGACCGTCTGTCCACGCAGGTTCTTCGGCACGACCTCGGTTTGGAGACCGAAGTCGAGGTGGAAGGTCTACGCCGAAGAGTGCCCCCGTGATGGGGCCCGCCATTGGCGCGACGAGCGTGAGCCCTCTCCAGCTACCCTGACCAGCCTGGTCGATGGCCAGGCGATTGAGCTGGTGAGCACTGCTTGCGGCGAGTCAGGTCGTGCGATGATGCGCGACGAGATCTGCGAGGGCGCCCTCCATTGCGGGAGGGCTTCCTGGCGAGCAGGGCGGCCTTGCCTCGGTTCGTGCCCCTCATGGGCAGCAGCTGAGAACCCTCCCCACCAGCGCCCGACCGCGGGCTGTGGTCTGGTAGAAGTTCCAGCGTCCTCTCTTGCTCGAGCTGACCAGGTCGGCCTCGGAGAGCACCCGCAGGTGGTGTGAGAGAGTGGCCTGGCTGAGCGGCAATTCGCTCAGGAGGTCGCAGACGCACACCTCGCCCTCGAGAAGCCGATGCAGCAGCCAGAGCCGGCTGGCATCGGCCAGTACTTTGAAGAGCCGGGCCTGCTCGCTCAGAGCCTGTGGGGAGGGCATGGCGGGCGGGGGAGCGGAGTTGCAGCAGGAATCCATCGATACTCCTCGATAGGTTGTCCGTGAGGTTCAGCTCTTCCGATGTCTCCCCAGCGAATCCTGGTTCTGTGCACTCACAACTCGGCTCGCAGCCAGATGGCCGAGGGCTGGTTGCGCTTCCTGGCGGCTGAGCGGGGCCTGGCGCTGGAAGTCTGGTCGGCCGGCTCAGAGAAGACCAGGGTCAAGCCCGAAGGCATCGAGGTCATGCGCGAAGCAGGCATCGACCTCAGCTCGCACCGTTCCAAGACCCTCGAGGAAGTGCCCGAGCTCGACCGCTTCGATGCCGTGTGGACCGTGTGCGACAGCGCCAATCAGAGTTGCCCGCTCTTTCCCGGGCAGACCCGCCGCTACCACGTTTGCGTGCCTGACCCCAGCGGCCACGACCTGGAGCATTGGCGCGAGGTGCGCGACCAGCTCGCCGAGCTCTGCCGACGGTTGCTCGAGAAACTGCCCGACTGGCCTGCCGAGCTGTGAAGAAGCTCTCGTTTCTGGACCGTTTCCTGACCCTCTGGATCTTCCTGGCCATGGCGCTGGGAGTCGCTCTGGGCTACTTCTTTCCCCAGATCGGGGAGGTCATCGACCGATTCCAGGTCGGCACCACCAACGTGCCCATTGCCATCGGCTTGATCTTGATGATGTACCCGCCCCTGGCCAAGGTTCGCTACGAAGAGCTGGGGGACGTCTTTCGCGACGGGAAGATCCTGGGTCTGTCGCTGCTCCAGAACTGGGTGATCGGCCCCGTGCTCATGTTCCTCCTGGCCGTCACCTTTCTGCGCGATTATCCCGAGTACATGGTGGGCCTGATCATGATCGGGCTGGCCCGCTGCATCGCCATGGTCATCGTCTGGAACGACCTGGCCGAGGGAGACTGCGAGTATGCCGCCGGGCTGGTGGCCTTCAACAGCATCTTCCAGGTGCTGTTCTTCAGCCTGTACGCCTGGTTCTTCATCACCGTGCTGCCCCCGCTGCTGGGCATGCAGGGGGCGCTGGTCTCGATCTCCATGGGTCAGATCGCGCAGAGCGTCTTCCTCTACCTGGGCGTTCCGTTCCTGGCCGGAGCAGCCACGCGCTACCTGCTGGTTCGGGCCCGGGGCAAGCAGTGGTATCACCAGACCTTCGTCCCGGCCATCAGCCCCATCACCCTGGTGGCCCTGCTGTTCACCATCGTGGTCATGTTCAGCCTCAAGGGGAGTCTGATCGTCACCATTCCCATGGACGTGGTGCGTATCGCCATCCCCCTGCTGATCTATTTCCTGGTGATGTTCCTGGTCAGCTTCTTCTTGAGCTACCATGCCAGGGCGGGTTATGCCAGGAGCGCCACCCTGGCGTTTACGGCCGCCAGCAACAACTTCGAGCTGGCCATCGCCGTGGCCGTGGCCGTCTTTGGGATTCACTCGGGAGCGGCCTTCGCGGCCGTCATCGGTCCTCTGGTGGAGGTGCCGGTGCTGATCGCCCTGGTCAACCTGTCGCTCTACTTCCGCCGACGCTATTACAGCCCTGAGCAAGCCTGAGCTCGGGGGGCCTCGAGCTCGTTCGGGCGTGGACGGCATCGATCGGGTATGGACGGCCCAGGGACCGGGACGCGGTCGCCTCGCCACAACCACGCGATTGGATCGCCTTGTCGGGAACAGACGTTCGTGAACCGCCGGTTCAGAGGCCGAACGACCGGGATGCCGGTCGCATCGCCACAACCACGGGATTGGATCGCCTTGCCGGGAACAGACGTTCGTGAACCGCCGGTTCAGAGGCCGAACGACCGGGATGCCGGTCGCATCGCCACAACCACGGGATTGGATCGCCTCGCCAGGAACGGATGTTCGTAAACCGCCGGTTCAAATTTGGAATAAGTGTTCGAGCGTAGGGCCGGGCGACCGGGAACGCGACCCGGGCGTTGCGCTGATTCGCCCGCCGAGGCGCCCAACCGCTCCATTAATGACGCGAGCAGCGCCGGATTGTCCCAGGTGCCGGGCCTGACGCCGACGAGACGGCCGTTGGCGTGGACCTTTCGGAGCAGGTCGGACAGGGGAGAACTTGAGTCTCTGCGCGAGATTATCGCCCCCTCAGCAGCCGCCAGGCAAGCTCCGCCTCCGCGCTCGGCGTCCTGGCGATGCGCTCGAGAGCCTCCCGCGCGAACTCGAGTCGCTCGGGCCTTACTGCCATGAGTGCCCTGAGCAGGTCGATGGTGGGGAGCCGAAGCCAGCTGAGGACGCGTTGCTGGCCGGCTGGATCGTCCCACTCCAACAGCACGAGGGCCGCCACCAGCCGGACGTCCCGATCGGGGTCGTAGAGCAACCGTCGCAAACACGCGATCCCGGCCGGGCCCGGGGGAGAGGTGATCAGCTCTCTCGCCGCCCGTAGCCGCGTTCTCGCGCTCTTGTGCCGGCAGAGCCCGACCAGCAGAGGCTCGCCCCGGGCGGGATCGAGACGGAAGACCGCCAGAGCGGCGTCCGGGCTGTCCCGGAGGCCGAGAAGCCAGGGGAGCGACTGGTGGTAGCCCGTCCGGCTCAGGGCCTCGATCAGCCGGGCCTGGATATCCCGGTCGGTTTCCTGCCGGGCGGCCGCCAGCAGGGGAGGTCCCGACTCCGGGCGCGGGAAGCGAAAGCACAATCGTGCGGCTCCCGCGCGAACTTTCGGGTCGGCCGAGCGAAGCTGCGGATAAAGCAGGGGGAAGATCTCCGGGCAGGAGACCTCGAACCAGCGGTCGGTGAAGGACGACGGTTCTTCCTGCGAGAGCAGGGCCGGCAGCCACCGGGGGTTCGCCAGGAGCAGCTCCCGGGCTTCGCGCACGGGTTTGATTTCGGACCAGGCGTGCCTGAGTAGCAAGGCAAGGTCCTCTGAGCCCGCCACCAGGAAGATCTCCCCGCGAACAGCGTACCGCCTGGCCACGGGCTCGAGCAACTCGGTGGGCGGTCGCTGCCGTCGGAGCACCAGGCCCCACGCTGCCGCGACGCGCACCTCCGGCTCGGGGTCCGCGAGCGCGGCTTGAAAGAGCTTCGGGCCCGCGTCGGCCGGTCGCTCGGCCAGCCCTACCAGGGCCAGGCGGCGCACCTCCCCGTCGGGATCGGACAGGCACCTGCGAAGCTTCTCCGAGGGGACCGGAACTTTCCGATTGTGCCACACGATCGACTCTTGCAGGGCCCAGCGCCGAACATAGGGATTCTCGCTCTCGAGATAGCCGTTGAGATTCTCGGTCCCGTAGTTGGATTCTCGCACCTGGTCGGCTTCGAGCTGCCACACCGCGTCCCGGGAAAGGCGGACTTCGGGCTTCAGGACCTGAAACTCCAGCGGCTGCGTCGGGCCGTCGAGCAGGACCAGACCGTGGTCGCCCCAGAGCAATCGTCTCCCCTCGATCACCGACTCCCCTCGGAGCGGCCCACCCAGCAAAGGCAAATGGCTCTGGGAGCGGGGCTCGGGGGGGCTGCTCCGGGGTTGCAGGGGCCCAAAGCCTCCGGTCTCTGGGCGAAAGGATCGCTCCACCTTCTCTCCCACCCACCAGAGCCGCTGCCCCCGGGCCTCGATCGTTCCCGTGTCGGTCAGGAGGAAGAGGGAGGGGCCGTCGTCATCCACCTCCTCTTCCCAGGGCATGGGGAAGGCGCGAAAGACCCGGGTGCGGGGATTGTAGGCCACCACCCCGTCGAAGTCCGCAAAATAGGCTCGACCTTGAAATTCGAGCCCCCGCTCGAAGGAAGGCCTTCCCTCCGGCTCGCCGATCCAGGCCGCCACCGTCAGATTCGGAGTCACCACCGCCGTGCGGTCACCGGACTGCCAGAGGGACTCACCCGGAAACTGCACCCAGCTCGACAGTCGACCGGGCAGGCTGTCCGAGGTCGCTTGCAGCAGTTGCCCGGGGACGAGCGTCCCCGATCCTCTGGGGAGCCGTCGGCAAGGACCCGGCTCCAGCAGGTCGGCCGCGACGCCGCGCGGGGATAAGCCTGCGGGCACGAAAGTCTGTCGGCCTGAGTCGTAAGAGCAGGACGCGAAGATAGTCCGCTCCCCCTGGCTCCCCGCGTAGCTCTCCCAACGCGACCAGCGAGCCAGCCCAGGGGACGGCTCGGTCACGTTGCCGTCCAGGCCGAGCAGGACGGGCCAGCTCTTCTCGTCCCGCCGTCGCGCACCCCACAGCCGTCCATCGGCATAGGCCAGGAGCCCCAGGTTGCCGGACAAGATCTTCCACGAGTCCTGATCGGGCCTATAGATTCCGAGGGGAGCGCCGAGATTGCCTGACAATTCGACCCAGACGGTGTTGCCGGCCGAAAGTCCCCGTCGGAGACCGTAACCCGGCGCTCGGACCAGCAAGAGCTCCATCGTGCTCGGGTCCAGCCGCTGCAGGTGCTGATCGGTCAGGACCCAGAGGAGCTCTCCCTGGCGAAACAGGTCCTGAATCGAGCCCGGCTCGAGCGCAATCCGGCGGACCTGGCCGGTATCGGGGTCGATCCGGAGCAAGCCTTCGCCGGTGGCCGCCCACACAAAACCGCCCAGAGCCTCCAGGTCCAGCACCCCTCGGCCCAGCGCGACCCGGGCGCGCGGCGTCAGGTCGTGAGCGTAGACAGTCAGGCCCCAGGATGCGCCCGCGTACACGAATCGATCATCTGAGGCCAGGCAGGTGGCCCCGGCGGCGGGCAGGGCCAGCGCTCCCCGGGGCAGGTTCAGCCATCGCGCAGAGGCCGGCGGGAGACTCCCCCAGCTTCCGGCCACCCGCCGGGCGATCTGGGCGCGCCCGGGGCCGTCCGGGAGGCTGGCCACCAGCCGTCGCAAGAACTCGAGTTCGCCATGCTCAGCCAGGCAAGCCAGCACCTCGCGCGTGCTGTGGTCGCGCTGGTCCCACCGGGGCAGGGCCGTTTCCCAGGCCCGCCCAAGCCTGCGAATTGCTTGGAGATCCCCCTGGCGTTCTTTCTGCCGGAGGATTCTGAGAGCCTGCCAGGGCTCCTCAGGGACCTCCTGAGCCACTGCCAGGCCCAGCAGCAAGAGGGCGCACACCAGGCCGCGGGCGAGCCTCATCTATCCGAGCAGGTGGACCAGAACCGCGAGCAAGTCGAAGCGCTGACCCACTGTGCCGAGATACTCGCGCAAGAGTCTTTCCGCCGTCACGACGCGGACGCCCTCCAACTCGACGTGCTCTGGCCATGCTTGCAGGACCCACAAGAACAGGTGGGGGTCCCTGGGAAAAATCGGAGTGAGGTCTGGCGGGACGCATTCGGGACCAAGTCCCGGCAAGCTCTCGGCCAGGTTGGCATCGGTGGTGTAGGCGTGCAGGTCTCGCGCGGTCAGGAGCCGACGGCCCTTCCAGGCCTCCAGAGCCGTCTCGAAGCAGAGCACGCTCTGCGGCGCCAGCCGATCGAGCACTTCTCGAGCGGGCGCCGTCAGGGGGTAAGCCTGCATCCGTCCGACGAGCGGGAGCACGACCGGCACGAGATGGGCCACGGCTCGGTAGACGGAAGGGTAGGCACGACGGGTCAGATGCGCGCGCTTTCTTTCACGGAGCGAGCGCTGCAACTCTCTGTGCTGCGACCGCAGACTCAAAGTGCGGGCCTCAGCGCGATCAGCATCTGGAACCCTCGCTCGACCAGCGGTCCATAGTGCGCATACTCTCGGCCTTCCTCGCGGCCCAACCCGATGAAGGCTGCCTGCGCATCAGCGAGCAGGTCTTGCCAATCTTCCCCGGAGAGGCGACCGACCATCAGCTCTAGCTGGGACTGGAACTCTGCCGACTGGCCCAACTCGCCCACCAGCGCCAGAGCCTGGAGCTTGTCCTTAATGCCCTTCTCGCGTCGCCAGGTCCTCAGCTTGGAGAGCACCAGAGCTGGGGGGGACAGGACCCTGCCCTGGTCGGGCCCCACCCGGATCGCACCCGGCTCGGCAACAACCTGGCACAGATCCTCGAAAACCATCGCCGAGAAATTCGAGAAGTCGGCCACCCGGTCGCCCAGTCCAGGGGCATCGAGTCCAAGCAGGTCGAAGCTGAAGCCGTCAGGATGGACGAAGGTTGAGGTGTCCGCCACCCGCTCGAACCCCAACGACTGGAGTTGAGCCAGGAACTCGTCGAGATGCTGGCGGAGGATGGACTGGTCAATCGCGTAGTCGGCGTCGGTGGTCAGCGGTGGCAGCGAAGAAGGGGTGCGATACACAGCCGCCGAGCCCACCAGCACGAGGTGATCGGCCAGGCAGGTCTGGCTCAACAGTTGCCACAGCCTGTCCAGTTGTTGTCTCTCCAGCACCTGTGGCAATTCGGCGGTCTTGGCGACCGGTCCTTGAACGAGATTCCCAAGCGAGGAGAGGAAGATGGGGGATGCCGGGGATATCAGGTGCTTTTCGTGGTCACGAACTTGCAGGACGCAGCACTGATGGTCGTGCCGGGAACAGATGTTCGTGAACCGCCGGTTCAAATTTGGAACAGATGTTCGAGTGTGGGCGCGCGCGGGACCGGACCCCCCTCGCTTCTGAGGGTCGATATCACGCGCGGGTTCCCCGCTGGTTACTCACCCGCAACAGAACCGGCGGACCACCTCCAGATACACCCCGGCCGCCTGCTCGAGCTCGTCTGCGGGCACGAACTCCCCCGTCTTGTGCGCCTCGCGGATGTCACCCGGGCCGAAGACCACGGCCTGCGCCCCCAGGCCTACCAGGTAGGGCAGCTCGGTGCCAAAGGGGATGGTCCCGGGAGCCTTCCCGGTCAACTGGCTGACCAGCTGAGCCAGGGGAGCGCCGGGATGGCTGGAAGCGGCCGGGTCACGCCGGATCACCTCGAAGGTGGCCCGGAACTCGGGGTCCTCGGCGCTGAGCCTGGCGATGGCGGCGCGCACCCGGTGGGCCACCTCTTCTCCGTCCTGCCCGGGCAGGGGGCGCCATTCGAGCGGGAAACGCACGCTGCCGGCGATCACATTGCGAGCCTTGCCCCCCTCCAGCGTGCCCACGTTCAAGGTGGTGTAGGGAGGCGAAAAATCCGGATGCTGCAGGCCCTTCATCTCGTGAGCCACCTGCTCGAGCGCGGTCAAGAGGCGGGCCGCCTTCCACACCGCCGAGACGCCCGTCTCGGGAAAGGCGCTATGGCCTTCGACCCCGTGCACCTCCACCTGGGCGGCCCAGTAACCCTTGTGGGCGAAGACCGGGATCATCCGGGTGGGCTCGGCCACCAGGGCGTGCTCCACGCTGAGGGCCCGCTCTTCCATCAGGCGGCGCGCGCCCAGGCAGCCGATCTCCTCATCGGCCGTGGCCACCACCCAGAGGGGCTCGCGTAGCAGCGACAGGTCGACCCGCTCCACCGCCCACAGAGCACACGCAAGACCCGCCTTGGTGTCCACCGATCCCCGCCCGAAGAGCTTACCCTCCCGCTCGGTGAGCTGCAGCGCCTCGTCCCAGGCGCTGTCGTAGGGCACGGTGTCGGTGTGGGCCACCAGGGCCAGGCCCCCCTCGCGGCGCGGGCCGGCGCGGGCCAGCAGGTTGACCTTGCCCTCGGTGTGAGGCCGCAGGCTCACCTCGAAGCCCAGCTTCTCGAGGCGGGACTGCAGGTGATGGGCGATGGGCAGGTTGGAGCGGGCCGAGACCGAGTCGATGGCCACCAGATCGCGCAGAAGGGTCGAGAGCATCGGAGGCCCTTCGCCGGCGAGCCGGCGGTCTACTTCAGCAAGCGCCGCCTTTGTTTTCGTGGTGGCGCTTCTCGTAGCGGCAACTGGTCTTCGTAAGTCCACTCGCGGTCAAGCTCAAGCGCGATTTTGACGCGGCTGCACCTCTATCGGGGCGCCGCAGGGGAGCTCGTCCGATCACCGGAGATCGTGCATCTCGGAGCCTGTATGAGTCGCCATCAGCCTGGCGGGTCGTTATGAAGGAAGAGCTGGACGTGCGTTCACCTGGAGGCCCCGCAGAGCTCGCGCAGCACCAACTCCAGCCCCGCCACCACCCGGGCCATGCGGGTGTAATCGAGCTTGTCGGGAGTATCCTCCATCTGGTGGTAGTGCGGATTGCGAAAGGGTGCCGTGTCGGTGACCATCAGCGCGGGATAGCCCACCTGCCAGAACGACCAGTGGTCCGACCAGCCTACACCGGGCAGCCGCGAGGGCAGGGCGGCCCCCTCGCACGGGAATCGGACCTGGCGGCGGAAACTCTCTACCGAGCGGTGCACCAGCTCGCGTGAGCTCACGTTGCCCACGAAGGCAACGAAGTCGCCCCGGTCGGGGTAGAGTACCCCCAGCGGGAACGGATAGTGCTGGCTCCCGGTCCGCTCGTCGTAGTAGCCCATGGTCTCCAGGCTCAGCATGGCCCGGACGGGCTCGTTCTTGCTTCGGCACTCGCGGGCATAGACCAGGCTGCCCATCTCCTCGGTCTGGAAGAAGTAGGGCTCCTCGTTGGTGAAAGCCACGAAGCGAAGCTCGCACCCCGGGTCTTTGACTCGCGCGGCCAGGGCCAGCAGGGCCGCCACCCCGCTGGCGTTGTCGTCCGCCCCCGGGGTGCCCGGGTAGCTGTCATAATGCGCTCCCACGATGACCACCGCGGGCCCCGAGCCCACCCGCGCCTCCAGGTTGGCGTACTCTCGCCCACCCGTCTTGTAGCTCTGGCGCCTCACCGGACCGGGTAGTCGCTCCTCGATGTAAGCTGCGGCGCGGTCCAGCTCGGAGGTCTTCCCCTGCTGGGCGGCCAGGGTGTGGTTGTTGCGCGGCCCGATGGTCTCGGCCAGCTCCCGCACATGGGCTTCCAACTCGCTTGCCAGGGCCTGCTCGTCGGCCGTCAGCGGGGCCAGCTCTCCCCGGTGGCTCTTGCCTGGCATCACCACCATCCAGGCCACCAGGCCCGCCACCAGCACCAGCATGCCCAGCCAGACCAGCAGGCGCCTCTTCCAGTTGAACCAGGTTCGAAATCTCCGCATATCGTCCCCCCCGGAACTGCTTCAGCTCACCAGCACGCCCATCACCCGGGCAAAGTCGCAGGCCGCCCGGCGAGCCTTCTCGGGGTCGAGCGCGGCCCTGCCCCCCACCCAGACCTGGCGGATGGCGCTTCTTCCCAGGCCGAACAGCATGGCCGCGGGCAGATCCTCGACCGTGCTGCCGGCCAGGGTGCTGTCCTCGAGGTCCACCGCGACCAGGTCGGCCCGCAAGCCCGCCTCGATAGCCCCGGCCGCAAGCCCCAGGCTGGCCGCCCCGTGAGCGTGCACCGTCGACCAGAGCCGGGACGCCTCCAGCACCGCCCGCTCGCGCTTTCGAAGGCGCAGGTGGTACTCCAGCTGGCGGGCGTCCTCGTAGGGGTCGATCTGGCACTGCGAGTCGGTCCCCAGACAGATCCGCGTGCCCACTGCCATCAGCTCGTCGGCCCGCACGATGCCGTCGCCCAGGTTGCGCTCGGTGGTGGGGCACGAGCACACGAACGAGCGTCCCAGCGCGGCCACCTCGTCGTCGGTCAGGTGAATGGCGTGCACCCCCACGAAGCGCTCGTCGAGCCAGCCGTGGCGGTCGAGCAGCTCGATGGGGCGGGCCCCGTGCTCGGCCAGGCACTCCTCCACCTCGCGTGGCTGCTCGGCCACGTGCATGTGGAGCGGCAGCTGGCGGCTGCGGGCATACTCGGCCCAGCGGCGGAACCAGTCGAAGGGAACCGCCCGCAAGCTGTGGGGCGCCAGTCCTACCGCAAGGCCCCGGGCTTTGAGCCGGGTCACGGCGGCCAGGCCGAAGTCAGGATCGGGGTCGATGAAGCGCCGCTGGAGCGGATTGGCCTCTCGCTCGAAGCCGGCCCGGGCATAGCCGCAGCGCAAGAGAACCAGGTGGATGCCGGCCCACTCGGCCGCCGCCTGAATGCGCAGGGCCAGCTCGTCGGGGTTGTCGTAGGGCGTGCCGTCGGGATTGTGGTGCAGGTAATGGAACTCGCCCACGCTGGTGGTGCCGGCCTGCAGCATCTCCACGAAGCACAGGCGAGCCACCAGCTCTATCTCCTCCGGGCTGAGGGCGTTGGCGGCGTGATACATCCGCTCGCGCCAGGTCCAGAAGTCTTCTCGGCCCAGCACGCGGTACTCGGTGCGCCCGCGAATGGCCCTCTGGAAGGTGTGGCTGTGGGCGTTGACGGCGCCCGGCACCAGCGCCTGACCGGCCAGGCGCTGGCCATCCGAGCCAGGCGCAACCGAGGCGATCAGGCCGTCCTCGATCTCCACCACCAGGCCGCTGTGAAAGCGACCCTGGTGGTAGGTGAGGTCAGCTGCGAGCCGCACGGGCCGGCTTGTAGACGTGTGTGCTGGTGCCGCTGAGAACCTCGGCCGACTCCATCACCGTCTCGCTCAGGGTGGGGTGGGCGTGAATGCTCAGGGCCAGGTCCTCGGCCACGGCTCCCATCTCCATGGCCAGCACGCCCTCGGCCAGGAGCTCGCCGGCCCCGGCGCCCACGATGCCCACGCCCAGGACGCGCTCCTCCTCGTCGTCGGAGAGCACCAGCTTGGTCAGGCCCTCGGGCCGTCCCAGCGTGAGGGCGCGCCCGGAGGCGGCCCAGGGGTAGCGGGCGATCTTGACGCCCAGCCCCTGCTCCTTGGCCTCGGCCTCGGTCAGACCGGCCCAGGCCAGCTCGGGATCGGTGAAGACCACGGCCGGGATGGCCAGCGGCTCGAAGGCCACCTTCTGGCCGGCGATGGCCTGGGCGGCCACGCGGCCCTGGTGGGAGGCCTTGTGGGCCAGCATGGGGTCGCCGGCCACGTCGCCGATGGCGTAGATGCTGGGCTCGGCCGTGCGGCCGGTGTTGTCGATCTCCACGAAGCCGCGGGCGTTGACCTGCACCCGGGTGGTCTCCAGGCCCAGGTTCTCGGAATTGGGACGTCGGCCGACCGAGATCAGCACCCGGTCGAAGGTCTCGCTGCGCTTCCCCTGCTCGTCCTCGAGCTCCACCTCGACCGCCTTGCCGGTATCCTTCAAGCTGGCCACGCGGGTCTTGAGCAGCACTTTCATGATGGCCTCCACCCGTTTGGCCAGCACCCGCACCAGGTCGCGGTCGGCGTTAGGGAGGAGGGTGGGCAGCATCTCCACCACCGTGACCTCCGAGCCCAGCGACTGGTAGACCGTGCCCAGCTCCAGGCCGATGTAGCCGCCCCCGACCACCAGCAACTTCTTAGGGATGTCCTTGAGCTCGAGCGCCCCGGTCGAGTCCAGCACCCGCTCGGACTCGATGGCCAGGGGCCCGGGAATGATGGGACGCGAGCCGGTCGCCAGGATCAGGTGCTCGAATTCGATGGTCTCGGCTCCGACCTGCAGGCTGTGGGGGCCAATGAGCTTGCCCCGCCCCTGCACGAAGTCGACCTTGCGCTGTTTGGCCAGCTGCCCCAGTCCGCCTGTGAGGCTGGAGACCACCGAGGTCTTCCAGCCGCGCAGCTTGTCCAGGTCGATCGTGGGGCTCGCGAAGTGAATGCCGAACATCTCCGCCTCGCGGGCTTCGTTGAGCACCTTGGCGGCGTGCAGCAGCGCCTTGGAGGGGATGCAGCCCCGGAACAGGCAGACCCCGCCGGGGTTGGGCCCATCATCGACCAGCGTGGTCTCCAGGCCCAGATCGGCGGCCATGAAGGCGGCGGCGTAACCCCCCGGCCCCCCGCCCAGAACGACAACTTGGGTTTTCTTCATCGGGTTTCAGCTCCCCTGATTGTTGGTGTAGTCCACAAATCGGTAGCCCAGTCCGCGCTCGTTGGTGATGTAGCGCGGATGGGCTGGATCGCGCTCGAGCTTCTTGCGAAGGTAGGTGACGTAGAGACGCAGGATCTGGGTGTCGTCGCGGTACTCCGGGCCCCACACCCGGCTCAAGAGGGACTCGTGCGTCAAGAGTCGGCCGGGCTGGTTGAGGAAGTGGTGCAGCAGCTTGAACTCGGTGGGCCGCAGGTGGACCCTTTCGCCGCGCACGATGGCCTGGCGGTGGTCGAGGTCCACCTCGAGCTCGTCGTCCACCTTGACGATGCCCCGGGTCACCGGGGCTGGCATCTCGGTGCGCCGCAACACGGCCTTGATGCGGCTGACCAGCTCGCGGTGGCCGAAGGGCTTGCCGATGTAGTCGTCGGCCCCCAGCTCCAGGCCCAGCACCCGGTCTTCCTCGCGCGCCTGCACCGTCAGCATGATCACCGGCACCGGGGCGGCGTTGCGCACCTCGCGCAGCACCTCAAAGCCCGTCGTATCGGGCAAGTTGAGGTCGAGCAGCACCAGGTCGGGAATCTCCTCGCGCAGTCGCTCGATGCCCTCGCGCCCGGTGGTGGCGCCGGAGACCACGAACCCGGCCTGCTCCAAGGTGATGCGAATCAGGTCGAGCATGTGGGGCTCGTCCTCGACCACCAGAATTCTTCGGCCTCTGAAATCGTCGCTCATCGTCGATACTCTTCTCGGGGAATGGTGAAAAAGAATCGCCCCCCGTTCGGCAGGCTTTCCACTCCGATCCTGCCTCCGTGCGCTTCCACGATGGCTTTGCAGATGTACAGGCCGAGCCCGGTGCCCCGGATGCGGGTGTTGAGGTGCTCGGCTCCCCGCTCGAAGGGGGTGAAGATGCGCTCTTTGTCCTCTTCCTTGACGCCCGGTCCGCTGTCGGTCACCTCCACCAGCACCTCGCGCTCCTGCACGTGCACGGCCACCTCGACCTGGCCTTCCGGGGCGTATTTGAAGGCGTTCTCGACCAGGTTGATGACCACTTGCTGCAAGCGCTCGGGGTCACCCGTCACGGGCGGCACCTCATTGGGCAGAAACAGGCTCAGGGTGACGCCGGCCTGTTCGGCCATGGGCTCGAGCTTCTGCAGGGTGCGCTTGAGCAGCCGGTCCAGGGCCACGGTCTCGTTCTGCAGCAGGATCTTGCCGGCCTGAATGCGGGTGGCGTAGAGCATCTGCTCCACCATCTCCTCCAGGCGCCGGCTCTCCTCGAGGATGATGCCGGCTTTGTCGCGGGCCTGCTCGGGGGTCCACTTCATCTCGGGGTCCGAGAGCAGGCCGGCGAAGCCCTTGATGATGGCGATGGGGGTGTGCAGCTCGTGGGAGACAGCCGAGAGGAAGACCTTCTGCAGCCGCTCGGTTTCCTTGCGCACCCGGATGTCGCGCAGGGTCATCACCCAGCCCAGCGAGGTCCCGTCTTCGGCCCAGAGGGCAGCGCCGCTCATCTCCACGTCGACGAGCTGGCCGTCGCGGGTCAACAGGCGGCCCTCCACGGGGGCCGTGGTCTGGTAGACGAACGACTGGGACACCGGGCGCAGGGCCATGCTGCTGGAGACGTTGAGGGGGTCGAGCGAGACGGGGAAGGCCTCGTGCCCGGGCATCCCGACCGCTTCTCCTTCCTCCCAGCTCGAAAGGCGGGCGATGGTCTGGTTGTAGCCCACCACCAGCCCCTCCCGGTCCAAGATGACCACCCCGTCCGAGCTGTGCTTGACCACCGCTTCCAGCCAGCGGCGCTCGCGCAGCAGCCGCTCGAGGAGTCGGGCGTTCTCCATCACCAGCTCGAGCTTGTCGATACGAAGGTTGTAGACGCCTGGCGACTCCTTCAACAGGCGGGGGGCGTCGTCGGGGTGCACCAGGCAGAACAGGCCGATGGTCTGGCCCTGGGTGCGCACCGGGATGGTGACCAGGTTGTCGCTCAGGTTGCCGGCCCGGCGCACCTCCTCTTGCACCCGCTGGAGCAGGCCTGGATTGGTGCCGTGTTGGGACACGCCCCGGGCGGCTTGCTCCAAGATAGGGGCCAGAGCCCGGCTGGTCGTCTCGTCCAGGCCATAGACGGCCGAGCCGTTGCCCACCGTGGCGATCACCCCGGCCTGGCCCCCGGCCGCCTGCACCACGGTGGTGAGCAGCTCTTGCAAGGCTCGCAGCGACTCGGGGCTGTCGCCGAGCTCGAGGGAGAGTTTCAGGGTGGGGGATTCATCCACGCACTCGTGTTCTCTAACTCAGATCTAACTCCCCTCTTGCGGGGCTCTAACGAGTTCCAGTTAAGATTGTTCTCGAAGCCAATTCCAAGGAGGAAATCGAAAATGGCACTGACCTTGTGGGAGCCCGCCAGCCTGCGCGATGCGGTAAACAAGATGTTTGAGGACAACTATCGCAACGGCGGTCAAGCTCTGCTGATGCCCATCGACGTCCTGGAGACCCCCGACGAGCTGATCGTCCGGGCATCGTTTCCGGGTGGAAGCAAGGAGAAGTTTGACATCAACTATCAGAACGAGATTCTGAGCATCAAGGCCGAGCTGCCGCAGAGCAACGGCCACCCGGAGGGCACTCGCTACCTGTTGCGGGAGCGGGCCTTCGGGCAGGTGACTCGCAGCTTCAAACTGCCGTTCCCGGTTGATACGGATCGCGCCAAAGCTGAATACCTCGACGGCGTATTGACCCTGACCCTCCCCAAGCAGGAAGCCGTCAAGCCGCGCAGCATCAAGGTCAACTGAAAACCTCCCCTGGCGGTTGACCGGGCCCCCGCTCTCCCCGCGGGGGCCTTTTTTTGTTTTATCCTTCGGGGGCTACTTCCGGCTCCACACCCACCACGATAGGGCTCGCATGGGGGTGGGGATGTTGACCCCGAAGGGGACCATCTCGGGCAGTCTGGTAGGGTCAAAGATCACTTCGACGTTCCGTGCCGTGACGTTCCCGTTGGTCGAGCCGGGATTGGTTCTCACCAGAGCGATTCCTTGAAAGGTTCCCCGACCGTTCAAAGTCATGTTGCCGTTGCGGACATACATGAAACCGGTCAGACCGGTGGTGTTGCCGTTGTAGCGAATGTCTCCCGTGGAGAAGAGCATCAGGTTGGGGCCGCTGGCTCCGTTGGTGGTGGTGCTGCCTCCCACGAAGACATAGTTCGAGTTGGGATCGATCTGGGCCGAGGGATGGGGCTGAACGGGTGCCGAGTTGACCGTTTCGAGCTGGCCGTTGGAGCGCAGGTCGCCTCTGACGAAGAGGTGCACCCCTTTAGGGAGGGTGGCATGTTGCAAGGTCAGGTTGCCGTCCACGTAAATCGTGACCTCCTGTCCGGGAGGGGGAGCGTTGACGGTCTGGTTGACCGGCGGCCCGAGGATGATCCGGTTGGGCGGGTTGCCGCTGAAGTCGACCGAGCTGTTCACCCGGTAGGTGGCTGGCCCGCCGTGGGGATAGGGACCGGTGGTCCTGCCCCAACTGGCCACGATCTGATCGATCGGGATGTTGGGAATGCCGACCGGGGGCTGGTTGAACAGCTTGGTTCCCCCGGTGCCGGTGATACTGCCTTCCCCGTCGCGCGAGATCGCCGTGCCGCTCAGGGTGGTGCGAATGTCGATGTTGGGATTGCCGCCGACCAGGTTGGATCGGATCGAGCCGGGAGCGTTTGCGCCCCGGAAGGCGTTGATCAGGATCTTTCCGTCTGAAGCCATGCCGTAGGGATAGACGCTGGTCACGATGGAAGCCACCCGCACCGGAGCCGGCCCGTTAACTCCACCGGCTGAGGCGCTCACCACGATGAAGGCGGTGCCCGGGGGGACCTGGACCGGGGTGCCCCCAGCCGGGCTCGGGCCATTCACTGTGGTGGTCCCGTTCATGTTGTTCACGCACCAGGGCCCCGTGCCGTTGTTGTTAAACGTCCACCAGTAGTTGGCGTTGACCAGGTTGGTGGTGTACTGCCCCGAGCCGTCCGACTGGTAGGCGGGGTTGGCATAGATGGCTGCCATGGCCTCGTGCACACCCCCATCGGCGATGTGCAGGAGCAAGGTCTCCTGCTGGTTCTGCCCGATCTGGGCCTGGTTGCTCACGCCGAGCAGCACGATGGCTCCCGCCACCACCGAGATCACCAGGATGACCACCAGGGTCATCGCCAGTGCAATTCCACGCGATCTTGTCATTTCTGTGGCCCTCCGGTCAGCCGCGAATGAAGATCGAGCTGCGCGTCTCGACCTGGTTGACGACTCGGCGAGTGGACACGCTGGCCACTCCCGAGGTGTTGTTGAACATTCTCATGCGCAGATAGACGCGCGGGCCCGAGTTGGCATAATTGGGCACGAATCCGGGCGTCGTCCAGGGATTCTGGTCGCTGGCAAACATATCGAAGCCACCGTGGTCACCCGCAGCGGCGGGAGCAAGCACGTCGTGGGCGATCAGCCTTCGATTGATACCATTGGTCCGAAGCGTTTCGGTGGTGACTCTGGGGTTGAGCGTCGAAGGGGCGACCCCGTCGCTGCGAGGAAAGCCGTTGGGGACGAGCTCGGCCCGGTAGAGCGCTCGCACCTGCGAGTTGGTGGGGTACATGGGGTCGGTATCCAGGTAGTAGCCCACCACCCGCTGCCACGAAGGAGTTCCGGTCGTCGGGTCGATGGTGAAGTGTCGATCGTTGCCCCGCGCCGACAAGAACACCACCCCTACAGGCGCGCTCGGGTCGCTGGGCCGAGGATAGAATTCCACCGAGGAAGGGCTGCTCTCCATCAGTTCGAGATTGAGTCGGTAGGCGGCCAGGTTGGCCGCCTGTTGAACCCCGACGGAGGCCCTGGAGATCTCGAAGTAGCGACGACAGGCCAGGTACATCGGGATGATGATGGCCATCAGCATCAGGACCAGGGAGCTGTAGATGGCCAGCTCGATGAGCGAGAAACCGGTTCTTTTCCTCATCTCAAGAATCTCTCAGCCGGCTCGACTCGGCCCGCACACTGCGCAGCATCACGAAGCCCGAGGCGCTCTTCTGGGGCCACTGCACCGAAACCCGGATGCGAGCCAGATCGGAATCGGCCAGGGGGACTCCGGCGGGCGAGGCGGGCGACACATCCACCACCACGTGGTAGGTCACCCTGGTGGTCACGTCGTTCATGACACTTTCGACGGGGATGTCGTACTGGGCCGAGGAGGCCATCTGCCCGTAGGGTATGGCCCGGGTCTCGTCCATGTAGCATTGGGCCAGTTGCACGGCCACCAGCTGGTCCTTACTTCGATAGACCGTCAGGTAGGCACTGGGAAAGATTTGAATCAGCGCCAGGAAGGCGACGGCCAGGACAACCATGGCGATCAGCACTTCAATCAGGCTGAATCCGCGCTTTCGGACTCTCATGGATCCCCCTTGGGTTACTCAGTTGAGCCCGATTATATCACCTTGGGGTCAATGAGGGGAACCCTTGGGATCCATGGGTGGCGGTGGGGGAGAAAGCTCGCCCTGGAAGTTCAGTCGGTCAAGCCCAGCCGCACAGCCATCAGAGCTGCCTGGGTACGGTCGGAAACTTGCAGTTTGCGCAAGATATTGTGCACGTACTTCTTGGCGGTGACCTTGGAGAGGCTGAGCGACTCGGCGATCTCCTGGTTGCCCATTCCCCGGGCTACCAGTAGCAGCACCTCCTGCTCGCGAGGGGTCAGCTGCTCGAACTCCGGGGGCCGGTCCTGGCGCGGTCCGCGAATCGTCACGCCGCGCAGCGCCTTGACCAGAAGGTCGTTGGGCAACAGCGTGCCGCCTTCCTTGATCAGCCGGATGGACTGGAGCAAGAGCTCGGCCGAGGCATCCTTGAGCACGTAACCGGCTGCTCCGGCTCGGATCGCTTCCAGTAGAACCAGCTCGGCGTTGTCAACGGTGAGGACCACGATGGAGGTGGCCGGGGAGAGGTCCTTGACCCGGCGAATGGCTTCCAGTCCTCCGATGCCAGGCATTTGCAGGTCCATCACCACGACGTCCGGCATCAGCTCTCGGACCCGTTCGAGCGCCTCCTCGCCGCTAGAGGCCTCTCCGACAATCTCGATGTCATCCTCGGAGGCGAGCAGAGCCCGCAGACCCTCGCGAACCATGCGATGGTCGTCGACGATCAGAACTTGTGTCGTCTTGTTCACCTCGAGCTCTACCATGCGATGTTCTCTCCCTCAGGTTTGGCCGTGGGACGGATCCGGTTGTGAAGGATCCGACCTTCTGGTGCACTGTCCGCCAAGCTCGTTCCCAGGAGCCCGGCCGCAACCCCCCTGGGATGTCGGAGGAGACCTCCACCACCAACGTCGCCTGCGCTCCTGGAAGTCCGGCGGCCGCCTCCCTGTGCGTCCTCGGGCTTTCGGGGGGGCTTCCCCCCGCCTCCGCCACCCCAAGATGTGCAGGCGGCCGGACTTTCAGCACAACACGTGGGGCGTCGCGCGTCCGGAAACTGTGTCAAGGCTTTCCGACCGCGCACCCTTGAGGGTAGGACGAACTTGCAGTGTGCACGATCATCAGTATACCCGATAACGCCTTCCGGCGCTTCCCTCCCGGGGCGAGAGTCGTGGGACCTTACGGTGCATGGCGCTGGGTCCCGGTGTACCCAACCGGGTGGCATCGTTTTTGCAATGTACCGGCTCTCTGGTTGAAGATCCTCGGGTAGTGTGCTACGTACTGATCACAACCGTGTCGAGCAAATTGCTCTCTCCCGCCAGAAGACGTCCGGGAGGGCGTGGAGCCAGCCTGGCCAGCACTCTAATGCTGGTGGCGGTGCTGGTCACCTTGTCGTTTGCCCTGGCGGGGGTGGGGGTCAGCAATCTGAGCTTCACCACCAGACTCGAGTCGCTCGAGCAGGGGCGCGCTCTTTCCGAATCGGTCATCGCGCTGGCGACCGACCATCTGCGCACGGATGTCACCTTTGGCACCCCGGCCAACCGGGGAGGGTTGCTCGAAATGCGCCCTCGGACCGGTCCAGGTCGGGCCCTTCTGACCTTCGACCCGCTCCTGGCCGCGCAACACTCCATCCCCTGCTCGACCAACAACCTGGCCGGCGACGTGGCTGTCCCTGGCTGGGGCCGCGCCGTTCCGCCCGCCAGCTCCCACCTGATCGGTTGTGCTACCGTGGGTGGGGTCACGCGCAACGTGGAGATCCTGTTGCAGATGCCCGCCTTCCCCTATGCGGTCGCCGCCGGAGGCAGCCTGCGCTCGAACGGAAACCTGCTGGTGGGCTCGGTTCCCGCGGGAACGGACACGACGGCCCTGGACCTGCGTCTGGAAGAGGAGCTTGGTCCGGGTAACCTGCTCAGCAATGCGCCCGGGTCCAGCTCGCTGGTGCTCGGCCCCAACTCGCGCGTGACCGGGGACCTGCGGGCCGGGGGCGAGGTGCTGGTCGACCCGCGCGGCAGTCGGGTGGGCGGTCAGGTCAAGCAGAACCTGGCCCCGGTGAGCCTGCCCCGCCTGGACGTTCGGGACTATGACCCGGTGGCCCAGGGACGAAGCCAGGTTCGCCATCTGGCCGTGGACGAGCTGTCCGATCCGGCCCTGATCGGCTTCGTGCGCCGTCAGGGCGACCTGCGCATCCGCGACGGGTTGGCCCTGGACAACGGGGTGCTGTTCGTGGACGGGAATCTTCGTATCGACGGCGGCGCGCACGGGGTGGGCGCCATCTTCGTCACGGGGGACACCGTTCTTCACGGTGGCTCCGCCCTGGCCAGCGACAACCAGGTGGCCCTGGTCTCGGGCGGGGACGTGCAGATTGTGGGCGGGCCCAACTCCCACTTCCAGGGAATGCTGTACTCCGACCGTGACTTCCGAGCCACCCAGGTCATGGTGCTCGGCAGTCTGGTGGCCCGGGGCTCGGTGGTCCTCAACGGGGTCACTCTGATCCAGGCCCCCCAGGCGACCGCCCTGGACCTGGTTCCGGGTGGAATGAGCGAGCTTGCTCTCCCGGGCGGCTATCGAATTCCCGTGCGCTTTGACAATCCCACCTTTACGGTGCAAAATCCGCTCACTCTGGAGAGTCAGAGTGGGCTGACGCACGAGGAAGCGATCAGCCGCGTGATGCTGGTGGTCGAGCAGGTAGCCGGAGCGGCCGCTGTTCCCACCCGAGACGAGGTGGATGCCGCCCTGCGGGCGCTCTTGCAAGCTCCCCCGCCGGCCCCGGTTGATCCGGTGCAGCTCGACCTGAGCCGCTTCCTGCCCTTCGAGCAGCGGATGAAGATCACGCTCTGGAGGCAACAGCAGGAATGAGCCGCCGGGGCCTCTCCGCTCTCGAAAGCGTGGTCACGATCGCCGTGCTGGCCCTGGTGATCGTGATGCTGTGCACGCTCTACCCGATGACGGGCATCTCGATCGAGTCCAGCCGCCAGCGCCTGGAGGCTCAGAGCCTGGCCGAGTCCACCCTCGACCAGCTGCGGGGACAATCGTTTGCGGCTCTCGGCCTGGGTCAGCGCGAGCTGCCGGCGGTTACCCGCCACGGCCTGGAGTATCGCCGCCAGGTGGAGGTCTTCGTGGTGAGCGGTCGCGATCCGGACTATCTGCGCGGCCTGGAGGTACGCGTGAGCTGGAGCTGGCGGGGCCGCCCCCAGCAGTTGTCGCGCGAGCTCTGGATTTCGACGGTGGGGCGATGAGACGAGGATACACTCTGATCGAGCTGCTCGTGGGGGCCGCCCTGTCCCTGCTCATTCTGGGGCTGCTCCTGGCCCTTTATCGCTTCACGGTGCACGAGTGGTCGCGACTTTCCACCCGGGTGGAGCTGCAGCAGATGGCCGCCATGGCGCTGGGTCGAATCGCCGATGACGCGCGCCTGTCGGCCCCCGGCGGGGTGAGCCTGGTGCCGACCAGTGGGGCCGAAGGTGCCGCGCTGGCGCTGGTCAGGCTCGAGGATGTGGGCACCGATGGCCAGCAGTTGTGGGAAGAGCGCCTCATCGTCTACTCCTGGGCCCCGGCCGAGCGCAAGCTTTGGCGTCGCAGTCGGGCCGCCAGCGGAACCTCCAAAGGGAACGGCCCTCCCCTGAAGCTGGCCCGCAAGCACCCCAGCAAACTGCCTGCACCACTCATGCGATTGGTTGCCTCCGAGCGCGATGACGGCGAAGTTTGCGTGGCATCGGGCGTGGTCGATTTCGCAGCCTCCCTGGCCGGCTCGGCCGAGACTCCAGCCCAGCCCCTGAGCCTCCGGCTGGTGCTCGAGAAGCCAATCCTGCACAGCCGCCCCGAACGCTTCGAGCTGAGCCGAGACGTATTCTTGAGGAACGAGCCTTGAAGTTCGCCCTTTGTGCCACCACGCTGCGTCAGGTCGTTGCTCGGCCCGAAAGACGACCTTGAAGCGCGTGCTCTTTCTGGTTGCCCTGCTGCTGTTTGCCCGGGCCGACGGCCTGGACGCGGTGCAGGTTCGAATCGAGACCAGGCCCCCCGGTGCCCGGCTCTATCTGGACGTTTCCGGCTCGAGCCCGGCAGGCTCCTACCTGGGCCGCTCGGGTGAGTGGTTCTGGCTCGATCTGACCGAGGCGCGCCGGGTCTCCACCCTGCGCATTCGATGCTACAAAGAGGGCTTTCGCGAAGAGATCCTGACGATCCCGAGCGGCTTCTTCGAAAGCGAGCGGGTCTGGCCGCCTGGTCGCCCCGTCAGGCTCACCCCGATCACCAGCGTTGAGTGGATGCGCCAGCACGTCTATCCGTTACTGGCCGGAGCCTCGCTGCTTGGATTCCTTGGGATCTGGCTGGCGCGGCGAGAGCGACGGAAGAGCCTGCGTCGGATACGCCAGGAGTACCTGGCCGGATGGCCAGCCGGCGAGGATCCGCTCGTCCTGTCCCGGGTGGCGAGCTGGCGGCTGCTCGAGCGTCTGGGCCAGGGTGCCCATGGCGTTGCCTATCGGGCGGTAGCCGACGAGCTGATTCCCCACGGCCCGGAGGTCGTCTTGAAGCTGTTCCGGCCCGGTTACGAGGCTCAGGGGCACCACGAGGCCAGGGTGGCGGGGCGCCTGGTTCACCCCGGCCTCGTCCCGATGCTCGATTACGGCACCTTCCAGGGGCGTTTCTTCGTCGTCTACGAGCTGGTGCGCGGTACCAGCCTGGCCAGCCTGAGCGGAAAGGAGGCGGCTTCTTGCCTGAGCGGACTGCTGGAAGTGGTCTGTCATGCCCACGAGTTCGGAGTGGTGCACGGCGACCTTCGTCCTCAGAATGTGCTGGTGGATGAGCGCGGGCGACCCCGCCTGATCGATTTCTGCGCCGGCCAGACCTCGGCCGCACCGTCCTACGTGGCGCCCGAGCTGCTGCACGGCGGACGGCCGACCCGAGCTGGCGATCAGTATTCCCTGGGCGTGTTGGCCTGGGAGGTGCTGACCGGCCAGCATCCCTTTCAGGCCGCCGACCTGGTCGAGATGCTGCGTCGTCGCCATCAGCCCCTCCCCGAGCTGCCGGGCAAGCCGCAGCTCAGCCGGGTCCTGCACCGCATGCTGGCCGCCAGCCCCCGCGATCGCTACCGCGACATCAACGAGGCAGCCGCCGCTCTGCGGGCCGCCATGGAGCGAGCGTGAGAGTCAGGCTCACGTACGGCCTGCTGGCCGCCTTGATCCTGGGAGGAGCGCACTGGAGCTGGGCCTGGCAGACCCGGGCCGGCGAGCTCGAGCGTCAGCGCGACCAGCAGAGGATGAGGTTGCTGGCGTTTCAACTCGAGGATGAGTACACGGCCTTGATTCTCGAGTCCGGGGGTGATCGGTCGCGCATTCGCACTCTTCAGGCCGAGTTGACCAGGCTGGCGCCGCTGGCTCCCTCCGGACGCGAAGCCTTGTCTCGCCTGGTCCAGTACGGGGCCGAGGCTCTGGCGCTGGTTCAGTCGGGACAACAGCAGCGCTCCGAGATGCTCCTGCTGTCCAAGATCCAGCCGGCTGCCCGCGAGCTGGCCGGCTCCCTGCCCCCCGACCCACCTGTCTATGCCAGTCGCCAGGCCCTGGATTGGGAGGGGGCCCTGCTGGCTGCAGGGGCTCTGGTCTTGATGGCGCTGCTTTCCTGGCCCGGCCGCCGACTCACTCCCGAGCCCCTGCCCCTCTCTACCCATCCCTATGCCGACCGGGTGTTGCGCTCGTTGAGCAACCTGCTGGTGGTGGTCGGAGCGGATGGAATCGTGCGGGCGGTCAACGGCGTGGCCTGCAACGTTCTGGGCTACTCCGAGGAAGAGCTGGTGGGCCAGCCCTTCAAATCCATCCTGCAAAGCAGCTCCAGTCCGGTCACGATGGCTTCCTGTCGCAACCTGGAGGCCGTCTATCGGGCTCGAGACGGCTCTCCCATCCCGGTGCTCATGTCTTGCTCTCTGGTCTCGGGGGAGTCGGGTGAGCTCAAAGCCCTGGTCACGGTGGCTCAGGACATCAGCGACCGCAAGCAGGCCGAGTCGCGCCTGGCCGTCAAAGAGGCGCGCCTGCGCGAGCTGCTCGACCGGCTCATCACCGCCCAGGAGGAGGAGCGCCGCTCGGTGGCCCGCGACCTTCACGACGGAATGCTGCAGTATGTGATCGCCGCCGACCTGCAGTTGCAGATGTTCAAGAAAAGGCGGGGAGAGGAGAGCCTGGCTCGGGCGGTGGAGTTCCTCAAAGGCTCGGTGGAGGAGGGTCGGCGGCTGATCTACGACCTTCGGCCATCGGCTCTCGAGCAGCTGGGACTGGTGGAAACCCTGCGCCGCCAGCTCGAGGATGCGCGCCAGGAGCTGGGCTGGGAGGTCACCTTCCGCAACGAGCTGGGGGGCACGAACATACCGGGCGCCCTGGAGACCGGACTCTATCGCATTGCCGGCGAGTGCCTGAGCAATGCCCGGCGCCATTCGCGCGCTGAGCGGGTGGCCCTCAGGCTGAGCCTGGAGGAAGGCGAGATCCGGCTGGAGTTTCAGGACTGGGGCGTGGGTTTCGACACCGAGCAGTCTCCCGAGGGCGTCGGGCTGCAGAGTATGCGCGAGCGGGTCGAGCTGCTGGGCGGCTGGCTGCAGATCGAGAGCCGGCCCGGCGAGGGCACGCTGGTTCGGGCCGGATTCCCTCTCTCCTGACCAGTTGGGGGAACTTTCCGCCTCGAAGCGAAGCTGCTCGGGCTATGATTGACACGACCACTGCCCGCGCGGGCACCCCCGAAGGAGAATCCGAAGAAAGCCGCCTGCTTCGCGAGATCGAAGACCGCGAATGGCTCGAGTCGCTCGACTACATCCTGGAGAGCCAGGGCCCCGAGCGGGTGGTAGAGATCTTGCGCCGCCTGCAGGTGCATGCTCGGAAGAAGGGCGTACGCGTCCCCTTTACCGCCAACACCCCCTACATCAACACCATTCCGGCTCATTTCCAGCCTCCCTATCCGGGCAGCCGTGACATCGAACGGCGCATCAAGAGCCTGATCCGCTGGAACGCCATGGCCATGGTGGTGAGGGGCAACAAGGTGACCCCCGGCATCGGCGGCCACATCGCTACCTACCAGTCGGCCGCAACCCTGCTGGAAGTGGGCTTCAACCACTTTTTCCGAGGCAAGGACCATCCCTGCCACGGCGATCTCATCTACTTCCAGGGCCACTCCTCCCCGGGCGTCTACGCCCGAGCCTTCCTGGAGGGCCGACTGACCGAGAAAGACCTGGAGAACTTCCGCCGCGAGCTGGCCGACGGGGGAGGGCTGAGCTCCTATCCTCACCCCTGGCTCATGCCCAACTTCTGGGAGTTCCCCACCGTCAGCATGGGGCTGGGCCCCATTATGGCCATCTATCAGGCTCGCTTCAACCGGTATCTGATCAACCGGGGCCTGAAAGAGCGCACCCACCAGAAGGTGTGGGCCTTCCTGGGCGACGGCGAGACCGATGAGCCCGAAAGCCTGGGGGCCATCACGCTGGCCTCGCGCGAGAAGCTCGACAACCTGATCTTCGTGGTCAACTGCAACCTGCAGCGGCTGGACGGCCCGGTGCGGGGCAACTCCAGCATCATCCGCGAGTTGGAGGCGGCCTTCAAGGGCGCCGGCTGGAACGTGATCAAGGTGATCTGGGGCGGCGACTGGGATCCGCTCTTTGAGAAGGACAAGGACCACGTGCTCGTCGAGCGCTGCGGCCAGGTGGTCGACGGCGAATACCAGAAGTACGTGGTCGAGGGCGGGGCCTACATCCGCGAGCACTTTTTCGGGGCCGATCCGCGCCTGCTCAAGATGGTCGAGCATCTTTCCGACGAGCAGCTCGAGCGCATGCGCCGGGGCGGTCACGACCCCGAGAAGGTCTACGCCGCCTTCAAGTCGGCCGTGGAGCACCGCGGCTCGCCCACGGTGATCCTGGCCCTGACCATCAAGGGCTACGGGATGGGCGATTCGGGCGAGGCCCGCAACATCACCCACCAACAGAAGAAGCTCGACCTCGACAGCCTCAAGGAGTTCCGCAGCCGCTTCGGCATTCCGCTCGACGACGAGCAGTGCTCCCATACCCCCTTCTATCGGCCGGCCCCGGACAGCCCCGAAGTGCAGTACATGCTCGAGCGCCGCAAGGCTCTGGGCGGCTCGGTGCCGCACCGACAGGATCGCTGCCCGGCCATCCAACCCCCCGACCCGGAGACATTCCAGGAGTTCCACCCCGGCTCGGGCGACCGCGAGCTCTCCACCACCATGGCCTTCGTGCGGCTCTTGTCCAAGCTGTTGCGCGATCCCAGCGTGGGCAGGTACCTGGTGCCCATCGTCCCCGACGAGGCCCGCACTTTCGGCATGGAATCGCTGTTCCGGGCCGTAGGCATCTACTCCAGCGTCGGTCAGCTCTACGAGCCGGTGGATGCGGCCAGTCTGCTTTACTACAAGGAATCTCTCGACGGGCAGATCCTGGAGGAGGGCATCACCGAGGCCGGCTCCATGTCAAGCTTCATCGCCGCTGGCACGGCCTACGCCACCCACCAGATCCCCACCATTCCCTTCTTCATCTTCTACTCGATGTTCGGGTTCCAGCGCATCGGCGACCTGATCTGGGCCGCCGCCGACATGCGCTGCCGCGGCTTCTTGCTGGGGGCAACCTCGGGGCGCACGACCCTGAACGGTGAGGGCCTGCAGCATCAAGACGGCAACTCCCACCTGCTGGCCTATCCGGTGCCCAATCTGATGGCCTACGACCCTGCCTTTGCCTATGAGCTGGCCGTCATCATCCAAGACGGTATCCGCCGGATGTACATCGAGCAGGAGCCGATCTTCTACTACCTGACCGTGACCAACGAGAATCACGTCCACCCCGCGATGCCGGCCGGGTCCGAGCAGGGAATCCTCAAAGGCCTCTACCTGTTCAAGAAAGGCGACAAGGGCAAGCTGAAGGCCCAACTGTTCGGCAGCGGACCGATCATGCTGCAGGTTCTCAAAGCCCAGGAGATGTTGGCCGAGCACGGCGTGTCGGCGGATGTCTGGAGCGCCACCTCCTACAAGGAGCTGTATCGCGAGGCCCAGGACTGCGAGCGCCACAACCGCCTGCATCCCACCAAGAAGGCTCGCGTGCCCTACCTGGTGCAGGCCCTCAAGGGCGCCGAGGGTCCGGTGGTGGCCGCCTCCGACTATCTCAAGGCTGTGCCCATGACCCTGGCAAAATGGATCCCCGGCTTGATCGCACTCGGCACCGACGGCTTCGGGCGCAGTGAGACCCGCGAGGAGCTGCGCGACTTCTTCGAGGTGGATGCGCGCCACATCGTGCTGGCCACCCTCAAGGGCCTGGCCGACGCTGGTCAGCTCGAAGCGGCCAAAGTGGAGAAGGCGATGAAGGAGCTGAAGATCTCTCCTGAGAAGCGCAATCCGCTCATTTCCTAAGGCTGAAGGTTTACAGACTTGTGTGGGGGCGCCCCCGAAGGGTAGGCAAAACCTTCAGCACGTAACGCTCAACACAGTGATCGGAGCAAGGTTTAGAACATGGCCACCGAAGTCAAGCTGCCCAACCTGGGCGATAACATCGACGGCGCCGACGTGCTGCGGGTGCTGGTCAAACCGGGCGACACCGTCACGGCTCAAACCGCCGTCGTCGAACTGGAGACCGACAAGGCCACCGTGGAGGTGCCGGCCGAGGTTGCGGGTACTGTCGAGAAGGTGCTGGTCAAGGCGGGCGAGCGGGCCCGGGTGGGCCAGGTCATCCTGACGGTAACCGGAGGCTCGGCGCCGGCTGCCAGCAGCAAGGCCCCCGCTCCCTCGCCCCGGAGCGAGCCCGCTCCCGCCCCCCGCAGCGAGCCGCCGGCCGTGGCGACCCGCGAGGCGCCCCCCCCGCCGGTCGTCCCGGCGGTCAAGACCAACGGTAGCTCCAAGACCGCTCCCGTGGCCGCCGGTCCCTCAGCCCCGGCGGCCCCCTCGGTGCGGCGCCTGGCCCGCGAGATCGGGGTCAACATCGCCCAGGTGCAGGGCACCGGCCCGGGTGGACGCATTTCGGCCGAGGATGTCAAGCGCACCGCCAAGCAGATGCTGGCCGGGACGCTGGCCGTCGCGCCGGCCGCCGGCGCGCCCGCCCTGCCGCGCGTCAGCCTGCCCGACTTCAGCCGCTGGGGTGAGACTTCGCGCGAGCCGCTCAAGGGCGTGCGCAAGAAGACGGCCGAGCAGATGACCCTGGCCTGGACCACCATCCCCCAGGTCACCCAGTATGACCAGTGCGACATCACCGAACTCGAGAAGCTGCGGGTCTCACTCTCCCCGCGGGCCGAGAAGGCGGGCGGCAAGCTGACTGTCACAGCCATCCTGCTCAAGGTGCTGGCCTCGGCCCTCAAGCGCTTCCCCGACTTCAATGCCAGCATCGACCTGGACAGCCAGGAGATCGTCTACAAGAAGTTCTTCAATGTAGGCGTGGCCGTGGATACGCCCAGCGGCCTGCTGGTGCCGGTGGTCAAGAACGTCGAGCGCAAGAACATCCTCGAGCTGGCCGCAGAATTGCAGGCCCTGGCCGAGAAGGCGCGCGATCGCAAGACCAGCATGGAGGACCTGCAGGGGGCCTGCATCACCATCACCAACCTGGGCGGCATCGGCGGCACCGCTTTCTCGCCCATCGTCAACCCGCCCGAGGCGGCCATCCTGGGCGTCTCGCGCTCTCGGATGGAGCCGGTCTGGGACGGCAACGCGTTTGTCCCGCGCCTGATGTTGCCGCTCAGCCTGTCCTACGATCACCGGCTGATCGACGGGGCCAACGCGGCCCGCTTCCTCCGCTGGGTGTGCTCGGCGCTGGAGCAGCCGTTCTTGCTGTCGTTCGAGGGTTGACTCTGCGGTCGTAGCGGGCAAGTCATCCGAGAACGAGCTTGCGGGTCCTCTCCGTGAGACAGAGTCTCGTTCTGGCTATTACTCCCGGGTGAGCGACAAGATCCCAGCTCAACGCGTGGCAATGACCTCCAGATACTCCGATTCCACGCGCGTGGTTCCGTCCTTGGCCTGGTTGTGTCCCGCCCAAAGCTCCTCGAGATCGTGCCGAAGGGCAACCTGTTTCTCGCCATCCAGGGCAGCAAAAGCGCGCATCGTGGGTCCGTACCAGGTGCGGAAGAACTCGACGACCTCGGGTGGCGAGAGCGGGATCTCGAACGTGATCAGGCGCTCGGTCATTTTCAGATCGGCTACGCCCGGGAGGCGGTCCGGGACGAGGGCGCGGTTGCCCCAGCCCACCGGCGAGTCGACCCCGGGCGGTGGGGCCACGTGCGAGGCGGTCAGCTTGAACATCTGTCCGATGAATCCGGCGGGCGTCCAGTTGGCCATCGCGATGCGGCCGCCGGGGCGGCAAACGCGCACCAGCTCGAGACCGGTTTGCTGCGCCCGGGGCGCGAACATGGCGCCGAACATCGTCATCACCACGTCAAACGAGCCTTCGGCATAGGGCAGTTGCTCGGCGTCCCCCTCCTCGAACTTCGCGCTGAGCTTCTCCTGCGCCGCCAGTTCGGTAGCCTTCTGCAGAAGGTTGGCCGCGATGTCCACCCCGGTCACCTCTGCGCCAGCGCGAGCCGCGGGCAGGCTCAGGTTGCCCGTGCCGCAGGCGACGTCGAGCACCTTCATACCGGAGTGAATCGCGAGCCGCTCCACGAACTCCACTGCGCCGGGAGCGTACGTGCGGGCAATCTGATGGAAATCCCCGGACATCCAGGTCGCTTTGAGTTTGTCCTTGAGTGCTCGCATCTCGGGTGTGATCGTGGCCACGGGCGGTTCCTCCCCACAATTGGTCGGACAGGGTTCCTCACGCGACACACCGTTCCTTTCATCAGCCAGATGGGTGGGGCGGGAACGGCCTTCTGCCTCAAGTCGGTTGCCCGAGGGCCCCGGCGCCGGATCAGGTGGAGCGGACTTTCGTCACCAACCTGTGCAAATCAGAGGCGCTGTCCGCACCGATCGCAGCGATACGGTGAGGCTGAGGCGTGCGTGCAGAACTTGTTAGCGTGTTGGCGCCGGGTCAAGCGCTCGGCCAACCAGACGCCCAGTACCGGGCAGCAGGGAAGCCAGACCAGCACCAGCGGCCCCAGAACCGGCCATTTCCACACGACGACCAGGGCGAGCAGCACGGCCAGAAACGAGGCTGCAATCCCCAGCAATTGAGGCCGGTTCACCTCGACTGTGATCGGAAACTCGTTGCCCCGGAACTCTCCTCGCATCCAGGGAAAATTCGCGCGGCGCCTGGCGGTTCCCGCTTGACCGCAAAGCACTGCACCATAAGTGCAACGGGCCTAAAGTAGCCCCGGAATCTGCCGCAAGGCGGCCTCCAGTCCCTCCGGGTTGCGGGGAACGGGAATGCCCTGGCCGCAGGGGCCCTTCATCGCTCCTTCCACGTCCTTGAGCCCGCTGCCGGTCACGATGATGGCGATACGTTCGTCGCCGCCCACCAGGCCCTTCTCCACGGCCTGGAAGAGCCCGGCGGCGGCGGCCGAGCAGGCGGGCTCGCCGAACACGCCCGTGCTCCGGGCCACCCGTTGCTGGGCCTCGAGAATCTCGTCGTCCGTCACGACCAGCCAGCTGCCCTGGCTCTCGCGCACGGCCCGCAGGGCCTGGCTGGCCGCCCGGGGGTAGCCCACGCAGATCGAGTCGGCCACCGTGGAAGCATCGGGCTCGGCCACGATGCGCCCGTCCTGGCACTTGCTCAGCACCGCCGAGCCTTCGGCCTGGCAACCGTAGAGGCGGGGAAGGCGGTCGATCAGGCCCATCCGGCGGAGATCCATGAAGCCCTTGCCGATGCCGCCGATGATGCAGCCGTCACCTACCGGAACGAAGACCGCCTCGGGGGCCTCGCGGCCAAGGTCTTCCCAGATCTCCAGGGCGGCGGTCTTCTTGCCCTCCAGGCAGACCGGGTTGTAGCCGGTGTTGCGGTTGTACCAGCCGTAGCGCCGGGTGGCCTCGAGCGAAAGGTCGCAGGCGTCGTCGTAGCTCCCGTCCACGAGCAGGACGTGGGCCCCGTAGACCAGCAACTGGGTGATCTTGGCTCTGGGCGCTCGAGCTGGAACGAAGATGACCGTGGTCAGGCCCAGCGCCGCCGCCATGCCTGCCAGCGAAGAGGCGGCGTTGCCCGTGGAGGCGCCGGTGATGAGCCGCTCGCCTTCGTCCAGGGCGGCCGCGACGGCCACAGCGCTGGCCCGGTCCTTGAACGATCCGGTCAGGCTGCGGTTGTCCTCCTTCAAGAACAGGTGCTGCAGGCCCAGTTCCCGCGCCAGCCTGTCGCCCCGCGTCAGGGGTGTTCCCCCCACCAGCAGGGGGGGAAGGTGAGCCGGGTTCTTGATCGGCAGGATGGACAGGTAGCGGGCGATTCCCGCCGCATGGGCGCGCGGGAAGTCGCCCCGGGCGCGCTCATAGTCGTAGAGCGGGTCGAGCAGGCCGTCCGGACCGCAGGCCGGGCACACGTAGCGCACTTCGCCGGGTTGGTAGCGTTTCGAGCACAGGGTGCACTCGAGGTGGATCATTCTCCCCTCGCGCCGGGGCGTCGACGAATGCGCACGCCGCCCACGGTCACGCCGGACTGGTCCTCCTGAACCGAGCTGTGGGCCTCCCCGGTAAAGATGAGGTGGCGCGATTTCTCGCCGTCTTTGGTGAGCAGGAGCGACTTCACGTAGCGGTCGGTCAGGTCGCGCACGGTGTCCTTGCCGGCTTTGCCGTTGGCGATGCCGTCGCGGATCAGGGCGAAGGTGGGGGCCGCCTCGTCGGCCAGACCTGCGCCCGCGCACCCTCCGAGCAGGTCGCCGTACTCGCGGGCGGCGTCCTGCAGGGTCTGGCCCGGCAATCGGCCGGTGACGGTGCACAGGTAGTCGATCAGCACGGAAGGACTGGCCTCACCCCGACGGCGGGTCAGGTCCTCCATCAATCCCAGGTGGACCTCGGCCCGGTTGGGGGGCAGGTTTTGCAGCACTCCACTGGCGCGCTTGGCCACCTCCAGGTCGGTGGAAGCGTTCAGCACCCGGTCGAAGGTCCTGCGGTAACGCTCAAAGCCAGCCGCATCGAGATGGCCTCGCTCTTGCTCGAGATGCTGGACGGCCTGGCGGGCCGAGTAGCCCAGCACCGGCTCATAGGTTTTCTCGTCGATGGCCAGGGTGCTGGCCGGTCCCGGTTGGGACCCGGAGAGCTGCTGGCAGGCTGCCCGGGCATCCTTTGTCTGCTCCATGGTGGTCAGGAAGCCATCGGGAGAGAGCTTATGGCTCTTGAGGAAAGCGTACACGGGGGCCGCCTGGTCGGCCTGACCGGCGGCAGCCAGGGGCTCGAGCAATCGGGAGAATTCGTGGGCCTGGACCTGCAGGTCATGAGGCGTCTGGGCGTAGGCCCCCAGCATCGCAAAATCGAGCAACAGGTCCTTTGGCTTGCGCTCGCCTCCTTTCTCGGCCAGTTGCTCGCAGACGCCGAGATAGTGGTCGTAGACGGGAGCGCTCATCGCGCCCAGAATACCATCCATGCGCACCGCCTGCTCCACCTCGCCCAGCGACCCGGCCAGGCGGATAAAGCGGTCGCGGGCTCCGGCCTGCTCGGACGGACCCAGCAAGGGCAGGCGGGTGCTGAGATAGTCGGCCGCCCGAACGGTCTGGACCAGACCGAAGTCCGGAACCAGGCTGTCCATCAAAGCCAGGGTCTCGGGGGGGCGTCCCGGGGAGAGGAGCGAGAGCAAAGCCTTGGTGTTCTCGCTGGAGGACCCTTCGCTCTGGTTGGCCCAGCGGGCCATGGCCTGGCCGGCGCTGGCCAGGTCGGGAAAGCGCTTCGCTTCGGCCAGCTCGACCATGGTGTTGCACAGAGCCTGACCTTGCGAGGCATCCAGTCTGTAGGTCTGGATGGCTGGCCGGAAAGCCCGTTCGTACGTCTCAGCCGTCTCCTTGGCGTCCTGGATGAACTCGTCCAGCGGGGGCGGGGCGGCCGGATCGTAGGTGAAGGTGATCTCCCGGTGAGCGTAGTGGAGCGCCTTGCCTTCCTTGAGGTCGTGGTAGGCCTTGGTGTGCTCCACCTGCCACCAGCCTTTGCTCTCGGCGGGAGGAACACCGCCATAAGGCAGGTTGGCCGCTCGGGCCTGGCTGATGAGGGGACGGTCGCTCAGGCGCTGGAAGAGCTCCGAGTGCGGCAGGCTGGCCTGCTCGCCGTTGAGCACCTTGATCAGGGTTGGCAGCTGCTCGATGGGGATGTCATTGGAGGAGCCGGACTTCTCCGAGACCGAGACGGTCAGGTTGGGGTCAGGCTTGACCTGATAGTCGAGCAGCGTGTGCCCGCTCACGTCCCAGCCCCGCTTCTCGAGGTCGTGGATGGCGTCGAGATATGGCTTGGCTTTGGGAGCATTGTATTTGGCCGGATCCTCATTGATGCGCTCGACCAGGCGCTGGGCCTCGGTCTCGCGTGGGCGAGTGAGCAGATGCACCAGTCCGCCCAATGCGGCGCCCTGCAGCACGCCCACCCCGGCCATCACGGGAATGCCCCAACCGACTCCGCTGCCTACCAGCCAGGCCGAGAGACCACCGGTGATGGCTCCTCCGATCAGGGTTCCCAGGACGGTGGCTCGCCCCACGCCCCGGCTGCTGCCCCCGAAGGACTTCATCAGGTCGGCCGCCCCGCCGATGGCCAGCCCCACCGCCAGACCCACCGGCGCTCCAACGGCGGCGCCCGCCCAGGGGTTGGCAGAGCTCGCCGCGATATAGGCCAGAACGCCTCCGGCCACCGGCAGGGTCCACCCACCCACGCGGGCCAGTGTTTTGCCCAGGTGGCGAGGCCGATAATCATCGGCGTCGAGCTTTTCCGGTTCGGCCTGGCTGACGACCCCGCTGCTACGGGTGACGGAGCTGGGGATCGGCCGCGGTCTGACGAGCTGCACGTCCATGGGATACCCTCCGAGCACTACTCCGATCAGGGTAGAGCCGGAGGCTGAAAAAAAGCTGAGCCGCCAGGACTCGTTCATCTGGATTTAACTTTCCGGACACCCTCTGTTTACGTCCCGATCACGCCGAAGGCGGAAATCGAACCTGCCCGGCCTGCATGATGAACCGGGTGCAGGGCTTGTCCCGTGCGCCGCCACATCCAGCAATGAGGTGCGTGAACAATGATTCAACCCGTCGGGAAACGCTTTCCACTCTTGCTCGAGGTCCCTCAGCCCTTGATCGACCAGGGCCGACCGGCCGACCTGTACCGGGCCGAGTACTACCAGGCGAGCGAGCCTGCGCTCGATCGGGTCCATCGCCTGCGGGCGCTGGTCGACTCGTCCTCCGACGAGCGCCATCCCATCGCCTTGAGCGACGGCTCGGTCGGCTATCACAGCGAGCGTGAGCGGGCCGGTCTTTATCGCTTCCAGGATGGCCTCGCCAGGCCCGTCCTGCTGCGCAACGACATCGACGAGTTTGCAGCCAGGCCAGACGGGAAAGAGTGGGCTTTCGTGGCCGACGATTCGCTCTATCGGGTCGCTCCGGGGCGCTCGCCCCGATGCCAGGAGCTGGGGCAGCGGGTGCCTCGCCACCTCGCCTACACGCCCGAGGGCCAGCTGTTGATGGCCGACCGTGACGCTCTGCACCGGCTCGAGCCGGACGGGTCGTTGGTGGAGCTGGCCCGGGGCACCTTCGAGCAGTTCTCCGTCTCTCGCGACGGGTCCCAGCTTGTCTATCTGCGTCCCGACGCCCACGGCTGCCAGCTGCGGGTGCTCGAGCTTCACACCGGCAGCGATCGACTGGTCAAGCACAGCGCTGGTGAAGAGCGGGTCTACGATTATCCCGAATATCGGCGCCCCGCCTTGACTCCCGATGGCAGCCGAATCCTTTATGCGGTGACCTCCCTGGATGGGGGCTGGGGAGCTCCCCTGCACTGCGATCTCCGGGTGGTGGGGGCGGAGGGGGGCCAGAGTGTGGTGCTCTGCGACGAGGTGCTGGGGGCGGTCTGTGCCTGAGGGAGGGATTCCTCGGAGAAGACTCAAACGTCCTAGCTCATGTCGGAACTGATCGACGAGGCGATGGACTACCTTCTCGAGCACCTCAAGCCCGAACGGGCCCTGGTCGTGCTCGGGTCCGCGGGCAGAGTGCACGGTCTTGAGGCCGAGCAGCTCTGGCTGGCGGCCCCGATCAGCCATCACATCTTGCGTCAGGCACTCGAGGCCAGCGAGCCGCTCAACTCCATCGACGCCTCCAACGACCCCAGCCTGAGCCAGCGAACCAGCGTCATGCTGGCGGAGATTCGAGCCTTCATCGGGGTGCCGATCAAGAACGGAGCCGACCAGACCGTCGGTTTGCTGTATGCCGACAACCGCGTCAAGGCGGGCGCCTTTCGCGACGAGACCTTTAACGCGTTGCTGGTCTTCGCCAAGCAGCTCCAGCAGCGTTTCAACCGCTCCAGCCCCCAGGCGCCCGTTCTGGATTGGGATCAGCTGGTAGCCGTCCGTTTCCACTAAAGGACCGCGACGAGCAGCGAGCGAAGGACGGATCAGAATTCCCTGCCCCGTGCGAAACGGGGCGTTCACCGGTGAACCTTTGCGGGAACCGGATAGGAGGTGGAGGGCCATCCCCAACCCTGTATTTGTGTCCATGGCCCTGCTCCTCGGACTGGCGGTGGGGTTTGCTCTGGGTCAGGCCTTCGCGCTGCGCGGTGGCTCGGGCAAAAAGGTCGAGGGTCAGCAGGATGCCGAGAAGCTGCTGGAGGAGGCGCGTCGCGAGGCCGAAGCGATCAAGAAAGAACGCTTGATCGAGGCCAAGGACGAGATTCTGAAGCTGCGCACGGAAGCCGAGCGAGAGCGTGAAGAGCGTCGAAACGAGCTGCAACAAGCCGAAAAGCGGCTGGTGCAGCGCGAGGAGGGTCTGGACCGCAAGGTCGCGCAACTCGAGCGGCGTGAGCAGAAGACCACGGACCGCGAGGAGGAGCTCGGGCGTCTCAAGCTCGAGCTCGAGTCCCGAGAGCAGAGCTTTGGCAAGCGTCTGGAAGAGCTGGCCCGGCTGACCGCCGACCAGGCCAGGGAGGAGCTGTTCGCTCAGGTCGAGCGCGAGAACCAGCTTGCTCTGGGCATGCGCATTCGTCAGGGCGAGGAGGCGGCGCGCGAGGAGGCCGATCGGCGGGCCCGGCGGATCATCACCACGGCCATTCAGAAGTGGGCGACCGATCAAGTGGTCGAATCCACCGTCTCGGTGGTCAACCTGCCGTCCGACGAGATGAAGGGGCGCATCATCGGCCGTGAGGGTCGCAACATCCGCATGCTCGAGAGCCTGACGGGGGTCGACCTGATCATCGACGATACGCCGGAAGCGGTGATCCTGTCCGGGTTCGATCCCATCCGCCGTGAGGTCGCCCGCATGGCGCTTGAGAAGCTGGTGCAGGACGGGCGCATCCATCCCGCGCGGATCGAGGAGATGGTGGAGCGCTCGCGCAAGGAGATGGACGATCGCATCGTGTCCGAGGGCGAGAAGGCGGTGATGGAGGCCGGGGTCTCCGGGCTCCACCCCGAGCTGGTCAAGCTGCTCGGGCGGCTGCGCTTCCGCACCTCCTACAGCCAGAACGTCCTCTACCACTCGTTGGAAGTGAGCTTCCTCTGCTCGCACATGGCCGCCGAGCTCGGCGCTGACATCGAGACCGCCAAGCGAGCCGGGTTGCTGCACGACATCGGCAAGGCCCTCACGGCGGAGATCGAGGGCCCTCACGCGATCATCGGGGCTCGCTTCTGCCAGAAGTATGGTGAGAGCCCGGAAGTGGTGCACGCGGTGGAAGCCCACCACGAGGACGTCGAGCAGCGGACCATCGAAGCCATGCTGGTACAGGCCTGCGACGCCATCTCGGCGGCGCGTCCCGGTGCCCGCCGCGAGAACGTAGAGACCTACGTCAAGCGGCTGGAGAAGCTGGAGAAGCTGTGCGAGTCGTTCCAGGGTGTCGAGCAGACCTACGCCATCCAGGCCGGGCGCGAGGTGCGCATCCTGGTGAAGCCCGACGTGGTGGATGACCTGGGAGCCACGCGGCTGGCCCGGGAGGTGGCCAAGAAGATCGAGGAAGACCTGGACTATCCTGGCCAGATCAAGGTGACCGTGATCCGAGAGACCCGGTCGTTTGAGTTCGCCCGGTGATGGAGCGGCGCTCGAGCAGTGACTCCTCCGAGGGAGTCAACTTCCTCACTGCTCTGCTGGTGCGCTTTCCGGAGGTCGGCTCGGCTACGCTCACCCACAACGGCCAGTTGCTGGCGCTCGACTTCTATCTGACCCGTCGCCTGAAGAAAGCAGAGCTGAGCGAGTTCGAAGAGAATTTGCGCCTGTCGTGGGAGGTTTTCTTCTCACTCCAGCGGGTGCGCGCCCGCGAGACTCAGTTTCGCCGCACCGATACGCGTCGCGGCAGTTTCGAGCACTCGGGCGAGGAGGGATCGCAAGAGGTGGATTCGATCCAGATCGTGCGCGACGTGGAGAGCATGACCGTGGAGGAGCTCTCGCTGGTGGTTTCCCTGGTCTCGGATCGCTTCGGCCGTGACCTGGCGATCAACGAGGAGATGCAAGAAGACGACGAGGAGTATCAAGACGATCTGGTGCACCGCAGCCTGGAGCTGGTCCGCGGGCAGTCGCAGGAGGTCGACCTGACCGGTTTTCGCGACGACATGCGGGTGTTGATCTATGCTTCCGAAGGGGGCGATTGAGCTGCTCCGGATCCTGATGGTGGGGGACGTGGTCGGCCGGCCGGGCCGCGAGGCGGTGACGCAGTTACTGCCCGACCTGCTGGACGAGCTGGAGGTCGACTTCACGGTGGTGAACGGCGAGAATGCCGCCCAGGGGGCCGGCATCACCAGGCCGATGGCCACCGAGCTGTTCGAGGCCGGGGCCGACTGCGTGACGCTGGGCAATCACACCTGGGCTCGGCGCGAGATCGGCAAGTTCCTCGACCTGGAGCCGCGCCTGATCCGACCGGCCAATTACCCTCCCGGTGCACCGGGAGTCGGGCTCTTTCGCGGCCAGGCCCGGGGAGGGCGGCCGGTAGCCGTGCTCAACTTGATGGGACGGGTCTACATGCCCAACTTTCTCGATTGTCCCTTTCGGGTGGGGGACGAAATCTTGCAGGGCCTGCCCGCGGGCACGACGGTGCTGGTCGATTTTCACGCCGAGGCCACCTCGGAGAAGATCGCCTACGGTCGCTACGTGGATGGACGCGTCAGCGCGGTGCTGGGCACCCACACCCACGTTCCCACCGCCGACGAATGCCTGCTTCCGGGGGGGACGGCCTATCAGACCGACGTGGGAATGACCGGGCCCCTCGACTCGGTGATCGGGATGAACGCCGACATCGCCTTGAAGCGCTTCTTGACGGGGATGCCCCACAAGGCCGAGGTGGCCGGCGGGGACGCCGCCTTGATGGCCACTCTGGTGGAGGTCGGACCGAAGGGCCGAGCTCATTCGATTCAGCGCCTGGTACGTCGTTTGGGGCGGGGATGATCACCGAGCTGCACTGCCACACCACAGCCTCCGATGGGACCCTCTCGCCAGCCGAGCTGGTCGAGCGGGCTCTGGCGCAAGGAGTCGAGCTGTTGGCCATCACCGACCACGATACCACGGACGCCATCGGGCCAGCCCGCCAGGCGGCCGCGGGCCGCCTCGAGCTGTGGCCGGCCATCGAGATGAACTGCTCTGAGCCCGGGCCTTACGAAGTGCACGTGCTCGGCTATTTCATCGACCCCAACCACGCCGCCATGCAGGCGGTCCTGGCCCGGATTCGCACCGCTCGCGAGGGTCGGGTCGCCCAGATGGTGGAGCGGCTGCAGAGCCTGGGCCTGGGTCTCGGGATGGAGGATGTGCGGGCCTTCGCGCGGGGCCCCAGCATGGGCCGGCCCCATCTGGCCCGCGCGCTCGTGGCCCGCGGGTTGGCGGCGGACGTCAACCAGGCCTTCGACCGCTACCTGGCCCAGGGACAACCGGCTTACGTGCCTCGCTACAGCCTGCGACCCCAGGAGGCTATCGAGGTCATCACCGCGGCCGGCGGGTTGCCGGTGTTGGCCCATCCCGGTTTGATCGGCACCGACGAGTTCCTGGCCGGTTACGTCCAGGGTGGTTTGCGCGGATTGGAGGTCTATTACCCGGCGCACTCGAGCGAGCAGATCGCCCACTTTCTCTCTCTGGCTCGGCGTCACGGCCTGCTGACCACCGGGGGCTCCGACTTTCACGGGCCGGGAGGCTCAGCCGAGCTCGGCCAGATGCGGCTTCCGGAGCTGGCGCTGCAGGCCCTGCGAGAGGCACGGGTCGGATGACCGAAGAGCGGTTCTTGCGAGAAGCCCACTCCCTGCGCGAGCAGGGAGCACGGCTGGTATCACTGTCGGGCCGGAGGGTCAAGGGCGAGGTGGCGCTGATCTACCACTTCGACCGGGGCTCGGAGCTGATTCGGCTGGAGCTGACCACCCGGGGCCTGAGCGCGCCCTCCCTCTTCTCCATCTTTCCCAATGCTGACCTCCCCGAGCGGCAAGCTGCTCAGCACTTTCAAGTGAAATTCGTCGGCCATCCCAATTTGTCGTTGTCGGAGGCTGGTCCATGAAACGCTTCTCGCTCCTCCTGGCAGCGCTGGTCCTGCTGGGGGCCGGTGTGGTGGCTCAAGGGTCGGTCGTGTCCAAGGCCGACCTCAAGCGAGCCCAGGTTTTCGCGGAGGCGGGCAAGTGGGACGAGGCGCTCAAGGTGACCCAGGCCATGCTCAAGCAAGACCCGCGCCATGCGGATGCCCTCTATCTCCAGGGCCTGTGCTACCTGGGCCTGAAGGATTATCCCAAAGCTCGCGAGTCTCTCAATCTCGTGATCAGCCTCGAGCCTCAGTTCATGCCCGCCTATCAGCAAGTCGGCTACAGCTACGTGGCTGAGAAGAATTACGAGGAGGCCAAGAAGCATTTCTCCAAGCTCCTGATGGTGCCGGGGGGGCAGGCCACGGCGGAATACTCGCTGGGCGTGGTGGCCTATGCCCAGCAAGACCTGGCGGAAGCGCAGAAACGTTGGAAGCAGGCCATCTTGTCCAATCCGGGCATGGCCGCCGCCCACAACAATCTGGGAATCTTGCACCAGCTGGCCGGCAATCAGCCGCTGGCCCTGTCCGAGTTTCAAGACGCGGTGCGCCTGCAGCCCGAGTCTCCCAGCTACAAGCTGAATCTGGGCATTCAGCTGGTGGAGATGAACCGCTCCGGCGAAGCCAGGCGCTATCTCAACGACGTCATGCAGCAGAACCAGCGCGCCGACCTGGCTCTAGCCGCGGCCGCCTACATGGCCTATCTGGCCAACGAGAACGACAAGGCCGTAAAACTGGCCCGGATGGCCCTGGCCAAAAACGATGAGCTGACCCAGATGATGATGCTGGAAGGCAAGCTGCACGAGAAGATGAGCAAGCCATCTGAAGCCCGAGCGGCCTACGCCAAAGCGCTGGAGTCCGATCCCAACCTGGAAGAGGCTCGCAAAGCCCTGGCGCGGCTGGGGCCCGAGCCCTCGCCATCCCCCCAGCCTGAGGCGTCGCCCACGCAGCCCTCGCCGTCGCCAATACAGCCCTCGCTCCAGCAGCCGCTCCGGGGAGGAGACGAGCCGGAGACCGTCCCCGAGAACGTCAAGGGCAGCAAAGAAGAGCCAATTCGCCCTCAACCGTCGGCCACGCCGCCCCACGACCCATGAGCGAGCTGCGCGAGCTGACCGAGCGCATTCTGGAGTTTCGCGATCGGCGCGATTGGCGTCAGTTCCACAATCCCAAGGACCTGGCTATCGCCTTGAGCGTGGAGGCCGCGGAGGTCCTGGAGCTTTTCCGCTTCAAGAGCGTGGAGGAGGCCAGGCTGGAGGGGCTACCGGACGAACTGGCCGACGTGCTCTACTTCGTGTTGCTGCTGGCCCACGAAGCGGGGGTCGATCTGGTGCGGGCCCTGGACCAGAAGATGGCCCACAACGAGGAGAAATACCCGGTTTCGCTGAGCCGGGGACGAAACCTGAAGTACACCGAGCTTGGCGAGGGGTTGTCAAACTCACACGAATAGGTATAATGGCTCCTGAACGCGCCAACTACGGAGCGAACCCACTTTACGTGTCCATGCGGCTTCGGGCCGCTTCGGGCGGAGGCAGAACCGCCGAGAAAAGTTGGGTGAGACTCCAACGGGAGGGCGGGGAACGTAAGATATCACCCTCCCGGTTGGCGCGTTATCCAAGCTGCAGCACGAAGGTCATCACTCCGTCCCGCTCGGAGTACTTGAACGGCGTCAGGTAAGCCGGCTGTCCCAGGGCCTCGTAAACCTGCTGCGACACCACCACCGCTCCGTCCTCGGCCAGCTTTTGCAAGTGGCCGGCCACATCGAGCACCCGAGAGTAAGCCCGTTCCTCTTTGTTGTCTCGGATCAGCTCGCCCAGGTGGACGCCGGCCCGCACCTGGAAGGGATTCTTGAGCCGGTTGCGGGTGCGGTTGAACTCGGGCAAGGCACCCATCAGCCCTTTGAGGCAGGAGATGGCCTCCTCGGGCTCCGCGAAGAGGCTCATGGTTTCGTCCCCGATGGCGTTCAGCACCCGCCCCTTGAACGACTCGATCGTCTCGCGCTGGAAGCGATGGAACTCCTCGAATGAGTAGATGATGTCGTAGTCGTCCTCTCCCGACTTGAGGGCGGTCGATCCGGCCACGTCGATGTCCACAAAGGTCCCGACCTGGGTGAACCGTTCCCGCAGATAGGTATCCAGGCGAATGCGCTCTTCGATGACCTCCAGCAGAGACCGTTCCTCGGCGCTCGCAGGCACGGGCGTCGCGGTGGGAGCCGGGGCGAGGATCGGGGCCGGCCGACCAGGGCCCAAGCGGCGATAAAGCAGGGCGATCTCCCCCTCGGGGGTGAGGATCCCCTCGACTCGCAGGCGCCCGTCGGCCTCGTGGTCGTCGCTGACAGGTCCCTGCATTCGCTGGTGCAGGCGTTGCTGCTCCTCCGGGCTCAGGCCCGCCAGTTGCTCCTCCAGAACCGTGCGGGCTTCGTCCAGCACGTCTGCTTCCAGCCGTTGTCGGTCAGGGCTCTTGCCGTCGCGCAGAGCTGGGAAGAGATGGAAGGCGTAGAGCTGCAGCAAATAGGGGTGGCTCCCTGTGAACGCCACCGTGCGCTCGACCCAATCGGCCGGGTACTCCACCTTGGCCCCTCGGGCTGGCTGCACCAGAAGCGTGCGGGCGTCGTCTGCGTCCATGGCCCCCAATCTCAGGCGCAGAGCCTCCAGAGGCGGCTCACCCGTGACGAGCTGCTTGAGGCTGCGGGAGGTGGCCAGGACGAAGCTGACTCCGGAGTGCGCAAATAGCTTGCGCAGGTCGCTGGCGATGGAGAACAGGGGCTCGGCATCGTCCAAGAGCAAGACGGGCTTGAGATTCCTGGCCTGCAGCTGGTCGAAGGCTTTGCTCAACTGGAGCAGACCGTCCGGGTCGGGCGGAGGAGTTGGCAGGGACAGGTGCTCTTTTACGTTCTTGAACACGGCCGAGAAAGCTTTGCCGGCCAGCTGGCCGGCCGATTCCACGCCTCGCCTCAGGTGCCCGGTGGGGTCATACTGCTCCAGGCTTTCCAGCAGGTTGTCCAGTCCGCTCTGGTGCCCCTGGCCGGCCAGGCGTCGTTTCAGGGCTTCCTGGAGTGCCCGCGAGAGGCTCTCGCCCATGGACTTGCCGGCGGGCAGGGCGTTGAGGTTGCAGTAGGCAAACAGCCTGTCCTGGCCGCTGACTCCATAGCGCTCAGCCACGCCCTCCACGGCCATGTGCTGAAGCAGAGACGTCTTGCCCGTGCGCGGACCGCCCACCACCGAGTAGTGGCCTCCCCGGGCGATCTGGGTGAAGAGCCGGCTGAGCTCGTCCTGGCGACCGTAAAACTCCCAGCCCTGAACCGGATGACCGCATGCATAAGGGTTTCGAATCGGACTCTCAGACACGAGGCTGCTTTCTCACCCGGCAGCGTGGGAGCCTGCTATTCGTTCCACTGGCCCGCGAGCTTCTGTCCAATCGCGAACCGTGGCAACCTCGCCGCCTTCTCGACGCAGCAGCTCGAGGCGCTGAAGCGGGGCCTGACAGGTGACGAACGCGGCCCGATTCAACTTGCCTCGGGCCAGCACCCCATCATCGGGAAACCCGATGTCGGGCGGCACGAAGAATGCCGCCGCGCCCGTGTTGCGGTCGATGAACTCGCACTGGGGAAAGCGCCCCACCACGCTGGATTGGACCACCAGCATCTGGTTCTCCAGAGCTCGAGCCCGGCAGGCCAGACGCACTCGATGATACCCGGTGCGGCCCTCGGTGCAGCTGGGCACGAGCAGAACCTCGGCGCCGGCCCGGGCTTGCTGCCAGGCCAGCATGGGGAACTCGCAGTCGTAGCAAACGTTGATGGCCAGGCATCCGAAGGGAGTTGCAAAGACGTGCAACCTTTCACCAGGAGAGAGCAGGCCGGTGGAGCGCTCCCAGGGGGTCAGAACCAGCTTGTCTTGATAGCCGGAGGAGCCGTCCGGCCAGAACAGGTAGGCCCGGTTGCGATAGCTGCCTCCTTCGGGGGCGGGCACCGAGCCGGCTACCACCACTGCACCGCGCTCGCGGGCCAGTTCGGACATCACCCCGCGATAGCGCTCCAGGTCCAGGGCTCTCAGCTGGGCCTCCAGGGGGGCGCCGGGAGCCAGGAAGGCCAGGACTTCGAGACCGGCGTACTCGGGGAACAAGATCACCTCGGCCTGGACGCCCTGCAGCCGCTCTCGCAGGCCTGTGGCATACTCGTCCCAACTGCCGGGTCGAGCCAGGGCGTACTGGGCCGCGGCGATCCTCAAAGCGGCTTCAGCCAGAACACGAGACGTTTTTCGGTCTCCTGGGGTTGGTCTACGTCCTGCCAGGCAAGCTCCATCGCCAACTCGGGTTGACGCTTGTATCCGCGCCGCTCCCAGAAAGAATTGAGGGGGAGGTAATCGGCCGGGCGGAGCGGGTGGGTGGGGGGGCGCTCCACGGCTGCAAAGCAGGTCTGCTGGAAGCGACCGAGTCGGCGGGCGTGGTCTTCGCGCTCCTGGAAGAAGCGACCCCCCAGACCGCGACCGCGATAGGCGGGCAGGAGCACCGACTCGCCAAAGTAGAGGAACTCTTCGGGGCGGTAGCCAGCCTGCCGAAAAGGCCGGGTGAAAGGCTCGGTCTCGTGGTCGAGAGGCAGCGCGGTCGAGGCGCCCACCACCTGCTCGCCGTCGCGAACCAGAACGGTCAGGCTCTCGGGTGAGTTGAGGTAGGTCTTGAGGTAGTCGGCTTCGTACTCCAGGGTGCCGGCATAGAGATAGGGCCAGGCCCGGAAGACCTCGATCCGCAGGCGAGCCACCTCGGGCAGGTAGGGCGCGAGCTCGGACCCCACGACGGTCTCGATGGTCAGAGCGGGTTGGCCGCCATGGTGGTCGATTGCAGTGCCCCGGTGGGAAGCATCTTGATCTCCACCGCCCGGCGTTTGGTGCCGAAGATCACCGTGGGAGCATTGACGGCCACCACCGGAGCGCCGGCAGGCATGGTCACGGGCTGGCCGTTCTGGCCGAACACGATGCATGTGCCGGAGGTGAAGAGCAGCTTGGGGGCGATCTGGAAGATGATGCCCTGAGTGGCCCCTCCGTCTGCGTCCAGCGAGACCACGTCGCCGTTGACCAGGTAACTGAAGCCACGTCCTATCGGATACTCCTTGAGGATCCGGGCGGGCTGGCCGAGCTCCTTGCGAACCACCCGGCAGTAGAGGTCGGTGTCGGGAAACGGGGGCACTGCGCCGGCGCCGGTGAGACCCAGGGGGGGCAATCCCTGGGTGCGCGCCTCTTGCTGGGCGAACTCGAGAGTTCCGTGGATCAGCTGATAGGCCGCCTCGATCCGATTGCTCTCGCGAAGGCCAGCCAGATAGGGCAAACCGATGCCCAGAAGCAGGGCCAGGATGGCCACGGCTACAGCGATCTCGATCAGCGAGAATCCACGTCGCATGCCAGAGGAGTTCTCGCCCTGGGAAGGGCCAACCTCCCCCGGGCCGAACTTGCCGCCCATGCTGGCGCCGATCACCCTCAAACCCCGGCCAGAGAGCCGCGTCTGGGGAGGCAGGGGCCTGGAGAAGCTGGGTCGCGAGCTGCCTCCCGGTCCCGTGGGCGAATCGTGGGAAGTGCACGGAGAGCTGATGGTGGCCAGCGGGGAGTGGGCCGGCCGGACCCTGGACGAGCTGGTGCGAGAGCTGGGCTCGGCCCTGCTAGGTCCGGGGTGCGAGAGCGACAGCTTCCCGCTGCTGGCCAAGTGGCTCGATTGTCAGGATTGGCTGAGCGTTCAGGTGCACCCTGACGACCAGCTGGCCCGTGAGCTGAGCGGCGATCCGCGCCAGCGGGGCAAGACCGAGTGCTGGTTCGTGCGCTCGGCCGAGCCCGAGGCTCGCCTCGTGCACGGGCTGGTCGCCGGGACGCGGCCCGAGGACCTGTCTTGCGACCCGAGCATGATCGAGCATCTGGACTATCGCCCGGCCCGCGCGGGAGACGTCTTCCTGACCCCCGCCGGCACTGTGCACGCTCTGGGGCCGGGCCTGCTCCTGTACGAGATCCAACAGAGCTCGGACCTGACTTACCGGCTCTACGACTGGGATCGACCCGGTCTGGATGGGAAGCCTCGCCCCCTGCACTGGGAGGAAGCTCTGGCGGTTCTGCGCCGGGTTCCCCCCTACCTGGCTCCGCCCGTGCCCGAGGGCACGGTAGGCGCGGTGCGGGTCAACACGCCCTATTTCGTGGTCGAGGAGCTGACCGGACAGCACGCCTGGACCCCGGAGCGCTTCGAGATACTGACCGCCTTCGAGGGCGAGGCCGAGCTGGTCAGTCGCTCCGGCGGCGAGCGCCTGGCCGAAGGCGAGGCCCGCGTCCTGCCGGCCACGGTAGGCCGGGTAGAGGTCAGGGGCGGCCGGGTGTTGCGCACCTTCCAGCCGCGAGAGGCTCCGACGCGGCAGTAGAGAAAATCGCCTGGTGCTGCCATGCGACCGCTGCGGCCAGCGTCCGGCCACCCGGGTGATCGCCCATCCCCAGATGGGCTACAGCCTGCCCCTGCGGCTTTGCGACTTTTGCGCTCAGGACCTGCCGGTGGCCGCCGATCCGGTCACCACCGCCCTGACCATGTTCCAGGTGCAGCTCCCCGCCGTGCAAACCTGTCCCCGCTGCGGGGTAGCCTTCCAGTCCATCTGTCACAGCACCACGCTCGGTTGCAGTCACTGCTACACCTTCTACCGGGCCCATCTCGAGACGCTGCTGCAGCGGGTGCAGGGCAACGACCTGCATCGAGGCAAAGTGCCCGTGCGCAAGGGTCGCAGCGAGCGTGACCGCCAGGTGATTCGAGAGCTGAAGGAGCGTCTGCAGCAGGCCATCGAGGCTGAGAGCTATGAAGAGGCGGCCCGTTTGCGCGACAAGATTCAGGAGCTTTCGAGCGGATGAGCCAGAAGCTCGAAGACCTGGCCTGGCTGACCGACAGCGGAGCCTCGGACGGCATCATTCTGTCCACCCGAATTCGGCTCGCGCGCAACCTGGAGGGCCACCCCTTTCCCAATCGGGCCGACCTCCCCTGGCTGGAGGCGGTGCTCGGGCGCGTCAGCTCGGCCTTGAAGGCCGAGGGGCCCAGGTTGGGCCTTCGGCTGATGCGGCTCGACAAGCTCAACGAGCTGCAGCATCATCTCTTGCTCGAGCGTCACCTGGTCAGTCCGGCGCTGCTGGCCCACTTTCAGGCACGGGCCCTGGGTTTTCGCAACGACGGCACCCTGAGCGTGATGGTCAACGAGGAGGACCACCTGCGCATCCAGGCCCTTCTGCCCGGCTCGGCCTTCGAGGAGGCCTGGCGACTGGTCGACCAGGCCGACAACCGCCTGGAGTGTCACCTCGACTACGCTTTCGACGATCGCCTGGGTTATCTGACCACCTGCGCCACCAACGTCGGCACCGGTTTGCGAGCTTCGGCGATGCTGCACTTGCCGGCCCTGAACTGGGATGTCTGGAAGACCGGCGCCATGCAGCGCATCGTGGGCCAGATCGCCCAGATGGGCCTGACCGTGCGGGGGCTCTATGGCGAAGGCACGCAAGCTTCCGGAAACCTTTTTCAGATCTCCAACCAGGTGACGCTGGGCAGCAGCGAGGAAGAGATCGTGGGGAGGGTGCAGATGGTGACCGAGCAGCTCGTGAGCTACGAGCTGAAGGCCCGCGAGGAGCTGCGCCAGCACCTGGGCGCCCTGCTCGAGGATCGGGCCTGGCGTAGCCTGGGCGTGGCGCGTCACGCTCGTCTGATGACAACGGCTGAGGCCCTCGAGCACCTCTCCATGGTGCGACTGGGCATCGAGCTGTGGATTCTTCCGCCGGTCTCGCGCACGGTTCTCAATCGCCTGATCGTGGCCATCCGGCCGGCCAACCTGCAAGAAGAGGTGGGCCGGCCGCTGGAGGCCCACGAGCGGGACACGGCCCGGGCCGCGTTGCTTCGCCAGCAGCTGGGAGGGTAGGCCTTTCAGGCTTTGTTCCAGGCTGGTAGGTAGACTGAGGCTATGCAGCTCTATGCGGCCAGCCCGTTCATGCCCGCCCCGACGTATCAGCCCAGCCGGGCTTTCGCGGCGCACGGATCCGAGCCAGTCGAGTCGGTTGACCTGTCTGGGGTCGAGCTGTCGGGCCCCTCCAGTCAGCGACTGGCCGGGGAAGGCCGCCGCACGGCAGCTGAGGCCGCGGCGCCGTTACTCGGTCTTTTCGCTCGCGCTACGGGGGGCAACTGTCCCTACCTGGCGGCCACTCCGCGAGCCAGCGGATTGGAGCTGATCGGCAGCGTGGTGCGCCACCTGGACGATCCTCGCCAGGTGCTGGGCGAACTGCACCAGCGCCACGGCAGCCACTTCCAGGTCAGGCTGCCGGGCAAGCCCTTGCTCTTGTTTGATTCGCGCCCCGAGGTGATGCACCAGGCCCTGGCCGGCACCCGCAACAAGAAGGGTCAGGGCGTTTGGGAGAAGACGCCCGAGCTGGCCCACGGCTTTCGTCATCTGTTCGGCACCGAGAACGTGTTCTCCGGCACTGGCGAGGCCTGGCGCACCAGCCGGGAGCTGCTCGAGCCCGTCCTGCGTGGCAGCCAGATCCATACTCAGGCCAACATCGAGCACCTGGCCGGGGTCTTCGACCGCCACTTCGATCCGGTGGGGGAGGGGGAGCTCGACCTTCGCCGCCTGACCCAGCGGGCCACCCTGGATGCGGCCTTCCAGATGCTGTTTGGAGCCAGGCTCTCGGATGCCGAGCTGGACGGCACCCTGGAGGACTTTGCGGTGGTCCGTAAGACGCTGGCCGCCGAGACGCTCAATCCGACCGGCTTGAGCCTGGCCCACCTGGGGGCCTCCTCCCTGGCAGACGCTCATCAGCGCCTGCGTTCTCTGGCCGACCGGTTGATCGTTGACCGGCGCGACGCGGGAGAGCAGCGCCAGGATGCACTGGGGGCGTTGCTGGCGGCTGATCCGCCGCTGAGCCAGGAGCGGCTTCGCAATGAGGTGCTGACTTTGATGCTGGCCGGCCATGAAACGACCGCCAGCCTGCTCAGCTGGGCCCTGCTGGAGCTGGCTCATCACCCGCAAGTCCAGCAGCAGCTTCGGGGCTCGCTGGACGACGGTCTGCCTCGCCCCGGGCAGTCGGGCGAGATCAAGGCGGTCTTGCTGGAAACGATGCGGCTCCACTCCCCGGCCTACCTGCTGGCGCGGGTCGCCGAGGAGGATACCTACCTGGGCCAGACTTTCGTCCCGCGGGGCACCACCCTGGTCATGAGCCCCCTCGAGTCGCATCGAGACCGGCAGGCCTGGGGGGAGGACGTAGAGCAGTTTCGTCCCGAGCGCTTTCGGGGTCAGGCAGCCAAGATGTTTGGCTTCGGCGGTGGGACCCGGCTCTGCCTGGGCCAGAACCTGGCCCGGCTGGAGTCGACCGTCTTCCTGGGCCGGTTCCTGCAGCGTTTTGAGCTTGAGCCCATTTCAGGCTTTCAGTCCGCCTCCGACGTTTCCCACTATCCGCGCGAGGCGAAGGTGAACGTACGTTTGCGTCCCAAACCGACGTAGCTTCGAGAAGGATTCGGGCGAAGATTGCGAAGTGTTTCCCTCGGGGCCTGTCTGACAGGACACTAAGGAGGAGAATCTATGTGGGAACCGTTCACCGAACGGGCGAGGCGCTCGATCGTGTTGGCCCAGGAAGAGGCCCAGCGGCTCGGTAACAACTACATCGGCACCGAGCACCTGCTGCTGGGCATCATTTCCGAGGGCGAGAGCGTAGCGGCGAAAGTGCTCGAGAACCTCGGCGTCAACCTGCAGAAGGTGCGCGGCGAGGTGGAGGCCATCGTCGGGAAGGGCAGCCAGACCACCCAGCACGAGATGGTCTTCACCCCCCGGGCCAAGCGAGTGATCGAGCTGGCCTTCGAAGAAGCACGGGCCCTGGCTCATAACTACATCGGCACCGAGCACCTCCTGCTCGGCCTGGTGCGCGAAGGCGAGGGCGTGGCCGCCCGCGTGCTTTCCAACCTGGGCGTCGACCCGGCCAAGATCCGGGCTGAGATCACCAAGCTGCTGGGGGTGGAAACCTCGGTGGCTCCCGCCAAGGAGCGCACCAAGACCCCCACGCTCGACAGCTACGGGCGCGACCTGACCGACCTGGCCCGCGAGAACAAGCTTGATCCCGTCATCGGGCGGGCCGGCGAGATCGAGCGGGTCATTCAGGTTCTCTCTCGGCGCACCAAGAACAACCCGGCTCTGATCGGCGAGCCGGGTGTGGGAAAGACCGCCATCGTGGAGGGTCTGGCTCAGCGCATTCTCAAGAGCGAGGTGCCCGAGCTGCTGCGTGACAAGCGCGTGATCGCGCTCGACCTGGCTGGCCTGGTGGCCGGTACCAAATACCGGGGCGAGTTCGAAGAGCGTCTCAAGCGGGTGATGGAAGAGATCCGCGCCGCGGCGGGCGAGATCGTCCTCTTCGTGGACGAGTTGCACACCATCGTGGGAGCCGGCGCGGCCGAGGGCGCCATCGACGCCTCCAACATCCTCAAGCCGGCTCTGGCGCGCGGCGAGCTGCAGTGCATCGGCGCTACCACGCTGGACGAGTTCCGAAAGTACATCGAGAAGGACGCCGCCCTCGAGCGCCGTTTCCAGCCCATTCAGGTGGGCGAGCCGACGGTCGAGGAGACGATCGAGATCCTCAAAGGTCTGCGGGACCGTTACGAGGCCCACCACAAAGTGCAGATCACCGATGACGCGCTGGAGGCTTCGGCGCGTCTGGCTGACCGCTACATTTCCGATCGGTTCCTGCCCGACAAGGCCATCGACGTGATGGACGAGGCGGCCAGCCGGGTGCGCCTGCAGGCCACCCTACCGCCCGCCGAGCTTCGCGCGGTGGAGGAGGAGCTGCGCAAGCTCAAGAGCGAGAAGGAAGCGGTCATCAAGAACCAGGAGTATGAGAAGGCCGCTCAGCTGCGCGAGAAAGAAGACCGGATTCGCAAGAAGAAGGAAGAGCTCGAGCGCGAGTGGCGCGAGAAGAAGGCCAACACCGCCAACCGGATCAACAAGGTGACCGAGGAGGAGATCGCTCACATCGTCTCCACCTGGACCAAGATCCCGGTCAGCAAGCTGGCCGAAGGCGAGACCCAGAAGCTGCTCAACATGGAGGGCACGCTGCACGAGCGCGTGATCGGCCAGGACGAGCCGGTGCGGGTGCTCACCCGGGCTATCCGGCGCGCTCGCGCGGGCCTCAAGGACCCCAAGCGTCCCATCGGTTCGTTCCTCTTCCTGGGTCCCACCGGCGTGGGCAAGACCGAGCTCGCCCGGGCGCTGGCCGAGTTCTTGTTTGACGACGAGGACTCCATGGTGCGCATCGACATGTCCGAGTACATGGAGAAATTCGCCGTGTCGCGACTGGTCGGCGCCCCTCCTGGCTACGTCGGCTTCGAGGAGGGTGGTCAGCTGACCGAAGCCGTGCGACGCAAGCCCTACTCGGTGGTCTTGCTCGACGAGATCGAAAAGGCCCACCCCGACGTCTTCAACATGCTCCTCCAGGTTCTCGAGGACGGTCGTCTGACCGACTCTCAGGGCCGCATCGTCGACTTCAAGAACGCCGTGTTGATCATGACCTCCAACATCGGCCTCTCTGGCCACGAGGGCGGTCCGGACATCGGCTTCCGAAAGACCAAGGACGAGGGCGACAAGGAAGTGCGCTATGAGCGCATGAAGAAGAAGATCCTCGAGGAAGTGAAGAAGGTCTTCAAGCCCGAGTTCGTCAACCGGCTCGACGAGATCATCGTGTTCCACAGCCTCGACATGGGCGAGATCACGCAGATCGTCGATCTGATGCTGAACAAGGTGCGCAAGGAAGTCGAGCAGCAGCAGCGCCAGATGGAGGTCACGCAGGCCGCCAAGGAGCGCCTTGCCAGCGAAGGCTTCGACCCGCAGTACGGCGCTCGTCCATTGCGGCGCGCGATCCAGCGTATGGTGGAGGACCCGCTGGCCGAGGAGTTCATTCGTGGCAACGTGCCAGAGAACAACGTGGTCATCATCGACTTCAAGGAGGGCGATGAGAAGCTCGACTTCACCAGCCGCCCCATCGAGAAGGCGCCCGAGCCTCCTACTGAGGAGGAGCAGAAAGAGCAGGAAGGCGAGCCAGCGCCCGCCTGAGAAGCTGAAGAGGGCCGCCCATCGGGCGGTCCTCTTTGCCTATTGCAGACCCTTCTTCGCAGGGTCAGGGGGGTCAGCGCTGCAGCTGTCGTAACAACTCTTGCTGGCTCACCAGTTGGTAGCGCTCGCGCTGGAGTTGGTCCTCATAGTACTGCTGCTCGCGCAAGAGTGAGTCCCTCTGGGAGTGCCGGTCGCGGATCCGAGACTCGAGGTCGCTCTTCTTGTAGCGAAGATCGTCGAGTCGGTAGCGATTGTTTTGGATTTCCTCGTTGAGCTGGTCGAGCTGATACCGCAGGGCAGCCTTCTCTTGAGGGTCTCGGGCGCTCTCCAGCTGCCAGCGCACGGTCTCCTTCCGGTCCTGGATGGTCTGGATGGTGTAACGAAGGCTCTCGATCTCGTAGTTGATCTGGTCCATCCCGTTTCTCAGGCCGTAGATCTCGTTGGCCAGCGAATAGAGCCGCTGATCGACATCTCGCTTCTTGGCGTCCAGGTTGCCGATGCTGGCCCTCAGGCGTTCGATCTCGGCTTTCACCACCTCGATCTGGCGTTGCCGATCCGGGTCTGGTGCCCAACCCTGCCAGCCTGAAAGCTCGACCCGGTCCACTCCCCAGCCGCTGCTGGCTGTGCACGGCCTGGAAGGCTGACGGGGCTGCCATTGGACTGCTGCTTCGGAGATGACCATACACTGAGAATGCCATACCACCGGGCTCGCCGAGGTTGCCGGCTTGTAAAGTGCGTGCTTGCTGGGAACTTGCGCCGACAGACTTGTGTGGAGGCGTCCCCGAAGGATAGGCAAGCACCTCACGCTCGGTCCGCGGTCTAAGAGGAGCGATGTGACGGCAACGAGGAGGCTGCCGGGCCGGCTCCTTTGATGCGATCGGCCAGGATGGGAAAGATCAGCACGCTGAGGACGGCGGCTCCCACCAGGGCGACCGCGTTCTGGTGAAGCATTCGGCCGGAGGACGCGCCGATCTGAGCGATCGCCAGCACGATCGGCAGGCAGGTGGCCGAGTAGAAGGCCAGTCCCCAGCGCTCTCGCGCGGTCAACTCGTCCCGGTAGAGAAGAGTGGGTAGCCCTCGCACCAGCAAGAACAGAGCGAGGAAGAGGAGGACCTGGGCCTGGGTCTGAGGCTGGCTGAGCATTCCCAGGTCGAAATTGGCTCCGCTGTAGATGAAGAAAGTGGGAACGAAGAGCCCGAAGCTCAGGCTATCCAGCTTCTGGCGCAGGGTGCCGCTGGTCGCGGTGTCGCGGGTTGCCAGACCTACCATCAGGCCGGCTCCGAATGCGCCCAGAATGAGATCCAGGCCGAACTTGTGGGCCGCATAAGCCAGTACCACGATCAGCAGGAGGCAGACCCGGATAGGAAGCTGCGAGCTTGTGTCCAGGGTTCGGCCGAGGAGAGCGACCAGAGCGGGCGGCCGTAGTTGGAGGGCCAGCCAACCGGCCCCGGCGATGGTTGCCGAGTAACCCAGGAAGACCAATCCTTCCACCCAGCCGTTGGCGGAGCCAGAGAAAAGCACCGAGATCAGCAAGACGGGCCCGAATTCGCCCAGCCCCCCAGCCGCGAGCAGAAAGCTTCCGAAGCGAGACTTGAGCTCGCCGCGCTCGCGCAGGACCGGCATCAGGGTTCCCAGAGCGGTGCTGCACAGTGCGACCGAGATCATGAGCGGGCTCTTGACCAGGCCTGCCCAGGCCAGAAGCGCGCTGGCGGCCAGGGCCAGGGTCAAGGACGCGACCCAGGCTCGGGCCGCCAGCCTGAGGGGTGGTCCCTTGAGTTTGAAGAGATCGAGCTCGAGGCCGGCCATGAAGAAGAGGAAGCAGAGCCCGATCTTGCTCAGAAAGTCGAGCACGCCGCTGGGCTGGACGAGGTTCAGCGCGTGAGGGCCGATGGCGATTCCGAGCAGGAGCTCGAAAACGACCAGAGGGATGCGCAGCCACTTGAGCCACTCGACCAGGAGCGGAGCCAGCACGGAGGCCAGGACGATGACCACGACGGGGCTGTGCAAGGACCCATCGCCCTGGGTGGCAGCCAGCAAAAGCACTTCGATTCCTTCCTCGCCTCGGACCGATCGCGCTCGCGCGCATTTTCGGGCCGTTTCGAGCCGCTTACGACCTTCCCTTGGGGAGATAGAAAAAGAGCCCCGTGAGGGGCTCTTGGATTGGGCGCAGATCGCGCGCGTTACGGTGCGCGCATATCGTCGGCAGGAGTCGGGCACGGAAGGGCCCGACTTCTGCGCTTTCGCTCTATCAGGGAACGATAGCCAGAGTGCCGTTGACTTCCTGGGCGATGCCGGCCACGTTGCCGCCGCCGGTCACGTTGACCATCAGGCCGCCGCCGGTCATCTGAGCCTCAACCTTGTAGTCCTTCTGGATGGCCTGGCCGCCGAGGCTGCCGGTGGAAGAGATGGTGGCCTCCAGCTTCTGCGGGGGCTCGTCGCCGTTCTGGAGGCCTTCCGGCAGCTTCCAGGTGGTGGTGACGTCGTAGGCCTCGCCGCCCAGGTCGCCGGAAACGTTGTAACCCAGGGGGGTCTCGCCGCTCTCGTCCATGATGGGCTTGAGGTTCAGGGTGCCGGCTACGCTGCCGAACTGCACGCCCACCTGGGCGGTCATGGTCTCTTCGTTGACGCCGAGGAAGCTGATGCGCTCCTCGTTGCCGCCGATGGTGCCGGCCCAGCCGATCTCCTGAGTCTCTTCGTTGACCACGAGGCCGCCGTTGACGGCCTGGCCGGCGAAGTCACCGGAAACCGTAACCGGGCTCTGCTCGTTCTGCATGTCGAGGCCGAAGCTGAGGTTGCCGTCCTGGCCAGCGGTCTTGGTGGCCACGTCCAGGGTGATCAGCGGAATCGAACCGCCACCCATGCCGGCCATGATGACGGCGGCGATGCCGGCAGCCAGGCCGAGCTGAACGGCCGGGTCCATGGCCGGAAGGGCGGCAGCCTTGGCGGCCGTGTCGATCACGCTGAAGTCGACCTGGTCCGGCGGGGGAGCGGGCGGGGTGGGGGGAGCCGGCGGCTCCTCGTTCTTGGGCCGCAGGCTGGTGGCGGACACCGGGCTGTTAAAGCTGGGGGCGATGGTGCTGAGCATGTTATCTAGATCCTCCCTGTTGTTTGAAGCGCGTCCCGTATGTTTGGCGGGTCATCGGGGGCAGTGTATGCCACTCGGCCGGGGAAGATATTTCCAACCTATTGACAACTCGACAGCGGCCAGGGGTGAGAGGGAACCCTGATTATTCCTCGCATGGAGCTTGCGCAGAGGAGTTCCGTGCGCGTTTGCCCAAATGTCGAGCGATGGGGAGCCTCTTCAAGCCCAAAGAGAAGTGCCGTTGCTCACATATCCTGGTGAGCGATCAGGCGACCGCTGCCAGGCTGCGAGAGCAGATTCAGGCCGGGGCAGATTTTGCTGCCCTGGCGCGAGAGCACTCCCAGTGCCCGAGCGGCAAGCAGAGCGGCGGCGACCTCGGAGAGTTTCATCGCGGAGCCATGGTACCGGCTTTTGACAAGGTCGCCTTCCAGTTGTCGGTGGGAGAGCTCTCTGAGCCCGTGCAGACCAAGTTCGGCTACCACCTCATCCGTCGCACCGCTTGAAAAACCCGTCTCGGCCGGCTACACTGAGCCCGGCAGTGCCCATGGAAAGGAAACGGCGTCATGACAATCATCTCCAATGAACCCAAAGCGCGGAGCATTGAGGCCTCCGAGCAACCATACGCCTATCCTCCCCAGCGCGAGTTCGTCGAGCCCGACTGGCGGCGCATTCCCGGCTATGCTCGTGTGACCGAGAAGGAATGGGAGGACGCCACCTGGCAGCGCAAGCACACGGTCAAGAACCTGGCTGAGCTGAAGGAGACCCTGGGCTCGCACCTCAGCGACAGCCTGGCCGAAGGGATGGCCCGTGACCTGGAAGAGCGCGCCACCATGTCCATGCTGGTCCCCCCCCAGATGCTGAACACCATGAACCTGGACGACCTCGAGAACGACCCGGTGCGCCGTTACATGTTGCCTGCCATCCAGGACCGCAACCCGGACTGGCCCAACCACCCCCGGGCCAGTCGTGACAGCCTTCACGAGTCCGAGATGTGGGTGGTCGAGGGCCTGACCCACCGTTACCCCACAAAGGTCCTGGCCGAATTGCTCTCGACCTGTCCCCAATACTGCGGTCACTGTACCCGGATGGACCTGGTCGGGCGGGACGTTCCCCAGGTCAAAAAGCACCGCTTCCTGGTCAAGCAGACCGAGCGTCACCAGCAGATTCTGGACTACTTGCGCCGCACCACCACCATTCGCGACGTGGTCGTGTCGGGGGGAGACGTGGCCAACCTGCCCATCAGCTCGCTCGAGTCGTTCGTGTCGGCCCTGATCGAGATCCCCCACATCCGGGACATCCGCCTGGCTTCCAAGGGCCTGATGGGCCTGCCTCAACACTTTCTGCAAGACGAGGTGCGCTATGCCATGGAGCGGCTGGGCTTGAAGGCCCGTCAGCACGACGTGGACCTGGCCCTGCACACTCACGTGAATCACGTCCAGCAACTGACCCCGCTGGTCGCTCGAGCGGCTCGGCATCTGCTCGACGAAGCCGGTTTCCGTGACGTGCGCAATCAGGGCGTCTTGCTGCGGGGGGTCAACGGGACCTCCAAAGATTTGCTCGATCTCTGCTTCACCTTGCTCGACCGGGCCAATATCATGCCCTACTACTTCTACATGTGCGACATGATTCCCAATTCAGAGCACTGGCGACTGGCGGTGCACGAGGCCCAACGCTTGCAGCACGACATCATGGGCTATCTGCCCGGCTACGCCACTCCCCGCATCATCTGCGACGTCCCCTACGTGGGCAAGCGCTGGGTGCATCAGATCGCCGACTATGATCGCGAGCGTGGCATCTCGTATTGGACCAAGAACTACCGGACCAGCATCGAGGGAGATGATCCCGAGGCGGTCAACCGGCGCTATGAGTATTTTGACCCGGTCTACACCCTGGGCGAAGCCGGCCAGAACTACTGGCGCACTCAGGAGGCCGAGAGGAACTGATCTGGTCTTGCACATTAGCCCCATCTGGCGCGTTGTAAGTGCAAGGCCTTGGTCTTGCACTTTAGCGTTCCTGTGTTCGTTGACAGATCGGCATCCTGACGGGGTTCTCGGGTCTTCATTCGATTGAATGGCGCTCTGGCGCCACTTGAATGAGACTCTAAAAATCGAACACTTGTTGGCTTGTGTGAACCACCCCCGGATGGTATATTCCGCCTGCAAGACCCCGAGCGAACGGAGGAACCAGGCACCCGAAGACATCAAAGCTGAATCGAACCCTCTCGTCTCCAGTAAAGCCTCTGCGACCTCTGCAGAGAACTGAGGACGCTTCCGGTGGCGCGAACCGCCTCCGGACGAAGAAGGCGACCGCACCGAAAGGTGTGTCCGTAACGAGGGCGCCATCATCCGACGGGGTACGCCCTGACGGAATCCGAGCGGCGAAGCTACTTCAACCGCCCTGCAGAGAGACCCCCTGAGGTCCATCGCGACGGCGAACTGCCAGTGCAAGAAACCGAAGTGGCCCGGCAAGACCGGATGGCAGAGGCTCAGGAGCCTCGCATCGCCCGCCCGAATGAACGTTGAACCTTGCGATTCACGTTCTTGCTCTGGAAGCCAAGTGCTTCCGAGCACGACTCGAACAACAGGCTCCGGCCTGCGAGTCGAGATGGCGCGAACCGCCCCTCGGGGCGGTATCCAACCCCCACGGGGGTTGCCCGGAACGAATTGCTCAAAAGGCAACTCGTGTCGACCTCAAGGCTGCTTCCACGGAAGCAAGCACCGGGCCGGGGAGTTCTCCCAGGCCAGACCTGAGAAGGTCCGCCAGAAATGACTGGCCAGCAGAGGGTATCACTGGACCGGAAACGGTCCCACTCGCCGCCAAGCGCTACGGTCAGAGTGTCAGCGATGTCAGCCGCCCTACGGGGCGAGCCAGGGTGACCAGGAAGAGTTCCCGGGGTCTTGCTCTTTTTTTTTCGGGAGGTCCTTGTGAAGGCTCGCGGCAAGACCCACTACGTCTGTCAGGAATGTGGAGGCCAGTCGGCCAAGTGGCAGGGGCGCTGCCCTGACTGTGGCCAGTGGAATACCTTCCAGGAAGAGGCTGTCCAGCGCGCCTCTCTAGGTGCCGCCCTCTCGCTCGATCCGGGTCAGGCCCCGGTGGCCCTCGATCAGGTCGCCCTCGATGACGAGCCGCGCTTCAACACCGGCGTGGAAGAGCTCGACCGGGTCCTGGGGGGCGGAGTGGTGCCGGGCTCCCTGGTGCTGCTTGGCGGCCCCCCCGGCATCGGAAAGTCTACACTCTTGCTGCAGATTGCCCGCCAGTTGGCTCAGACCAGGGCGCCGATCTTGTATGTGAGCGGCGAGGAGTCGGCCCGCCAGATTCGCATGCGGGCCGAGCGTTTGAACGCGCTGGCTCCTGGCATCCTCATGGTCTCCGAGACCCGACTGGAAGCCATCGAAGGACACATTCGCTCTACCCGGCCTGGCCTGGTCTTCATCGATAGCATTCAAACGCTGTTCCGCTCCGATCTTGCGCCGGCTCCCGGGAGCGTCACTCAGGTACGCGAGTGTGCGGCAAGCCTGATGCGTCTGGCCAAGGCCGAGAACATTCCGGTCCTGCTGGTGGGTCACGTGACCAAGGGGGGCGAGCTGGCCGGCCCGCGCGTGCTCGAGCACCTGGTGGACACGGTTTTGTATTTTGAGGGCGACGGAATGCACAACGTGCGGGCTCTGCGCTCGGTCAAGAACCGTTTCGGAAGCACCCAGGAGATCGGGTTGTTTCGGATGGGCGCCCGGGGGCTGGAGTCAATTCCCGATGCCTCGGCCTTCTTTCTGTCCCAGCGCGCCGGGGGCGGTCCGGGCTCGATCGTGTTTCCCTCCCTGGAAGGCACTCGCCCCTTGCTGGTGGAGATCCAGGCGCTTGTCAGCACGAACCCCGTCAGCGACAACGGGGTGCCGCCCACGCGGCGGTCGGTCGGGGTCGATCCCAATCGGGTCAGCCTGTTGCTGGCCGTGGTCCATAAACGCGCCAGCAACCTGAACCTGGCCCGCTCGGACGTCTACGTGAACGTGGCCGGCGGGCTGCGCCTGCTCGAGCCCGCCCTGGACCTGCCCCTGGCCCTGGCTGTCGTCTCCAGCCGGCAGAACGTAAGCCTCGACGCGGAACTTGCCGCCGTGGGCGAACTCGGGCTCGGGGGCGAGGTGCGGGCGGTCACTCAACTCGAGACCCGGCTCAAGGAGCTGGCCAAGATGGGTTTCAGGCGCTGTCTGGTGCCGGCTCGCAACCTGGAGGGCCTGGAGCCCGGAGACTATCGACCCTTGCAGCTGGTCGGCATCTCCTGGCTGGTGGAGGCACTTCAGGTCGCCGGCCTGGAGGCCAGTCCCGGGCCTTCGGGTGGCGCCCCTTCGGGTCCTCGACCGGGGAGGAGAATTCCAGCCGGGTGACCGAAGGCGCCCCCATGCCCATGATGGATTTTGGCTTCCTGTGCCACTTTGCCCAGCAGGACGCTGGCAAACTCTACGCTCGCGGAATCGGTTTTGATCGGCTCAACGTTCCCGGGGTACCCTGCAGCCTGGATGGCATGTTTTACGTGCTGCAGCTGCGCGCCGAGCCAGGAACGCCGCTGGAGCGGCCTTTCAGACTGCGGATGATGAATGCGGATGGCCAGGCCGAATACGAGATGCAGGGCTCGCTCAGTTTCAACCAGGTCAACTATGCGGGTGAGCCGACCGTGCGACTGATCATCGGCCTGGAAGAGGTGGTCTTTCCGCGCTTCGGGCTCTACGCCCTGGCTTTCGAGGTGGATGGGCGAGAGGTGCATCGGGCTGGCCTGGAGGTTCGCCGGGAAGCGCCTACGAGCGACGGGCCGGGCGAGTGATCAGGCGCGGGCGCCGCCGGCCTGGTGATGGACCAGGCTGTCTGTTTCCAGGTCCCAGTAGCGTTGCCAGCGTTCCACGCCCACAAGGTGGCTGCCCTCTCGCTGATACCAGGTGGCCTGGAGTTCGTAGCCGGGCAGGTCAGCCAGGGCCTGGTCGTCCTGATCGAGCCACTCCAGCCCTTCCTTGAAGAGCTCCTCCAGATCTTGTGGCTCGCCTTCCTGGAGGCTCAGGCTCCGGCTCAAGAGTTGTCCGTCCGGGAAGACGACCACCTCCGAGACGCGCTCGCTCTTACTATTGCGCGGTCGCGTGATGACGTGGAAGGTTTGCTCGGGACCCTTGAAGACGTTAAATTCGAGGGTCCCGGTGACGAAACGGCCCGGCAAATGGCTGCAAGCCCAGCTCAGGCTGGCATTGTAAGCGCGCACCTGAGGATCGCCGGTTTCCTCGAGCGGGAAGAGCCTTTCTTCCTCGGGCTCCTCCTCGGGCGAGAAGTCGACCCGCTCTCGGGGGGGGCCGGCAGGTCCGCCGCGCTTGAGGACGCGAAGGTCGATACGAAAGCGATAGTGACGCATGAGGCTGCAAGTATTGTACGAATCCTGCCAGCCGGGGGCAACCCCTTGAGATACTGTAGCGAGTGTTCGGCCGAGCTGAGCATGCGCCTGGTGGATCGCAAGGACCGCCATTACTGCCGGGCTTGCGACAGGGTGCACTTTCTCGACCCCAAGGTCGCCTGCTGCGCGGTTGTGCAAGGTCCTGAGGGTATCTTGCTGATTCGGCGTGACATCGAGCCTGGCCGGGGTTTGTGGTCCTACCCCGGGGGCTACATGGATCGCGGCGAAACCGCTCCCTCAGCGGCCGCTCGCGAGGTTTTCGAGGAGACCGGACTGGAGGTCTCTTGCCGGCGGTTGCTGGGTGTCTACAGCTATCCGACCAGCATCGTGGTGGTCATCGTCTACGAGGCGGAGGTGCTCTCCGGTAGTGCCAACCCTGGTCCGGAGTGCTCGGAGGCTCGCTGGTTCTTGCCCGGAGACATCCCCTGGAAGGAACTGGCCTTTCCCAGCGTGCGACAAGCTTTGCTCGACCTGGGCCTGGGCGAGGGGGAGGAGAATCGGCCAGGAGACTGAACTTTTCTAGAGTGAGGTCCCAGGGGTTTTGGAGTTATTTGCGCCGATAGATTTGTCTGTCGGTAGGATAGGCAAGACCTTCAGGACGTAACGCTTAAGAGTTAAGAGATCGAACCAGGCGCAGTGTCTCCTTTAGATGCCAGTGTGGGCTGCGAGATCGCAACCTTGCGAAGGTTGGTGACAATTGGCCAAACTGATTCGGGGCATGTTCTACTGCATCTTCGCAGTCTTTGGTGGACTGTGCGGCTATAACGTTGCCCTCCAGAGTCAGAAGTTCTACTCCGCTCTGAGCGGGGTGCCGCTCTATACCAACTTCGCAGCCCTGATTCTCCTTGGAATTCTGGTGGGCATCATCCTGGCTCCACTGCTGGCCAACCTGATGGTTCGTTCGGTCGACGCGGTGGCCGTTGGTCTGCAGAAACTCTCCCTGCAAGAAGTGTTGATGGGCTCGGCGGGACTCCTCTTTGGCCTGATCGTAGCCTTTTTCATCAATCTGGCCCTGCAGGCCATCAATTTCTCCAAGATCCCCTTCGTTGGCGACTACCTCGGGCCGTTCTTGATCGTCCTGACAACCGTCTTCTTCAGCTTCCTGGGGGCCTTCTTCGGCAGCCGGCTGGTGTTCATCCACAGCTTCCGCAATCTGCTCGAGACCGGAACGGCCGCGCCCTGGGGCCGCAGCTACTTCATTCTGGATACCAGCGTCATCATCGACGGTCGCATCTGCGACGTTTGCGAGGCGGGCTTCCTGGAGGGCACGCTGGTGGTGCCCCAGTTCGTGCTCAATGAGTTGCAGAGGGTGGCCGACTCGGAAGATGCGCAGAAGCGCAATCGCGGTCGGCGGGGCCTGGACATTCTCCACAAGCTTCGCCAGCACCCGGGTCTTCACATCGAGAAGAAAGACTTCGAGGAGACAGCCGTCGATTCCAAGTTGATCCGGCTCGCTCAGGATCTCAAGCTCCCCCTTCTGACCACGGACTACAATCTGCACAAAGTGGCCAGTTTGCAGAACATTCGGGTGCTCAACATCAACGAGCTTGCCAGCGCCATGAAGCCGGTCGTGCTTCCCGGCGAGGAGATTCCCGTCAAGCTGATCCGCGACGGCAAGGAGGCCGGCCAGGGGGTGGGGTTCCTGGAGGATGGCACTATGGTGGTGGTCGAGAAAGGTCGGCGGCACGTGGGTGAGCGGGTCTTTGTCGAGGTGACCTCCATCGTCCAGAACAATGCCGGCAAGATGATTTTCGGCCGCTTCAAAGGTCTGGTCGGGGGAATTCGTGGGCCCGTGACCTCGTCTACCGAAGCGGTGGACGAGCCCTCGTCCAGCCTGGCCGACTACGATTCCAACGGCTCCAACGGCAGCGCCTCGCGCGACATCACCAAGCTTCTGGCCGAGGAGAGCACCCCCAAGCGGAGCACCTGACTTGGCCCTTCTGGCAGTGGTGACCGCAGCCGGCAAGAGCCGGCGCATGGGCGGCACGAACAAGTTGCTCATGTCCCTGGGGGGCAGCCCGTTGCTGTTGCACAGCTTGCGAACACTGCAGAGCTTCGACCCCCTGGCCCGGATGGTGGTCTCGGCCGCTGAAGGGGATGAGGACGAGTATCGAGCTCTCTTCGCTCAGGCTGGTCTGACCAAGGTGACCTGCGTGGTGACCGGAGGCGCCGAGCGGCAGGAATCGATCGGCTATGCTCTGGAGGCCCTGGCTGTTCGTCGGGCCGGCCCCGAGGACGTGGTGGCCATTCACGACGCAGCCCGTCCTTTCCTCAGCCACGAGATGTTGCACCGGCTGGTGCAGGGTTTGGGCGACCTGGATGGCGTTCTGCCGATGGTGGCCGTCAAGGACACGGTCAAGATCGTCAAGGAGGGGCGGGTGGCTCGCACCTTGCCCAGACAGGAGCTGTTTGCCGCCCAGACGCCACAGCTCTTTCCGTTCCAGACCATCCTGGAAGCGCACCGCAGCGCAGCCCGAGCGGGATTTCTTGGAACCGACGACTGCTCCTTGATCGAGTGGCGCGGCGGGCGCGTGGGGGTGGTGGAGGGCGACTACCGCAACCTGAAAATCACCACCCCCGAGGACCTGGCCGTAGCCGAGAGGCTGTTGAGCGAGAGCGCCGGGGTGTGAAGTGGAAGTTCCCGAGGGGCTGGACGAGGAGGCTCGCGAAGAGTACAAGTATCTGCTTGAGGTTCTCGAGGACTATCGCCGTTATGTCAAGGACATCGGCCGTCTGGGGCTGGCGGCCCCCAACTTGCTCTATTATCGCGACGAAGTGCAAGAGAGCCTGGACGAGCTCCGCGTCCGGGGGGTCGACCCTCGGGAGGTCTGGCTCGAGGTTGTGGCTCTGGACAATGCCGTTCGGGCCCGAGCGTCCGAGATCGTGGCCGAGATCGGTCACGCCAACTTCAAGCAATACCAGATCGTCAACGACCCCCCGCTGTCTTACTGGTGGTGGTTCTTGAACCGGGTGGTGCCGGGTCCGGCCGCGCCTGAGCCGCCCTCGTGGCAGTTCTGGAAGCGCTAATGTGCTCGCACTTAGGTTTTGCACATTAGCACAATCTGACGAACGCGGTTCCAGCGCGTTGTAAAGTGCAGGACCAAAGGCCTTGCACTTTAGCAGGGATTGGAGGGGACCATTGTTAGCCGCTTACGCGGCGCGGATTCCTCGCCCCCTTCAGGGCTCGGACTCAGGCCTCAGGGCGTCGAACATCTCGCCCCGTTCGGCCGCGCGCTTGATCTCCTCGTCGCCTTCGCGCACCCGGCGGGCCAGGTTGGAGGGTTTCATCATGCTCTCACTGGCTTTGAGCCGGTTATCCAGGGCACGCACCTGCATCTCCAGTTTGGCCACTCGCTCTTGCAGGATCTGAAATTCGCGTCGGGACAGGGCCACAGGTCAGTCACCCCCGGGTCGAAGATTCCGGCTTCACCGGTTGGCCAAGAATACGCAACAAGAAGGGCAGGTCCTGCATCGGTCACCCAGACGTCAGCAGCGTGTCGAGCAACTCGACGAAGACCACATTGGCCAGGTTGCGCCCCCGGCCCGTGAGGCGGATGCGGGACCCCTGCCGGCGGACCAACCCCGTGGGAAGCCCATCCAGAAAGCCCTCCACGCGTTCCGGCAGGACCGGATAGCGACGATACAACCGATCCAGGTCGAGGCCGCGCCGGGTGCGCAGCGCCAGGGTGATGACGTCCTTCAGCGTTCCCTCTAGCCCGAGCCGCTCGTGCTCGATGACGGGTGTGCGTCCCTGGGCCAGGGCCGTCGCATAGTAGCGGGGGTGGAGGATGCGGCGGGTGCGCCAGCCGTCGATGTAGCTGGTCGCGCCGCAACCCAGACCCAGGTAGGGGCGATTGCGCCAGTAAATCAGGTTGTGCCGGCAGGCCCTCCCGCTTCGAGCCCAGTTGGAGATCTCGTAGCGCCGGTAGCCCAGCGGTCGCAGGAAGGGGGGGAGCAGGTCGGCCATGTCGGCCTGCAGGTCGGGATCGGGGGGGGCGATCTCCCCCAGGCGAATCTGGGCCTCCAGGCGGGTGTTGGGCTCGACCGTCAGGGCATAGGCTGAGAGGTGCTCGGGTCGCAGCTCACCGACCCGCTCCAGGTCAGCCTGGAAGTCGGCCAGGCTCTGGCCGGGCAGCCCGTAGATCAAGTCCAGACTCACGTTGTCGAAGCCGGCCGTCCGGGCGTCAGCCAGCGCCTGGGCCGCCTGAGCAGAGCTGTGAATGCGACCGATTCGCTGCAAGAGCTCGTCCTGGAAGCTCTGAACGCCCAGGGAGAGGCGATTGAAGCCGGCTTGACGCAGAGCGGTCAGATATGCCAGATCGACGGTGCCAGGGTTCGCCTCCAGGGTGACCTCGGCCTGAGGATCGAGCTGGAAGCTGGTTCTGCAGGCCTCCAGAAGCTCGCCCATCCAGGCCGCGGGGGTGAGGCTGGGGGTTCCCCCCCCGCAAAACAGCGTGCGGACCGTGTAGGCTCGCTCGGCCCCGGTTCGGCGCACGTCCTCGAGCAAGGCCTCGAAGTAGGCGCGCTGCTCGTCGACCGCATCGGGCTCGCTGTAAGCGTTGAAGTCGCAGTACGTGCAGCGGGTGCGGCAGTAGGCAAAGTGCAGGTAAAGACCGACTACCATCCCATCTTGCGGGCCAGCAGCAGCACGCCCAGGGCCGACTTGGCGTCTCCCAGCTCGCCAGCCAGGGCTCGACGCAACGCCTCAGCGGGCTCGAGCTCGACCACTTCGAGCAACTCCCCCGGGTCGGGCTGATTGGGGCCCAGCACGGCGTCGGTCACCAAATAGAGGTGCATGGTCTCATCACAGAAGCCGGGAGAGGCCAGGCAGGCCAGCTGGTATTCCACGGTCCCCTCCAACATGCCGATCTCTTCGGCCAGCTCGCGCCGCACTGCGTCATCGGGTGCTTCTTCGCGATTGATGAGTCCGGCGGGGATCTCCAGTAAAGCCCGTTCCACGGCTTTGCGATACTGGCGCACCAAGACGACCGAGCCCGAGCGGGTCAAAACCGCCGCGCAGACTGCATCATCGTGGCGCACGATCTCGCGAGGGGCACGGCTGCCATCAGCCAGCTCCACCTCGAGCAGCTCCAGGCGCACGATGCGACCCTCAAAGCAGATCGAGCTCGACAGGGTGGTCTCAGACAAGACGGCTACTTATCAGGGGAAACCCATCATGGGCGGAAAGAACCCGATGTTCCAGGGGCTGGCGCTCATCACCGTGCCCAGCAGCGTCACGCTGGACAGCACGCTGGTCAGCATGGTGGCGCCCATCACCCAGTTGATCCAGTTGTTGGACTGTTGGGGCGGGAACTGCTGGCCCGGCCAGGGGCTGGGCATCACCCCGCCAGGATTGTACTGCGCATAGGGCGGCGGACCCCAGGGACCCTGTGTCTGCTGGGGACCCTGCGGCCCCCACTGCTGCTGGTGTTGATCCGGCGGAACGTAGTTGGAGGGCCGTCCGGACAGGAAGTTCTTGAAGCGTTGCCACAGGCTGGGGCGAACCTCGGCCTGAGGAAAGTTGGGGCGGTGATGGATGCTGGGGTGGGGCGAGAACTCGCCGTTGGCCACATTGCCAGCGTTCCCCAGCGGATTGTCGGGTGTCCCGGGAATGCCGCCCCCGGGATTGACCCCTCCGCCGGGGACACCCTGGGTCTGGAACTGGCCGTTGGCGTTCTGGGCTGCCTGCTGGCCGGCCTGGCCGGTGGCCCGGGCCTGGGCCTGGCGGGCTGCCTGCTCCTGGAAGGCGGGAGCCATGAAGCCCGAGACGGGGAACGGCAGGGCGCTCATCTGGGAGAACTCGCCCTGCGGCATGATCACCCGGTCGCCCGCGAACTGTGCCCCGCCCCGGTTGATCTGGCTGCCGTCGGGCAGAACCTCGTGGGAGTACTGCCCGTTGTCGCCCCGCACGGCCGTCATCACGTTGCCTTGCGGCAGGACCATCTGGGCCACGCGGCGGTCGGGAGATTCCACGGTAAAGTCCATGCTCTGCGAGAACAGCGTGTACAGGTTTCCGCCCGCATCGTTGAACTGATAGCGATACTCCTCGCCGCCATCGGGTCGGCGGTGCATGGCCACCTGCACGGGGATGGGCTGCTGCGAGCGCGAGTCCATGGCCATGGCCCCGGCGGGACCGTGGCTGATGGCCACTCCGTTGGGCAAGCCGATGACCATCATGCCATCGGGGGTGATGGTGCGCATCAAGCCCGAGGGAGTCTGCTCCTGACGGGCGCCCTGCAGGCCGCCCTGAGGTCCGTAGACCCCGGCAGCGCCCGCGCCGGCCCCTCCCAGGTTGACCTGATCGGCGCCCATGCCGAGATCGGGGTTGAGAATGCCGCTCGGCTGGGGAGCCGGTTGCTGGACGAACTGCTGCCCCTTCAAGTTCTCCACCGACTTGTCGGGGTGGATGCGCGCCTCGTCATTGACGACCACCGTCAGGTTCTCGGGCTTCACCGTGATGCGGTTGCCCTCGGCGTCGACGTAGCTGAGCGTCTTGTTGACCTCGTCCGAGGTCACCTCGAGCTTCTTGCCGTCGGCCGAATGTCCGGAAACCTTGCCCGAGTTCATGTCGCGCATCAGGATGTTGCCGTCGGGCATGCCCACGATCATCTGGCCGGGCATCCGCTGCAACTGAACTCCTGAGTCAGAAACGTAAAGCTGGATGTTCGGGTCGCCTTCCACTCCGAAGCGCTCGACCCCGTTCCGCTTTCCGAGCGACTTGAATTCGACGCTTTCTTGCTCGGGCGGAGGCGCCTGCTGCTGCTGAGCCTGCGGATCGGGAGTCGAGCTCACCGTGGCGGTATCGCCGACTTGCTCGCGCTGGGTTTGCTCGCGGGTCCCCGTGACATCCCCTCGGGCCGCCGCGCTCTGTCGCTGGGCTGCCCCGGTGTGGGTGGCGTTGTTTACATGGGCATTGGCCCCACCCGGAGGGACATTCACATTGCCGATCGACATCTGTTCCACCTTTCGCGCCCGCGCTCGCACGCACGGGTCGTCAGTTACCAATATAGTCAAGCCCATCTTTGGGTGCAACCCGACGGGGGGCGGGACCCGGGGGCGTGTCCAGAAGTTAACAATCTTGTTACAAACTCGACCGCCCGTGTTCGGTCGAGCGCTCCTGTCGTTGCTGAAATTACAGGGAACCCATGAAACAAGTCCGAAATCCCCGAAACCATGAAGGTGCTGAACGCCAAGAAGATCCTCTTGATGCTGGGGCTGCTGCTCCTGCCGGGTCCGCTCTTCTGGCTCTTTGCCCATAAGGCCATCGACTCGGGAACCTTCTTTCTATCGGCCCTGCTCTCGTGGGGCTTGCTGGTGGCCAATCTGTGGGATGTCCAGGTGCAAAAGAAGCAGGGTGCCCTGTCGCTGGTGGGCGAGGCGCGCGAGCTGATGGAGAAGGGCCAGATGCATGCGGCCGGCAACAAGCTCAGCGAGGCCCTCAAGCTCGATCATGGCTGCTTCGAGGTGCGAGTCGCCCGAGGCGAGCTCTACAGTCTCGAGCGAGATTATGAGAAGGCTCGACGAGCCCTGGTCGAGGCGCTGGACATCAAGAAGGATAGTTTCCGGGCCCACTATGCCCTGGGCACGGTCTATCTCAATGAGCAGAAGATCTTCGAGGCCATCTCCGAGTTCCGCCGGACCATCCAGCTCAAACCAGACTTCAGTGAGGCCCATTTCATCCTGGCCCAGGCCTATGAGCTGACGGGCGAGAAGGACAAAGCCCTGGATGCTTACAAAGCGTTCTTGGAGATCGCCCAGAGCGACATGGCCCCGGGCCAGAAGATGGCCAAGTACATCGAGCGAGCCCAGGAGAGGGTGAAGACGCTAAAATGAGTGGCGAGCGCAACAAGTCAGGGGGGGCAAACTATGTCGAGCTCTGCTCGCTGCTCTTTCTGGCCGGAGTGTTGATCGCGGTGATCTTGCCGGGTCTGGCGGCAGTCAATGCTTCCAAGAAGCTGGTCTCCGATCTGGAGGGCTGCCGTCAGAACTTGATGACCATCAGCAAAGCCCTGGAGGATTACCAGAAGAAGAACGGGGGAAGCTTGCCTGCTCGTCTGAGCGCTCTGACCGACGGCAAGGAGCCGGTGCTCCCCAAGCTCCCGCTCTGTCCGGCCTCCGGGAAGTTGACCTACGAGCAGCCCAACGGCTATCAGTTCAAGCAGGGTGGCATCCCGGTCTTCACGCTGCGGTGCGCGGGGACCTATCACAGCGAGGCCGGGCTCAAGAAGGACGAGCCTTATTACCGCTCCCTCTACGGCAAGGTCGAGGACAGCAAGTTGCGCTGACGGGCCTTGCTCCCCGGGCCGACATGGTTTAGACTCAACCTGCGTCTCCGCGTAGCTCAGGGGATAGAGCGACCGCCTCCTAAGCGGTAGGTCGACGGTTCGAGTCCGTCCGTGGAGGCCATTGCATTTCCCGATGTCCGAGCATCCGCCCGACAGCCAACCCCATTCCGCTTCGGCCGGGCCCGAGGAGCACCGGGAGGGGGGCCCTCGCCCACCCTCCTTCACGCGCCGAGACCTGGTCTGGTTGCTGTTGCTCGTCCTCTTCGCCTTCGCAAGCAGGGCCTACCGCATCGACTTCCCCTCCCGCGAGTACTTCGACGAGATCTACTACGTGGATGCGGCCCAGAAGATCTATGCCGGCCAGGAGGACCCGAACAGCGTGCATCCTCTGCTGGGCAAGCTCCAACTCGGCCTGGGTATCGAGCTGGTGGACTTCCTGCGCTTTCGGGGCGTTCCCCTCAACGAGACGGTGGGGTGGCGACTGGGCAGCCTGGTGCTGGGGGTGGCCATCATTCCGCTCACCTTCTACCTGGGCTGGATCATCCCCGGGGGGGGCCGTTTCGTGGCCTTCACAGCCGCTGGCCTGGTGAGTTTCGACTTCATGCACCTGGTGCAGTCGCGCATCGCCATGCTGGACATGTACCAGGCCTTCTGGATCATGCTCGGCCTGGTGGCGGCCTGGAAGTACCTCGAGGCCGGCCGTCGGTCCTCTCTCTGGGCCCTGACGGCGGCCATCATGTTCGGTCTGGCTACCGCCTGCAAGTGGAGCGGCCTGTTCGCGGCCGTGGGCGCCTTTCTGGCCATGGTCTTGCTCTGGCCGGCCGGGTTCAACTTCAGGCGTCTGGTCGCACTGATCGTGCTCTTTTCACTGGTGATCCCGGCCGTCTACCTGCTCTCCTACACCCCTCTCTTTGTGCGTGAAGGGGCCATCGGTCCCAAGCAACTCGAGACCATCAAAGGCTATCACCAGCGCATGGTGCGCTTTCGCTACAACAAGAAGGAGTTCGACCACCGCTACCTGTCCCCGTTCTACTCCTGGCCAGTCGACTACAAGCCCGTATGGTACGTCTACGAGGAAGAGCCCAAGGACGACCCGTTGGCCGAGAACAAGACCGTTCGAGGCGTGGTGACCATCGGCAATCCCCTGTTCTGGCTGCCCTTCTTGATGTTCTTGCTGGAGGCCAGCATTCTGGCCTGGACCCGGCGCGACCGGGCCCGGGCCTTCCTGGTTCTGACCTACTTCCCTCAGGTGCTGCTGTGGGCCTCGGCCACCACGGGCGGGTTCATCTACTACATGCTGCCCTGCATCCCCATCATGGCCCTGATCTCCGGGATGGCCCTGCTGGAGTGGACCGACACGCCCTTCTGGCGCCGGGCGTTGATCGGTTATTTCGTTTGCATCCTGATCTCGTTTGCGGTCTTCTTTCCCCTGCTGACCGGGTTGAGCATCCCGGAAGGCTACTTCCGTCGCCTCTTCTTCATTCGCAGCTGGATATGACGGACGATTTCTTCACCCGCCCTGAGGACATCAAGCCCGAGCCCAGCGTGTGCAGCTTCCAGGTCGGGCCCGAGGACGTCGGCGCGCGGCTGGATCACTTTCTGGTGAGCCGGCTGGAGTGCTCGCGCTCGCAGATTCAAGATTGGATCGAGTCGGGCCGCGTGATTCTGGCCAATCAGCATCCCAGGTCCTCCACCCGGCTCAAGGCCGGCTGGCAGGTGCTGGTGGAGATTCCTCCCACGGTCCCGGCCGAGCCCGAGCCAGAAGAGGGCATCCCGCTCGACATCGTGTACGAGGACGGGCACATCCTGGTGCTCAACAAGCAGCGGGGACTCACCGTCCATCCCGGCTCGGGGGCCCCCGGCGGCACCCTGGTCAACGCTTTGCTGGCCCACTGCCGCGATTTGTCTGGCATTCGGGGTGTGGAGCGGCCGGGCATCGTGCACCGCCTGGACAAGAACACCTCGGGTCTGATGGTCGTCGCCAAGCACGACCAGGCCCACTTTCGCCTCCAGCAGCAGTTTCAGGATCGCAGCGTGATCAAAGTCTACCAGGCCCTGGTGCACGGGGCTCCTTCCCCTGCGCGGGGACGGATCGAGCAGCCGATCGCCCGTCATCGCATTGACCGTAAGCGCATGGCGGTGGTGGCCGGCGGGCGCGACGCGCGCACCGATTATGACGTCAAGGAAAGCTTCGCCAGCCAGTATGCGTTGCTGGAGTGCCATCTGCACACGGGACGAACCCACCAGATCCGGGTCCACCTGACCTGGCTGGGCCATCCCCTGGTCGGCGACCCGACCTACGGCAAGCGGCCCAATCCATTCGGACTGGAAGGCCAGGCGCTCCACTGCTGTCGGTTGGAGCTGCAGCACCCGATCACCGGCCAGACGCTCGATTTTACGGCCCCCATGCCGGCGGTGCTGGAGGAGATCGTTCAAGAGTTGCGACTTCGCTACGGAAGTAGTACACTATCAGCATGAAGCGCTTCGTGACCGCCCTCATGATCTGCACCTTGAGCGCGGGCGCCTGGGCCGAGAAGGGCCTCGTGACCCAGACCCGCACCGATGCTCAGGGCAACAAGACCATCGTCATCAAGGACTTCCGGCCCAAGAAGAAGCGGCCCCTGAAGCGACAGCCAGCCTTCAAAGAATACGATCTGGGCCAGTCGAACGTAGAGTACTCCAGCCCGGCTCCCTCCGCCCAGCCGGTGATGCAAAATTACGCCCCCCAGCCGATGGAGACCGCTCGCCAGCCTGTGCAGCGCGTGCAAACTTACAGCCAGACGTACTCTCCTGGTCCCAACAAGACCATGAGCCCGGGCGGGGGCGGGGGAGCCTTCGCCTCCACGGTGCTGCCAACCGCACCCTACTGGGGTTGGGGTTACGGCTATGGCCAGCCCTGGTATGGCAACTGCAACAACTATGGCCCATTCTACCCGGCCGGGGCCCGGGTGGTGCCCGGGGTGCGGGCGGTCTATCCCAACACCTATCCAGGCTTCATGCCCGGCCTGCCCAGCGGTCCACCGGCCATCACCGGCTACCCGGTCTTCAACACGGTCAGTCCGCCCATCGTGCGGCCGGTGCTGCAACCGGGGCCCTACTTCATTCGCTGAGCACGGCCTCGAGCACATCCAGGCCCTCATCGAGTTCCTCCCATGCGATGGAGAGCGGCATCAAGAAGCGCAGCACGTTGGCGCCGGCCCCCGCTTTGAGGAGGATCAGCCCTCGCTCGTAGCAGCGCTTGAGCACCCGGGCGGCACGGTCGCTGGCCGGGGCCTTGTCGGCCTCCACCAGCTCCAGGGCCACCATGGCCCCCAGCCCGCGCACCTCTCCGATGAAGGGAAAGCGTTGCTGCCAGGTGCGTCCCCGCTCGACGAGGCGGCGGCCGATCTCCTCGGCTCGCGGCAGCAGCCCGTCCTGCTCCAGGGTGGCCAGGGTGGCCAGGGCCGCCCGGCAGGCCATCGGTGAGCCCCCGTAGGTGCCTCCCAGGCCGCCCGGGCCGGGCGCGTCCAGCAGTTCGGCGCGCCCGGTGACCGCGCTCAGCACCGTGCCTCCGGCCAGCGACTTGGCCATGGTGACCAGATCGGGCTCGATTCCGAAGTGCTCGGAGGCAAACCAGCGACCGGTGCGCCCGAAGCCGCTCTGCACCTCGTCGGCGATGAACACGATGCCGTGCTTGCGACAGAAGGCTTGCAGGTTGGTCAAATAGCCCTCGGGCGGCACGATGAATCCCCCCTCGCCCAGCACCGGCTCCACGATCAGGGCCGCTACCTCGTCCGGCGCCACGTGGGAGCGGACCAGGTCTTCCAGGGCGGAGAGCTCGAGTTGACAGCACGGAGTGCGCTGGTGGGGGCAGCGATAGCAATAGGGGACTGGCAAGCGCACGATGTCGGCCGGGAAAGGCCCGAAGCCGGCCTTGTAGGGCTGGACCTGGCCGGTCAGTCCCAGGGCCAGCAGCGTTCGCCCGTGGAAGGCGCGGTCGAAGGCCAGCACGGCCCGTCGACCGGTGGCTGAGCGGGCGACCTTGACCGCGTTCTCGACGGCCTCGGCCCCGCTGTTGAAGAGCACGCTCTTCTTGGCGAACGAGCCGGGGGTGAGGCGGTTGAGCCGCTCACACAGCTCGATGTAAGGCTCGTACACCATGACCTGAAAGCATTGGTGCAGGTAGCGGTCGGCCTGATCGTGCAGGGCGGCCACCACGCGCTTGGCCCGGTGGCCTACATTGACCACGCCGATGCCGCCTCCGAAGTCGAGCAGCACGTTCCCGTCCACGTCGGTGATGCGGGCGCCCTCGGCGTGGGCCACTGCGATCGGGGTGGTGTGCCCCACCGAGCGGGGAGTGGCCGCCTGCAGCCTTTCGTAGAGTGCCCGGCTGACCGGCCCCGGCACCTCGGTCCTGAGCGAGATGGCGCCCATCAGCCGAACCGCGCCATCACGTGCTTGACGACGGTGTAATCTTCCAGCCCGTACATCGAGAGGTCCTTGCCGTAGCCGGACTGCTTGAAGCCGCCGTGAGGCATCTCGCTGACCAGCGACATGTGGGTGTTGATCCACACGCATCCAAAGCGAAGGGCTCTCGAGGCCCGCAAGGCCCGGTTGACGTCCCGCGTCCAGACCGAGGAGGCCAGGCCGTAATCGGTATCGTTGGCATGGGCGATGGCTTCCTCGTCGGAGGCAAAGCGGGTCACCGTCAGCACGGGCCCGAAGATCTCCCGCTGCACGACCTCGTCCTTTTGCTCCACTCCGCCCAGGATGGTCGGCTGGAAGTAGTAGCCGCGCCCGTCGGGAATGCTGCCACCCAGCAGAACATCCACGTGCTTTTGCTCTCGGGCCCGCTCCACAAAGCCATTCACGCGCTCTTGCTGGGAGCGCGAGATGAGCGGACCCATCTCGGAGTCTTCCGAGCCAACGTCCCCGACCTTCAAGGTGGACACTTTGGGAATCAACTGTTCGAGCAGCTTGTCGTAGACCTTGCCCGAGGCGTAGATGCGAGTGGCCGCGGTGCAGTCTTGCCCGGTGTTGTAGAAACCGGCCGTGCGCAGGGTGCCGGCTACATACTCGAGGTCGGCGTCATCGAAGACCAGCACCGGGGCCTTGCCGCCCAGCTCGAGGTGGACCCGCTTGAGGTTGTCGGCCGCGGCCCGGGCCACCTTCTTGCCGGTGGAGGTATCCCCGGTCAACGACACCATGGCCACCCGAGGATGGGCCACCATGGCCGCCCCCACGTCGCCGTGGCCCGTGATCACGTTGAGCACGCCCGGGGGGAAGAGGTCGGCGGCCAGCTCGGCCAGGCGCAGGGTGGTCAGGGGGGTCTGCTCGGACGGTTTGAGCACCACCGTGTTCCCGGCCGCCAGGGCGGGCGCGATCTTCCAAACGGCCATCATCAGGGGATAGTTCCAGGGGGCGATGGAGGCCACCACGCCCACCGGCTCGCGGCGGATCCAGCTGGTGTGGTCGGCCATGTACTCGCCCGCGGCCCGCCCTTCCATCAGCCTGGCGGCTCCCGCAAAAAAGCGCAGGTTGTCGCTCATGAAGGGCACTTCGCCCCGGGAGTAGCTGATCGGCTTGCCCACGTTGGCCGATTCGAGCTGGGCCAGCTCCTCGGCGTGCTCGTCGATCCGGTCGGCCAGCTTCAAGAGGGCCGTGGCCCGGTCGGCCGGGGTGAACTGGGACCATTTCTCGAAGGCCTTGCCGGCGGCCTGGACGGCCCGCTCCACGTCCTGGGAGGTGCCCTTGAAAACCTGGGCCAGGCCCTGCTCGGTGGCCGGGTTGAGGACCTCCTCGCTGGCGCCTCCTGCCGAGTCGGCCCACTGGCCGTCGATGAACATCTGGTGGTGCTTCAAGGCTGTCTCCGCCATGGCATGTGCCTCCTGTCGCTGGGGTCGTGAGCGCCTTCGAGCCGGGCTGGTTCCGCTCCCTCCAACTTCGCGCATGGACGGTGCCACGAACAGCTTCCAAGGTGTTGTGGGTGAAGCTCAACCCGGTTGAGAATTGAGCGCGAAGTCATTTGCGCCGCACGCCAGAGGAGCCCGCCCGAGGGTTTGCGAACCCCAGGTCATGCTGCGATGGGTGCTGATGATCTGCCTGATCCTGGCGGGCCTGGCGTGGGCGCGACCGGATCGTCCCGACCGCCCCGACCGCCCTGCGACGACCCCTACGGCTCGTCCCACGACGACTCCCACGGCGATGCCCACGACTCGCCCCACGGCTACCCCAACCGCCCGCCCGACGGCCGGCGAGCTCAAGCGCCCCGAGATGTCGGCCACCCAGCAGCAGAACGTGGCCAAGCTGCAGAGCGACCTGATGGCCCTGAAAGCGGGCTCGCAGGTCACCCCGGCCCAGAAGCAGCAACTGGCCTCTGACCTGATGACCCTGGCCGAGGGGACCACGAGACCTTCCCAGCAGAGCGTGCAAACGCTGGCCAACCATCTCAGCGAGGCCATGGTGGACTCGACCATCTCCCAGAAGGAGATGTACCAGCTCATGAACGACATCAACGCCGTGCTCAACAGCGCCAACATCCCTCCATCCGAGTTGCAGGCGGTCATCGCCTCGGCCCAGGCGATCCTGGTTTCCAGCGGCGTGGATCGGGCCGATGCCGCCATGATTGCGGCCGACCTGAAGGCCATTGCCTTGGAGCTGAAGGCCAACCTGCGCTGATGCGGGCCATCGTCCTGGCCGGAGGGATCAATACCCGGTCTCTTTATCCCGGTTACCAGCCAGGGCCCAAGGCGACCCTCGAGATCGGGGGGCGCCGGCTGATCGACTACGTGCTCGAGGCCCTGTCCGGGATGGACGAGATCGCCATCGTCGGTGAGCTGGCCCTCCCGGGCTACCGAAGTGTGCCCGGTGGGGATCAGCCCCTGCAGAGCTTCGAGGCGGCCCTGCTGGCCTTTCCCGAGGAGGAGTACGTGCTGATCGCCCCCGCCGACCAGCCGCTGCTTCGGGCGGTGATGGTGGAGCAGTTCCTGACCCTGTGCCGGGCCAGGCCTGGTGGCGACTTCTATCTCGCCCTGGTGCCCCGAGAGCGCTTCACGGGCGTTTTCGCCACCACGCGCAAGCACTTCAGCCACTTCTCCGACGGCTCGGTCTGTCACGGCAACCTGGCTCTGGTACGCCCTTCATTGCTCCAGAACCGGCTCGCCATGGAGCGGGTCAACAACATCTATCGAAACCGGACCAGCCCGGTGGGCTCGGCCCTGGCGCTGGGGCTCAAGCTGGGGCTGACTTACGTGCTGGGAGTGCACTACTTTCACAAGCTGGGCCTGGAGCAGTTCACGGCCGCGCTGTCCAGGCGCTTCCACACCCGGATGGTAGGAATCCTGATGTCCTATCCCGAGGTGGCCGTGGACATCGACGAAGAGGCCGACTACCGGATCGCTTGCCAGGTGCTCGGGGCATGAAACGGCGCAACTTCTTCAAGCTGGGAGCGGCCGCGGCCGGCCTGGGCCTGGCCCGGGTGACCCTGGAGCCCTGGTGGCTCGAGACACGGCGCGTCACCATCGAGCTCGACAGCCTGCCGCCCGAGCTCGACGGTATCACCATCGCCCAGTTGTCCGACCTGCATCGCGGACCCTGGGTGCCCGAGGCGCTGCTGCGCAACGGCCTGGAGGCGGCCCGGAATTTGGGCGCCGACATGATCGTGCTCACGGGCGACTTTCTCAGCGTGTCGGCCAGCTATGCTCCCAGCCTGGTGGCCCTGGTCAGCGAGCTGCGAGCGCCTCTGGGCGTCTACGCGGTGCTGGGCAACCACGACCTGTGGGTGCGAGGTCGAGAGCCCCTGGCGCGTGGCTTTGCCCGCCACGGCATCCAGTTGCTGATCAATCGGGCCGTGCAACTGCGCCACCGCGGGGCAGCCTTCTGGGTGGTGGGGGTGGACGACTGCTGGGCCGGTCGGCCCGATCTGGCTCTGGCCTTGAGGGATGTTCCAGCCGACCAGTTCCGGTTGCTGCTGGCCCACGAGCCTGATTTCGCCGATCTGGCCGCCAGCTTCGGGGTGCCGCTCCAGCTCAGCGGGCACTCCCACGGGGGACAGGTCCGTCTGCCCCTGCTGGGCCCGGTGGTGCTGCCTCCCCACGGACGCAAGTATCCTATGGGTCTCTACCGCCTGGCGAGCGGCACCCAGGTTTACACCAACGTGGGGCTGGGGGTGGTATCCCCGCCCATCCGGCTGGGCTGCCCCCCGGAGCTGAGCCACCTGACCTTGCGGAGCCGCCCCGCGTGAACGCGTGGCTGGAGCGCACCTTCAAGGTGAGCGAGCGGGGCTCGAGCGCCCGCATCGAGGTCCTGGCCGGGCTGACCACCTTCATCACGATGTCTTACATTCTGTTCGTCAACCCGGCCGTGCTCGGCGACGCCGGGATGGACCGACAGGCGCTCTTGATGGCCACGGCCCTGGCCTGCGCCTTCGGCTCGATCTTGATGGGGTTGCTGGCCAACCTGCCCTTCGGCCTGGCCCCCGGCATGGGGATGAACGCCCTCTTCACCTACACCGCCGTCAAGCAACTCGGTCTCACCTGGCAACAGGCCCTGGGAGCCACCCTGATCGACGGCTGCATCTTTCTGGTGCTCAGCTTCCTGCCGATCCGCGAGCGCATCTTCAAGGAGATCCCGTTCAACATCAAGGTGGCCACTTCGGTCGGGATCGGCATGTTCGTCGCCTTCATCGGGCTGAAGAACGCCGGCATCGTCGTGCCCCACCCGGCCACGCTGGTGACCATGGCCAGCCTGACCTCGCCCACGGCGCTGGTGGCCATCTTCGGACTCTTGCTGACCGCCTTTCTGCTGGCCCGCAAGGTCAAAGGGGCGCTCTTTCTGGGGATCATGGCGGCCACCCTGGTGGCCCTGCTCGTTCCCAGTGGAGAGGGCCACGTGGCCAACTTACCCGCGGACGGAAGGCTGTTCGCCTGGCCTGATCCGCAGGTGCTGGGCAAGGTGGCCTTCCAGCTGGATCTCTCGGGAGCCTGGAATCGCGGCCTTCTCTTCATCGTGTTCACCTTCACGTTCGTGTCCATCTTCGATACCGCCGGCACCCTGGTCGGTCTGACCACCAAGCTGGGCTGGATCGACCGCGAGCGCCAGACCTTCCCCGGGCTTTCCCGGGCCCTGGTGGCCGATGCCAGCTCGATCGTGTTCGGATCGGCCGTGGGCACCTCCACCACCACGGTCTACATCGAGAGCGCTACGGGCATCGCCGAAGGGGGGCGCACCGGCCTGGCGGCGGTGTGCACCGGTCTGTGCTTCCTGGCAGCCACCGTGCTCTCGCCCCTGGCCTCCGTGATCCCCGCCGCGGCGACCGCTCCCATTCTCATCCTGGTCGGTTTCCTCATGCTCGAGCCGATCCGCGACCTGGACCTGGAGGACATGACCGAGGCCCTGCCCGCTTTCTTGACCATGGTCATGATGCCGTTCACCTTCAGCATCGCCCACGGCTTGATCTGGGGGATCCTGAGCTACGTGATCTTGAAGATCTGCACCGGGCGGGTCCGGGAGATCATGGCCACCACCTGGGTGATGGCGATCCTCTTCGTGATCAGCATCCTCTGGCATCCATAGGACTGCTCCTTCTCCTCCACGAAGAATCAGCCGACGTGCCCAAGTTCTCCTACCGACTTCGTGACCAACACGGTGGGCTCAAGACCGGAGTTCTGGAGGCGCTCGACCATCGCCTGGCCCGCGAGGACCTGGTGGCCGCTGGCTGGAAGATCGAGACTCTGGCACCGGCCGACCCGGCTGCTCCCGCCCAGCCTCTTCCACGGCCGCCCGCCATGGTGGACTTCAGCGAGGTCTTCGAGAAGAAGTCTCCCCCCGCACCCGATCCCGGGTCCAAGTCGGCCCGACCGCAGCTCGATCAGGCTCTGGAGGAGGCGCTGAAGCCTACCAGGCCCTCCGCGTCGGGGCCGCCTTCGGGCACCTTCTCTCGACCGCCGGGCAGGGAGGCCGGTGGCCCGCCCTCGGGCGTCTCTTCTCGGCCGCCACAGGCCGGTGGCCCGCCATCGGGCGTCTCTTCTCGGCCGGGAGCCGGCCCGCCCTCGGGCGTCTCCTCTCGGCCGGGTGCTGGCCCGCCCTCGGGCGCCTTGTCTCGGCCGCAGCCAGGCAGGGAGGCCTCTGGCCCGCCCTCGGGCGTCTCTTCTCGGCCGCCACCGGGCCGGGAGGCCGCTGGCTCTCCCTCGGGCGTCTCTTCTCGGCCCCCGCCGGGCCGGGAGGCTGCTGGTCCGCCCTCGGGTTCCCTTTCCCGGCCGGGCAGAGATGCCGGGTCAGGGCCGCGAACGGCCCCCGAGCCTCGTCGCTCCTACCCGACCCACACCCCGACTTCATCCTGGCGTTTCCTGGCCATCGGGGCTCTGATCCTGGTGGGCCTGGTGGTCTGGGTCTATCAGAGCCGGTCCAACTCGCCCTCGAGCACATCTCAGACGGCTCAGCTCAAGTTACACGACGTCAAAGTGCTGGTGCGGGGCCGTCTGCGCCTCGGGGATGTCAGCGGAGCCCCACGAGACGCACGGCTGACCATCCACCTGCCCCAGATCCCTCTGGATGTAACCCGCCAGGGCGAGCAGCTCAAGCTCAGCCAGGAGGGCGATTTTCAGGTCGAAATGAACTTCCAGAGCTCTCGCCTGCCGGCTCGGGTGGAGATCACCGCCAGCATGCCAGGTTATCGCGAGGAGCATCTCAAGGAGATCCCTCTCAAGGGTGATCCGCTGACGGCCGAAGTCCCTCCCATCGTGCTCAAGCCGCGCTAATGTGCGCGCCGGAGCGTAGTTTTGGCACGTTGTAGAGTGCACTTTAACTGCAGTACGGCGAACTGGTCGCTCACTGTGCGTTCCGACCGGAGGATCTGGGGCCCGGGGGGAGAATTGCCCTGCCCCCCAAGGAGGAACTGATGTACGGCAACCTGTTCGGAGCCCCCAATCGCGAGACGTTCGCAACCAGCCTGCTCAACGCCATCCGGCGAGCCGGCGACGAGCGTCCCATCCGCCTCGACCGCGACAACTTCTGCCTGCAGGTCGAGCAGGACAAGATCCGCCTCTTCCTGGCCCAGGCCTACGACGAGTACGTGGCCGCCGCCGGGCGCGAGCGCCGGGGGGTCATCGAGCGTTACGTCGGCGTCTGGCTCGAGGGCGGACAGGCCCAGGGGCCACCGGATACCTTCGCCGAAGCTCGCGCGGGGCTTCTTCCCCGAGTGCGCGAGCGGATCTACTTCGAGCAGTCGCGCCTGCAGCTGGGGGCCGACATCCCCTTCCGCCTCCTCTCCACCGAGCTGGGCCTCGAGCTGGTGCACGAGGACTCGGTGGCGCTCACCCTGGAGCACCTCGAGGAGTGGGACGTTTCCTTCGAGGAGGCCCTCAAGGTGGCTCGCCTCAACCTGGCCGAGCGCAGCCAGGCGGAGTTCCGCGAGCTGGCCCCGGGTTACTTCGTCTCGACCTGGAAGGACGGCTACGACGCCACCCGCCTGCTGCTGGCCGAGCGATTGGTGGCGCTGGCCGTGAAGGGCTCCCCGGTGGCCCTGGCCCTGCGGGCCGACACCCTGGCCGTGACCGGCTCGGAGGATGCGGCCGGAGTCGGCCGCCTGGCGGCTCTGGCCCAGGAAGCCATCGGTCAGGACGGCCTGCTCTCGCCCATCCCGGTGGTCTGGCGCGGGGGCGCCTGGCACCCGTTCGTGCCGGCGGTGGAGCACCCCCATTATGAAGCGGTGCGCCGCCTGTTCATGCAGAGCGCCGCTCGCGACTACGCGCTGCAGGCGCCCTTGCTGCAGAGCTACCATCCCGAGGCTCAGTTGGCCGGCTACGAGCTGGCCCGCGACCGTGACACCGGCCACTGGGTGGATCTGGTCAGCTGGGACGAGGCCGCCGGCCAGCAGCTTCTGCCCCGAGCCTCCACGGTCTCGCTGGTGCGCCAGGGGCGCAGCCAGGGCTACTTCCGCTGGGAGAAGCTTCACGAGGTGTGCGGCGAGCTGCTCGAGCCGCTGGCCTACCACCCTCCCCGCGTGGCCACGCTCGGTTTTCCCAGCGAGGAGCAGATCACGCGCATGCGGTTGGGCTAATTTAGAAGTCCTGGCCTAAACCTGGCCCGGGTCGTCGGGGAGGGGGTTTACGAGGGGCCAGCCCCCCTCCCAGGTCGCCCTCACCCCAGAAACCTTCCCAGAAGTCACGGCGTGCCTCGCGTTCAACGCGCTCGAGAATGCGTCGAATGCGCCCATCCTCGGGCACAGCCTGGCGACAGCGGCGCAGTTCGCCCAGGGCGTCCTCAGTTCGCCCCTCCCGGTAGAGGACATCGGCTCGCTGCACACGCGCTCGGAGCAGCTCTTCCAGCGATGCGAAGGGAGGCAGAGTGAGCCCCTCGGAAAGGAGCCTGCGGGCTTCCTGCTCACGTTCGCGCCGCTCCAGGATGTGGGCCAGGTACTCAGGATAGTCCAGGAGTCCATCCTGCAGGCGCAGGTGGCGACGAGAGAAGCCTACCCTTCTGCAAGCCACCAGGACTTCCAACTGGTGGCGCACGGCCCTGGCTGGCCGCCTCAGCACGGCCACCAGCTCGCCGAAGGTCACACTCTCTCGCGATAGCGTCGCCAGGATATCGCGACGCAACTCCTGAGCCTGGGCACTCCCGGCCAGCTCGTGGTGCTCGCAGTAGAGCACTCCCAGCGCGGACAGGCTATAACCGCGCTGGAATGGATCGGCGCTGACGAGCTCGAGCTCGACGAGCTCATCGAGTTGAGCGCAGGAGTCCTGAAGCGCGATAGGCCCGTGAATACCGTTTTCGAGGAAGGCCTCGTAGAGTTGAGCGAGCACCGACACGCCCTGATCGTAATTCGGACATCCAGGAGAATCAAGCTTGCGATCCGGAGGAAATCGAACGCCCGTCAGCAATTTGACTCCTGCGGCCATAGCCGCACTCCACCTGCGCGTACTGCCGCGCCGGAAAGCCCCGGGTTCAAGGGCCGCAACCCGGAGCTCGCGACCGGCCGAGATACTGACGGGGTCGTCCTCACCTGAGCCTGTCGAGCACCCACTCCGGCCCCAGCACATTCGCTCGGGCCTTCCCCGAGCGCACCCAGCCACACCGGAAGACCTCGCGCCCCTGGCTGCCTGGGATGAGCGCATTCACTCGCTCCAACTCTCCCAGAGCCCGCCCGACGTCCGTGCGCTGCTCCCACTTCACCGTTCCCACCAGCAAAGCACTCCCATCAGTGCTCTCGGCTACGACGTCGACCTCTGCAGCTTTGCTCCACCAGCGTTGTGCCTCGCCCCATTCGAGCCCGAACAGCTTCGAGCCCGGCACTGCGGCCCGTACGAGGTCTTCCCACACTGTGGCCACGTGCAGGCCCAGGTCGGCCCGAATCGAGGCCACCATGCCCTCGTTCCGGCGGGCCAGGGCGGACCGATTGGGTGCAACGAAGCGGAACCAGAATCGCAAGAAAGGGTCGGCCAGGCGATAGAGCGTGCGCTTCTCCAGGCCGGGAAACGGACGTTCGCGCACCACGAGGCCCAGCTCCACCAGCCTCTGCAGCGGACGAGAGAGCGATGTGACCGGCTTCTCCAGACGGGCCGCCAGTTCCGACGGGCGGTGGCACCCTCGTCCGATCAGCTCCAGGATTGAGGCTGACTGGGCCGGGTCACGCAGGTCGTCGAGCAGCAGCGTCAGGGGCTCCTGGTGCAGCACTCCCAGGGGGTCGAGCACCAGGTCCTGCAGGGCCGACCAGGAGTCGGAAAAGTCAGCGGCCAGCTCCCAGTAGCGCGGAACTCCACCCCAGAGACTGAAAGCCTCCACGGCCTCGGTGGCCGACAATCCCGGCAGCGCCTCGCGGATCCAGCCGGCCGGGAGCGGGTCGATTTTGAGAATCTCCGTGGACCGGCCGAACAGCGGCGCCGTGCGATCGAGCACCAGACCCTGCATCATCCGCTGGGACGAGCCACAGAGGATCAGGTGGACTCCCTGATTTTTCCCCAGATCATGCTGGCGCTGCAGCACGCCGGGGAGGCTCGCATCCATGCTCACCAGGGCGGGGAACTCGTCGAGGATCAGTGTCGTCCCCCGCGGGGCCTCCCGCCACCACCGGCCGAGCAGAGCCTCCCAGTCAGGGTATTGCACCTCGGCAAAACCGGGCAGCAGCCGTGCCATCTCCCTGGCCAGGGAGGCTCTCTGCAGCGAAGGCTCCCGCTCATCGGCCAGGAAGTAAATGCCGCGGTCCGACGCGACTGCCTCTTGCAGCAGCCTGGACTTTCCGCCGCGACGGCGGCCGAACACCGTGGCCAGCGAGCCGGTGCCTCGTCGGAGGAATCGCGTCAGACGACGCATCTCCTCGACTCGATTCAGGAAGGGAAGCTCCAAGGTGAAAATCCCTTTTCAGTGATTATGCATCAGTTACATTATGTTTCTTCTCCATAGTTCCCTCCTGCCGCGATAGGGGGGAGCGATTGACTGCTCGCTGGTTCACGGCGGCGCCGTCAGCCTCAAGCTGATCGACCCCGCCTGAAGCCGGGCTTCAGGCTTTTTTCAGGCTGGCAGGGTTTCATGCCATCGCAATGATCGTCTCGCCTGTCCAGATGACCAATCCGGAATGGAACCGTCAGCGTGCGCTGATGGTGCCCTCCTGGCTCATCGAGTCGGAGCCCTCCGAGCAGCGCTCCAGGCGACGACGCGGCCGACGCCGGGGCGCGGACCAGTTCGACCTCAGCCCCCAGCTCCAGCAGCTGCTCGTCGAGGAGGCCCTCGACCGCCTCTGGAAGGAGATCGCTCTCCCGCCCACGCCACCCACCCTGGACTGGGGACGAGCGGCCCTGGGGGCTTTGCTGGGCAGCCAGCTGGCCGGCGCGGTGCGCGAGGCGGACCGGCGCTCGCAGCATCACTTCCTCCCCCGGACTTACGCCGACTTCTCCTCCCTGGTGGAGGCTTTCTCGCTGCACTGAGACCTCTGGAACCGGGAGGGCCGTGCGGTAGCGGTGCTTCTTCTTGACCGGCATCCAGCCCAGCATGAAAGGCCCCACCACCGCTCCAAGAGCGGCAAAAATCGCGGCCAGCAGGCCGCTGAAGCGGGGGCCCGTGCCGGCCCCGATCCAGGCGCCCACCCCGGCCAGCGCGCCCCCCACCAGCCCGGCCACGATGCCGTAGATGGCCATGAACACGGTGATCACGAACCAGCCCATCAGCGGGCTCATGATCCCGCCGCCTCCTTCCGCGCTGGCTGCCACCAGAAAGAGCGCAAACGAAGCCACCAGGCAACCCACGAAGACCCCCGCCAGGGTGGCGTAGAAGGCCCGTTCGCCCGCTTTGGCGCGCACGTTTCGTCCCGACGAAACGGCCGCCTGGTAGCCGCCGGTGGCCCCGAGATAGGCCGGCAGCGAGGTGAAGAGCAGCAAGATGAAGACCGGCAGCAAGGTGAGCCAGGCCCGGCTGGACGACTTGCCGCGGCGCCGTTGCTCCTCTTTCTCGCGCTGCTGCTGTTGCTGCTCGAGCAAAGAGGGGGGCGGTGGGGGAGTGGCCGAGGCCACCACCGCCGGGGCGGCCACATCGAAGCTCAGGCTCGAGGCCAGCTCGCGCAGGCGCTGCTCGGAGGCCTCCGGTGGACCGCTCAGGACGAACGCCACCAGGTGGCCGCGGTAGAGCACGAACAGCGCCGTGCTCGCTCCATAGCGGCTGCGATAGCTGGCCAGGGCGCGGGGAGGGTCCAAGCCCTCGATCGGTTTGAGCCAGTTGAGAGCCTTTGCCTCCGAGCGTCGGCTCTCGACCACGAAGTAGTGCTCGACGCGCGCCTGGAGGTCTTCGGGAAGCTGGCGCCGGCGCAGCTCTTCGAGCACCTGCGCGCCCAGCTTCTTGCCTCGGGCCGGGTCGGTGAGGAACGCGCGCCGGGCCTGGTCGACCTTCTTGCGCAGAGCGTAGACTTCGTCCCGGTCGGGCTCGAACTCGAAGCTGACGTACGGGAATCGGGATAGCTCGAGCGAGCGCTCCTCGGGGTCTATCTCCGAGTCGGCCAGCGCCTTCTCCAGGCGGTCGGCGGACGCGCGGTGCGGGTCGGCTCCGGCGTCGGTGGCGCGCAACGTGCCCTCCTTGCCGTGCGACCAGACCCGCTCGGTAGGTTGAAAGCCAGCCGGAGGCTGGAAGCTCAGGTGATGCTCGCCCACGGCCAGAAAACCGGGCGGCGCCTTGCTCTCGGGGCTCGGCTCGTTCCCCGCCGGCTGGCCGCAGCCGGTGAGGAGCAAGAGCACGACCAGCAACAATTGAGCGACGACAGGAGCGGTCCACAATCTGACCATGGCCCGGGAGATTGCTCCTCGAGCGCCTTTGAGCCTTCTTTCAGCGCCTCTTGGTTGCATGGTAAGCATGCAGATTCACGCCCTCTGGAGTGGTGCCCTGCGCCCCGTGGCGGCGGCTCGGGACGGCTCCACGTCGGTCACGACGGGCCCCGTGGACGCCTACGTCCCGGGTCCGCCGACCGAGTCGACCGTGGTGTTGCCTTCGCAAGACCTCGACCGGCTCAGCAAACTCGACTTCCGCATGGGCCTGCAGACCATGACCTACTTCGACGCCGAGCTTTCGCCCCAACCCGAGATCGACGCCCTGGTGAAGGCCGTGGGGCGCGGTCGAGTGCCCGACCAGGCGGCCCGAGCCCTGACGGGAGTCGCCCATTCGTGCACGGTGCGCGAGCGGGCCAACCTCCCACCTGGCCACCGCCATCGCGAGCCGGTGGAGCAGGACCGCGCCTGGGCCCGCGCCTGTCTCAAGGCTCTGACCGACTGGCGCGATAAGGGCCAGCTCGAGATCCGCTATCAAGGCCGCCCCATTACGCCCGAGGACGACCTCTACGGCCTGGTAGCGGCCGGACGACCGGCCGTGCGCGACGGCGTGGTCCACCTCCACGCTCCTCCGCCTCCCGCCCCTCCACGCATCGCCGCCCTGGCCGAGGAGGTGCTGTCCGAGCTGCCGGCCCAGTCCAATGTGCCCGCTCCGGGTCTGGACAAGCTGGCCGCAATGGAGCCCATGGAGGCCGCCCTGGTGGTGGGCGCGCTGCTCGATCGCTTCGACCTCGTGGGCAACGCCGACGACATCGACCGGGTGATCCGGCTGGTCAAGCACGCTCCCCTCAAACAGGCCCTCGAGCCCCACGCCGAGCGGCTGGCCCGGGTGGGCTCGGAGGCCGAGGCCCGGGGCCGCCTGGCCTGGAGCTTCGGGGAGGGGCGCCACAAGGTGTGGCTGCTCAAAGAGCTGGTGCAGGTGTTCCCGCAGGTGGCCGATCCTCAGCGACGACAGGAGCGGCCAACAGATTTCTTCGAGCGCGAGCTTGCCCCGTTCTTGCTCTGCGACGAGCTGAACAGCTCGCACGCCGCCGTCGAGCTGGCCGGCACGAGGCCCGACTGGACCCGCCAGGCGCTGGATCTCTACACCTCCCAGAGCGACCTGCGCCTGGACGAGCAGCAGCACCGCCTGATGCACCAGGGCCTCAAAGAAGGCCACTGGCGCCCCGACGCCGCCCAGCAGGAGTGGCTGGCCCGCCGCCTGGAGCTGCCCGACGCCAGCGTTTTCAAGTACGAAGGCTCGGCCGAGAACTTCCGCTATACGCTACGGAGCGTGCGGATGGCGGCCGAGCAGGACCCGACCGCCTTCTCCGAGGACCTGCGCGACCGCCTGCTCGAGCGATTGCTCAGCGATCCCACCCCCAAACTGAGCGAGGGCCTCTATCGCGAGCCCAACGGGGTGGATCCCTACCGCATGATGGGAGACGCGATGGCCTTCGTCTTCCACCCGCCGGGCGGGCGCGTCGACCGGCTGGTGAGCGAGCTGGACGGCCCTCGCGGGGAAGCGGCTCTGGCCCTGCTGGCCTCGCTCGAGCTGCCCGAGGAGCTCTCCGAGCGCCTCGCCGAGCGACTCGAGCCCGAGATGCGCCGGGAGCCACCCCCCGATCGACGCGACCTGGACACTCTGGGGCGCATCGCCGAGCAGTTCCGTCCTCGCCGCATGGCCGCCCTGCCGGCTCGCGAGGCGCTGCAGCTGGCCTACAAGATGCCGTCCCAGAGGGGCTTTTCGCCCCCGCCGGTGGACAAAGTGGTGGAGGAACTCGTGCAGCGGCATCGGAGCGAGGCCAGTGAGCTGCCCGTGCTGGCCGCCGGCAAGCTGGAGAGCTTCACGCCCGAGCAACTGGCCGAGGTGGAGCTCTGCGAGGGGATGACCCGCGGAAGGCCCGAGCGCAAGGCTTTCCTGGATCGCTTCGGGCTCGAGCTGCGCGAGCACAAGGAGCGTCCAACTTTGCTCGAGGGCGTGGTGCGCCGTCTGCGCCAGGCCGCCCTCAAGGAGGCCCTGGAGCAGCTCAGGAGCGGAGAGCTGCCCGTGAAAGAGCGCCTGGAGCAGCTCGAGCTGGCGGGCAACTCGCGGGAGGCCTGGCAGGCCCTGCGCCAGGGGCTGAGCCAGGGCGAGGACTCTCGCGCTCGCTGCAGCGAGCAGCTCAAGAAAGACGGAGAGCTGCGCGCCGCCCTGGAGCACCTGGGCGATCAGAGCGAGCGTTGGGATCGCTTCGAGAAGCTCTATGCGCTCACCGACCGCAAGTTCCCCGATGCCCTGAACGCGAGCCGGGCCCTGGAGAGCGCCATCGAGCGCGGCCAGAGCCCCGAGGAGGCCTGGAAGGCCGCTCTCAAAGGCTGGCTCTACGAGGATGGCTCGACCGGCGGGCCCGGTCTGGTGGTGGGCGTGGAGGGAGACTCCCTGCGGGTGGGCTCGGTGCGCGTGCCGATCAGGCGACCGGAGGGCACCCCCTCGCCCGAGACGAAGGACGGCCCATGAAGCGCTACCGCTGGTTCGTGGCCGGAGACCTGAACGGGTTCTTCGGGCTGATGTTCGACAATCTCACCGTGCTGGCGTTCCTGTCCGGCATCCTGGTCTTCGTGTTCGACTTCCCGGCCGAGATCGTCTACACGAAGATGTTCCCGGGCACGGCCTTCGGCGTGTTCTTCGGAGACATGGTCTACACCTGGATGGCTTTCCAGCTGGCCAAGAAGACGGGCAACAACAACGTGACCGCCATGCCGCTGGGCCTGGACACGCCCTCCACCATCGGCGTGGCCTTCACGGTGCTGGGCCCCTGCTATCTCACCATGAAGGGCCGCATGACCCCCGAGGATGCGGCCTTGATGACCTGGTACGTGGGCATGGCCACCATGGTGCTGATCGGCATCATCAAGCTGGTCTTCTCCTTCACGGGCAGCTTCTTGCAGCGCATCGTGCCCCAGGCGGGCCTCCTGGGCTCGCTGGCCGGCATCGGCCTGGCCCTGATCGGCTTCATCCCCATGGTCGAGATCATGGGCGCCCCCCTGGTGGGCTGCGTGGCGCTGGGTCTGATCCTCTACAACCTGGTGGCCCGCATCCGGCTGCCCGGCAACTTTCCCGGGGTGGCCGCCTCGGTGCTCTTCGGTACGATGCTCTACTACCTGCTGGCCCCGGCCGGGCTGACCGGCGGCATCTACTCGGCCCCTTCGGCCACCTTCCACATGGGCTTCCCCACCCCCACGCTGGGCTTCCTCAAAGGCTTCGCCGAGGCCCTCAACTACCTGCCCATCGCCTTCCCCTTCGCCATCTTGACGGTGGTGGGCGGCATCAACGTGACCGAGAGCGCCCGCGTGGGCGGCGACGACTACAGCACCCGCGACATCCTGCTCACCGAGGCGGTGGCCACCCTGATCGCCGGCGTCTGCGGCGGCGTGGCCCAGAGCACCCCCTACATCGGGCAGCCGGCCTACAAGGCGATGGGCGCGCGCGCCGGCTACACCCTGCTGACCGGTCTTTTCGTGGGGCTGGGCGGCATTCTGGGCTACATCGGCTTCATCGTGGAGCTGATCCCCAAGGCGGTGCTGGCGCCCATCCTGATTTTCGTGGCCCTGGACATCATGGTGCAGGCCTTTCTGGCCGTCCCGGCCCGTCACACCCCGGCCGTGGCCTTCGCCTACATCCCCAGCGTGGCCCGGCTGGTGCAGATCAAGATTCTGGCCCTCTTGATGCCCCCCACCAACAAGTACTGCGAGGAGCTGCTCGAGGTGGTGCCGGGCATCGGGCACTCCAAGATCCTGCCCGAGAACATCGTCACCGTGGCCCTCGGCAACGGCTTCATCCTGACGGCCATGCTGTGGGGCGCGGTGGTGTCCTGCCTGATCGACCGCAAGCTGCGCGCAGCCTCGGCCTACCTGGTGATCCTGGCCGGGTTGACCTTCTTTGGCATCGTCCACTCGGTTGATCCCGATGGCAAGATGTACCTGCCCTGGGGCCAGCTGGCCCCGGCGCACCTGATCAAGCCCTTCGTGGAGGAGACGCGCAAGAAGGCCGGCGAGCAGCTGGCCGCGCCCGAGGCGGCGGTTGACCCGCACAAGCTGGAGGTGCTCAAGAGGAAGTCCGAGCTGACCGAAGAGCAGCTCCAGGCGGCGGCGCGCCAGATTCCCTATCAGTTCACGGCGGCCTACCTGGTGATGGCAGCCATGATGCTGGCCTTCTCCTTCACCAAGGAAAGCCTGGAGCCGTTCCCCGAGGAGGAGATGGGCCACGGCGGACACGCGCCGGCGCCCTCATCAAAACCGGAGGAGCCCACCGGGGTCACTCCAGCGGATTGACGAAGGTCAGCCCGAGTCCAAAACGCCGAAAGTCGTTGTCGCTGGAGTAGAGCGTCGCTCCATACTCGATGGCAAGCGCGGCCAGGTGTGCATCGGAGGTCAGATTGCCAGCCGTGCCCGCGGCTCGGATCAACTCGCAGAGGATGGACCAGTGGCGCGCTGCGGGCTGAAGCGCCAGCACGTTGGGTCGACTCATCCACGAATCGAGCACTTGGATAGCCTGCTCGGCTTTGAGAGGTCGACTGAAGAGGCCCGGACGCGTGGTGAGCCGGAGAAACCCCAGCACAACGCTCCAGGCCAGACCGATCTGCTCCTCCTCGTTGAGGGCCTGATTCCACCAGTTGAAAGCCCGCTCGTGGCCGGGGGCCGAAGCATTCACTGCATACAGCAGCAAGTTGAGATCGACGATCTTCACTTGCCCAGGCGCAGCTTGTGGAGCGTCTCCTCGTCCTCGAGCCAGGCCGACATCTGCAAGGCTTTGTCCATGCTGGTCAGTGGGCAGCCCAGGTCAAAGGTGGGGCTCACGAACGACTCGCTGCGGCCCTCGGGATGGAGACGCTCCACCCCGATCCGCAGGACCCTGTTCAAGGTCTGGCCGAGTGACGTTCGGTTGCGTCGAGCCTCGCGCTTCAACTTCTCGAGCAGATCGTTGTCGATATTGACGGTCGTCCGCATGCAGACATCATAGCGTCAAAGAAATTTGATGTCAACGCATCACCGGGCGCTCATCGACTCTTAACGGCTCATCGAGGAGATTGTTGGCGATTGCGCAAGGCTCGGGCTCGTGTTCGATACGATGCTCTGAGTGCGCTCCGTTGCGGTCTTGCTTGTTTCAATTTTTGAACCGGCGGTTCATTTTTGGAAAACTTGTTCGGCCTTGATGAGACCCGGGAGCAGGCAGTGAGACCTTGCCCCTCAGCGCCGCCAACGATGTCTCGACCTGCTCGCGCACGTGTTCAACGTCCCAGCCAATACTTGCTGATGAATTCTCAGATCATAGCGCGCGTCGGTCCGCTTGCGACAAGACCTGGAAAGCGATTCAATGGAAGCCGTCGAAGAATCGGACAACTCGAGTTCCGGGGCAGGAGGTCGAATGCGGAGCCGTGGAGCGCCCAGCCCACCCGACCCGGAGCACCCCTCGGTCTTCCGCGCTGAGGTGCAGTCCTACTTCTTCGAGGACCCCCAGATCAAATGGACCCTGCGGATCGAGAACGATGAGCAGGGTACCACAGTGCGAACCTTCGAGCAGGCCGACTGGCTCGACTTCGACGAGAGCTTCCTGCTCCAGGTGCCCTGGGATCGAACCGACGACCAGGGCCAGCCCTCCACCGGCAATCACCGCGCCACGCTCAGGGTCTGGGTGCGGGAGAAGGCGCTCACCAACCCCAACGGCACCCATCCTCAGGTGCTGGCCGAAGAGACCATCGACTACTTCGTCCCCGGCACAAAAACCCTGGAGCTGGATTACCTCTTCAGCGAGCCCCCCTCCCTGGAGAGCGGGCATGTGGGGCCCGTAACCCTCATCCCTTACGCCATCATCCGCGGCTTCCCGAATCCGCCCGAGGTGAGTTGGAGCATCACAATCGAGGTGCCGGGCCTGGGCGATCAAATCTTCCAGGGAGCCAACAACCTTGACTTCTTCGAGGTCTCCTGGGAGGCGGCTGGAGCCGATGGCGGAGCCCTCCCGGACGGGGTCTACACCGTGCAGTTTCGGGCCGAAATCGCATCGGACGGACTCATCGTTGAGAAGAGTTTTCCTTACTCGATCGGGGCTGCTCAGTTGCTGCAGATCGATGGCCTGGCCATCAACCCCAACCCGCTCAGCTTCGAGGAACAAGAGGCGGGAATGGAGGGAGGCACGGTCTCGGCCGATATCACCCCGATTGGTTTGACCGGATCGGCCGCGGCAGACTGGACCCTGGAGATCAGGCTGGTTGACGGGAAGCCCGTGCGCACCCTGGCCGGACAGGTCATCCTGACCGTTGATCCAGAGATCCAGGAGCAGCAGCCGACTCGTTTCGAGACCTTCTGGGATGGCCGAAATGAAGCGGGGCTCTGGTGGAGGAAGGGGTCTACCTGGCCACTTTGAGGGTGAGCAGCTCCCTGCCCGGGTCGGAGGAGCGACTCGATGGGTCCGCGGAGACGACCGTGGCGGTCGGAGCCCCAGTGCTCGAGGTCGAGGACGAAGACTCGCAGACGTTGCTCGCCAGTTCCACGGAGGCCGCCGAGGAGACCGCGATTGTCGGTGGCGGAGCCGGTACGGCGGCTGGGGGAGGCGTTAGCTCGGAGTCCCCGCTCGCACTGGCCGAAGTCGAGCTGAGCCTGGACAAACCGAACAACAGCTTTCTCCTGCGCGGAGCTGGCCAATCCAAGCAGGTCACGGTTCGGTTGAAGAAGGTTCCTGGCCAACTCCAGACAGTCGAGGTCGAGGCCACACTATCGAGCAGCCAGACGGACGGTAGGGCCAACGTTGTGCTCCATAAAACCGGCACCTCCAGAGGGCTGTCCACCTTCGAGGGCACCCTGGCTCTGGTCGTCGGCACCCCCGTTCCGGGTACGCAGAACAAAATCTTCCTCGAGGAAAAGCGTGACAGCTTCACCCTTTTCGATATGTCCGGTGACGGGGTGCATCTGCAAGACTCTCAAGAATATCAAAGCTGGCGGCTCGCGTTGCGCGAAAATCAGTATGGTTGGGCGCGCGACTCGGCCGACACGATGGGCGCCGCTCGGCGAAAACAATTCCAGTATGATGCTCCATGCTCGGCGGACGCCTTCCGGGCTGCGGGCTACCAGACCCTGCTCGTCACCTACCCGCAGGGTTCACGCCCGCCCAGACGATGCTGGCTGAGACTGAAGAACCAGGCCACCAGTCTCTATTACAGCGGGGAGGGATACCACGACTATGGAATACGTCTCGACTTTGCAAGGGTCTTCGTCCGTCCGCAGAACGGGAGCTTTTTGCCCTTTCCAGACCCGGAACATGCGGACTACAAGAGCGTCACCTTCAGCCCGGACGACTGGAATGACGGGCTCAAGACCGTCATCCTGGCGGGCTGCTCGGTCCTGGACGTGGGCAATTTCAACGACTACCGCGGTTTTGGCACGGCGAATCCCGCTCCGGGTCGCGCTTTCTACGAGTCCGTCACCCCCGGGTCGCTGCTGCTGGGCTACAACGCCAAAGCTCCCTTTGGGGGCGCCCCGCACCCGCTCTATCCGTTCCCTCTTGATGAGATTAACACCGACACAAAGATCCTGATCGATTATCAAAAGTTCCTTGCAGGCCAGCGCGAGGACCGCAACGGGAATCCCATCGTTGGTCTGACCCGGCCAATGGCCTGGCTGCTCGCCAACGCCTCCAATGCGGACCGCGCCTGCGACGATGCCTGCGCGTTGGAGAATGATTACTACTACTTTATTAAGTTCACTACAAATTGGAAGGATTCCGATGCCCGCAACACAGATCGCGCGGTCTACAGAGTCTACCGGCTCTACTGGACTTCCATTGGATCGAAACTGTTCGATGACATCCCAGTAAGTCCGTTTGGAAAAGAGCTGCTCAGAAAGCTGCCCAACGCCAAGAAGGGAGACGTCAATGCGATCTAGACTCCTGCTCGCGCTCTTGCTACTCGCGAGCCTGACCCGGCCGGTCTGGGGGCAGCTCCCCGAGACGACCGATTACGACTCCGACTTCGGCCCCCTGATTCGCGAGCCCATCTTCGCCAGCGCCAACGCCTTCTACGAGAACTACGAGTGGGATAAGGCGCTCGTCAGGTACGAGCAGATCGCAGCCGATCACCCCAACACCGGGTACGAGGCCACGGCCCGGATCTGCATCGCCGATATCTGGTACCGCCTCAAGCAGAACGACCGGGCCCGGATGGAGACCGATCAGGTGGTGGCGCGGTTCCCGAACTCGAGTTACTGGTTCATTGCCCGCAGGGACCAGCTGCAAGACCGTAGCGGACTTTCCTATCGCGAGGCGACCAACCAGGTGCTGACAGAGATCGGCGCTCCCTCGCTCGAGCAGGTGGCCTCGGGCCAGGTCGACCCAAGCTTCACTGAGGACTCCCTGCCGCGATACTACCGCTGGTACGCCTGCAAAGCTTATTCTCTCATGTTGGTGAGTCGCGCCGCACCCCCACCCGAGCTCCTCAACACCACTCGCTTTCTTCGCCGCGCCTTCCCCCGGACCGATGGCAGCGAACAGAAGCGCGTTCTGGTTGAGCTCATGATGGACTTACCCGGAGTACCCCCGCAAAACCAGGGAATGGAGCCCGAGCACGTTCCGCCGGTCATCCTTTCGCTCCAGCCGGGCCCCGGGGATACCGCCAGCGGATCGCTCATCATCCGGGCGGGAGACGGCAACATGTGGCAGCAGCAGATCGACATCGAGGAGATCCAGCTCCTGGTCGACGGACAAGACGTCACCAACCAGCTTCTTTATGATACCGACCTGACTCTCGACCCGACCCGGCCGCACTTTGAGATCCTGACAATCCGCTACCCGTTGCCACCCGGCCTCGCGCCCGGAGCCCACTCGGCCACCTTGACCGTGGGCGATCACGGCACCGTGGTCAGTCCCAGCAACAAAACGGTCACCACCTGGAGCTTCGTGGTACCGCCCTCCCAGCCGTTGAGCGTGGAGCTTGACGTGCTCTCCAAGCATGTCAAGCCCCACAAGAACGAGCTGGCCAGGGTGCGGGCAACCGCCACCAGTCCACCCAGCAGCCTCAGCTACTCCATCTATCGGGACGGCCAGGGTGGATCGCACCAGGGCCCTGCGGTGCTAACGGTGCAGGGTCTGCCAGCCCCGAACGGGGCAACTCGAGCTGGTGTGGGACGGAACAGATGCCAGCGGCCAGCGGGTGGCCAACGGAAGCTATGTGATGGTGGTTACCGCCCGAGACATCACCGGTCACGAGGCCTCGAGCTCGGCCCACCTGGTGGTGAACTTCCAGGGTGGCGCTCAGGGCGCGCGCTCGCTCTGGCAGTTAGCCAGCCCGGTCCAGCGCCAGCTCTTCCCCGATGCCCTCCGGCTGGCCTTTCCCATCCCGTGTCTGGGCGCCGAGTTAGCCGGGAATTACCTGTTCTCACCGGAGCAACTCTCGTTCACCAACAACGGGCAGTCGAACTGAGCTCATCACCGAGGGTCGCTGGGACGAGCCGCGCCAGAAGGGGGCGCTCAAGTCCCTAAGCTTGCCGGCCGCCTGTTTCACTGAAGTATCGGGGGAGGGGAGGGCTCATCCATCGCTAACTTGCCCCTTATGGAACTGACCTTGCCCGATCACACCGGCACGCCGGTGCAGGTGCTGCCCCCGCCGCCCGGCACCGGCCTGACCGTGCTGACCAGCTTTCGAGGCCACTGGTGACCCTTCTGCAAGGCTTTCGTGCAGAGCCTCCAGGCCCAGAAGCTCGAGCCGCCCTCGGTGAGGCTCCTGGCTGTCAGCGCCGACCCGCCTGAGGTCAGCGCGCGCTTTCGCGAGCAGCTCTCGCTCACGTTCCCGATCCTGAGCGACCCGCAGCTTACGCTGGCCCAGAGCTTGAAGGTCCCGACTTTTGGCAAGCACCCGCAGGCCCTGCGCTACCCCAGGAAGGCCTTCTTGCAGCCCTCCGTGTTGATGTGGACCTCTGATGGCAAGCTGGTCTTCGAGTGGCGGATGAAGACCAGGCTTTGGAACCTGTTCGGAGCCGTCAAACGCCTCAGCCCCGAGGAGATCGCCGCGAAAGCCAGGCGAGTCTGCTCGCCCCAGTAGCCGGATCTGACGAACGTGCCGGAAGCACGTAAGTGCAAGACCAGAGGCCTGGCCCTTTACTTGCGGATCTTCACCGACTTGAGGCCCGGGTCATAGTGCACCGCGCCCTGCTGGCTCAGCACCACTTGCTGGGCTAAAAGCGAGCCGTAGACCTGGCCGCTGTTCTTGATGAAGATCTTGGCGGTGGGCCCGCAGAAAGCCATGTGGGCCCGGGCCGAGTTGAGCACCTGCACCTCCACCGGCCGGTGGGGCTCGGCCTGGTAGACTTCGAGGTCGGCCGGACGCCCGCGCTCGTTCAGGCCGCCTGAATTGCGCAGGGTAAGGCTTTTACCCAGGTAGAGCACCACCGGGCCATCCAGGTCGATGGAGGCTGAGTTGTGAAGCTCGATCGAGTTGATGCGGTAGACCCCGGGAGCGAGCAGGAATCGGGCTGAATTGTAGCCCTCCAGGCGCGTGTAGCTGCCCGGCCGAAGCTGCAACTCCTCGCTCTTCTTCAGGTTGTGGCTCGGCCCGCTCGGGCTCAAGACGCTGGGCGACTGCACCGGGATGCGGCCCTCGGTGCCCTGCACCACCAGGCCGTCCTTCTTCTCGCTCTTGGAGGGCGCGTTCCACACGTCCACCGAGGACTGCTCGTCGAGTTCGACCTTGGTGCCGTAAATGGCGCAGTCGAAGGTGCTGAAAGGGGTCTGGGCCAGGGCCGTGGTGGCGAGGATGAGGGCGGTCAGAAGCATCTTGCGCATGGGGAGGCTGCTTCCGTCTGCAGGGTCCCATACCTTCCCGGTGAAGCCACGCCTATGCTGATCCGCCCTCTCGAGCCTCGCGACCTGGGGGCCTGGCGCGTTCTGTTGCAGCAGGTCATCGAGGAGGGCACCACCTTTGCTTACACCGACCTGGCCGCCTTCGAGCAGGCCTGGCTGGGCCCCGGCTGCACGCTTCGGGTGGCCGAGGAGGAAGGCCGCCTGCTGGGAAGCTATGGGATCAAAGCCAACTTCCCGGGTCGCTCCGACCACGTGGCCAACGCGTTTTACGCTGTGTCCGAGCGAGCCCGGGGCCGGCAGGTCGGCCAGCGGCTGGGCCAGCACTCGCTCGAGCTGGCGAGCCAGCTCGGCTTTCTCTCCATGCAGTTCAACCTGGTGGTGAGCACCAACACCAGCGCAATTCGACTCTGGGAGAGCCTGGGCTTCGCTACAGTGGGCCGCTTGTCGGGCGCCTTCCGCCATCCCCAGCTGGGCCGCGTGGATGCACTGGTGATGTTTCGCGAGCTCTGAGATGCCTTCGACCGTCGCCGCCCGCTCGTTCGACCGCTCCTGTCGTCGCTGATCTGACGGAACCTGCTTTGCATCAGTCCGCCACCTGTGCGGGGGTGGTATAATCACGACGTGATGCTCGCGAAGCTGCTGCTGGCTCTGCTCCTGGCCGTCCCCGTGGACGCCCAGCCCGCGGACGAGACTCCGGTCGAGTTTCCGGCTGATGAGATCCGCGTCTACATGGACCCAAGCGGCGAGCTGCACCTGCAGAACCCACCGTCTCAGGAAGTCGAGCTGACGCCCACCCTTTCTCGCAACGAGCCTCCCAGCTACACCGTCTATCCCAACTGGCTGTGGTACGACCCCTGGGAAGATCCGGGCTGGCTCTATCTCTACGGACGGTATCCCACGCCCTTCGCCCCGAACTACTGGCCAGGCCCCAATGGCTGGTGGGGCCCCTGGTGGTGATACACTTTCGACACGATCGCCCGACCTTCCAACACCCTCGGCTGGTAGGATCGGCCTGTGAGAAACCAGATTGCCGCCTGTGCCCTGCTCTTGTGCCTCGCCTGTGGCGGGGGAAGCACCAGCTCGCCTGCCGCCTCGACCGACCCGGCCCCTCCGACTGATCCCCCTCAGCCGGTGGTGGAGCCAGCCCCCCCTGCTCCGGCCGACCTGGATACCCCGCTCCGGACCGCCCTGACGGCTGCCGGCGTGGGTCCGGTCATCGTCCCGGCCGCCGACCCGGCCCGCGTCGCCCTGGGCCAGGCTCTCATGTTCGACAAGCTGCTCAGCGGCAACCAGGACATCGCCTGCGCCACCTGCCACCATCCCCGCCTCGAGACCGGGGACGGCCTGAGCCTGTCCATCGGCACCGGAGGCTCGGGGCTCGGGCCGGGGCGCACGCTGGGCCCGGGCAAGACCTTCATTCCCCGCAATGCCAACGCCCTCTTCAACCTGTCGCAGGTTGAGGTTCTCTTCTGGGACGGACGGGTCAGCGGCAACCGCGCCGCCGGCCTCCAGACCCCGGCCGGGGCTCAGCTTCCGGCTGGCCTGACGGGTGCGCTGGCGGCTCAGGCCATGTTCCCGGTCACCTCGCGCGATGAGATGCGCGGCCAGCCGGGTGACCTGGCCGTGGACGGCTCGGTCAACGAGCTGGCCGCTCTGGGCGATGACGACTTCGCCGGAATCTGGAATGCCCTGGCTGCCCGCTTGAAGGCCAATTCCCAGTATGTGAGCCTGTTTCAGTCCGCCTTCCCCGAGGTGCCCCCTGACCAGATCGGCTTTCAGCACGCGGCCAATGCCATCGCGGCCTTTGAGTCCAGCCAGCTCAGCCGCCTCGGCTCCCCGTTCGACCGCTATCTCGCGGGTGACAACGCCGCCCTGACCGAGGCTCAGAAACGCGGAGCCCTGCTCTTCTTCGGGACGGCTCGCTGCTCGGTCTGCCACCGGGGAGGGCTGCTCAGTGACTTCAGCTTCCATAGCATCGCTGCTCCCCAGGTCGGCCCGGGCAAGGGGGACGAGGCTCCCCTCGACTTCGGGCGCGCTCGCGAAACGGGGCTGGCGGCCGACCGCTTCGCCTTTCGCACCCCTCCCCTGCGCAACGTGGCCCTCACCGGCCCCTGGACCCACTCCGGGGCCTACACCAGCCTGGAGGCGGTCGTGCGGCACTACATCAACCCGGCTCGGGCCCTGCAAGCCTACGACCCGGGCCAGCTCGAGGCCAGGCTGCAGGGGCAGGTCCACAATCAGGAGTCGATCGCGGCCGGGTTGCTCGAGAGCCTCGACCCCGTCCTGCGCCAGCCCAACCCGCTCAATGACGGAGAGGTGGCCGACCTGGTGGAGTTCCTGCGCTCGCTGACCGATCCCGCTCCGTTGCCTGCGGCTCCTGCGAGCGTGCCCAGCGGCCTTCCGGTGGACTGAGCGGGTAGATTATACCAGGTAGTTTGTTCGTGTATCCAATCCGATCTAGCCTTGGAAACCCAGGGATATGGTGCTATATCCTTGGGAGGGGGACCAGGGGAGGTCATGAGAGTGTCATCACGACGCGGAATGGCCCTGATCAGCGTGCTGACTCTGACCAGCATCCTTTTGATGATGGTCATCTCGCTGTATCTTTCAGCCCGTGGGGGGCTCTTCTCGAGCATGAACCACCAGCGGCGCACCCAGTCGCTGTACACGGCCGAGGCGGGGCTGGCCGACACCATGGAGGCGCTGGAGGCGGCCAACTTTAATCTTCCCGGACCTCTCAGCGGCACGTTGCCCTCCGGGGGAACCTGGGACGTTCAGTTCGCGGCCGGGCCCCCCTACACCGACCTGGATTCAGTGAACAACCTGACCAACCCCAACGGTTGGGCCGAGAGCTATCGGGGCCCCGCCACCGTTCCCCCCAGTTCTGCTCTGATTATCGTTCGGGCCAGGGCAGGCGGGATCGAGCGGGTTCTGGAGGCGGTCATCACCCGCGGGGGTGGACCGATCAACCTGACCAACGCCATCCAGACTTCGGGCGCCCTGGTGATGGAAGGCAACGTCAAGATCGACGGCGTGAAGGCACTCAATGACGCCACCCCGGTTCCGGGCAGCGTTCACAGCAATGCCAGCTCTGGTACGGCCGTCAAGTGGGACCCCATGGCGGGCTCGGCCCTCATTACCGGCATGGTTTCGTCGGTTGCCAGCGGGGCCTCGGCCATCGACCTGGCCGGCTACACCCCGCAGGGCGGGACCCAGGATGGAAAGGCCCCGGCTCCCTTCCCGAACATCAATATCGCCGGAACGGTGTCCTCCAAGAGCGCCGCCCCTTCCCCGGCGCTGAACCCGATGGGCACCTCGGCGCTGGGCGGCGGCGACTTCTACAACAGCGGGGATGTGGTGCTCAACGGTGACCTGAAGCTTGACGGCACCAACCTCTACATCGACGGCAATCTGACCGTCAACGGCTCGATTACCGGCACGGGCTCGGTGTATGTCAGCGGAGAGACGGCCCTCAAGGGCGACTCTCAGATCGCCGGCAACGACAACATCGCTCTCTACAGCCGCGGCAACGTTTCCCTGACCGGGTTCGATGGCAACCTCTTTCTCAACTCGCTGGCCTCCAGCGATCCGACTTTCGCCACCAACTGGGCCCAGGCCCAGGGCACCATCATGGACATGCAGGCCACCATGGCCTCGGCGGCCGCCAACACGGACATGGTCGGTGCCGGGGCTTTGAAGAACGACCTCGATTCGCAGCGCCGCACTCTGGGTTACCCGTCCGGTTCCGGTCTCTGGAAGGGCTACAACAATGACCTGATGGGGCGCCTGGCCACCACCATTCAGGCCCAGCCTCCCAGCAGCGCCCGCGACTTTCTGTCCAAGAAGTTCCTGGGCCTGAAGGATGTCTACGTCAACTGGGGCCCGGAGAACGGGGTCAACCCGGCCACCATCACCGCCGCCCAGGTTGTGACCGAATGGCAGTCCGGGGCCTGGCAGACCGGCAGCAACGCCTATATCGGAATCTTCGATGCCGCCATCGACGGCGGTTATGACTTGATCATGCCCGAGCTGGTGAACCTGACCAACCAGATCGACTACGACAAGCTGGGGACTTCCTACTTCCAGGGAATGATCTACACCAACGGCTATGTCTACGCCGCCCATGAGGTGAACGTGCTGGGAGCCGTCCTGACCCAGGGCGATTCTTCGCTCCCCTCGGCCACCATCAACGGCAAGACGGTCAAGCCCGGCGACATCTATCTGGCCAACGGCACCCGGGTGACCTATGTAGAGAGCCTGTTCACCAATCCCATCGGCTCGGCGGCTGGCCCCACCGTCGCGGTGGAGACCTGGATCGGGCGTTAGGTGTCTTCAGAAACGCGCTCTTTGATCGCGTCGGGGAGCGCGGCCCCTGGCCCGGTTTTCCTGTCCGGCAAAGGTCCAGCTCTGAAGTGGTTTACAGCCGCCAGGTCCCGAGGCTTCTCCGTGGCGGAGCTGGTGCTGGCCTTTGGCATCGTGGCGGTGGCCATCCTCGGTCTGGTGGGAGTCTTCCTGGGGGGCGTGCAACTGTCGGCCCGCTCGCGCGACCTGGCCACCGGCACCGAGCTTGCTCACCAGGTTCTCGAGCAGGTCAAGTTCAACATCAAGAAGGGCGGCTTTGGCTATATCCCCAACGGCGCCTACACCTTTGACGGACGCAATCCCGACCCCACGGTCGGCGCCCCCCCGCTGCTCTTTCCTCCCGGGCCTTATCCGGGACAGACCCTCAGCAGCCAGAAGTTCGACATCATCGTGACCGGTCAGGAGATCTCCCCCACCCTCAGGAGCATCTCCGTCCAGGTTCGTTGGGGCCAGACGGGCAATGTCGTGCTGGAGACCCACCTGCACCCATGACGAACAGACAGGGATTCACGCTGATCGAGGCCATGGTTGCCTACATGCTGCTGGCCATCCTGTTTCTCATGATGTTCTTCATCTACCGCACCGGGGCCAGCGCCTGGAAGAAGTCCGAGGCTCAGACCCAACTGCTTCAGGAGGCCCAGGTCATCACCGGGCGCCTGAGCCGAGAGATCGAGCGCAGCGTCTACGCCAGCGCCGTGCTCGACCCCGGTCCGGGCACGGGAACAGCGGTCGCATTCCTGACCTGCTGGAACGATGCCACCCAGGAGTACGACTATGATCCCGGCACCCGCAGCCCCCTCTGGCACAAGTACCTCATCTGCTACTACAACTCGGCCACTCGGGAGGTCTTCTGGACCGAGACGCCGCTGGTGCCACCCAGTTCCACCCCGGCGCCGCTCGTCGGTCTGGCCGGATTTCGTACCGGCGGCAAGCTGCTGGCCCGCAACGTCACCCGCTGCGACTTTACTCTGAGCGAGGACATGCTGGAGCTGCAGCTCGAGCTTTCCCGCAAGCGCTACGGGTCGGAGACTCTGGAGGTCGTCCAGCTCCCCTTGAGGGTGTTCTTTCGAAACTGAATTTCCAACGCGTCAAGGCGACGAAGTCTAGCCGTCTGGCACGTTGCGCTGCAATTCGTCGAGCCACACCCGGGCCTCCGAGTCGGAGGGCGCCCGCCAGTCGCCTCGGGGCGAGAGCGAGCCGCCCGAGCCCACCTTGGGCCCGTTGGGGATGCAGCTACGCTTGAACTGGCTGATCTGGAAGAAGCGGAACAAGAAGACCTCCAGCCACTTCTTGAGGGTCAAAAGGTCGTACTGGCGGCGCTCGCTGACCCCTTCGGGCCAGCGCCCGCGCTCGCGGTCGCTCCAGGCGTGGTGAGCGAGAAAAGCCACCTTGCTGGGGCGAAAGCCGTAGCGGGTAAGGTAGTAGAGATGAAAGTCCTGCAGCTCGTAGGGGCCGATCGTAGCCTCGGTGCTCTGGCCTCCGGGAACCAGCTCGGGGGTGATTTCCGTTTCCAGAATGCTCTGTAAGGTGGCGTCGGTCTCTGGCCCGAACTGCTCGCTCGCGATGACCCAGCGGATCAGGTGCTGGATCAGCGTCTTGGGCACCGAGGCGTTGACCGCGTAGTGGGCCATGTGGTCACCGACCCCGTAGGTGCACCAGCCCAGCGCCAGCTCGCTCAGGTCGCCCGTGCCCACCACCAGACCGCCGTGGTGGTTGGCCAGCCGGAACAGGTGGGAGGTGCGCTCGCCAGCCTGGACGTTCTCGAAAGTGATGTCGTAGACCGGCTCGCCCTCGGAGTAGGGATGGCCGAGATCCTTGAGCATCTGCAGGCAGCTGGGGCGAATGTCGAGCTCGTGGGCGCTGACGTGCAGCGCGCGCATGAGCCGGTGGGCGTTCTCCAGGGTCTGATCCGAGGTGGCGAAGCCCGGCATGGTGTAGGCCAGGATATTGCCGCGTGAGAGCCCCAGCCGGTCCATGGTGCGGGCGGCCACGATCAGGGCGTGGGTGGAGTCGAGCCCTCCCGAGACCCCGATGACCAGCTTCCGCACCCCCGTCTGCTCGAGCCGCTTGGCCAGCCCGTGCACCTGGATGTTGTAAGCTTCGTAGCAGCGCTGGTCGCGGTGCTGCGTGTCGGAGGGGACGAACGGGAAGCGATCCACCGCCCGCTCCAGGCCGAGCTCGCCCTCGGGAGCCCGGAAGGGCAGCTCCACCCGGCGCAGGGCCCGCACGCGCTCAGCGTGCAGGGCAGCGCAGTCGTGAAAGCTCGACTGGCGCACCCGATCCTGCACCAGGCGCTCGAGGTCGAGGTCGGCCAGGATCAGCTGCTCTTCGCGGCTGAACCGCTCCGACTCGGCCAGCTTCTCGTTGTTCTCGTAGATGAGGGCGTGGCCATCCCAGGCCAGATCGGTGGTGGACTCGCCCGGGCCGGCCGCCGAGTAGAGATAGCCGGCCACGCACTTGCCCGACTGCGAGGCGCAGAGATCGCGGCGGTACTCGTCCTTGCCCACGGTGATGTTGCTGGCCGACAGGTTGGCCAGCACGGTGGCCCCACCCAGGGCGGCGTAGGTGGAAGGGGGGATGGGCGCCCACACGTCCTCGCACACCTCCACGGCCAGCGCAAAATCGCCCGGACCCTGGAAGATCAGGTCGTTGCCGAAGGGGACCCGCTGGCTCAGCAGCTCGACCTCGCCAAAGCTTGCCGAGGCCCCCGACGTGAACTGGCGCTTTTCGTAGAACTCGCGGTAATTGGGCAGGTAGGTCTTGGGGACCACGCCCAGCACTTTCCCCCGGTAGACGACCACGGCGCAGTTGTAGAGGGCGGCCTGGAAGCGCAGGGGGGCTCCCACCAGCAAAACCGGGGTCAGCTCGGCGCTCTGCCGGGCCAACTCGGCCAGGCTCTGGAGGACCCCATCGAGCAGGGCATCCTGAAAGAACAGGTCGTCGTTGGAGTAAGCCGACAGCCCCAACTCGGGAAACAGGCAGAGGGCAGCGCGGGCCTCGCTGGCGCGGCGGGCCAGCTTCAGGGTGGCCTCCAGGTTGAAAGCCGTGTCAGCGACCTTGACGTGGGGAACGGCCACGCTGGCGCGCACGAAGCCGTGCCGGTAAGGCGAGAAGAACATGCTGGCTGAGCTTCTGCCAGCGGGCTTCCCGCCCCTGTCCGGGCGTTAACGATCCGGGCGACAAAGCGTAACAAGCCTCCTGTTGCCGATCTGCTAGTCTGCGCGAATCAAGCAAAATATATCGGGGAGGACCCTTTCATGGTTATCACCGCCACCGCGCCCCAGCTTCAGTATAGCCGCATCGCCAGCCAGCCCCAGACGGCCGGCGCGAGCGACCGTTTCGAGTCCAGCGCCTCGCCGCAGGCCTTTCCTACCCGCGCCCAGCTGCTCAGCCTGACCAGGCCGGCCGAGCGGCTCGCCCCCACCCTCGGGGACGTGCAGGGACCTTACTACCGCCCCAACGCCCCCGTGCGCTCCGAGCTGTTCTCGGCCGCCGAAGAGGGCACCCGGGTCAGCTACCGCACTCAGGTGGTGGACACCGATGGCCACGTCATCCCGGGTGCCATGGTGGATGTCTGGACGGCCGACAAGAACGGCGTCTACGACATGGAGAGCTCCGAGTTCCGCGGCCGTGCCCGCCAGCAGGCCGATGGCGAGGGCAAAGCCGACTTTGACGCCGTGCGCCCGGGCAACTACGACCTGGGCGTCGACCCGGGCACCGGCCAGCGGCTCTTCCGGCCGGCTCACGTGCATGTGAAGGTGAGCGCCCCCGGTTACCAGCCGCTGCTCTCGCAGCTCTACTTCCACGACGATCCCTACAACACCGTCGACCCCATCATCGATCGCGAGGAAGGCGAGCGTGGTTACGATCCGTCCCTCGTGATGGGCACCGAGGGCGAGAACGTGCACACCTTCAAGTTCGTGCTGGCCGGGGCCTGAGCACACGCATCGAACTCTCGATTCGGCTTGAGCGGCGGGCCTGCCCTGGCAGGCCCGCTTCCTTGTGGGCCGGGACCTTCATTTCTGCCAGAGGATGCGAGAGCGGCGTGAGAAGAACGGCGAGCGAAACATCCCGGTCGACTCGCAGTCGACCTGGACATGCAACCCTTTCCCCAGTTCCACGGCCTGCCCAACCACCCGAAAGCGGAGGGCTCGCTGGCCGACCCTCACGCCGGTGATCTTCACGGGGCCCTGTTGCCCGCTCAACAAGAACACGGCCCGGGCGTTGAACATGTTGGGCGTGCTGCACAGATCGCCGGCGAACGTGTCGGTCAGGGAGGCGGCCAGGGCCGGGTTTTGCACCCGCACTTCCCCGGGCGCGAGCGAGAGCGGGGCCGGCACCTGTGGCAGGCCCAGCACCACCGCCGGGTCGCCAAACAGGACCCGGGAGGCGGTGCCGTAGAGCATCAACTGGCCCGGGGTCCAGCTGGGCGGCTGTCCGGACTTGAGAATAGGCATGTCGGCCGAGCCCAGAGCCAGGATCACCTCGTCGTGGGTGGCTTTGATGAGGCTGCCCGCCGAGCCCCCCTGCCAGGCCAGGCGCTCGATCTCTTGATACACCGGCATTCCGTGATCAGGGTGCAGGCTGGCGAAGTAGGCCAGCGGGCGGCGGCCGAGCAGGGCCAGGCAGAAGCTTGTGCCAGCTGTCTGCCAGCGCCCGGCCTCGTAGTAGCGGCCGGTCACCCCGCCGTAGCAGCAGCCGTTGAACACGAAGGCTGGCGGGAGCTGGAGCTGGCCGACCTGGGAGGCCGTCATTCCCTCTGTGACACGATCCGGAACCCCGTGTCCGCCCAGGTGGAGAACCCCCGCGGTGCTCATCGACTCGAGGGCGGCCGCCGGGGGCTTGCCCGGTCCGTGGGACAGCGTGATCACCTGGAGCCCCTTGAGGGCCCGTAGAAAGAAGCTCGACCGCGAAGTCTGGAGCTGGCCACTCTTCAGCCCCTGGCTCATGGGGCCCAGGTTGTCCACCAGAATGCCTGGAACGCGCTCGCGACCGGCCAGAACGTCTGTCAGTCGCTGGAAGTAGGCGCTCGCCTGGGGGGCCGTCAGAAAGCCCGTGCGCGTGTCCACGAAGGGATCGCTGTCCACCCCCGCGGTCCGTTCGAGCCACTTCCAGGCCAGGTTGGCGTCCAACTCGTCGGGCATGAGCACGACCAGCGTGAAGTGCGGGCGGTGACGCTCGAGCAACTTCGAAGCCTGGGCCAGTTCGGGCAGGTCGAGGCGCCCTCGGATCGCTCTGGGATGGAGCTCGAGGGCCTGAGTCAGGGCCTGAGGGCTCGCCTTCTCGGCCCGGGCGCTGACCAGAATCAGGTAGGGCCCGGCCGGGTCGAGGGAAACGGGCAATGTAGTGGGCTCAGCCGCAGCCAGGGCCAGGGTCATGAGCCACACCCACAGGGTCCTCATGGGCGATGATTCGAGGACCTTGCGGCCCGGCCTTTCGCAAGCGGGACTCAGGCTCGCCCGCGTGGGGGCGCTCGTCGCACTCCGTCAGGCGCTGTGCGGGCGCGCCCCACAGCGACTTCGAGTTCGCGACCACGACCGGTTCAACCACCATCCGGGCACCGTGTCTGCTCATGAGCCGACACCGAGCGTGTCAACTTTGGGCATCATCCGGTCGCATCGAGGTTTGCTCAGCAGAAAGGCGGGCGCGAGCTACGTTGGGTCAGATGCCCCCTTTACTCGGGATGGACCACCCCTCATGATGGCGGTATGGATCCCGAGCGAGTGGCCGCCCTGCGGGCCCAACCGGGAGTCGCACCGGGGGCTGTGGAGCGCGGTCTCGAGCTGATTTATGCCCCTCCCTCGGCGGAGGATTGGCGGAGCTTCCTGGATCGGGCACTGGCCGGACTGGGCGCCCTGCTGCTCCTGGCCGGTGTCTTCTTCTTTTTTGCCTACAACTGGCGAGATTTAAGCCACCTGGCCAAGCTGGGCCTGTTGGAGGGACTGATCGTGGCCCTTTTCCTGGCCGGTCGGCGCGACAACCTGGCCGGGCGGGTTTGTCTGGCCGCCGCCAGCACCCTGATCGGCGCTCTGCTGGCGGTCTATGGCCAGGCCTACCAGACCGGCGCCGACTCCTACCTGCTCTTCACCACCTGGGCCTTGCTGGCGATTCCCTGGGTGGCGGCGGCCGGGCTTTCTCCGCTCTGGTTGGGATGGACCTTGCTGGGGAACCTGTCTCTGGGGCTCTATCTCTCCCAGGAGCTGGGGATGGGCCCTGAGGAGCCGGCCTTTACCCTGATTCTGGCTGGATGCAATGCGATTTTCTGGGTAGTGGGCGAACGCGCTCAGCGGGGCTGGCTGGTGGCCGCCCTGGGGACCCTGGCGGTGGGCTGCCTGACCTGGGCCTCCGTTTGCCAGCAGATCTCGGGCGAGGCCCCCCTGGCCGCCCTGGTCGCCCTGCCTCTGGTGGTGCTGTGGTATCGCCCGCGTCATCAGCTCTTCTTCCTGGCTCTGGCGGCCGGCTCGGTCATCACGCTTTTGACCACGGCCTTCATCAAAGCCTTCGGGCAGATGGCCGACAGCCCGGCTTTCTGGCTTCTGCTGGCCGTCATTCTGCTGGCCCAGCTGGCTCTGGCCGCCTCCTGGCTGCGCTTCGAGGCCCGCCGATGAACTGGCCCCAGCTTCTGCAAGAGCTGAGCCGCCAGGGCCTGATCGATCCCGAGGCCCTGCCCCAACTGGAAGCCATGGACGAGCATGACCGCCCTCCCTGGTTCATCCGCCTGCTGTTGGGCCTGGGAGCCTGGCTTGCCTCGCTTTTCGCTGTGGTCTGCCTCCTTCTGGCCCAGCTGCTCAATTCAGAGCTGTCGCTCCTGGTGCTGGGGCTGATCCTGGGGCTGGGGGCCACGTTCCTGCGCAGGTCCATCCGCGAGGGCAGCAACGACTTCTTCAATCAGCTGGCCCTGGCCGGGATGCTGACCAGCCAGATCCTGGTGGCCGTGGGTCTGGGGTGGCTGATGGACGAGCTCTGGGCCCCCGTCACGATGGTCTTCATGGCCCTGTTGATCGGGGTCTATCCCGACCGAACCGGCCGTTTTCTCACCTGCCTGGCCATGTGCGCCATCCTGGCCTATCTCTGTCTCGAGTACGGGTGGCTCACCCCCGCCATGGTGGTCGTGCCAATCGCCCTGACGGCTGGATGGCTGTGGCTCCAGGCCCCCCGGTTGGCCTCCACCCCCCTGGGGCCCGCCCTCCCACCGCTGTCCTTCGCCTCGGTGGTGGGTTGCTTTGCTCTGATCTTGATCTTGAAGCCCGGCTACTGGACTGCCGCTGTCTTGACCCTGGCCGTGTCCGGGCTGGCCTGGCGACTGTCGGGCCGATTCTGGGGCCCGCTGGGCGTGGCGGTGCTGGGGCTGTCGACCTTGAGCGCGCCCGGCATACCGGCCGCTCTGGGAGCCCTGATGCTGGGATTCTACCGGCGCAGCCTGCTGCTACAGGGTCTGGCCTGGATCTTTTTGATCGTCTGCGGAGCCCTCTACTACTATGACCTGGGACTCACGCTGCTGGCCAAGTCGGGCCTGATGGCCCTCAGCGGGGGCGTGCTGCTGCTGGTGCGCTGGAGGTTGCTGCGATGAGCCGTCGTCTGCTGCTCTGGCTGGGTCTGGTTCTGGCGCTGGGGGTTCCCAGCCTGCTCGTGGCTCAAAAGGAAATGTTGCTGGCGCGAGGCCAACCGGTTCTGCTCGAGCTTGCTCCGGTGGACCCCCGCTCGCTGATGCAGGGAGACTATATGCGCCTTCGCTATGCCCTGGCCAGCCGGGTCAGCGGCTCGGGTCGCATGGTGATCCAGCTCGACGCCCGGGGCGTGGCTCAGTTCGTGCGTCCTTACGAGGGTGGCCAGCTGGCTCCCGGCGAGCTGCTGCTGCGCTATCGCGGCGGACCCGAGGGAGAGCCCCGATTGGGAGCCGAGAGCTACTTCTTCCAGGAGGGCCAGGCCGAGCACTTCGCCGCGGCTCGCTACGGCGAGTTGCGCGTGACCCCGGCGGGCGATTCGGTGCTGGTGGGACTTCGGGACGCGGACCTGGGCAAACTCTGATATGGACCCCAGGTTCACCAGGAACTGACGCGCCAGCATGGGGAAGTGGGTCCGCGTGCCACAGGAGCTGCCTCATTTCCTGAACTACCTCTCCGTCCTGGGGCATGGCGGGATGGGAGAGGTGCTCAAGGTCCTCGACACCCGCTGGGGCCTGGAAGTCGCCGTCAAGGTCCTGCCCGTGGGCTGCGATCCCGAGTTTACGCAGCGCCAGCGACACGAGGCCGAGGCGCTGGCCGCCCTTTCCCACCCCAACGTCGTTTCCCTCATCGAGAGCTTCGAGTGGGAGGGGCAGCACTTCTTGCTCATCGAGTTGCTCGAGGGCGGCGACCTGGCCGAGCTCTTGCAGGGCACGCTCACCCTGAGCCGCACCCTGGAGATCTTCGCCCAGGTTTGCCTGGGGCTGCAGTACATCCACGATCAAGGCCTGGTGCACCGCGACATCAAGCCAGGAAACATCCTCTTCAGTCGGGACGGGGTGGCCAAGATCGCAGACCTCGGGCTGGTGCGGCGCCAGGGCCAGCAGTCGGGCCTGACTGAGCCGGGCGTGATGATGGGTACCGCCGCCTATGTCTCCCCCGAGCAGATCCGCAGCACGCGGGAGGTGGGGCCGCCGGGTGATCTCTATTCCCTGGGCTGCACCATGTTCCACGCCCTGACCGGGCAGTGGCCCTTCCCCGGAAAAAACGAGTTCGAGATCATGAAGGCCCACCTGGACCAGCCCCCGCCCCGCCTGCGCGACCTCAGGCCTGACTTGCCCCGCGAGCTCGACGCCGTCATCGTCCGCCTGCTCGATAAGACCCCTGAGCTGCGCCCGCCTGCCAGCCAGGTGCGCGAGGTCCTGCTGCGCGCCCTCGATCCCCCCGCCCTGGACCTGGCGCCTCCCTCCGCGACCGTGCCCCAGCAGCTCCCGGCCGGGCCGCTGCAGGTTCTGCTGGTGGACGCCGACCCGGCCACTCAGGCGCTGGTTCACCAGGTGCTGGCCCCGATCGGTCATGAGGTGATCATCGCCCCGGACGGGCCAACGGCCATCGATATGTGTGCCCTGATGGACTTTGACGTCCTGTTGATCGATCTCCAGGTCGCCGGGATGGGCGGCGCCGAGGTGGCCAGCCTCCTGCGCGCCCAGGGCCATGCCTGCCCCATGTTGGCCCTCACGGCCGGCAAGCGAGAGACCGCCCTGCGGCCCTGCCTGCAGGCGGGGATGAACGGCCTTCTCTCCAAGCCGCTTCAAGGGCCCGAGCTGCTTATGGCCCTGGCCCAGGTCCTGGCAGTCTCCAATCCTGGTTGACGCCGGGCGTATTCGTGGCCCGCAGGACGCTCACGCGGCTCACGCACAGAGTGGGCGAGTTGCTCGAGCCGATCTATCGATCTATCTGGCTCAGCAGTCCTCCATCCTCCATCTTGTCGTCTTGTCGAGCCAGGAAGCCAGGTGCTGACGCTCGACGAGTCTCCGACGCCTGCGGGGCGGGCATCAGGGAATGAACGCGCCAGAACTGCAAGACCAGAGAGCTTGCACTTCAACGTCCAGCGGAGATGATTGAAGGTTGAAGACCCAGCCGGTGTACGATGTACGCGAAGTCTGTGACTGGCGGAATGTACGGTGCAGGGTCCAGAAACCCTCCTGAGCAGGATGCTTGGGCAGGACAACATGGCACCACGGGGGCTGCCTCCCTCCGACCCCCGCCAAACGCGACTTTGTCGATCCTCATGTCGGGCGTTCAATCACGAGCAGACGATCAGACGACTTGACTTGGTCGCCCGCTTGAGCCGGTCCACATGCGTCGTTTGGAGTAGCGAGTAGCGCAGCCTACGAACACGAGGCACCTAAGGCACCTATCCTCCTCGGCGACCTTCGGGCAGAGCTGGAGCTCTGCAGAGACGGGCGAGCTCGGAGCTCGGATACCGCGCCAGATAAACATTACGAGGGGTGGCAAGAAAAATGTTCACGGCGACAGAAAGCCGACAATCAGTCATCGTGGCTGTCAATAAGGCCTCTCTTGAATGCGCTGATAATGGCCTCGACGTTGGTCACCATGGTCGGCCGACTGGCATTGGACTCCTTCTCGAAAACTTTCTCCGCCAGTGCCGCAGCATTGTTGGCGATCGCGACTAGCAGGGCCGAATCAACTGCTTCGAAGGAAGGGTTGCCCGAGAATGGTTTATAAAGGTCCTTAAGACGCTTCTTGTCGTCTGCCGTGAGGACTCTTCGAATTCCACTGTAGGAAGCATACATTACTGAGTTCCTATCGGGTGAATGGTCCAGCCCTAATGTATGCCCGAACTCGTGCAGAGCCACCGTTTCGAGATCGAAACCGGTGGGTGGGTTGTCGTCTGACCATTTCTCTGCGTCGTCAAAGTGGGCATCCCCCGTTACCGGATTAGCAGGCGGCGGGGGGTAAAATGCATGTGCCAAGACCTTCCCCGGACCGTCAAAAGGATAGCCGTCGCCGTGGTCGCCAGTTCCCCATTTGATTCTGATCTCAGACGTATTGTCTCCCTCTGTAAAGGTGAATCCCTCCGCCGCCCAGGTGGAGAGTGCGCGCTGCACTGCAGCACGCACTCGTTGTTGAGTCATATCGGCTGTATAGTTCTCAAAGTGATATTTGAGATTCTTAGAGGGCCATCGATTGGCGAGTTTAACCGGCACGATGTCGGGGCACCCACAGCGAGGTGCTGAAATCTGGGCGCGGGTTTCTGCGTTAACCAAGCCGGTGGTTGCCAAGCCGTTGAAAGACTGGTAACGGATAACGGCTTCTTCTAGGGCCGGTGTATACAAATCGGTCGGATGCCAGCTGCGGATCCCATCAAAGTAGCCAAAACGTTTCATGAACCAGTAAACCATAGCGACCTCTTGGTTTCTGTCCCCAACTTTGAGGTCCAATGTAAGGGTGCGCTTAGCAGCGGTTCTTGCCATCTCTCGTTCTCCCCCTATGTCTCTGGATCTGATATCGGTGATTCGCTTATAGACCCGAGTCGCCTGCGATCTGGGTAGATCGCTTTGTTGATATTCCTTCTAGCAATAGGCTCGGTGCAGGCCCAGGATTCTCAAGTTCCATGGCGTGTTCCAACCGTTCTACCCACGCATTGACCTGGGTACAGGTTGGAGAGTGCAGTGCGATCACCCGTGCAAGCTCGTCCCGTGTCTCGGCAGGGAATCGCCAGAGTGGCCGTAATTTCGCCTCCCGAATGTTTCGCTGACGAAGAAGATCTTTCACATCCGCCGGAAACCGGGTCAGCATTCGCAGCATTTGAAGTCTTCGGACGCCGACCCCCAGTTGGTCGGCTAGTTGGCGCAGGGGAAGTCCCAGACGCTCGAGCGAGACAATCAGGTCGGCCCTGTCGACATCCGAGAGATTGCGGAACAACTGTTGCAAGCGGTGTCCGGTCAGGCCTTCCTCCAAATCGGGGGGCGAGGCTCGCTCCCTGGCGACCTCTCGCGCCAATCGGAGCAGGGTTGGCAGCACAGACGTTTCCAAATCTGTATGTTCAGCAAGTCCGAGGGCCTTATCGATGGCCCGTTGTAACCGTTGGATCGTGTCTCAGGAAGTGGTGTAATCCGAAGTCACTCGGCACCAGTCCTG